>CAOKHZ010000003.1 GCA_948468385.1 uncultured Faecalicatena sp. | reverse complement strand
CACAAGAGTCCCTTATTATCGTGTCTTATTTCCCCACCCCGTGAAAAGTAACAAAGTAACAGTTAATTGTTGAATATGGTTAGAATCAAAAGTTTTCTCTTGCCTTTTTTTAAAAGCGGAGTTATACTATTTACAAAGAAAAAGCAAGAAGTTTTAACGTGTCGTTCCATTTGATTTGTGAGAGGGAGCGGGGCGTTAGGTTGGTAGGACATGGGAGGTGTTTTTTATGATAGGGGCCATATCAAGTGTTGGTTATACACCGTATGTAACTCCGTATAAGCCGATTTCTTCCGTACAGGGAACCGTTGAAAGTTCGATAAATCGTGCGGCATCGGCGACCGAGACGCAGGCAGCGCAGGTTCGCGCGGCATCACAGACACAGGATACGCCGCAGGTTCGCATGTCGGTCATACCCGAGGCACAGACGGGTACGCCGGTACAGCCGGTCAACCCGGTCAGGCAGGTGACGGAAGCACCGGTGGACAAGACGGAGCTTATGCGCAAGCTCTTGTCGGACACGACGGCGATGGCGGTGCGCAGCAGGATTGAGTATTTGGATGGGAACAAGGCGGCCATAGAGCGCAGAGCGGCGTTGGACGATCGGGTGCAGGATGCTTCCGAGGGCAAGAGTGCCCAGGAGGTCATGAAGGAGTCGGAGTGTCAGACGTGCGCGAACCGTAAGTATCAGGATGGTTCGGACGATCCGGGCGTGTCTTTCAAGACGGCGTCACATATAGCTCCGGAGCAGTCGGCTTCGAAGGTGCGCGGACATGAGATGGAGCATGTGGGAAGAGAGCGTGCCGAGGCGATGAGGGAAGGCCGTGAGGTTGTAAGCCAGTCCGTCACGTACAAGACTGATATTTGTCCGGAATGCGGCGACGTTTATGTATCTGGCGGCACGACCCGTACTGTGACGGCGGCGCAGCAGAGTCCGGCGATGAAGCAGGCGCAGGAGAACGCGGGATATAACGGCGGGTTCCTGGCGGTGGCATAATAATAGGTATTTGAAGGTTAAATTGTTTTTTAAAAGGGCGAGACATGATGTCTCGCCCTTTTTATGCACACGGGCATCCAAAGGAAGTATGTCAGCTAGAGCTGACGGATGCCCGGCGCGAGAGTCCGGCAAGCCGGACTCGTTGTTCCAAACAATTTGTTTTAAAATTAAAGTGTCATGGTACACAGGTAACGCGTATTTTCAAACGATTTATCAACTTAAATCAAGATGTGAGTAAATGTAGTTCGCAATTTCCCGATTGCCCTCGGCGTTTGGATGGATGCCATCGGGAAGCCATTCGGGATGATCTTCGGCAAACGTGTACAAGTCGATGACGTTTACCTGCAGTTTTTGGGCGACACGGGCGATAATTTCACAAGCCTCGATGACGTTTTCGTTTTTAATGGCATGTCCTACCTCGGTTTTCCCTTCCACGACGAAGCACTTTAATGGCTGTATGACGTACACGCCGTCAGCTCCGGCGATTTCGATATATTTTTGCAGGAAGGCCGTCAGGTCGCTTTCATAATTTTCAGCGTTCCAGTTAAAATATTTTGCGTCATTCGTACCCAGCATGACGATGTAGACGTCTGCCTCGCAGGCAAGCGTTTCGGGATACATTTCTTCCTTCGTGTAGGGCACGTCTGCGGAGTCCATCAGCGTCCGTCCGCTCAGGCCGTAATTGAGTACTTGCCAGTCGTCGCCGACCAAGCCTTGCAAATATACCGGGTAGGTTGAGGTGCTTCTTTGACCAAGCACGCCCGCACCATAAGTGACGCTGTCGCCAATGCAGGCGATGTGCCTTTTGTTTGCGTCAACCTTAGGGGGACGCGGGAACTTAACGTTCTTTAAATACATTCTGCCGCCGATTAACAACGTGGCAATGAGAATTGCGATGGCAAGCAGGGTGAATAAAATGATTTTCTTTGTCTTTGATTTCATGCCAACCTCCGATTCGCATGAGTGTGACGATGCGATATTGGTAGTTTATCATTATTTCCTGGCGAATGCAAGTGCCATCTTTTCTGGATAGTCACGGCATTCGGCCATTTTAAATCGGCTACGGCGGTGCTGTGTGCCAGTGGCGCACGCTTAGGACGGACCAGAGCGGGAGCGTAGAAGCGCACAGCCCCGTGAACAGCAACCCCGTAAATGCTTCTTATCCGTAAGGAGCGAGATCGGACTGCCAATGTTTCTTACATACCCGCGAAAAGTGATGTTTTTACTACGGCGAATTCAAGTTCGCCGCCCGTTGCGGGAATCAGGACGTGTCCGCCGCTCACGGTGGTATCGGCCTTTTCCCATCCATTTTCACCCTTGACATAAATGCATATTTTTTTCATGTTTCCATTGTTCGGGTGGTAGCGCACGTTCCGGCTCTCCTGGCCGTCGTCAGGCCAGCACACGACCCAATGTTCAAGTACCTCGTGTCCGTTGACGCGCTCCTCGCTTGCCGCGCCCGTCTGCGCCGCCGAGACGACGTCGTCCTGCTTAAATTGTCCTTCCACGAGAACCGCGGGCCGGCCGTCTTCTTGTAGGATATCGGCAGACAGCAGCGTGGCATATTGTAAATAGTGCCCGGTCACGACCGTGTCCGCCGTGAGTGTTACAATTTCTGGCTGATCCCAGGCCAAATAGTAGCCTTGCGGCGGTTCCGGCTGTGGGTAATCTGTCGTCGCAACCCGGCTTCCATAAGGAAGCCAGAGCATTTTTTGCACCGTATGTTCATAATTTTTCAGATCCTTCTCGGATTGTTGCGTTTCTCCCAGCCGGTCATCCGTGCGAAACGTCACGGTCAGACAGCGGAAGGCATCAGGGATTTCCGGCAAGGAGAGCATTTGTTCATAGGAAATGCCTTCGGCCTGCCCGGCGTAGCTCGTGCGGTTGATGCCGGCAAGTTGTTCCGACACAAAATAGTTCTCATTTGCCGCGCCCTCGACTTCGCCGGCGATTGCCCCGGCGAATTGGTTCGCGGAGACGATGGAAACCATGGAGCGACAGCGGCTTATCGTTCCGCCGGATCCGGCAATCCCGCCGACGTATTTTCCGCCTCCCAAAATGCATTTGGCATGGCTGTCACGGATGGTGGAGAGGGAGTAGCCGCAAATGCCGCCCACGTAATCCCCTCCGTTGCTGCTTATGATGCCATAGCTTTGCCCGCCAATAATGATTCCCAGATCCATGCGTCCCGCCACGCCGCCGGAGCAATTTTTCTTTGCCAGGATTTCGCCATAATTGACGCAGCCTGAAAGAATTGCCCGCGTCTGGTAAGTATAACGGTAGGATTTGTGCTCGGCATCCTTCTCGTCGTCCTCCGGGTCAAAGTCATATTCCATGGCCATCGCCCCGGCGATGCCACCAACGTTTACGTCTGCCTCGATTACGCCGAGGTTCGTGCAGCCTTCCACCTTGCCCCGCGTGGTATTTGCGATGTCCTCGTCCGAAACGTCCTCGTACACGTCCTCATAAGACAAGTCCTGCACTTCGTCCAACGCGTCAAGAAAGAGGTTCATAATCTTCATAAATTGTTTGTTGACGTTCTGCATGTCGGCAAGAATGTTGTCTTTTGAGGTGCGCATCTCGTCGTTCATCAGGGAAAGCTGGCCGGAGATGGCATTTAACGAGGAGGAAAGTTGTTGCGACTGGTTGGAAAATTCGCCGTCAATTGCCGGAATGCTGACCGGTTCCTCGTTTAGCATGTCGGATAGGCACTGGTGCAGGTGCTCCGACGAAGCGTCCAGGTCGTCGCAAACGGCGTTGAAATTGTCGCGGATGGATTTCAACTCGTCTTTTTCTTCGTCGCCGAAACAGTTGTTGATTTCGTCCCTTATCGCGGACAGTGTGTCATTGACGGCCTGCAGCCTTTGGCGCAGCGCGTCGACGTCGTCATTTATGTCAAAATTTCCGTCCTCCGAGCCCTGCCACAAGTCTTGAAGCTGTGTGTCCAGCTGGTCGGCCAATTCCCCTAGGTGATTGAAATTTTCGGAGTTTTCCACTTCTTCCCGCAGATTTTGCAGATCCTGACGGCAATCTCCAAATCGTTCTTGGATGTCTTCAAATTCGCCGCGAATGGTTTGTAAGCGGCTTTGGTAGCTTGCGGCGACTGCCGACGCGTCGTTGACCTTTTGGATTCCGTCATTGGCATAATCCACCATGTAGTCGCCCATCCACCGCGCACTGTCCCTGGCACTGTCAGTATATGTAGAAATCTGTTTCAGGCGGGCGTAAATTTTGTCTCCGGCGTTTCCGGCGTCGGTCATGAGCTGGTCTAACATCGTTTGCAATGTGTCAAGCTCGCCACGGATTTCCGCCATGGGGCTATTTTCATACGCGAGGCTTACGTTGGGAACCATTTGGCCGGCGATGCCCCCAACGTCCTTTCTGCCGTAAACGTGTCCCTCATTCTTGCATGCCGCCATGTAGCCGCACTGCCTGCCGACGATACCGCCCACGTTGTAGCCGACGTGCGGATATCCCACGTCCCCGGCATTTTCACATTCGCGGATGATGCCGGTCGAATAACCGGCGATTCCGCCGGTGTCCGTCGTGGAGGGAACCCCTTCCTCAGAATTGTAGCTCTTCCAGAGGCGGTAGACCATATCGCCGAGTCCTTCGAGATTGTTTTGGGTCTCAGTAAGCACGGTGTTCACTGCCGCGTGATTATGGCAGGAGAAGATGACACCTTCGTTTTGTCCCGTGATGCCGCCGGTAAAATGCGTGCCGATCACGGCTCCCGTCATGGTGCTGTTGACAAGCTGTCCGCCGGCCTCGTTGTTTCCGGCGATGCCGCCCACGTAATCCGTGCCGCGAACAAGGCCGGAAAAAGAACATTCCAAAATGGTGCCGCCGTTGTTTCCGGCGATGCCCCCGACCCGTGCTTGTGTTCCGGCGGGAACCACCATGCCCTCCACGTTTAGGTGGCGGATTTCGCCCGTTTCCTGCACGTATGCGAACAAGCCGCAGTCGGATATTCCCTCCGTGATCACGAGACCGGAAATCGTGTGTCCCTGCCCGTCGAATACTCCGCCGAAGCTGGGGATGGTCACCGTCTTGTCACCAAGGTCGACGTCGTTTTCCAAGAGAAATGTTTTTCCGCGCGAGTACGTGTCGAGCGAGCAGCGTTTTTCCAGGGTGAGCAAATCTTGCGCGGAGCTTAGGACGACCACCGCCTGATTAAATTTATCTGGATTGGACGCATCCTGCCCGGGGACGCTTTGCCCAGAGCCGTCCTGCTCGCAGTTACCTGGCTCCAAGTCTCCCTGCCCGGACGCGCCATTGTCCGCCAAGACCGGTAATGGTAGGGAGAGCACGAGTGACGCGGCCAGAAACGCCGCCAATGTTTTCATCAAGTTATGACCATGGGCTTTATTCCCGCGAGCAACGAGCCAAGTGACTGCTTGCAGGCATTTGGCGACTGCCGCGAGGGTCAAATACCCCGCCCCTCGGGGCGTTTCAAGTTTGATGCCCCGCTGATTGCGGCGGGGTCTTTGATTTGGTTTTCGCATTTTACACGTCCTCCATTTTGATGTTATTGCCGTCATCGCCGTTATTGCCTGACGCGTTTGCGCCGCTTGTACGTGTCGGCACCGCATTGCAATCCGCATCGCTTGTACGTGTCGGTGCCACATCGTCGTCCGCCCTGCTTGCGAGGCTTTCTTCAATGTATCCCGCCGGCGTCTTTTCGGCCTCGTCGTTTACGGCATTTCCGTATATCAAGTTCACGTTGACATCGCCGTCCACTACCACGTTTACCACGCCGTAAACGCGACCCGAAATTTCTCCTGACACGAGGCCGTCGATGCGGGTCGTTCCTTTCCACGTTCCGCGTTTTAACGGAGTTGAAATGGCGAACGAGGTTCGGTCAATCCACTTTTCGCCCAGCAGTAAAAGCTGCGGCAGCACGAACATGACGATGAGGATGGAAATCACCGTGCCGCGTCCCAGGCTTTGCCCGATGCCGGCGATGGCGGCTTCCGAGGTAAGGTTTCCAATCAAGACGCTCGCGAGCGCCATCATGGAGCCGGAGGTGATGATGGTCGGGAACGCGAAATTCAACGTTTCGATGATGGCATCCTTTTTTGCCATCTTGTCTTTTAATTCCATGTAACGGCTGGAAATGACGATGGCGTAATCAATGTTGGCTCCCATCTGCACGGAACTTACGACCAGGTAACTCATGAAAAATACACCTTGGTTTTGCAGGTACGGGATGCTGAAATTAATCCAGATACAGCCCTGGATGACCAATATCAAAAGCAACGGCATGCCGACGGAGTTGAACGTGAACAAGAGTACCGCCAGCACGATGAGGATGGAAACGATGCTGATGATAATGTTGTCCGTGGAAAAGGTTTTCTGGAAATCATATTCGCTGGAGGAATCCCCCACCACGTAAACATCCCCCTCGGGGTAATATTTGCGAGCCGTTTTTTCTATCGTGTCGAGAAACGCGTAGGTTTCGTCGCCGCTTGTCGGAAGGGTCAGGTAAATGAGCGCCCGGCTGTAGTTTTCCCCCTGAAGCTGTTTTTTGCCGTTGCTCATCTGCGAATAGGCATCCTCCAATGTGTCCATCAGGTCATCGTCAAGCGTCACGTAGCCCTCTTGCACTTCCTCGTAGACAAAGAAAAACATATCCATCAGCGGCACGCCATAGCCGGAAATCCCGCCGACGATTTTGCCGTAATCCTCTTTGTCCGCTGCATAGGCGGTATAGACAAGCTCGGCCAGTTCGTAATCCATGTCTATCAATTCCGAAAATTGACGTGGGGTCAGTTTGTCGGTCAACATGTAGCCGCTCATGGCTTCCGTGTTGGAGAGTCCGAGCGTCGAGGAAACTTCATCAAAATTGGAAAGTTCTTCGAGGAGCTGGCTTTCCTTGCCGTAGTTTCCGGCAGGGACGACGAGCGCCACCATGTTGTCCGAGCCAAACGTGTCCTTGATTTTTTGCGCCGCAATCTGCGTGTCATTTAGCTGGGGCGTCGTCAGGGAGCCGTAGCCGTAGACGTAGGGACATTTTGCGGAGAAAAAATAGCCCGCGATAATCAACAGCACGAAAACCGGCGGAATGACAAAACGGGTCTTGTAGTCAAATCTCCCCACGAAGGGAATCTGGGGGACGAAGTTCTTGTGCACGGTTTTGTCCATCCACTTGCCGAAAAGCACCAGCAGTCCCGGCATGAGCAGGAAGACGGACAAAAGGCTCAAAATGATGGCCTTGATTAAGCAAATGCCCATGTCCGGTCCGATTTTGAATTGCATGAACATCATCGCGGCCAGCCCGCCAATCGTGGTAAGGCTGCTGGCACAGATTTCCGGGATTGCCTTGCTCAGTGCGACGACCACCGCGTCGCGAACCGGCAGCGTCTGATGTTCTTCTTTATAACGGTTGCAGAAAATGACCGCGTAATCCACGGATAGCGCGAGCTGCAGCACGATGGTGACCGAGTTGGAGACGAAGGAAATCGTACCCAGTAAAAAGTTGGTTCCCATGTTGACGATGGCGGCGGAGACGAAGGTCAAAAGCAGTACCGGCACTTCCGCATAGGTCTGGGAGGTCAGTATTAGCACCAGCACGACGACGACGGCCACGTAGACCACGATTTTGCTCATTTCCATGGTAATGATTTCCTCGGAAGTATTTTCAAAAGAAGACGTATAATAGAGGTCGTAGGCCGACAGCGCGCCAAGAACCGCCTCGTGCGCCTCCATGCAACGTTCATCCGATTCGTCGTAATCGTAAGTCACCGAGTAAAGGGCGGCCGATTGGCAATAATGCTCTTTTCCGTCGTTAAATTCCACGGACTGTACGCCGTCCATCGCGGCAATCGTATCCGAAAGCCGCTTGGCTTCGTCATATGTAATGCTGTCAATCATGACTTGGTCCGTTCCGAACGTGACGAACTCTTCCGCCATCACGTCAAGGCCGCGCCTTGTTGCGGAGTCCGGCGGCAGGTAGGCGGTCAGGTCGTTTTCCACGTTGACCCAGTTGTTGGAAAATGCCGAAAAAATGACCAGAATGATGTACAAAAAGAAAATCAGGTTGCGTTTGTCCACGATTAGGTTGGAGAGACGCAGCATGAAGTTTTTGTCTGGCTTGTTTTTGGTTTTTGCGCCCATGTTTTTGTTCCCCTCCTCTTGTTTCAAATCGTTAATGTAAAAAGTAACCAGCCCGCGCTGGCGCGGCGCTGAATTGTAACGGTAACATATGTGCTTTTAAATGACGTTTGCGTATTTAATTGACATATGTTACGTATTATGATAATATACAAAAGAAAGGGATTTTACAACGTACAGTATTTTTATTTTGTTACTTAATTGACAGATGACCGGTATTTGCAAACGAACGGAGGCTGACGCGATGGAAGAAAAAGTGGATTTGAGAATTGTTAAGACGAGGAAGGCCTTGTTTGACACGTTTTTGGAATTTCTGCAGCAGGAGGGCTTCGATTCCATCACGGTCAACGCGCTTTGTGAGAAGGCCATGGTAAGAAGGGCCACGTTTTACAAACACTTCGCGGACAAGTATGACTTTTTCGCGGCTTTCGTGCGGCACATTTCGGAAGGATTTTACGCGAAGAGCCTGACCCGGATGCAGGAAGAGCGGGTGGTAGACGCGGGAGTGGCGGACGCGGGGATGGCGGACGCGAAGGCAGTGGACGCGGAGGCAGGACAAGCCGGGGAGGCGGGCGCGAAAACGGGGGAGACACTCGCTCCCCCGTTGGAATACTGTTATTTAATGTCGGTTCATTTTTTTGAATTTTTGCATCAACATGAAAAGATTATCGGTAATGTCATGGAAAGCGGTGCTTTTTCCGTGTTGCTCGACATCCTCACCGAGGAGATGTACCGCAGTTTTTTCCTCGAGTTCATGGAGTATATAAAAGCGGGAAATCCCATGCGGGTGTCACCCGAGACCGCCTGCTCCTTTATCGTCGGCGGCCTGGTTCAGATTTGCAAAAAGTGGGCGACGGCTCCCTCATGGGAGGACGTGGACGGTTTGCTAGGGGATATCCGCATCCTTTTAAATTCCATGGATCTTTTTACTTTTTCTTGATCTTATTTAATTTTTTATTTAATTCAAGAATTTCCTCCTTGGACATGGCTTCCGCACCCATGGTGCCCATCATGGAAAGGATTCGCTTCACGCTGAAGCCGCCAATCATTTTCATCATGTCCGTATTTTTCAGGTCGAATCCGGCACCGGCGCCCTTTTTGCCGTCGCCTTTCATCTTCTTCATCATGGAAGCGCCAAACGACATCATGAACATCTTCCCCTGCATGGTGGCAAGGATGTCGCTGATTTTGTCATTGATGGAAAAATACCCTTCCGGCATGTCGATTTCAAACCAGTTGATGACGTCACCCGTTTCCTTCATGCGATATTCCTCGTTGAACTCATCCACCTTGCGGATGTGGCTTTCGTCCGAGCATTCGCCTGCCTTGGCCACGATGGTCGTCTCACCCGTATTCGGCACGTCGAAGTAGAAGAAATGCACGTCCGACGTTTGCCTGCCAAGGCTTTCCCCGTTTGCAAACAGTTCCACCTCCGGCTGGTTGGAGTACACGGTCACTTTCGTCACATCTTCCACGCGGTCAACGTAGCGCTTGCCGCAGACATGCACGAACGGCTCGTCGGACAGCCATGCCTTGTAGGCGTAGAAAGAATCCTTTTTGTATTTGCGGTCAAAGGTTACCAACCCTTTGTGGTTCATGCCGTCCTCGCCGCCCTCGGCTCTTGCGTCGGCCGCGAAATCAAACATGTTCCATACGTGGGTGGCCCAGATGAACGGCCGCGTGAAGAGCTGCTTGATAAGTTCTTCATGATAATAGGCCTGATATTCTTCGGTGTAGTCCCCTTGTTCCGGATGGGAGGTGTGCCAGTTCAGCGCCTCGCAGCCATATTCGCTCATGCCAATGGCGATGTCCGGGTGCTCGGAATGGAACTTGTCGAAAAATTCCCCGTTCATCGACGTGTCGCCGCCATACCATCCGTAATAATGGTTGTAGGAAATCACGTCTGGAATCTTGATATATTCGGCCTCGGTGCTACACATGGAAATTACCGCCGCCGTCGTCAGGCGCGTGGAATCCATTTCATGTGCCAGGTCGTTGAGGATTCGGTGGTTTTCCAATAAGTCGGGGTCATCGGCCCCGCCCATCGTGATTTCATTGGACAATCCCCAGACCACGATAGAAGGATGGTTGTAGTTTTGCGTGATGAGTTCCTTCATCTGGGAAATCGTGTTTTCACGGCCGCCCGGCATGTGCTGGGAAATGTACGGAATCTCGGCCCAGATGACGAGTCCTTTCTCATCGCAGAGGTCGTAAAAATACTGGTCATGCTGGTAGTGCGCGAGACGGATGGTGCCCGCTCCCATTTCCAGAATCAGGTCAATGTCTTCCTTGTGGTGTTCTTTGCATAGGGCGTTGCCAATTTGCGGGCGGTCCTGATGACGGGACACGCCGTGCAGCGGATAGCTTTCCCCGTTCAGGAAAAATCCCTTTTCCGGGTCAATGGAAAAGCTGCGGCAGCCAAAACGGACAATCCGCTCGTCCAGAACGTTGCCGTTATCGGACAATACGGCTTTCATCGTGTATAAATGCGGATCTTTCTTTCCGTTCCAGAAACGGACGCTTAAAATTTCCATGTCGGCTTTCGCGTCCGTTGCCGCCGTGGAAGTTTCGGCCACGACATTTTCTCCGTCAAGTATAGTGAAGGTGACGCTTTGGGTGCCGTTCGTTCCCGTGAGGAATGCCTCGACGTGCACTTTCGCGTCGGCACCTTCGACTTTCGGAGTGACCATGAGGCCGGGGCCGCCATAATAATCAAGGTCGAAACGTGCCTTGTTCACGCAGAGTAAATTAACGTTCCGATAGAGTCCGCCGTAGAAGGTAAAGTCTGCCATCTGCGGATAAACGTGGTCGTTGGGAGCGTTGTCCACTGCCACGACAATTTCATTTTCCTCTTTGAGCAGTTCGGTGACGTTGACCCGCCAGGTCGAGTAGCCGCCGTCATGATGTCCGGCCGCCTGCCCGTTTACATAAACGTCGGCGGAAGAGTTGGCACCTTCGAATTCCAGATATACGTCGTCCGCGCCGGAAACGTCCTCTTTCTTCAAAGTCTTGGCGTAGAGGCAGGTTCCGCGGTAGTAATCATTGCCGCCGTCCTGCCCGTCCGTCCCGTTCCAGGTGTGCGGAAGGTCGACTGCCTCCCAGTTTCCCTGCCCGTATATGGATTCGTTTGCTCTGATTTGGACGGAGTCCTTGGTAAATTTCCATCCCGCGTTCCAATTCATTTTCATGTTGCACGTTCCTCCTTTTACTTTCGAGTCTGTTTTAGTTTGTTTCACTATAACACATTTGCATAAAAGGCTCTAGTATTTTTTTTGCAGGATTGTGTAAAATGGTTGTTACCATGCTACTGTCTAGTCTCGAAAAAATTCGTTGAAAAACAGATAAAAACATTGTTTTTTGGGGAAATAAATGATAATATGTATAAGGTGTGAGAAGTGTCGACAGACGGCCATGTGCATGGTGGCATTTCTCCGAAAAAAGATGTCGCCGGCGGCGTTACGATTCACGGCTTCGTGAAGTGTACTCTATACGGCATCTTTTATAATAAAAAGGCGACGCCCCATGGATTATTTCAAGCATGTCCCATGTGGGTGTACGAGAGGAAGGGTGACAGAAAAATGCTTGAGACATTGAGAAAGAAGGCCAGAAAGTCCCATGTAATCAGGGCGGTCATTTCGCTTGTAGTGGTGATAGGGATTTTGGTTTGGACGAAGTTCGCGGTGTTCAACGTGATAACCGGGGCCATTGACCTTGACGTGGAAAAAGATCCGGCCACTTACGAGTGGAAGTATGTGGAAGTCGAGGCGGACTGTATTCTGGAGGAGTACGTGGAGCATACGACCACGACGACGCGTAAGTACGGCGGCAGCAGCACGAGCACGGACGGCTACAGCTACATTGCGTTTACGTCGATTCCTGATTATGAGAATGATACGGAAATTTGGTATTTCTACAGCATTTATACGAGGAAGTCCGAGCAGAACAAGATGTACAACTTGATGAATCAGGCCTGGGATTATTTTAGTGACGAGACCGGGACGGTCGCCCCGCCGGATTCTGCGAAGTTTAAGGGAACGTGGACTCCGATGGATCCGGAGATGGAGCGTTACTACCGGGAAACTCTGGCGGAGTATGGTTTTGAAGAGGGAGCGACTGACAAGTTCTACTTCTATAATTTGGAAACCGACAAGCTTGGCGGCGTGTATTACGTGTTCTTCTGGGTATTACAAATCGTGGCCTTGGCGTTGGCTCTGTTTGCCATTTATAACATTATTGGTATCTTTGGCACCCAGTATGCGTCTCAGATACATAAGTACCTGCGCGAGAACAGCGCGGTTTCCTTGTCGGACATCGACGCGGACTTCGAGACGGCTCATCCAATTGGCAAGGAAACCTGGGTCGGCAGGCGTTGGACGATATACATCCGTGGCACGAAGGCTTCCATCGTGACGAACCGGAACCTGATTTGGGCATACTATTTCAGGCGTACGGGGCGGAACAGCGTGAGCGAGATGCGGCTGTACACGACGGACGGGAAGGTTACCGGTGTCAGCCTGAGCGAGGAACAGACGAAGGAGGCGCTTGGCTACTATGCAAACGAGCAGCCACAGATGATTCTGGGATATTCGGATGATTTGGAGAAGACATGGAAGAAGAACTTCCCGGCATTCATGGATTTGAAGTATCGTCCGGTGATGTCTGGAAACGTGTCACAGCCGGGATACGGTGAGAATGAGTAAATGTAAGTTCGTGATGTTTTAGAAGCGTCGAGATAGAAGAGGATGACCCGACTTGCAGTGGTAATCCGTTTTCGAAAGGGTGAATTTCATTCAGGAAATTCACCCTTTTTGATTTGCACACGGGACGGAAAGGTATATGCTGCTTGCGCAGCCTATCCCGGCGCGACGATGGATGCCGGATTTAGAAAAGAAAATGTTGCCCGTCGGGATTGAAAATTTTGAGGAAATTCGGACGGAAGGATATTATTATGTTGATAAGACAAGGATGATAAAAGATTTGCTGAAAAGGCGTAGCAAGGTCAGCTTGTTTACACGCCCGCGCCGTTTCGGTAATGTAGATGTTTATTGTCCGTGGGACGTTATCAGTTATTGTGATGATTTGTTAGATGATGAGAATGCCGAACCGCAAGATTACTGGTCGAACACCAGTAGTAATGAAGTGGTCAGGTGCCTGCTGGAAATGTCGAAGCCTGAGACGAGGGATGATATAGAACGGCTGATTGCCGGTGAAACTATTACGAAGAAAGTAAATGAGGAACTGGCGTATAAGGAACTTTATAATAAGATTGATCATGTGTGGAGCGTTCTTTTTACCACGGGGTATTTGACACAGAGGGGGAAGCGGCCAGAGAATATGTGGACACTTGCAATCCCCAATAGGGAAATCCTCAATATTTTTATGGAAAACATTTCCGACTGGGTTCAGGTGAAGGCGGCGGAAAATAGTTCAAGACGAGCCGCGCTTTGTGAGGCTTTTCGGACGGCTGATGCAAAGACGGTGCAACGAATCTTTTCTGAAAATCTGAATGAGACGATTAGCATCCGGGATACAGCGATTAGAAAAGATTTAAAGGAAAACTTTTATCACGGATTTTTGCTCGGGTTGTTGCGACATAGGGAAGATTGGAAGGTCATCTCGAATCGGGAAAGTGGAAAAGGATATGCGGACATCGTTATCGAATCGCAGACGGAGAAACTTGGAATTGTGATTGAGGTTAAATATTCGGATGACGGTAATTTGGATGTGGGGTGCGCAAAAGCATTGCAACAGATTCTGGATGAAGACTATCTTTCTCAGCCGCGTTTGGACGGTATGACGAAAATCATAAAATGCGGGATTGCGTGTCATGTCAAGGACTGCAAAGTTATTTTTGAAGAAAGCTGTTACTATTCACAGTCAGATGAAGCTTGAAAGTCGGCTCGCAAGCTTGCTTGCGCATCCCCCGGAGGGGTTTGTGTCATAGGGAACGAAGTTTCCTATGGCATAAAAAGGGGATGCCATCAAGGCCGTTTGGCCATGAATGGCATCCTTTTTAAGTGTGTAAGGCGAACGAGTACGGTTTCATTAGTTCAGCGCGTTCGACATATATTGTACGGAATCCACGACGTTGTTCTTAAGCAGGAAGTTTAATTTCATGTCTCCCTTCGTGTAGGTCATCATGCCGTTGCTCTCGGTATAGTCGGTGCCGTAGGCGGCCTCGACGTCTTCCTTCGTGCTGCCAATCGTGATGCCCTCCGGCGTCTCCACCTCGTCAGAGACGATGATGATGGCCGCGATGGCGTTCGTGATGTTTTCGGCCGGTGACGTGTCAATCTCAAATCCGCTGTAGGTGTAAATAAAGTCCGTCCCTTGTCCCGCGCAACTCGGAGCCTCGAACTTGGAGGTCGGATCGCCAATTTTCTCCACGACGGGCTCAATGGCGGTATTCACGCTGATGCTCGTTCCCTTGTATTCGAACGTGTAACCCGAGGTAGAATCACCCGGCGTATTGGACGCGCCGCCGCCGTCATTGTTACCGTCGTTTCCTTTGTCATCACCACCGCCGCAGGCGACGAGTGAGAACATGCAAACCATAATTACCAACATAAGACTTACTAGTTTCTTTTTCATTTTCATACATCCTTTCTTTTCTTAAATTGTTTGTTGCCATTTGCGGGAGGTTTTCCCGCCGCACGGCCGCCGGCCGTTAACGTGACGGTTCGATTACGAATCGTTACTGTGAATGTAACTACGAATCCGTCAGTTCTCTATATTTTTCGGATTTTTTTGCGTCGTAGTCGGCCGCCTTTTGCTCCCATTCATGGGAAAGCTCGCTATCGCCGCGAAGGTCGGAAATTCCCGTTTCACTTTGCAGCCATCTTCCCAGGAAGTTGCTGTAAATCTCCGCGCCGCCCACGTTTAAGTGCAGCCCACCGTCAAAGGTGTCGGTCTGGAAGTTAAGGCCGATTTCTTCATTATTGACGCAATTGAGGTACTTTATCTGGTTTTTTTCCGCATATTCCTTTATCTGCGCGTCCCACTCGTCGTACCAGTAGGGGTAAACGCTGGGGGATTTCATCAAAATCAATTCTACACCATATTCCTTGCACAACGCGGTTATCTTGTCCAAATATTCGTAACACACGTCGCTGAACGCGTAATCGGCCAAGGGCCGTCCTGCCGGAACGTTTTCCGCCGGCTTGACGCCGACCTGCATCATGTATCCGTTTAAGGAAACGGGTTCTTCGGAAAACATCAGCCGGAAATCATCCTCGGTCAAATCGTTCCACCGGCTGTGGTAGCGCAACAAGGGGAATACATATTCCCAAAAGCTTTCCTCCTCCGTCATGGAGGCAAAAATCGCCTTTACCTTGGAGGTGGACCAGCGCATGCCCTCGAGCGTCATTCGGTTGTAGCTCTCCTTTTGCGGCTCGGCATACTGCATGGAGGTGATGTTGATAATGACCGCCTCCGGGGTCTCGTGCCGCAACGTGTCTTCCAGCAAATAGCAAGATTGCCAGATTAACTGCTGCGCACTGCCGCGGATGTAACAGTTGATGCCATAATTTTGCCATAGGACGAGCGGCGAAATATTTTCGTACATCTCGCTGTCGCCGATGATGATCAGGTTATGCTTCGGCGCATCGTCATAATACTCGGCAATCATCGCGCCGTCCTGCGTTCCCACGGAATACTTTGGAACGAGCAGACGTTCTAGCAGGAAAAGCATGCTACAAATCACGATGCCCGAGACGGTGACGCGAAAGAACCGTCGCCAAAAAATTTTTCTACGTTTCATAATTTCCTTTCCTATCAGAACTGATTGTATATAAAGTTGGAAGCGTCATAACCGATTCCATATGCGCCCGTCAGCAATACCACCATGAACAACGCGGTCCAGATGACGAACCGGACGGCATAAGGCTTTGCGTGAATCTTTTCCCGCACGGAGCCGCTTCGTTGCGACATGCTGACAAGGAACATAAGGAGAATCCCCGCACCGAGAATCACGTAGTCCGCCGCCGTCAGCCCGATTTGCATCAGCGAGCCGTTCCATAGGATGTTCCAATTTCCGCCAAAAGGCACGCCTGCGACCATGCGCCAGGTGGTGAGCACGCTGTCAAAGCAGTCATACATGCGCAAAAATCCCATTAACAAAAAGGTTCTCGCCACTTGGAATATTTTGTAAAGTAAATTTCCATTTACGTCGAACTTCTGATGGAAACGCCGGTACAAGGGTTCCAGTTCCTGCGAAATCATAATTACGAGGTAGTTGGAAAGCCCCCAGAACACAAAGTTCCAGCTCGCGCCATGCCATACGCCCGTGGCCAGCCAGACGGCGAACGAAGATAGGTACACGCTAAGCCGCCTGCCAAGCACGGGGCCAAGGTGCGACCGACTCCATTTGGAAAGGTTCAGCATCGGTTTGCACACTGAAATCGGATAAAAGATATAGTCAGTAAACCACGCGCCCATGGTAATGTGCCACCGATTCCAATACTCCTTGATGGACTTGGAAAAGAACGGCCGCTCAAAGTTTTCGGGCAACGTGACGCCGAAAATCTGTCCGGCCCCGATGGCCATGTCAAGTCCGCCGGAAAAGTCCGCATAAAGCTGGATGGCATAAAAGAACACTTCCACGAGCACGTACGCGCCGGCGTACGTGGCGGTGTCGCCGGTCATCGTATTTAGTCCGATTACGATGCGGTCGGCAATCACCATTTTCTTCATGTAGCCCCAAAGTATCCGCTGAAGTCCAAAGGAGACCCGTTTCCAACTCAGCCGGTGGGGCGAAAACAACCCCGATTCCAACTGGGTGAAGCGGCTGATGGGTCCTTGTATGAGCTGTGGGAAGAACGACACGAACAGCGCGAATTTGAACACGTTCTTTTCGGCCGGTATCGTCTTGCGGTAAACGTCAATCAGGTAGCTTAATGCCCGGAAGGTATAAAAGGAAATACCAAGGGGCAGCACGAGGCTGACAAAGCCAAGCGGCTTTCCGCCAGCCAGATTGATGACCGCGTTGATGTTGGAAATGGCAAAATTCGTGTATTTCACGACCGCCAAAATGCCAAGGTTTAACAACAAGGCTCCCAGCATCACGAGTCGCTGTTTTTTCTTCGTGGCTGTCTTATACAGCTTTTTTTCTTCTCTGCTTAAGCTTTTCTTGTTCTCCTCGAGATAAAGGTCCTGCCGCGCCTTGAGATTGTCAATCTGCCTTGCGGCAAGCCAGGTGGTCAACGTGGTCGCCATGATATAAATCAGGTATTTCGGTCCGGCAAAAAGGTAGAACACATAACTTGCCGCGAGCAGGACCATCCATTGGAAACGTCCCGGAACCAAATAATACACGACAAAGACGACCGCCAAAAACAGTAAAAAGCTATAGGAAACAAATTGCATTATGCATTAACCCTCGTCTTCCAAATAGGTAATCAAGTCATAGAGTGCCTGTGCGGAATTAAAGTTTTCTGGAACGATGTATTCCGCCGAAATCGTCACGTCGAACATGTCGGCGACCTCCGAAATGATGCTGATGATGTCGAACGAGTCCAGGATTCCGTCGTCAATCAGCGTGTCACAAGTTTCATAGTCCACGTCCGGGTGCAGTTCCTCAAGAAATTCCATTAATTCATCCATTGTTTTTTCATCCTTTCATATTTGGTTTTGATTATCTGTTTCGTGTCCGCGAATGGCAGCGCGTTTAGTTAATGTTTGGGTATTGCGTCTTGTCGTAGTTGTGCGTCAACCCGTAAGCGTTGGAATACTCCATCAGCTGCGCGTCCGTCCACATGAAGAAACGTTCATTGTGGGATGCCCTCGGGGTGGCGTCAAAGTGATACCACCCTTCGCCCAAATCCACCAGGTTCCAGGCATGGGTCGTGTCGGAAGGAATCTTGCGAATGACCATGTTCTCGATTCCGGCGGCGGTCAAAAGTGCCCGCGCGGCACTGGTGTAGGCCCAGCAATCGCCCCTGCCTTGTACGAGTCCCTCATATGCGGCATCCGTCCATGCCTCGCTGCTGCTTCCCGCATAACTGATGTGTCCCCTTACCCAGTCATAAATGGCGGATGCCTTGTCATAAGGACTCATGTCCTCGGTGGTTATCTCTGCCAGAATGTCGTTGGCGATGCCCATAATCTCCTCTTCGTTATGATTCGAGCGGATGACGGTCACGGTTGCGCTCTGTGACGTGGAGTTACCAGAAAAATCCGTCGCGGAGTAGGTGACCTGATAAGTACCTTCCGTGTTTAGGTCCACGCCGTCGGTGTTGACTTCAAGCTCCACGTCCGGATCAAGGTTGTCCGTGACGATGACGTTCGCCTTATAGGAAATGCCGCTGCCAATGCTGTGCGTGATATCCCTCACACCGGTAATGACGGGGGCTTCCGTATCACGCATGAGCGTCAGCATGGCCGTCAGGGTCGTCTTGTTTTTCGAGGTGTCCTCTAAGATCAACTCCACGGCTTGAGAGCCTTCCTGTGTAAAGTCCGGCTTCACCGAATAGGAAACGGTCACCGGGGTCACGTCCACGATGTCTGTTACGAAGGCCGAAGCCTCGAGTTCTTTCCCGAGGACGGTCGACATGTCGTTGGCCGTGCCTTGAGGGGCAATGGTATCTTTTACTTCCAATGTACAATTATGCGTGAAAATTCCATTTTTGATTCTTAACTTATATTTTCCGGGAACATTCGTGTCCACGGTGTCGCTGTTTGCGGCAAATGACGCGTCCGGATTATCCTGCTTCAAGAAATCCGAAATGTCGTAGCTTTCGCCGGCCTCGATCGTGACGGTACCTTTGCAGAGAAAACTTTTAATCAAAAGGACTGCCAGGAAAATGAGGACGATGGCGGCCAAAAGGACAAGTACGATGCGAAGCGGCCCGCTTTGCAAGCCCCTGGCATATTTGTTTTTCGGCCGTCTCCTGCCGGGAGCCTGACTTCGGCCGGTGCCGCGCCGGGAAGACGTGCCGCGCCCTGAAAATTCTTCGTCACGTCCGGAGCCTCTCCTTGGGGACGTGATGCCCCGTTCCGAACTCCTGCGCGAGGTACCCGCGCTTCTGGAGGAAGTTGTGCCGCGCCCTTCCGGCCTGGCCTTGCCATATCTCTCGGTCCTGGAAGGGGAAACCACGCCGTGTTCCATGTTCCTCACCGAAACCGTGCTTCGGCTTCGTCTGGAAGAAGGCGCACGGTCACGGCTTTCACGGGCGGAACTGTCGCGGCCCTGACCCCGGTAGCCACCTTCACGGTTTCTTTGCTGTCCATTGTTTGCCATTTTTACACCTCACTTGATTACTTTACGATTGATAACCTTGTCCAATAGTTGGGTTCTGTCAATTTTTCCGTTTGCATTTAGCGGCAGGTTTTCCATCCACACCACCCTGTTTGGAACCATGTAGGATAAAAGCCGTTCCCGAAGCTGGCGGCTTAAGCCTGCCTTGTCAATGCTCCCCGTATAAAACAAAGTAATCTTTGAGTCGTGATAAATGCAACAACATTTTTCCACGCCGGGAACGCCGAGGGTAATCGTCTCAATCTCACCCAGTTCAATCCGATGCCCCATATGCTTGATTTGGTAGTCCCTGCGGGAGACAAAAACCAATTCGTCGTCCTTTCCGTATTTTGCCAAATCGCCGCTGCGATAATAAGTGCCCTCCGGCAAGTCGGGCGAAGGCCGTCCGGTAAATACGGCGGCGGTCTTTTCGGTATCCTTCAGATAACCAGCGGCGAGCGCGTCGCTTGCGACATAAATTTCTCCGACCACGTCCGGTTCGTGAATTACCTTGCCGTCATCCACCAGGTAAAGGCGGCTGTTGGAGAGCGGGTAACCAATCGGCACGCTCCCGTTTGCAGGCATTTCCTTGACCCGGTAAAACGCGCAGATACCGGACATTTCCGAGGAGCCGTACAAGTTGACGAACTCCGTGTCCGGCAAGGCCTCCATCCATGCCTTGAGCTGCTTGGGAGGAAAGACTTCGCCAACGAACAAGACCTTTTGTATCGTCGTCAGGTCGGCCTTTTCGAATACCTTCAAAGTTGAAAGGATGGAAAGCGCGGATGGCACCCATTGCAAGGTGTTAATGTGATTGTCCCGTATATATTCGCCTAATTTAAGCGGCATCAAAAATAGTTTCGAATCCAACATGTGCATCGGGCAACGGACTTTCAATGCCGTAAAAATGTCCTTGGCGGAAGCGTCAAAATAAAACGGCGTCTGGCTTGCGAGGCAAGTATCCCGGTTAAAATGAAACTCGCGGACATAGGCATCAATAAAACTTATCATGCCTTGGTGAGTCTTTATAATGCCTTTCGGTTCCCCGGTGGAGCCTGACGTGAAAATGACGTACATCGGCAGGTCGGCGGGAACGTTCCGGTAAATGTCCTGGAACGTTCGAAAGGCTTCTGACAGCTCGTCGTCAGAAAACTGCCGCGGACAGTCCAAGCCGCCCCGGCAAACATGACTGATACCGGCAAGCGATTTGATTCTTTCCAGTTTATCTTCCTTGATGTCGGGATTGACCGGAACATAATAGTTGCCGCTGGCAAGTGCTCCTAGATACCAGGCCAAAGTATCCGTGCAATGGTCGGCGACGACCGCGACCGGTTGGTGCAAGACTTCCTTTTCGATAAAATGAAACGCGGCCTGGGCCACCTTTTGACAGAACTCGCGGAACGTAAACCGCTTGTCCTTGTCTATAAATAAAACAAAATCAAAATCATCTTTTATATCATCCCCGAAACCGAGGTAATCCATTACGTTTTGAAACATATGATATATCCCTCACTAAATATGCGTCGTGGCCGTTGGCCACGATAAATGAAAACTTGTCGTTATTGACGTGGGTTACCCTTTCCCAAAGTTTTGACCCTGGTGTCATCACCATATAAGCATAAACAATAGGAATTATACTCCCACATGCCGTCGGTTGTCAACTGGCATCTGTAACGAAATCCTTAATAATCGGTTAAGAGCGGGATAAATTTGTCACTCTTAACGGCCTATGGCCGTGACGGTAATGACATCCGGCCATTTAAAATCACATTTATAATAGGTAGAGATAGAGACATGACACGAATTTAACACGGATTTAATACGAATATAACGACGAAAGAGGGGTAAACATTTGGATATGGGATTGTATTTCTTGCGGGTTCGGTTTATAATCAATGATATCTGGCTGCCGTTCACCTCCCGCGCCGGGGCGTGAGTGGTAACAAATCTGTGTGGGCGAAATGGGAAGAAGTACGTTCACATCGCGAGTTGAAAGGAGTAGTTTAAAATGGAATTGATTACGATTCGGGAGATTTTTAAAAACAAGGAGCAATATTTGGGACGGACGGTCACGGTTGGCGGTTGGATTCGCAGCATTCGTGATTCTAAGACGTTTGGGTTTATCGTGGTGAATGACGGATCATATTTCGAACCGTTGCAGGTGGTGTATTCGGACAAGATGGAAAACTTTCAGGAGATTTCCAAGCAGAACGTGGGCACGGCGATTATCGTGAGCGGGACGCTGACCGCGACCCCGCAGGCGAAGCAGCCGTTCGAGGTTCAGGCGGAGAGCGTGGAGATTGAGGGCGCGTCCGCGCCGGACTACCCGCTGCAGAAAAAGCGGCATAGCTTTGAGTACTTGCGGACGATTTCGCATTTGCGTCCGCGCACGAACACGTTTCAGGCGGTATTTCGCGTGCGGTCGCTCGCGGCCTATGCGATTCACAAGTTTTTTCAGGAGAGGGGCTTCGTCTACGTGCACACCCCGCTCATAACGGGCAGTGACTGTGAGGGTGCGGGCGAGATGTTTCGGGTGACGACCCTTGACATGGACAACCTGCCGAAGAATGCCGATGGCGGCGTGGATTATGCACAAGATTTCTTTGGCAAGGAGACGAGCCTGACCGTCAGCGGTCAGCTAAACGGTGAGACGTATGCCCAGGCATTCCGCAATATTTATACGTTTGGGCCGACCTTCCGTGCGGAAAATTCCAACACGACGAGGCACGCGGCGGAATTTTGGATGATTGAGCCGGAGATTGCCTTTGCGGATTTGCAAGACGACATGGAGCTGGCCGAGTCCATGTTGAAATATGTCATAAATTATGTGATGGAGCAGGCACCGGAGGAGATGAATTTCTTTAATTCGTTTGTGGACAAGGGGCTTCTTGAGCGGTTGAAGAACGTGGTGGAATCCGATTTTGCAAGGGTGACCTACACGGAAGCCGTGGAACTGTTGCAGAAGAATAACGACAAGTTTGAGTACAAGGTGTCATGGGGAGCGGACTTGCAAACCGAGCATGAGCGCTACCTGACCGAGCAGGTTTATAAGCGTCCGGTGTTCGTGACGGATTATCCGAAGGAAATCAAGGCGTTTTACATGAAGCAGAATGATGACGGGAAGACGGTCGCGGCAGTGGACTGCCTGGTGCCGGGCATCGGGGAAATCATCGGCGGCAGCCAGAGGGAGGACGACTACGACAAGCTTCTCGCGCGGATGAACGAACTGGGGCTTAAGGAGGAGGACTATCGTTTTTATTTGGACTTGCGAAAATATGGTTCCACCCGGCATGCGGGATTCGGACTAGGGTTTGAACGTTGCGTGATGTATTTGACGGGAATGCAGAATATCCGCGACGTGATTCCGTTCCCGAGAACGGTGAATAATTGTGAATTGTGATACCAGGGTCAAAAGGTCATGCTTGTATGTTTAATGTAGAAAGAGGAATTAGTATTTTATGAAGATTGTGTTGCCGAACAAGGTGATTATGATTATTGAAAATTTGCGGATGCATGGGTTTGAGGCTTATGCGGTCGGGGGGTGCGTGCGGGATTCCATACTGGCGATACGTCCTAAGGATTGGGACATCACGACTTCGGCCAGGCCGGAACAGATTAAAAGGCTGTTTCCGCGCACGGTGGATACCGGCATCGAGCATGGAACCGTGACCGTGCTGCTTGGCAGGGAAAGCTTCGAGGTGACGACGTACCGCGTTGACGGCGTTTACGAGGATGGCCGTCATCCGAAGGAGGTCCGGTTTACCAGGAGGCTTGAAGAAGATTTAAAAAGGCGGGATTTCACTATCAATGCCATGGCGTATAATGATGAAGTACGTCTGGTGGATGTGTTTGGCGGGATGCAGGATTTGAACCGCCACTTGATTCGTTGCGTCGGCGACGCGCGGGAGCGTTTTTCGGAGGATGCCTTGCGCATGTTACGGGCGGTGCGTTTTTCGGCACAGCTCGACTTTCCAATTGAGCCGATGACGGCGGAGGCGATTCGCCAGTTGGCACCGACCTTGGCGGTTATCAGCGCGGAACGCATTCAGGCCGAGTTGGTCAAGCTTTTGACGTCCGACCATCCCGAGCGGATACAAGACGCGTACGAACTTGGAATTACGAAGGTAATCCTTCCAGAGTGGGACGCTATGGTCGGAGTGGCGCAAAATACCCCGCACCACAAATATGACGTGGCGGAGCACACGATACATGCCATGAAGAACGTCAAAAAGGATAAGATATTGCGTCTGGTGATGCTCTTTCATGACATGGGCAAGCCGCAGATGAAGACGACCGATGAAAGCGGGCAGGATCATTTTAAGAAACACGCCCTCGTGAGTGAGGAGATAGCCAGGAACGTCATGCTGCGTTTACGCTTTGACAATGAAACGATAAAAAAAGTGACGCGCCTGGTCTGTTTCCATGATTACCGCGTCGAGGCGACGGAGAGAAACGTGCGCCGTGCCATGAACCGGATTGGCGTGGAATTGTTTCCATATTATCTGGCGATACGTCTCGCGGACGTGAAGGCGCAAAGTCCCTACAAGCGGAGGGAGAAGATTGAAAACATCATTGCCATGCGGGAGGTCTATCAAGAGGTGCTGGAGAAAGAAGAGTGCGTGACGTTGAAGGACCTGGCGGTTGGCGGCCGTGACCTTTTGGCATTGGGGATGAAGCCAGGACGGGAGTTGGGCGTCATGCTGAACGAGTTGCTCGAATGGGTGATCGACGAGCCGTCTTGTAATAAAAAGGAAATATTATGTGAATACGTAAAAGAAAAATTGGGTTTATAGTCATACTTTGGCCGTCTCTTTCATAAATTGAAAAGAGTTATGAATCGAATAAAAACAGGGGGCGGCCATGAGGGAGTATGAACTGGAGGTACTAGATCAATATCATATGGAAGTGAAAAGCACCCGCAAAATAAGGGGTGCGTTTTTTATCGACACGAATGAAGGTACGATGCTTTTGCGGGAGACGGATATTTCCGACCGGCGCGCGCCTTTATTGTATATCGTTCTCACCCATCTGGAGGCGGGGGGATACGCGCACGTGGATACCCCGGTCTTTACGAAGGAGGGGAAGCTTGTCGCCACTTCGCGGGAGGGCAGGCGGTATCTTTTGAAAAAATGGTACGGTGGACGGGAATGTGACGTGCGCCGGGAGAGCGACGTGCTTGAGGCAGTGGCAAATTTGGCGAACCTGCACCAAAAATTGCGCTGGCAGCCGCAGTGTGAAATAGCGGAAGAGGGTGAACTGTGGCCACAGTGCGTCATGGAGGAAGAGGGCGAACCTCGTGCGCGCCGCGTCATGGAGGAAGAGGGTGAACCCCGCCGCGTCATGGAGGAAGAAGGAGAAACACGGGCTCAACGCGCCGTGGGGCAAAGGGAGGCACATCCGCCGACGGGGCGGCACTTACTGGAGGAATTTCTTTGCCATAACCGTGAACTGAAAAAGATTCGTGGCTTTGTGAGAAAGAAAAGCAGCAAGGATTCGTTTGACTATTTGTTCCTTGCCCACTTTGATAGGATGTTTTCGGTGGCGGAACAAGTGGCGGATCGTTTGAAGGAGTCGGGCTATGATGACTTGTATCGTAAAAGTGTCATGGGCAATTGCCTGGTTCATGGGGATTATAATTATCATAACGTGCTGATGCTTCCCGCCGCGGAGGTGGCGACGACGAATTTTGAGCATTTTTGCCTGGATGTTCAGGTACAAGATTTGTGTTATTTCCTACGCAAGGTAATGGAAAAATATCAATGGAACGAGGAACTTGGGGACGCCATGTTGGAGGCATATGGGAAAATCCGTCCACTTAAGCGGGAGGAACTGGAGTATATGGCCTTGAAGCTTTCCTATCCTGAAAAGTTTTGGAAGACGATGAATTCCTACTATCATTCCAACAAAGTGTGGGTTCCGGAGAAGAACGTGGAGAAATTGATGCTTTCCGTCACCCAGACGGATGAAAAAATTCGCTTTTTAGAAAGGATATTCTCTTTTCATTTGTGAGCAAGTGGTGTATACTAAGGACATGGGTTACTATTCATGCCCTATGGCCGCGCGGCGGGGCGCACGGATCCGTGGATAGTAACGAATACACTATTCTATTAGGAGGTACCTTGGAGATGGAGTACATGGAAAAGTATCAGGAGTGGCTGTCGAATCCGTATTTTGACGAAGATACGAAGGCGGAGCTTAAAAGCATTCAAGATAACGAGAATGAGATTAAAGAACGTTTCTACCAAGACTTGGAGTTTGGAACCGCCGGGCTGCGCGGCATTATCGGGGCGGGCACGAACCGTATGAATACATACGTGGTGCGCAAGGCGACGCAGGGACTGGCAAATTATATTAAGAAGAGTGGAAAGCAGGATCAGGGCGTGGCCATTGCCTATGATTCTAGGCGCATGTCGCCGGAGTTTGCCGACGTGGCGGCATTGTGCCTGGCGGCAAACGGCATCAAGGCGTACGTGTTCGAGTCGCTTCGTCCGACTCCCGAGTTGTCGTTCGCGGTGAGGAAGCTGGGCTGCATCGCCGGCATCAACATCACGGCCAGCCACAACCCGCCGGAATACAACGGTTACAAGGTATATTGGGAGGATGGCGCGCAGATTACGCCTCCGCATGACAAGGGCATCATGGCCGACGTGAAGGCCATCACCGATTATACGACCTTGAAGACGATGGATTTGGAAGCGGCGAAGGCGGCCGGACTTTATGAAGTGATTGGCAAAGAGATAGATGACGCGTACATGGCGGAGTTGAAGAAGCAGGTGCTTCATCAGGATGCCATTGATGCCGTGGCGAAAGACATCAAGATTGTCTATTCCCCGCTGCATGGTACGGGAAACATCCCGGCGCGCCGGGTGCTTAAGGAACTTGGATTTGAGAACGTGTACGTGGTGCCTGAGCAGGAGCTGCCGGATGGTGAGTTCCCGACCGTTTCCTATCCGAATCCAGAGGCGGACGAGGCGTTTGAGCTGGGACTGAAACTGGCAAAGGAGCTGGATGCGGATCTCGTGTTGGCAACCGACCCGGATGCGGACAGACTCGGCGTACGCGTGAAGGACAGCAAGGGCGAGTACCATACCCTGACCGGAAACATGTCGGGCTGCTTGCTGGCGGATTATGAGATTGGGGAGCGCAAGGAGTTGAAAGGCCTGCCGGAGGACGGTTATCTGATCAAGACCATCGTGACGACCAACATGGCCGACGCGATTGCCAAATATTACGGTGTGGGCGTGATTGAATGCCTGACTGGATTCAAGTACATCGGCCAGCAGATTCTTGGTTTTGAGACGTCGGGCAAGGGTGAGTATTTGTTTGGCTTCGAGGAAAGCTATGGCTGTCTAATTGGAACGCACGCGAGGGACAAGGATGCCATCGTGGCGACCATGGCGCTCGCGGAGGCCGCGGCGTATTACAAGAGCATTGGCATGAACTTGTGGGACGCGATGGTGGCGATGTACGAGCGGTATGGATACTACAAGGATGACATCAAGTCCATTACGCTTAAGGGCATCGAGGGGCTTGCCAAGATTCAGGAAATCCTGGACACGCTGCGCAAGAACCCGCCGACCGAGATTGCCGGATATAAGGTTCTGAAGGCAAGGGATTACATGGCGGACACGGTGAAGGACATGGAGACGGGCGAGGTTACGCCGACCGGACTGCCCAGTTCCAACGTGCTTTACTACGACATGCCGGACGGCACGTGGCTTTGCGTAAGGCCGTCGGGAACCGAGCCGAAGGTGAAGTTCTATTACGGGGTCAAGGGTACGTCGCTTGAGGACGCGGATGAGAAATCCGCCGCGATGGGCAAGGAAGTACTGGCCATGATAGACGCGATGCTGGCGTAAAAGTTGTTGCAAAAAAAGTCAAATTGTGTTATGCTATCTTCGGTGGCAATAAGTTTCTTGGTTTAGGTAACCGGGAAACTTATTGCCATTTTTGTGATATGGGAAACTTTGTTTCCCATATCACAAAAACCCTCCGGGAGAATGCGCACTTGTAACCGAAAAGGAGAATGAGCCATGTCGCTGATCGATACCCAAGTATATTCATTGGAACGAGGAAAATACATACGAAACGTGAACGGAAGCGAGAGGGACACGATCCCTCCCGATGCATTACAGAGCTGGATTGATGCATGGCAGGCGGCGACGAGGGGAGAAAAGAGGTGTTGTGTTTGCGGAAGGCAACAATCTTTAAGGCATAGGATTGTCGGGGGACATGTCGTTTTAGGGACAGGGGGCAATCAAGGGGAAGCAAGTGCCGAGAGCAGGGTTTTGGAAGGTGGAAATCGGGTGTTTATCGCGCCGATTTGTGACATATGCAATCAAAAATCCTCCTATATGCAGCTGAGGCGAGATGTCAAGTTGATGCATTTGTGGGAATATTTGTATAACGAAACTTGGGGGTTTTGGGAAGATCAAAACGGTTATAAGATTGGGAAAAATGGTCAATATATTGATATGGTAGACGGACGGAGTCGAGAGTGGGAGCTGGAGCTGGCAAAGTATGTGAATGTGCAGTTGGATACATATGACAGTAGTTATATATCGCGGAGTGCGCCATCGGTTAGCTCTGCGTTTTCGGCCGTTTCCGGGCCGTCTGGTCCCAGTCGGGGAAGCGGTGGGGACGGTTGGGGAATTTATGGGAGTGCTGGTTTTTATTACTATTGATGACAAGCCAGTATATGGATGCCAACGCAACCGCACTGACATCTGTACATGGATACCAATGCAACCGCGCTGACATCTGTACATGGATGCCAACGCAGCCGTGCTGACATCTGTACATGGATACTAAGGGAGGAAAATTTGTTTATGGGTATTGCGTTGTCAAAATTGATGAAAGACATTGGAACCGCCGTGCAGAATGCCAACGCGGCAATTGAGGAACGGGCGGTTGACGTGTATTTGAACCAAGGCTATAGGAGGGGAGAGGAAATGGGAGAAGATGGGGGAACGTCTTTTTATACTCCCGTCACTTACACGCTTGGGCTCCCGGCAGGCGGGGGAAATAAGAAATTGGAGGTTCCGGCTACCGCGCTCATGCACCATTCGACGCTCCAACTAGAGCAGGTCAACGTCAAGTTACGGTTCCTGATTGAAGAAAGTGATGGAGAGGAGGTTGAGGTCAAGGTCAAATCCGAAGGGGACGACAGTGACATGTATTCGGTCAGTGAACTGTCAATGCAGTTTCGGACGGCACCGCCGGCGGAAGGAACGGCAAGGGTGGAGAACCATCATTTAAGGGCGTTGTAAGGCGTTTACTATGAATCTATCGGTATAAAGAATAAGGCAAGAACCTACAAGGAGGACACGAGAATATGGCTAAGGACAACAACGTGGCAACAAATGAAAATGTCAACGAAATTACAAATGAAAACAGTAAGGCGGTGACGCTTGAGGCGAAGGCCGAGAAGAAGGGCACGGCGGCGAACGTTGCGGCTGCCACCCCGGAAGTCGCGGTAGGAGCGCCTATTGTGGCAGAAGCGATGAGTTCTGCCGTCAGTGCGGCGGTGAAGGCCGTGGCTTCGGCTCATGAAATGAAGGCAGAAGATCCCGCGGCAGCAAGCGAGGCTGCTTCAGGCGCGGGCAAAGTGGAGGGGGATGCTCCTAGAAATGACGGCGTGGCGGACAGTTTTACCGGGCTTCCGATTGAGTCATTGATATGCAAGCCTATCGTGGCGGCCGCCCAGGCGCAGCAAGAGCTGACCGCGGTGTACATCGACGGCATTAAAAAGTTGGCATACAAGGATCAGGACAAAACTAACACGTTGGATTTTTCATATAACCGTCCAATCATAAAACAAGATGGGTCCGTCGACTCGCAGGAATATACAATAAGCGCTCCCGTTCTTTCTCTCGTGCCGCTTCCCGCTTTCACGATGGACGAGCTGACGGTTGACTTTAACATGGAAGTCAAGGACATGAACTTGTCGGACAGCAAGACTCATGCGGACGCAAGTACTACCGTGAAATATAATTCCTGGTTCGGACTGGATGCTTCGATTACCGGAAATGTTTCTTCGGACACGGAGCATAAGAGGCAGACGGACAGCACGGCCACTTATAAGATTCATGCCCGTGCCGTGCAGCAGCCGCCGTCGGAAGGCATGGCAAAATTGACATCCTTGTTTGCGCAGGCGATGGAACCAATAGACGTGAGCAAGAAGAGCTGACGGGCTTGGAGGGCGTATTTCTGTTCTTGCGTGAACGCGAAAGAGAACAAGGGAGAACATAATTCTCGCGAATCATGTTCTCCCTTTTGTTAGTCTACTTTTTTAATCTTGCATAACTGCTTGTTAATGGCCACCACCATCTGCGGATCCGGGTCTCCGCCAGCTTGTTTTAACAAGTTCTCGACCGTGAAACGCATCATCATTTTCTTTATCTGATCAGTCATGACCACGTTCTCCGCCATGGAGGCCATCGAAGAATTCTTTGCCATCTGCGTCTGCAACTGCTCGACAAAAGCGGCACCCTCCGGACATTTGCAGATATCGCCCAGCGTATCCTTGATGGAATAATATCCCGGAATGATTTCCATTCCTTCCTCTTCGAACCAGTTCTTCACTGAAACTTGCTCTTTGAAGAAATAATCCGGATTCGGCGTGTCCACCTTGCGGATGGAAATACGGTCGGTTAGTTCGCCGGCCTTCGCCTCGACGGTCTGTTCGCCAACATTGGCGATTTTGAAGGTAAAAATGTGGTTTCCTTCCTTTTCTTCCACCAATGCTCCATTGACGTAAAGAGCGACCTTTGGTTGATTGCTGTATACTTTGATTTCCGTCTCGTCCTCCACGCGGTCTATGTAGCGGCTGCCGCATACATGGACGAAAGGTTCCTTGCTCCACCATGCCTTATAAATGTAAAACGCATCTTTTTTCACCTTGCGGTCAAAGGAAATCAAGCCCTTGTGGTTGACTCCGTTGTCCCCGGCCTCTTCCCGGGCATCCGCGGCAAAATCAAACATGTTCCAGACGAAAGTGGACCAAAGATATGGCCTCGTGGAGAACATTTCCAACATATGCTCGTGGTACAATGCCTGATACTGTTCGGAATAGTCCCCTTTCACCGGATTTGGCGACTGAATCGTATAATGCGTGTCCGCTCCGTATTCGGACAAACCGATTGCCTTGTTCGGGAACTTGGAATGGAATTCGTCAAAGAACTCGTCGTTTTGCTCCAAGTCGCCCACGTACCAGCCGTAATACAAGTTGTAGGAACGGATGTCCGGCACGTCAATGAGCGGAGCGTCAATGTCCAACATGAACAAATTGGCCATCGCGGTCAGACGCGTCGAGTCCATCTTGTGTGCCAAGTCGTTCAAAATGACGTGATTTTCCATCAAATCGTCCGTCACGCCGGTCAGGCTGATTTCGTTGGACAAGGCCCAGCAGATGATACACGGATGATTGTAATTCTGCGTGATCAGTTCCTTCATCTGGCTAATGGTGTTTTCACGCGCATTCGGCAAATGCATGGAAATATAGGGAATTTCCGCCCAGGCGACCAGACCCTTGCGATCACACAATTCATAAAAATACTGGTCATGCTGATAATGCGCCAGACGAATGGCATTGGTTCCCATGGAGAGAATCATGTCGATGTCTTCCTCGTGCATTTCCTTCGTCAGTGCGTTGCCGTATCCCCGGCGATCCTGATGGCGGGAAACGCCGTGCAATGGATAACTTCTGCCGTTTAAGAAAAAGCCCTTTTCCGGGTCAACGTGATACGTGCGGCAACCGAAATAAGAATCCACTTCGTCCGTTACCTGGCCGTTTGCGATCAATTCGGCCCTGGCATCATAGCAATACGGATCTTCCAGACCGTCCCACAAATGTACGTTTTCAATCGCGATGTTGGCTACCGCGTAGCCGCAAGCCGTGCCATCGGCCGCATCGTCAGAGCCGTAGGAAATCGGCGCGCTCGCTTCTCCAACACCCGGAATGGTGAAAGTCACGCTGTCGGCCTTGCCGGTGACATAGGCTTCTAACTTGATATCGGCATTCGTGCCGTTTACCGTCGGCGTGATTTTTAAGCCGTTTCCGCCAAAATAATCGAGGTCGAAATGCGCCGCGTTCACCGTAATCAGGTAAACGTCGCGGTAAATGCCGCCGTAGAACGTAAAATCCGCGCGCTGCGGGTATACGTGGTCGTTCGCCTTGTTGTCGGCGATGACCTCCAATACGTTTTCAGCCTGTAACTCGTCCGTTAAGTCTGCCCGGAACGTGGAATAACCGCCGTCGTGGGTGGCGACGGTCTTGCCGTTTATCTTTACTTCGGACGAAGAATTCACGCCGCGAAATTCCACGTACAAGCGTTGATTGTCGTTTAACTTTGGTTTCGCAAAGGTTTTGCGATAAGTACCAATGCCACGGAAATAATCATCCCCGCCATCTTGTCCGTCTACTGCGTTCCAAGTGTGGGGGACGTTCACGACTTCAGGCTCTTTGCCCTCCCGTTTAAAATCCCAGTTATTGTTGAATAATTCTACCCTTCTCATATATACCTCCTGACTTGAATAGTTATAGTTTATACTATTATAAAGCATGGCGGGCGGACATGCATACCATGAATTTGCGTTTGTGTTAAAAAATTTGTTTTCTTCGTCACTTTTCAGAGAAAAGACAAAAACAAAGAATCTGTTACTATTCAAGGGGCGCACAGCCCCGTGAATAGTAACAAGAATCTTGCCTAGGTAGGCTCCTTTGCAAATTCATACTAGATTTCCGTGGTGAAACTTCGTATAATAGCAGTGGAAGATATTGACATACAAGGGAGGGCGCATGGTGAAATATTTGATAACGGGAGCCACGGGATACATTGGCTCCACGCTGGTTCGGCATTTATTACAAGAAGAAAATGACGTGGAAATTATCGCCGTGGTGCGGGACTTGGACAAGGCGTGCAAAATGTTTCCGGCCGGGGTGACATTTGTTTTGGCAGACGTGTCCGATATGGCGGCGTTGGAAGCCACACTGAAAATAGCACCGAAAGCCGCAAGTCGCGTTTGCTTTGATTATGTCATTCACTGTGCCGCCGTGACGAAATCTGTGGAAATGGCAATGCATCCGGTGGAAGTAAGCCATGGAATTATTGCCGGAACAGAAAATATGTTAGAATTGGCAAAACGCGGCAGGGCGAAAAGCGTCGTGTTTCTTTCTTCGATGGAAGTATATGGAAATATGGATTGTCCGAAGGGACAATTGGCCACGGAAGAAGACGTGGCAAAGGGGGAGGTAGCTCTTTTGAATGTGCGAAGCTGTTATCCCCTGGGCAAACGCATGGCAGAAAATTTATGTTTTTCCTATTATAAGGAATATAACCTTCCGGTCAAAATTGCCAGACTTGCCCAGACCTTTGGCCATGGCGTGCCTGCGGGAGACAGCCGTGTCTTCTCGCAATTTGCGCGTGCCATAAAAGAGAAAAAGGATATCGTCCTGCATACGGACGGAAGTTCCATGGGGAATTATTGTGCCATTGAAGATGCCGTAAATGGGATTTTGCAGATATTAAAATGCGGTGAGAATGGTGAGGCGTATAACGTCGTAAATGAATCCTGCACGATGACCATCCGTGAGATGGCGGAATTGGTGTGCACGGAATTTTCCGGCGGAAAGAGCCGTGTCGTGTTTGACATTCCCGAACAAAACGTCCATGGTTATGCCGCCAACACTAAATTGCGCCTTAGTGCACAAAAACTGCGGAAACTGGGCTGGCAGCCGACAAAAGGACTAAAGGAGATGTATGCCGACTTGTTGGGCGAGGGTAAGGCCTCATAGCATGGAGGCGTGTCCTGGAGAGGACAAGCTTCTTCAAATTTGAGATAATCTTCTTCATATGAAACACATTTCTTTGCCTCAATCTTTTTTAGTTCAGCGTCGCCTAGTAATGTTTTATATGTGACATAAAATTTGCCATCACTGACATATGATAAATCTATACGTCGAATATATTTTTTAAAATCCTCAATTCTTCGATAATAGATAATAAACAGTTCTTTATAACAGTCCATTATCATTCTATTCAGATGTCGCTCTGCTCTATCTAATTGCTCATCTATATACTTTTTATCCGTGTTATTTACATAGCATCTGGCCAAATGATCTGTAAACGCTCTTGACTCGTTGAAAATGGAGATTGGCATTCTTTCATCTAAAGATTCTATTGTTGCCAACAAGACTTTTACCACATTCTCATAACTATAATTTAAATCGTACATTTTGGTAAAAATTTCGTTTTTTACAACCTGATTCTCTTTTGCATCCATAGTATCTTTACCTTATTTTCATTATTTGCTTATTTGTTTTTTCAGGATATGAAAATCTATGGTGTGCCGCAATCATAGAGCCTCTTGGTAAAATTTCTGAAAATTTAACTATTCTTATCTTAGGAAAACGAATTTTCCAAAGTTTGTAAAACATTCTATTTTTCTTTCTCATTACCTTCGCGTGTCTGGCAATCTCTTCAATGCTCATATTGGTTATCTCTTTTGGTGTTAAATTCACCACCTCTTGAACTATACCAGCCATATTATTTGTCAATCCCATCTTTATACGTGTATCCTCAAGCTTTCAATTATTTTATGCAGAAAAAAGACAAAAGTTTAACAACTTTTTCAATTGGCTTATCCATATTAATACGATAACACCTTATGCTACAAATTTCAACGTGTTTTTTGTTGATAAGTCTCGATTTTTTATGTGGAAAATGTGGATAACTTCTTAATCCGCTAATTTTCAGGTCTATCAGTGAGGAGGGGAAAGCGTGTGGACAAAATGCCAGAGGATACCCCAATCGGTTCATTGGCGGTGTCGTGACATTTTGGCCTCGAACAGTTCCACGTCAATAAAGTCCTTCACAAAGTCCGTCCGGGGATTTTGGCAAATTTCCTCCGGCGAGCCCATTTGCTCGATCCGTCCATGGTTCGTAAGGATGATCATGTCGGATAATTCCATCGCCTCCTCTTGGTCGTGCGTCACGAAGATGCTCGTGATGCCCACCCGGGCGATCATGTCCTTCAGCCAGCCTCGCAGTTCCCGCCGCACTTTCGCGTCGATTGCCGCGAACGGCTCGTCCAATAAAAGCAGCTGCGGGTTCGGAGCTAGCGCACGGGCGAATGCCACTCGTTGCTTCTGACCGCCGGAAAGCTGGTGTGGGTAGCGTTTTCCCAAATCTTGCATGGAAATGAGTTCCAAAAGCTCGTCCACCCGTTCCCGGATTTCATGTTTTGATTTCTTCTGCACCTCCAGGCCGAAGGCAATGTTCTCGGCCACGGTCATGTAACGGAACAGTGCGTAGTTCTGGAACACGAAACCGATGCCGCGCCTGTTCCCAGGCAGTTGGTTCACCCGTTCCCCATTGATCATGATGTCGCCGGAGTCCGGCGCGTCGAGTCCGGCAATCATTCGCAAAATCGTCGTCTTTCCGCTCCCGCTGGGACCGAGCAGTGCCGCAAGTTGTCCTTTTTTTACCCCAAAACTCACATCGTTCGAGGCACAAAACCCGTCAAACGTCTTAAAAATGTGCTTCATTTCCACGTACATGCATCGTTCCTCCATCCACCAAAATTTCTGGCAGCCTCACGTTTTCCACTGTCTGCCCCGTCAAAATTCCACCTTGGTACCACGTTTCCTATCGCTCGGATTCGCTGCCGCCCGTGCCCGCGGCAAACGGTGTAAACCATCACGTCTTACCGCGCCGTCCTTTTCTTCCACTCGACCAGGTTCCTCACAATCAAAATGACAATCGCCAAAATCACCAAAACGGACGACACCGCGAAGGCCGCCGTCGTTTGAAATTCGTTGTACAAGATTTCCACATGGAGCGGGAGGGTGTTGGTCTTTCCCCGCAAGTGGCCCGAAATGACCGACACGGCGCCGAACTCGCCCATCGCCCGCGCGGCGCACAGAACCATCCCGTACAGCAACGCCCACTTAATATGCGGGAACGTAATCTTCCGAAAAATGGTGAACCCGCCCGCCCCCATCAGGGCCGCCGCCTCTTCCTCGTCTTTTCCCACGGCGTTCATGACGGGGAAAAGTTCACGGAAGACAAAGGGAAACGTCACGAAGACCGTGGCCAATATGACCCCGGGAACCGCGAACACGATTTTTATCCCATGCGTCTTGAGAAATTCACCCATCCACCCGATGTTGCCAAACGTCAAAATGAACACCTGCCCGGCGATGACCGGGGAAATGGAGAACGGGAGGTCAATCAGGGTGGCAATGACCTGACGACCGCGAAAATAAAATTTTGACAGCAGGAACGCGGCAAAAAGCCCGAACAGCATGTTCACGGCGACGGAAACGAGGGTGGAAAGCACCGTGATCCCGAACGCCTTTACCGTGTACTCGTCCAAAACCGCCTCCATATACGCATGAACCCCGTCCTGCAGTGCGTTTACCAGCACCACGAACAAGGGCAGCACGAGCATGACCGCCAAAAACAAGGCACTGATGCCAATCAGCACGTATTTGACGAGGGTGTTCCCCTCGCTATGGTGCGGTTCAATCACCTTTCGCAGGGAATTGAGGCCGTCTCCGGTCGCGTCGCCGCCCTTGCTGAATTTTTGCATGTAAATTTGCAAAGAATTGATGAACAGCATCAGCAAAAAGGAAATCAAGAGCAGCACCAGCGCGATGGCGGTGGCATCCCCGTATTTGTATTGCTCCAGCTTTGACATGATTAAAAGCGGGGCAATCTGCGTCTTGTAAGGGATGTTTCCCGCGATGAACACCACGCTGCCATATTCGCCGATTCCCCGGGCGAAGGCCAGGCCGAACCCGGCCAGGAGCGCGGGAAAGAGCTCCGGCAATATGATGCGGAAAAAGATGCGGCACCTTCCGGCTCCCAGCATCATCGCCGCTTCTTCGTATTGCTTGTCCAGTTTTTCCAATACGGGCTGTACGGCCCTTACCACGAAGGGAATTCCCACGAAAATCATGGCGAGGGTGATTCCGATGCGGGTGTATGCAATTTTGATTCCGATTTTTTCGAAAAGGCTGCCTATCCATCCCTGGCTGGAATAAAGGTATGTCAGGGAAATTCCGGCCACCGCCGTGGGTAATGCGAAAGGCAGCTCGATGAGCCCGTCCATCAAACGTTTTCCCGGGAAGTTATAACGCACCAGGACCCATGCCAGAATCATTCCCAGAAATGCGTTTATGAGGGCGGCCAAAAAGGCGCAGGAAAGGCTGACTGCGTATCCCGAGACGATTTGGGGAGAGGAGACCACGTCAATGAATTCGCTAAACCCAAGCTTGCCGGCACTTAGGAAAAGAGAGGCGAGGGGGATTAAGACCAGACAGCCAAGCATGGCCATGGTCACGCCAAGGGAGAGCCCAAATCCCGGAATGATTCGAACCCCCCTTTTATTTTTTACCTTTGCAATCTCTTGTTCCATGGATGTCCCCTTCCCTTGTCGTATTCCTGTGTTTTTCCTTTTTCGCCAGTTCGTTACTGCGTGCAAATTTGGTCAAAAATCGCGCCATCGGCAAAATATGTTTCGTATGCCGCGTCCCATCCGCCAAAGTCCTCAAGCGTGACGAGGCTCATTTCCAAGTCGAACTGGTCGGAAAACTCTTGTAGGATTTCTTCGTTTGACGGGCGGTAATAGTTCTCGCCGGCCAGTCGTTGTGCCTCGTCGCTATAGAGATACTCTAAATATGCCTGGGCAAGCCCTTCTGTTTTGTGGGCCTTCGCATTTTCATCCACCACGGCCACGGACGGCTGCGCGAGGATGCTGACGCTCGGGGTTACGATTTCATACTGGTCAGGGTGCTCCCGCATTGCCAGGTACGCCTCGTTCTCCCAGGCGATTAGCACGTCCCCCTGCCCGTTTTCCACGAAGGTGTTTGTCGCCCCGCGGGCACCCGAATCCAACACGAGCACGTTTTGGTACAATTCCTTCATAAATTTGGCGGTGTCCTTTTCGTCCCCGCCATTTTGCTTTTGCCGGTACGCCCAGGCGGCCAGGAAATTCCAACACGCTCCGCCGGACGTTTTGGGGTTCGGCGTGATGATTTCAATCCCGTCCTTCACCAGGTCGTCCCAATCCCTTATGTTTTGTTCGTTTCCGTTTCGAACCAAAAATACGATGGTGGAAGTGTAGGGGGCGCTTTCGTGCTCGAATTCAGCCATCCATCCTTCCTCGATCAACCCGGCCTCTTCGATAGCCGTGATGTCATGGGCAAGTGCCAACGTTACCACGTCCGCCTCATTTCCTTCGATTACGGAGCGGGCCTGCGAACCGGAGCCACCGTGGGACTGGGTGACGACCACGTCCTCCCCGGTTTCCCCTTTCCAGTATGCGCAAAATAGATCATTATATTGGGAATAAAATTCCCGCGTGGGGTCGTAGGAAACGTTTAAAAGTTCGGTTTTCTCGTTGCCGCTCGATGAAGACGCGTCGCTGGCGCATCCTGTCGCCAAGAGGGCGGTAGTAACGATGATGGAAACTGTACATGCCACTTTTTTCATAACTGACCTCCAATTATAATTTTCATATATTCTTCCTTCTTGTCCCTCATGATTCGCAGACCTTTATCCAGTTGTGACATACCAAATCGATGTGATATCAGCTGCTTTGACAAAATCCGTTCCTGCTCCAGCATAACCAGAGCATGCTCCCAGTCCGTACTTTCTTGCCCGTTTATATCTGCGGCCGCAAAAAATGATGAGTTCCATGTGCCCGTCACCAAGAGCTGATTTCTAAGAATCTTCCAATAAGTCGATTTGTCCAGTATCATATCTGTATGGGGATTTCCAACAAGACATATCCTGCCGCCCGTCGCTGTCAGGTTCACCGCTTGCAAAACAGTCTGATTCTTGCCAACACATTCAAAAAATACGTCTGTACCGTTTCCATTTGTATGTTGTGTCAACCACACCGCTACATTCTCATTTCTACAGTCGCAATAATGCTCTTTCGGTATTCCCATTGCCAACGCTTTCTTTTTTTGATATTCTTTATTTCCAATAAGTAAAAGTTTTTCTATGCCGCGCTCTTGTAAAAGCATTGCAAGCAGCATACCAATGGTTCCCAGTCCGCACACCGTAACCGTGTCATTTTGCGTGACGGCAACTCTGCGCATGGCATGTATTGCCACTGACAAAGGCTCTAGCATAGCTGCTTGTTCATATGGCACACACTCTGGCAATGCAATCAGATTATTCTGCGGAACAATCGCATACTCTGCAAACCCGCCGTCGCGTCTTGAACCGAGATAGCCATACTGTCTGCACATCTCATATTGCCCTTTCTGACAAGCCGCACAAGAACGGCAAGGAATCAGTGGATATATACCGACCTGCTTGTGCAGCCATCCTTTATCCGAACCTTTCCCAAGTCCTACAACTTCCCCGGTGAATTCGTGTCCGGGAATCAATGGCATTTTATGAGCACCATCACGATAAATACGCGGAATGTCGGAACCACAGATTCCAGCCGCCCTTACCCTGACCAACACTTCCGCTTTACCGGGTTCCGGAATGGGCATGTCAACATATGTAATTTCTCCTATATTCTGTAAAACCCACGCTTTCATCACATTCCCCCATTTTGCTGTTAAAAGTCAGACATGTTGCAACTTCTCAGACTATGGAAACGCTCCAAATCTTCCGGCGTTGTAATCTTAAAGTTTTTTTCGTCGCCGGGAATCATGACGATGTCCATACCGGCGAGCACCGCGGGCTCTGTAGAACCATTAACTGATGCCAGACGATCCGGCATCAGTGCCAAGTTTGCCTGATAATATTTTTTGAAGCGGAACAGCTCCGGTGCTTGTCCGGCAAAAATTTGATTCCTATTTAATAGGTTAGAAACCACCTTTCCATTTTGGCTTAAATATACCGTATCCTTCATTGGAAGCACGGGCATCACACCATCATGCCCTGCAAGAGCAGCAAAACAATCTCTTATTTGTTTCTGCGACAGCATCGGACGGGCAGCATCATGAATGAAAACCGTATCATTGTTTGCAACATCTTCCCGGTTTTCATTACAATTTAGGCACTCGCTCAACATTTCAGGAGCAATTTGGCGCAATATTTCCTGCATCCCATTCAATATGGATGCTTGCCTGTTAAAACCGGGAGTGGCAAATCCCATGACTTTATCTATGGAAATTTGGTTCTTCTTAGCATCTGCCATGATAATTTCGTACCACTCATATTCTGCCACAATCAATATCTTGTCAATGGAAGAAGCTTCTATCAGCGTCGCAAGTGCATATGTAACCAACATCCTGCCGCCGATATGTATATATTGTTTAGGCACGTCCGAATGTATACGGCTTCCAACGCCACCTGATAATAAAATTGCCATATTCATTGTATTGATTTCCTAACGCTTGCTACATGGCTACCGCCATATTTTTAATGGTTTCCTTCACAAACTCCCCTTATTAATTCTCATCTTCATCATCGCCATACCTACGGATTTCTTGTATGACTTCTTTATAAGGTTTGTCTTTCCCAAATAATAATGTTGTGCCAAGCACAAAACCATCCATTCCTAACGGCGCGTACTTTATAATCTTGTCCGCGCTGCACGCCCCATCCCAATAGGCCTTGAATTTCATCTCAGACTTCAAGTTCAAAAGACGTGTTATTTTTTCTCCCACATAGGGCATAAACATCTGACCCGCATTGCCGGGATTGACCGTCATAATTAACACTTTCCTGACAATACGCAACATCTCATAAATCGTCTCCACACTTGTACCCGGATTAATCGCTATGCCTGGAGTCACCCCCGCATCAATAATCTTTTGCAGGGTTGTAGAGGGATGATACTCTGCTTCTGGATGGATGTATACGGTATCAGCGGGTCTTAAATAATTTAGAAATAATTGCACATTATTGTTTGGATGTTCAATCATCAAGTGTACGTCTAGCGGTTTTTTTGTTGCACTGGCGATGTATTTCATGTCGTTTAAAGACATAGCAAAGTTTGGCACAAAGCGTCCGTCCATAACATCAATATGAAAAGAATCGATGCCACCCTCATCGAGTTCCTTGATTTCTTTTTCTAAGTTACCAAAGTTCGCGCACATCATAGATGCTGTCAATTCAAAATTCATTTCTCTGTTTCACCATTACCCCTCTAAATTATCTTGGATTAAAATATCACGTTCCCAACAATGTGTCATTACTTTCTTCTCGGTAATCGTCTAAAGTCTGTTTTCGACTCTGTTTATTACATAAAACCCTTTATCGTTCAAAGAATGATTCCGGTTATATCTCATTTCTGTATCATCCATTTGCTTAAAAATCCCGCCGGCCTCCTCCACGATACACTGCATTGCCGCCGTATCCCACTCCATTGTTGGATTATACCGATAATAAAGTTCCGCTTTACCTTCTGCAATCAGGCAGCCTTTGAGAGAACTTCCCATACTGATGAGATTCTTAAAACCGTATTTTTTAATGAGTTCATCCATTTCATGACAGCTATGGGAACGACTCATCACCACGCGTATATTTGATTTATCCGTAATCTCTGATACATGTAGTTTTTTTATACTTCCATCCCCGTATTTTATATACGCACCATCTCCCTCGGATGCATAATATAATTCTTGTGTAACGGGAACATAGATCACGTCCATAACAGACTTCCCTTTGTAGGAGAGTGCAATATTCACCGTAAACTGCCCGTTGCGTTTGATAAACTCTTTCGTTCCGTCCAACGGATCTATGACAAAACAATAGTCATTTAAAAGCCGCCCCCTATTATCTTTTTCCTCCTCAGACAAAATGGCATACTTCGGAAATTCTCTTCGAAGCATAGAAACAATCAAATCATTCGATCGTCTGTCCGCAATGGTCAGCGGCATATCGTCATCCTTGTATGAGATTTCCAAATTTTCGTGGTTTTCGTATACTTTCATAATTTCAAATCCAGCAGCAACTGCCGCCCTTTTTGCATTCTCAAGCTCTATATTCCACATTTGTCTCCCTCACATATAAACGTCTAATTTTTGCAATATCAAATTTACTGCTTCCTCACAACTAATTTTTTCCGTGTCTATGAGAATATCTGGATTCTGCGGCTTTTCATACGGGCTTGTAATACCGGTGAAGTTCGGAATACTGCCATCTCTTGCCTTTTTGTACAATCCCTTTACATCCCGCCTCTCACATTCCTCAAGAGACGTACTTACGTATATCTCTATGAAACTTTCATTTCCGATAATCTCCCGTGCTCTCAAGCGATCACTCTCAAAGGGTGAAATAAAAGCCGTAATCACAATTAATCCCGCATCATTTAAGAGCTTCGCCGTCTCAGCAATGCGACGAATATTTTCAATACGGTCTTCCGGCTCAAAGCCCAGATTTTTATTCAGCCCCATGCGGATGTTGTCACCATCTAAAAGCATCGTATATCGTCCCTTATTAAAAAGTCTCTTTTCAAGCTCGTTGGCGAGAGTTGATTTTCCGGATCCTGACAATCCCGTAAACCATATGGTCACGGCCTTCTGAAGCATATGCTCTTCCCGAAGACTTCTTGTGATATCAGTCCTTTGCAAAGTAAGATTCTCGGAGCGTCTTAAAGGATGGAGAATCACTCCGCAGCCGGAGGTCATATCCGATATCCGGTCAATCAAGATAAAACTGCCCATGGATTTGCAGATGCGAAACTCCTCATAAACAATGGATTGGGACGTACTGATATCACACACGGCAATCTCATTCTTGTAAAGTCGTTTTGCGCTCAACTGTTCTCCGCTGTTCACGTCCAGCTTATATTTAATCTTCATGATAGATGCGGGAATTTCTTTTGTACCAAGCTTAAGGAGATAATTTTTTCCCTCCATCAGGTTCTCGTCGTCCATCCACAAAAGCTGCGCCGTAAATAAATTGCCCGTATGAAGCCCTGCGTTTGAGGCAATGACACATCCTCTTGAAACATCAATATCTCTGTCTAACGAAATTGTAATCGGCATCCCTTTTCTTGCCTCGGGGGTCTCTGTTCCCGCAACAAGAATTGACTTTATGGATGCTTTTTCACCACTTGGCAGAACCATTATCTCGTCATCTGTATGGATGCCACCTGCCTCCACTTGCCCCTCAAAGCCACGAAAATTATGATTTGGCCTGCATACCCTCTGGATTGGAAGGATAAATCCGTTTTCCGTATCCGTATCCGTAATATCTATCGTTTCCAGATAGTCAAGAAGCGTTTTTCCCTGATACCACGGCATGTTTTCGGATAGCCTTGTGACATTATCACCCTCCGTGGCGGAAACGGGAATCACGGTCACATCGAACAGTTCAAGATCAATCGAAAGCTTTTTTATGGCCTTTTCAATTTTCTCAAATTCTTTCCACCTATACTGCAAAAGGTCCATCTTATTCACGGCAAAACAAAAATAGCGAATTCCCATCAGCGCGCAGATTCTTGCATGCCTTCTTGTCTGAGTCAGAATCCCTTTCGAAGCATCCACCAAAATAACTGCAAGCTCCGCAAAGGAAGCTCCCACCGCCATATTCCTTGTATATTCCTCGTGTCCCGGCGTATCCGCAACGATAAAACTTCTTTTCTCCGTCGTAAAATAACGGTACGCGACATCAATTGTAATTCCCTGCTCACGTTCCGCCATCAGGCCGTCCAGCAGAAGGGAGTAATCGATGGCACCTCCCCGACTGCCTACCTTGCTGTCAAGTTCCAAAGCTTGTTTCTGATCGGCAAAGAGCAACTTTGCATCATACAACATATGTCCGATAAGCGTTGACTTTCCGTCATCCACGCTGCCGCACGTGATAAATTTCAAAAGGTCACTCATTTCAAAAGTACCCCTCTCTCTTTCTCTTTTCCATGCTTGCACTGCCGCCGTCCTTATCTATGACACGGCTGGTACGCTCCGACGTGACGGCTCCAAGAATCTCAGCCACGATTGCATCCAGAGTATCCGCCTCGGATTCAACTCCGCCTGTCAGCGGATAGCATCCAAGCGTCCTAAAACGCACCTTCTTATGCCGTATTTCCTCTCCGGGAAGCAGCTTCATCCTATCATCATCCACCATGATGATGTTTCCGTCCCGGTAAACCACCGGCCGCTCCTTGGCAAAATACAGCGGTACAATCTCAATGTTTTCTCTGCGGATATATTGCCAGATATCCTTTTCCGTCCAATTAGAAAGTGGAAAAACCCGTATACTCTCGCCCGTTTTCATATGAGTGTTATAAAGTTTCCATAGCTCCGGGCGTTGGTTCTTCGGTTCCCAGGCCTGCGCACTGTTTCGGAAAGAAAAGACCCGTTCTTTTGCCCTTGATTTCTCCTCGTCTCTTCTGCCGCCGCCAAATGCCGCGGTAAATCCATATTTCGTAAGAGCCTGCTTCAAAGCTTCCGTTTTCATGATATCCGTATATGCCGCCCCGTGATCAAAGGGATTGATTCCGTTTTTCACACCGTCTTCATTGGTATAGACAATCATGTTCAGGCTATACTTTTCTGCCATCCGATCACGAAAGGTAATCATCTCCTGGAACTTCCATGTTGTATCGATATGCATAAATGGGAACGGCGGTTTCTCCGGATAGAAGGCCTTTAATGCAAGGTGCAGCATGACAGAGCTGTCTTTTCCAATGGAGTAAAGCATCACCGGCTTCTCGCACTCCGCTACGACCTCCCGCATAATATATATGGCTTCCGCTTCTAACTTGTCCAGACTGCCATAATCGGCACCAGAGGCCATTGATTCAAAATTCATCATTCTCATCTCCTGTCATCACTAATCTTACTCACTAATCACTCTCATTTATATATCTAAATCCAGTGTCATCAATACATTCTTCCAACCGTTCATGGTTAAAAAATCCGGTGCCGTCTCTGCTCCAGCATATGTCTTCTCTGATTACTTTAGCCGGACATCCTGCAATAATTACATGTTCTCCAAAAGCAGAAGACGTTACCGCCCTTTCTCCAACTATAGAGCCCGTACCAATCTTTGAACCGGCAAGAAGAACCGCCTCCTGACCAATCCAAACTCCATTTCCAATCACCACGTCTTGCGCATAATTCACTCTTTTATGGGTCGACCTATCAAAAATATGATGAAGATCATGTGTACGTACCCTGACCCCGCGGGAAAGCATACAATCTTCCCCTAATTGCAGTTTAGCTCCTGCAACATAAAGTTCTGCCCCTTCCACGGACGTTCGCTTGCCAATCGTACAATTCCCATCATCTTCACAATAAATATCCAGATGGTTAACGGACAGATTACCGCCTATCCTAACCACGCTGTTTCTGCCCGTGAAAAAAATCCTGATATTAGCAGGAATCGTCTCGTCATATACAATCTTGTTTTGAAAATCATCCATAAATACCGTATTAGGAAGTAGCGCAATCAGTTCCTCGCTTCGGATACAACGCTCCGTGGGAAATATGTCATGGACATAACATATCTCGGATTCCACGTCTTCCAACTCCCGTAAAATAACCTTCCTGACCGAAGCGAACCTCGGAAATAGGACAATTAAAGCCCCCTTCATCCGTCTCAATTGATGTAACCGTATAATTGGAATCCCGTCATATTCTTCAACATCTGAATTTTCCCATTTCTTGTCAGCCAGATAATCAAATGCCAATTTCCCGTCAAAAAGCCGTTTCATTTTATTATAATCTTGCCCTATGCCATATCCTACGATTGCGCAATATTTTTTAAAATCACTCTTGATATTCATGATGCCTTCCGCCCTCAAATCAAAAAGTTTTTATTTGCATATACTACGTTATATTGACGTTTTCGTCCCTCAAAAAAATAAGTCATAAGCCTCTCCGACATAAAGCCCGGGTAACGGTTCTGGTACTTGTCTTCCTTTCGCCCGATATGCGCGGCCACCGCGTCCAAAATCGGAAACAGCCACGAACATAACTCATCAAAGATAGGCTTTTTAGCAATCAGCATATTACATGGTGAATATAGGCTCCCGTCAAAAAATTTCGTTGCCGGCTCGTATTCCGCGGGAAGGTTTTTCCGGATGTGTTCCATCAAAAAATCCCAATCCGACGCTATGTGTCGCTCTCTATAATTCTTAGAAAGGCACGGGGCAACATAAAGCGGTACCGGCAAAATCACATCGATGTCATTCTCTATCATTCTTTCCAGCCAGTTTTCCGGCAAGAGGAAATGCCTGCGGTACTGTACCATCCCGACATAATCTTCCCTGGCATTTTTCCATATCCAATATAGCCCCGTCAGTTCACAATACTGTTGATTTTTTTTCGAAATATTCTCACCCGTATCATCTGTCATTACCCCGCTATAAATCCTCTGATCCGTCAATGCGGCTCCAACTTGTAAGACAGCCTCGTCTTTCCTCGGACTATAACTTTCTCCCTTTAATGGCTTGTCATAAATAGAACTTGCCACATAAATTCTCGCCGTTTTGTTTTCTTTCATACACCCGCCTATTGTTCTTGTTTTATACCTATTTCTTTATGGTTCCATAATGCCTAATCGACATCATTGCTTTATCGGACGGAGACTGTGCGGCGGAGCGCACAGCCCCGTGAATAGTAACTAAAGATCATCTATAAGAATAAATTCTCTTCCTTGCTCCCGATACCATTTTTCCATATATGCATTGCGAAGCTCCATATCCATGTCCACCGTCACCGGAATGATTTCAGAAAAGCCTGCCGCCGACAATTCTTTCATTAACTTGGAATGATTTATCCCCCGTGTGCCGAGATAAACCGGAGAATCTTTATCCACGGCCTGCTTTTGCTTGCCATATACAATAGGAAAAACAGGAATTCCATCAATGAAATCAGGATTTTCATCTTGTAATTCCTCACTGACGAGATAGGCCAAAACCTCCACGTCCGGGTAAAGATAATTCAAGTATGATTTCAAAGTACGGGAACGGGAATGTGCCCCCGCTATATAGAGTTTCTTCCTTTCTTCCATTCTACCTGATAACGCCCCTTTTCCATGCATCCGTCAGAATCTCCACACCTAGCGTATTTTGTATGTTCTCACATAGATCAGAATAATCTATAACCTTTATGGAAGCATCCAGTCCCATCTCTTTCAGTTGGTTCATTATGGCATTTTCACACCCCAATGCAGAAATAATGACAGATAGGTTTTTCTCTTGTTTTATCCTTTCCGGCGAACAAATCTTGTAACCCAAATAGTCTCCCGTATTGGCGACATAGTTATTGTCAACAAAATATTCCAGTTTCCCGTTGCTAAGCCTCACCAACCGCTCTGCCTTATTTCCGATATGTCCCGTGCCAAAAATCACATAACGTTCCCCTTCTGGCAGGTATTTCTTAAGTTCAAGTTCAAAATCTTCTTTTGCCATGGTATCTTCATAATATAAGATAGTACGCGCCGCAAAATATCTTTTGAATTTGGGTAAATATTTTTTTACGGCTTCACTGTCATTTCCGACAACCAGCCGAAATATCTCTGCATCATCCATGCAGCCCTCATACTCTTTTTCCGCGGATCTTCCTGAAACCGAATAATTGGTCAGAGCATCCCTTGAGTCTATATATTCAAAAAGCTTTCCCTGATGATAAAGAAGAAGCCAAAGATAATGATCTGTGGAAATATGGATTCTCTCCTTATTTTTCCGCCAGTATTGTTCATAATATTTCTCTAACAATTCTTTTTTTACAAAGGCGGCATTGGTAAAGACGGCATTATAATAATATAAGTCTTCCAACACCTTGTTTTTTGCACTTTTGATCACTCTTTCACCAGTAGAATGTATACAACAGCAATCTCCATAAAGAACGTCGGCCTGGTGTTTCCTATACGTATTTGCCGCTGCCGTAAGAGCACCCTGGTTATACCAGTCATCTGCTCCAAGTATTGCAACCAGGTCGCCCGTGGCATATTTTAAATTTTTTGCCATTGCGTCGGACGGCCCGCCATCTTTTTGTGATACAAAATAATCAACGGAACCGCCATATTGTTTTATGAGATTCACGGTGTCATCCGTCGAGCCTCCGTCCAAAACCAAGAGTTCCTTGTTTTTATAATCCTGCCTAAAAAAGCTGTCTATGGCCTTGGTAATCGTCCCCTGCATATTAAATACCGGAATCATTACCGTAATTCGTGGCTCATACATGTTCAGTCTCCCATATCAAAAAAATATTCTTCATTCTCCCATGCCAAAGAAATATTCTTCAAGCATCAAGCTCCAACTATGATAAATTGGTAAATGCAACTCTTGAATCTTATAGGTTTCACTTTCAGGCACTTTCACTAGCACGTCGCAGTAGCTTTTCAGTTTGCCGCCCGTACTTCCCGTCAGCCCGATTACCTTTATATTCAAGGCCCTTGCCGTAATTGCCGCATGAATGATGTTCTCACTATCGCCGCTTGTTGAAATCGCCAGGAAAACATCCCCCTTTTTGCCATAACCTAAAAGCTTCTGTGCAAATATGTTTTCAACGTCCATATCATTTAAAAAGGCTGTGGATAACGCATCTTGTGACGTTAGTGGCAGAACCGGCAACGCGCCCTGAAGCCGCTCTGATATTTCCCGGCCTTTTATTGGTTCTATTTCAGCAAAACGATGTCGCAACTCCTCTGAAAGGGGACGTTTACACAAAAATCCTTTCATTAATTCTCCCGCGATATGCTCTGCATCTGCCGCCGAGCCTCCGTTTCCCGCAACAAGCAGTTTGTTCCCGGCCTCAAAGCACCGCCTGAGCAGCTCATACGCGTCCAGTAAATCGCCTCTTGTTTCTTCCAGCTTGGGATATCTGACAAACAAGTCGTTTATGTATTTCCATGAATCACGCATCCTTCACGTTCTCTCCTCCCAGTATCATCCAAACCGCGTCCGATAACGAGTCCTTCATTTTTTCTCATCCAGCATCATCAGAACTGCTTCTGACAATGAATCCACGCTCATATCTTGTCCAAAAGCTTCCCTTCCTATCAAGGCTGTCTTACAACCCGCGCTTCTCCCTGCGGCAATGTCACGTTCTCCGTCCCCTATCATCCACGATCTTTTTAAATCTATGTGGAACGCCTCCGCCGCCGCATACAACATCCCCGGCTTGGGCTTTCGGCAGGCACAGTCTACCTTTAATTGCCTGACCTCGCCCTCGTATCCGCTGTGGGGATGATGCGGACAGTAGTAAATGCCGTCAAGGTATGCCCCCTCTTTTCCCAAAAGTGTTTCCATTTTATTGTGAATTTCTTCCAATCCTTCATAGGATAATTCTCCTCTTGCAATCACTGGCTGATTTGTGATGACGATTGCAAGATAGCCTGACTGATTAATCTTTTGAATTGCCTCGCCGACACCCGGGAGAAGCTCAAATCGGTCAATATTACTAAGAATTCCCACCTCTTTATTTATCGTTCCATCTCTGTCAAGAAAAATTGCTCTCTGTTTTTTTTGAAGATTCTTTATGCCGATATTTCCCAATGCCATATCACGGCAAACTTGTTCATACCGTTTTGGAGTGCCCATGTCCCTGACATATTCGCAACTGTCATAACAATACACCATTCCGGTTCCGGCAAGAGGCTTTAACAAATCTCTATCCAAGTCAATCTTCTCAGGCAGTTGTCCATATTCTTTTATAAATCGCTCCCTTGTGATATCAAGAATTTTAGGAGTCATGATATGAATACCGGCGTTTACCCTATTTTTGTAATACTCAGGCCGCGCATCCTCTCTGGAGAGCCATGCGGTTAATGTTTTGTCCTTATCTACAAAAAGTAATCCACTATCAAACGGGTGGTTGTTGGGATGTGTAAATAATGTTGCAAGTCCGCCCATGTTTTTATGAAAATCAACAAATCCTTCTATGTCAATATCAAATACCACATCGGCATTGATGAGCAAAAAATCTTCCTTAAGCCAATCCCTCAGCCGAAACAAAGCCCCTGCATTTCCAAGGGGAGCATCCTCCTCATAGTATGAAATATTGACATCAAAAGGCTTTCCCGTTACCCGCGATAATTTTTTCCCGTCTCCAAAATAATCCATTATCACTTCTTTTTTATGTGATACGGTAATGATGACGTCCCTTATTCCCTGCGTTCTTAAACGCTCGATCTGATACTCCATCACGGGCATTCCATTTATAGGAATCATCGGCTTGGGAACGTCTGAAGTAACAGAAGAAATGCGCGTTCCCTTTCCACCTGCCATAATAACCGCTATCATCAGACATCCTCCTTCATCGAGATTCAAAACATCCTATTACAAAGAATTTAGCATCTCACATAATCCTTCTATCTTCTCCTTTGGCAGGTCAGGATAATTGCCTATGTACACGCCATTTTCATGGATATATTCCGCATTCGGATAATCGGCAGGACTAATATGGGGATATCGTTTTCTTATATAGGGTTGCCTTATCATGTTACCGCCGCCGGCCGTGCCTCTTCTGAATTCCACATTCTCATCACGAAATCCCTGAATCATTCTGTCATACAAACCGGTCACGGACGCGTGCGGCATAACGACAAAAGCGTAATTACTGTTTCCTTCATGTGCAAAATCCGTATAATACTTGCCACCATCCAGATTGTTTATAAACAAATCGTAGTTTTTTCTTCTTTTTTCCACATTGGCATCCAGACGTTTTAATTGATTTAATCCAAGCACAGCATTCAACTCAGTACTCCTCATGTTAAATCCCGGCACGGTGAAGATAAATTCCGGATGAACTTCAGGGTATTTCTTCGCAATTTCCGCCATATAGCTTTCGTCACTACATTCCCTGAGCATGCCGTGGGAACGAATCATCCTCATCAGACGGTACAGTTCTTTATCCTTTGTGCAAATCATGCCGCCTTCAATCGTGCTCATATGATGTGCATAGTAAAAAGAAAAATTGGAAATGTCTCCAAAAGAGCCACATTTTTGCCCTCTAAAGACCGCCCCATGGGACTCGCAGGTATCCTCAATCAAGATAATATTTTTGCTTTTGCATAAATCCATAATTTTGTCCGACAGACCGTTATATCCTAATACATGAGTCAACAATACTGCCCTGGTGTTACCGGTGATTTTTGATTCAATCTCATCCTCGTTGATGGCGAGATTATGGAGATTTACGTCGGCAAATACCGGCTTGAAGCCGGCCGTGATGACCGAGGCGATATCACTTGTCCATCCGATCGGAGGAACAATAATCTCACCATCCCCGTACTTCTCCTTAAGTGCCGCCATCGTGATATAGTTCGCGGAGGAGCCGGAATTGACGAACACGCAGTAGTATCCTCCGCCCAGCCACTGCGACCATGCCTCTTCAAATTCACGCACCTTCGGACCATTCGTAAACCGATCCGATGACTGTAAAAAATCAATCAATATATTTAGATCATCCTTGTCAATATTGTTTTGCATTAATGGTATGTTTAGCATTTTTCCTCCATCCTTGTTTCATATGAGCCGCAACGCGGTGAGCACATAAACACCAATCCCAATAGAAACCATGGATACCGCCGTTGTCACAAGAACAATCTCTCCAGCGAGATCTTCATCGCCTCCCATCGACGATGCCATCGCGTAAGATGCAACGGCAGTCGGCGTCGCATACATCAGAAATAATGCATATAGCGATTTTCCTCTAAAACCTAAAACGACGGACATGGCCGTGCACAAAACCGGTACTATGATAAGTCTCGTCATTGATACGGCCATTAATGGCTTCCTATTCTTTCTTGTCTTTGCAGCCTCAAAATTCCCTCCCATCACAAACAGTGCCAGTGGTGTCGCAACTTGTCCCAGGGATACCACCGCACTGTTAACTGCAACCGGAATACTGATATGAAGAAGGTTGAAAGCCAATCCTATGCATGTCCATAAAATCAGCGGGTTCTTCAAGATTCCTTTCACAATCCTTCCCATCCCGGTTTTCTCGTTCTGGCAGCTGCTTTCAAAAAGTATCACTGCAAGTACGTTGTACAACGGTATAATTACCGCCACAAGCATTCCCGTGACTTCCGTTTCTCCCAAACCGTACAGCGTCTCCGTAAGTGCAATTCCAAGAAGTGCAAAATTGCTCCGATACATTCCCTGTACCATCGTTGCCGCCATTGACTTGTTTCCAACCACGTGAAAAATAACCGCATGGCATATCAGGAATATAAGAATCACACTTGCAACTGCAAACAAAAGTACCTTTATGTTGCTCACATCCAAATGCGAGGTATACATATTCTCAAAGAGCAGTAGCGGGAGAAAAATACGAAAAACACTTGTATTTAGCTCTTTTCGTGTAAGCCGGCTTACCATGCCGCGTCTATTTGCCATATATCCAACCGCAATCATGATATAAATTGGCAGACATACACGTATCGTCACAGCTACAGATTCCATTGTCCCTCCGTTTAGATGTTTGAATACTGGTTCTTCTTAATAACCGTATATACCTTAATCAGTTCTTCTATCCCATCATCAAGAGAATACTTTGGCTTCCATCCTGCTTTCTCCAAACGTTCATTAGAAACGATATAGTCTCTTTTATCCGGATCTTCGCCTACCGGAGCTTCCAGATATACAAAATCCGGTAGATGCTCCTTGATCTTTTCGCATAACTCGATTTTTGAAAGGTTCGCCGACGACAATCCACAGTTATACGGCTTCCCCTTCATCTCTTCAAAGTGCTCAATAGCAAAAACAAAAGCAGCAGCAGCATCCCTGATATGGATATAGTTCCGCTTGAATTCCCCTTGGAAGATTACGGCAGTTTTATCAAAGACCGCCCGGTATACAAAGTCATTAACCAAAAGATCCAGCCTCATGCGAGGGGAAGCCCCGAACACCGTTGCAAAGCGGAAGGTGAGGGAATTGCCGGAATCCAGCACGGCCTTTTCTGCCTCTGATTTCGTAATTCCATAGAGCGATATGGGGTTCATTGGCGTATCCTCGGTACAGAACTTGTCTCCCTGCCCGACACCATATCCGCTGTTTGTACATGGATAAATGATTTTCTGATCGGGCCGCCTCAATTCAATAATCATACGGACGGCATCAAGATTGATGGTTTTTGCCGCCGTCTCATCCTTTTTACATAAAGGAAACCCTACCATGGCCGCAAGGGGAATGATATAGTCCTTATCCTCCATCAAGCTTTTCATCAGTTCCCTGTCACGGACGTCACCACGTACAATGTGAAATCCTTCCCTGATGCACTGGTCAAGAAGAGTTGGCTGATTATAGTAGAAGTTATCCACCACGGTCACGTCGTGTCCTTTGTCAAGGAGCATGGGAACCAGCACCGACCCGATATATCCCGCTCCGCCTGTCACAAGTATTTTGCTCATCGTAATTTTCCTCCCTTTTCAATGTAATTTTTCTCATGTTTCACAAAATCCTCATACGTGATATGAATACCAGATTCAAAATCTGTTTCAGGTCTCCATCCAAGTGAAAAAATCTTTGAGGAATCCAGAAGTTTCTTAGGGATTCCGTCCGGTTTCGACGTATCATGAACGATTTCTCCCTCGAATCCGACCACACGCCTTATGATTTCCGCCAACTCTCCTATGGTATATTCCGTTCCCGTGCCTATGTTAACCGGTTCATTTCCAGAATATTGATTCATCAAAAATATCGCTGCTTTTGCAATATCATCAATGTATATGAATTCCCGATACGGTTTCCCGGTTCCCCACATCACTACCTCGGAAGCGCCTGATTTCTTTGCTTCATGAAATTTTCGAATCAATGCCGGCACGACGTGGGAGCCTTCCGGATCAAAATTATCTCCGGGGCCATAGGCGCTGCAAGGCATACAAGAAATAAAGTTCGTCCCATATTGGCGGTTATAAAACTCACACATCTTCACGCAGGCAATCTTCGCGATGGCATACGCCTCGTTTGTTTTTTCAGGAAGCCCTGTCAGGAGTGATTCCTCCTTGTAGGGCTGCGGTGCTTCCCTTGGATAGATGCAATTGCTTCCAAGATACAGAAGTTTTTTCACGCCATTTTCATATGCCGCATGAATCACGTTCGTGCCGATTGTCATATTGTCATAAAAGAACATCCCCGGAAACCGGTCGTTTACGACAACCCCGCCTACCGTCGCGGCCGCAAGAAACACAAATTCCGGCATCTCCTTTTTAAACCAGTCATTTACTGCTTGTTGATCCCGAAGATCAAGTTCTTTATGCCGCATGATAAGAAGATTGCCATATCCCTGCTTTTTCAACTCTCGGACAATGGCGGAACCTACGAGTCCTGTATGTCCTGCGACATATATTTTACTTTGCTTATCCATGTTCTTCATACTCGTCATATAGAAATATCACTTTCATCTTCTAGCAACTTCCTGCGAAGTTTATTCTTGGTGATGTCCTTAATACTGTCTACATATTGCTGGCCAAACTTCTGCCGTATCATGTCAAAATATCTGTCATTCCCCTCGAAAAAGGCGTTAAACGCATAATCCCTGAATGCAAGGATTTCCTTCGGGGTCAGATATTTTCCTCCGGCGGGACGACATTCATAACTATACTGTGCATATTCAATCCAACGGTCATTTTTAATTTTTCCGTTTTTCACGGCCGTAAAGTAATCTTTTGATCCCGGATACGGCATTGTCACATAAAAATTGATCCACTCAGGATTGACCTCTCTGCAAAGTCTCAACGTCTTTTCCATGGACTCCTTTGTATCGTCGGGCAGTCCGAACATAAAGTTCGCAAGTATATTGATTCCGGCATCCTTTGTCCACTGCATGACCGTCCTTGTCTTGTCAGCGGTATACTGTGCTTTTGACACCTCAGAGAGAACGTCCGCATCCGCGCTTTCAATTCCATATGCAAGCCATCGGATTCCCGCTTTTCTCAGCTTTTCCAATATCTCTTGATCCACGGTGTCCACCCTGGCATACGCCCAGATATTCAAATCATATTTTTTCTCTGCAAGCTTGTCACAAAGTTCACTCACATAATCCTTTTTCAATACAAAACATTCATCCAGAATCTTTATGTATTTCACATTATATACATTTACCAGACGTTCGAACTCATCCATCACCCGGTCAATATCCCAAAACCGCAGTCTCTTTGTGCCAAACAATGCCGATATGGCACAATAGGAGCAGTTGAAGGGGCACCCTATTGATGTGGAAATAACGCCATACCTTCCCTTTGCATCCTCTGGTCTGTCATCTCCCATGACGTGCCAATTATGCGGCATGTATTTTTCCATAGGAAGCAGCCCCCATGCCGGCATTGGTATCTGTACCGTATCAAGCAGTTTCGAAGTACCAAAACGTTCAATGCTGTCAGCTTTTCGATAGCACAAACCACCAAGTGACTCCGCCGTAAACGATACGTCTTCACCCCTTTGAAAACGTGTAAGATTTACAATCGTCTCAAACCCTTCACCCGTCACGACATAATCAGCGTCATTTTCCATTAAGGTTCGTTCTGGCAGTGCCGAAGGATGGAGTCCCCATAAAAAAATCGGATAGTTTCCCATTTCCTTTATCGCCTTGCAGGTTGCATCCGCTCCTGGCATTTTCTGCGTGGACGCGGAAAGATTTGTCCCGGTGACAAAAATTCCCGTCAACGCCGGGGCATATTCCTTTACCTTATCTGCCACCTGCCGGGCGGATAAATCCTCCGCTTCAGCATCCACAATCCGAACCAGCAGTCCCTTATCAAGACAGTATTGCGCCGCTACCGCGCACCAATACGGCGGCTCGCATGCCGTATATTTTATCGTGTCCCCATAGACGGCCTTTTGATCATTGGGATGAATCAGTAGTAAATCCGTTTTATTCACACTCATATACCAAATCGCTCCAGTTTCTTCATTGTATTATCAGCATTTTCTCCCGTCGGCATATAGCCATGCTTTAACGGAATATTGCATAAGTCGCCAACTCCTTTCCCTTTCACGGTATCCGCTATGATACATAGCGGTTTGGAGGACGGTCTCTTGTAAACATTCACTAACGTGTCAAACAATTCTTCATAAGAATGTCCGTTGATTTCGCGGACATCCCAATTGCAGCTTCTCCACTTATCTGCAAACGGTTCGAAAGCGCACATGTTTTCCGTAAAATCAGATACACCTAGATAATTCCGATCCACGATTATTACAAGGTTATTCAACCGATTATGTGCCGCAAAAAGCATCGCCTCCCACACGGATCCCTCATAGCATTCCGCATCTCCGCACAGACAGAAAACGATACTGTCCTTCCTATTTTGCTTAAGACCCAATGCAAGACCGGCCGCCATACCGATTCCAATACCAAGGGAACCGCCATAAAACTCGAATCCCGGATATACAAATTCACGTATCTTTGTCAAATCCCCGCCAATTTGCACCATTTCATCGATTTCTTCCTTCGAAAATATCCCCATATCTTCCAGAATCGGATACACCATTCCGGCTCCGTGTCCCTTGCTTAAAACAAATCGGTCTATCGGCTTCCCATCTTTATCAAACCGCATTACCTTTTCAAACAACGCGATTAGAATCTCCGTCTCAGAGAATGCCGTCGTCAGATGACCAAATCCTAAATTGGAAAAAAGTTCAATAAACCTTTGTCGCATTTTATAGGACTTTTCATAATAGCTTTTTATTTCATCACATGCCGTTACCGCACATGTTCTTGCTTCCGTCATTATGATTCCCCGCCTTCCAGTTTTTTCTTAAGATTGTCCAGTGTAAGACCTTCCTGCTCAAAAATCAGATTTCGATCCGAAAATACACGGGGATATCCGTTGCCGAACTTAAGTGCCATACGTTCCACTGGAATGGCCACACCAAAATCATTTAAAATTTCCAGCGTCATACTCCCGATGCCGCCACAGTCTATACCATCTTCGATGGTTATGATCCGCTTATATTGTTTCAGTTCGTCACAGAACTCTTTTTCGCAAAGCGGCAGTGCGAAGCAGTCAATAAGTCTGTACGGCAGATTCTCTTTTTTCAACTTGTGAGCCCATATCCCCATAGCCACAATTGCAACATCACTCTCAGGACCACTTAGGGCAAACCCCTTTTTATAATCAATTTCCGTCTCATCATAAAGTGCGTCCGTGATAAATGGATCGAACTGTATATATCGCGGCGCAGGCCTTCTTATTATCTCATCCACCGCCATCTTTGAGATGGTTTCGTCTGACGGACTGATAATCCTGACATTTTTTAATGTGCGGAGCAGCGATATATTTTCCAGGGCCATATGCGATATTCCAGCCTCAGCCGTTGCGGTTCCCGCTTTCAACGCCGCAACGGTAATGGGCAGTTCGAGGGAGGCCATCAAATTTCGAATCTGGTCAAAAGCCCTGGTGACCGGAAAAGGGTTTAACCCATAGGTGACAACTTTTTTTCCGGCAAGGCAAAGTCCCCCGGCCACGGCAATGGCATTTTGTTCGGCAATCCCCACGCTGATAAATCGCTGTGGAAAATCCCGCCGAAAGTCATCCAGACTGGGAGCTCCAAGATCCGTACTGACCAGGGAAATGTCCTCTCCGGATTTTACCTTGTCGTATAATTCATAAAAAAACCTATCCCTTACATTTAGACTTTTTAGACCTTTTAGACTTTTTCTCAACCTCTTTCATCCTCCTGCTTGTCAGATTTCATCCGCCGTGAGTATAATAAATCACCTGGCTTCCAGAATTTTCAAACCGAAAAGGTACGCAGACATAATCCCTCATCGCTTTCTTTAGTTCTTCACGCTTCTCTCTTGACACAAAGAACAACATAAAACCGCCTCCGCCTGCTCCTAATAGCTTTCCGCCCACGGCGCCATTTTCCATCCCCGCACGGTACATTGCATCAATTCTTTCATCGGTCACATTGTCTGCAAGCATCTTCTTCATTTTCCACGTTTCATTCAGAAGTGAACCAAATTCAAGTATGTCCTCATTTGAATTAAGGATTGCCAGAGCGTCCGAAACATACCGCTTCATTGTATCAAGATGTTTTATATTTTCATTGATTCGTTCTATTTTCTTTTTTTCAATATTCTTGGAATATCTCTGAAACCCGGTGAAAACTAAAAGCAGGGAATCATTCAGCTCTTTTATTCTATCCTCGTGTATTGTTATCGGCATCACTTCAATCTCCCCATTTTGTCGAAAAACAATGTGATTAAAGCCTCCATATGCCGCCGCGGTCTGATCTTGCGCCCCAACCGGCTCTTTGATCATGTTCTGCTCAATATAAATGCTGTCGCGCATCAGTTGACGTTTCGATGAAATTCTTCCTTCAAGCCCGTTCAAGGTATTTAATAGCCCAACCGTAAATGAAGAACTTGATCCTATTCCCGATTTGGCCGGAATGTCCGTATTATAGTGCATGTCCACGCCGTAATCTATATTCATAAAACGAAGTGTCTCCCTAATAGAAGGGTGCTCAATCTCTTCTATATCTGATACGCATTCTGTTTTCGAACCATACACGAATCTATGCTTGTAATCCCAAAAAGGCGGCATATGCCTGCAAGTGATATATAAATATTTATCTATCGTCGTTGACAGAACTTCACCTTCATGTTTTAAATAATAACCAGGAAGATCCGTACCGCCACCGAAGAAAGATATACGTAATGGTGTTCTTGTAATAATCATCATCTCTCTCCTAAGATATCAGTCCTTTATTCCATGCGTCATCCAACACATCTTCACCCAATACGCGGTATACTTGGATTGCAATATCCGAATAATGTATTATGCTGCACCTTTTTTCAATTCCCATGGCATAGAGCTGTTCCATAATCTGGTCCTCAAAATCCCAGGACGGCGTCACCACCACGCATTTGTTGGCGGCCTCTTTCAAAATTTCCGGACTCCTAATTGGAAGCCCTTCGACTTCCTGCTCCCACTTTAAACTGTCATTATCAACAAAACATTCCATTTTGATATTGAATATTCTCATCAGCCTTGCGCAAGCCTGCCCTTGTTTCCCCGAACCAAACAAAATACAATCTTCATTAGAACACGGAAGTTCTTTCACATATTCCCTATACTGTTCTTTGCTTAGAACTTGTCTATAGTAATCCGCGATTCCCATGGCATATGCTTTCTCCATACGTTCTGCGTATTTCGCATACTGCTCACGCATATGGGGATACTCTTCGAGAAACTGTTTTCGCACTACCTCGGTATCACGAATGGCACGATAAATGCCGGCCGTGGTTCTGCCGCCTATGGAAAAGTTCGTAATGTGCCGGTCATCACCGATATGTGCAAACTTGCGTCCCTCCGCATATAGCCGCAAGAAAAACAGATAATCTGTCAAAAGCACGTCATTTTTCTTTTTGTAATTTGCTTCTAGCAGCTCTTTCTTTACAAACGCGCATACGGCGCCTATCCACTGCGTTCCCTCCATAAAGAGTTTGTCAGGGCTGAACTTTTTCAGATTCTTAAGCTCACATATATCACCATCGCGCGTCATCATATTTCCATAGCATAGATCCGCGTGTGATTCCTGATATGCTGCCGCCACAAGTTCAAGGGCATATGGTTCATACCAGTCATCCGCTCCTAAAAACCCAATCAATTCGCCGCTTGCATGAGGCAAAGCCTTTGAAATTGCATCCGAAGGGCCGCGATCCGGTTCGGACACCCAATATGCCAGTTGATCTTCATATTTTCTGATAACGTCAACCGTATCATCCGTAGAAGCCCCATCCATCACAATCAATTCCTTATATGGATAAGTCTGATTCAATACACTTTCTATCGCCCTGCTCAAAGTTTCCGGCATATTACGTACCGCAATCACAACGGTTATCTTAGTATTTTCCTTCATCAAAACTCCTTCCTCTATCTTCAACTATTTTTTATTTCCTTCAACCATCTTCAATTATCTTCAGCGAAACTTACTCATATCCCAATTTACCAATTCAAAAAAGTCGATACCTAATACATAATCCTTATTTCTTATAAGATGATGCCCTTTCATCTGCATCTCGATTTCATCAGAATCCCGTATGGCAATTACAAAAAACATACTCTTCCAGTCCTCAACCTCGTCCGATGAGATGACTTCCAATCCCGGCGGTACTTGCGTGCCCTTATGTGGATCGTTATCAATCACAATCTCAAACGGAAGAATGTATTTTTCAAGAATCTCCTTCCCGCATTTGCCAATCCCATAAAGAGCCAGCCGCCGGTCACCGCACAAAGCCCGTATCGTAAGCAGCACACTATATCTGTGCATTTCTGCATATTCCTTCAGATGAAGTTTAAAAGCCGATTTTACCATTTCTCTCTGCATGTCCGAAAGCATTGGCTGCCAAACTACTCCGTCAGGCATCTTGTATTCGAACAACTCTTTTCCATCCCGATACCTGGATGCGATCTCTTCGTTCTCCTTTTTAAATCTTTTCCAGATTTCCTTCCTCTGTTCCGAGTTCATCAACAGATATTTTTTCTTTCCATCCATGTCTGGATAAAATAAAGCGTCCAGTTTGGCCGTCCCTGATGATCTAAAAAAGCCCCACGCATTACGTTCTCCTTGTGATATGCTTCGGTTCAGCTCACGGTATAACTCCAGTTTTTCCATCGATAAAGCTCTGTTTTCAATGACATCCTCCGTAATTTCCCTTTCGTTTATTCCCTTGATTCCTAACACATCCATAAAATCTTCTATTAAACTTCCATGTCTCCACCGAGTTTTGTCGAATGTTCGGACATGCATATTTTCAATTCCAACGAGTTCCTCTATATCCCTCAACTCTTGCAAATAATTAATGGTTTCTATATGCTCCGTGTCTGGAGTTTTATAATTCCCGCTCAGAAAAATATTCATCCACTCATTAAAACTCTTTGTCTCACCTTCTCTTATAAGGTTCATGTAGAGTGATTCAAAATACAAATCCTGCCTTCTTAAATATACTAATACTTTTACATTTTCCCATCTCTTTACAGCTTCTTTTAATAATTTCCTATTCTCATGATACCAAAACACTTCATTTGATAAAAGTACACTATATGATTTTAAATAGTGAAGTATATTGTCCCAAATCGCTTCCCAACGAGGATGATTTTTATCCATAAGGTGAAACTCATCCGGATAGCAAAATACGCCTCCGTTTATTTCGTGATACTGCTTATTAAAAAAATCCTCAAATCGTGGATAACACCATCCATAAGACATCAGCAATTCATTATTCTGATAACAAAAGTGTTGTATGCTGCTACTTCCGGTTTTAGGTGTGCCTATATGTATTAACAATGTATTTTTATGCATCTTGATTCTCCTCCAGCGTCATCTAGCGATTACCCTTTTATAAGTGCCTGCATAAAATCCCCTAAGCGAAGTCCCTCGCTTTCCATAATTACTTCAGGATTATGTCTTCGGATATCCTGCATGGCTATCCGACGGTCAAGCTTTGGTTTTAACCAATCCGAAGCAATTTCCATGCTATAATCCCAAGTATTTACAATGTATCCATTTTCGTCAATTTGAAATAAATTCCCATCACTCACCATAATTAACTGGCGGCTCTGCTCTTGCTCTGAATATATTTTTCTCATATAATATTGAAATTTCGTTGAACGACCATGTGGAAATTTACAAGTCTCCATATGGTTCTCTTTGCTATGAATCTTCAAGCATCGAATCATACCCCGGTCTGTTACTTTCTTATTTAAAGAAACTTCGTCGCCATAGCAACACGCAAACAGCAATACACCGCCATTAATCGATATTCCACTCAAAAATTGCTCTTCTGAGAACGGAAGCATAATCGGTCTCCGTACATTAGTACAAAGATCAATAACCTGAACATTGTCTGCTTCACGGGGAATTAAGTATACAATTGAACCATTTTGAATCAGAGAAGAATACTTCCAAGCATCTCCCTCAACTTCCTCACATAAATGTTTAACTTCCATTTTCTTTAAATCAAACAAAGAAATCTCTTCACCATATACCGACAAAAAGTGTAGCTTATTTCTCCATACATAAGCTCCAATGCATTTTCCTTTTGGAATCACATGGGGGAATTCTTTTATAGTACGTTTTTTTAAATCTACGATTACCATTGTGTCAAGCTTATGTCCACAAGGAATCAGAATGAGTTTATCATCTTCAAAAGACAAGTAATCTACAAAAGCATGTTCGTTTGCGTAATCATGACCTTCTATTTCAAAATACTCCTCTTCAAAATTGTCCAAATTTACACATACCAGTCTCCGTGCACCCCATGGAATAAACCAAGCATTGTTTTCGCAAAGAAAAGCATCTATATGACACATTCCCTGGTTGATTTCTACCGAAAACTGTTTTATAAATGTAGTCGTCCCTTTTTCTATATCAAAACAAAATAAGCAGCCAGTGGGGTTAAATGATGAAAAATAAACCTTTCCGTTATATTCAACCCCTGCGTTGCCTTCTACATACATAACATCTGATTTCTCTCGCATTTGTCTTCTACCTTTTTTATTTATCATAATAAAGAATAACCTGGCCTTCGCTTCTATGTAAGCTTTTTATACATCCACATTCTGTATCATAATAGGCATTTCTCTTTTTTTACAAAGTTGTACCACGCTGCTCCTATCGCCATAATAGGCATCACTTATAAGAACCGCGCGGTCAATATCCGCACTGTCATCATAGATTCCCCAACCTTCCTCTTTGAAATTTTCCACAATCCGGCTATATTCCGCCCATAAATGCGGGCGCATGGCGCGGATTGTGGATGTCAGCAGTGGATGGGGACGCCACAAAAGTGCCACTTCATCCTTATACTCTTTCAATATTTCAAATGTACGTTCCATTTTCTTAAGCATCTTATCTCCATGCTCCAGCAACGCACCAATGCTTGTATTGTAAAAAATAATCTTTTTATATGTGCCATTGACTTTTTGAATATTCTTAAGCCAATCCCGGGGTATCTCCAAATCCTCTTTTTTAATTCTCCGCACCCTATCCAGTTTTGGAGAACCGGATCCGCTTATTTTCTGTTCCAGATATCTCCTATCAAGATGCCTACCTTTTAAACCGTTTTCTCTCGCTGCCTTCAGATATTCATTCACGTAAATCTGTTTCATTTTTTCGGACTGAACGATAACCCGATCCGCAAGGATGACACCCGGCAGCCAGACAAAGTGCCTTATGAAATCAGTTGCCTTTTGGTTATCCGGCTCAACCTCATCCAGCACAAAATATGGAATGTATACCAGCTTGTCCGTATATTTCTTCAGATTGCGTGAATAAAACCGCGGATGCACGCTGGTGACAAAGTTACAATCATCATAAGCATTATGAATATATATTTCATCCGGCATTCTCTCTTCAAAGTCATAGGTCTGCCAGTCTATTATCTCAATGTCTTTTGGATATTCTCCGCCCTCAAAATGCATTGTGCCGAAGCTATGGTCGGGATTGAGATCAAAGTAAGGAATCGGCACACAGTAAGCATCGCATTTCGGATCGGCTTTTGCCGCAAGATACACGCTTTCTAGCGAATCCCACATACTTGCCTTATATGGGAAAAAAACAACTTCTTTTCTGACGCATATATTATTTCTTGCCGCGTTTTCCGCTTTTACGATTTGCTTGCGTAATCCCCTATATACCTTGTTGCCACTGTAATTGGCTTTTCCCAATTCCTCATAAGCGCGAAATACCGCCTCACAATATTCTTCCAAATAGGAAACCGCCACATGTCCTTCTCCTTCGGACTGCTCAATATTTGTACCCACTGCAACAGCCGCCTGCTGACATTCTGCGAGCATATCGCATGCCTTCCGGACATTTCCCTTCTCTGCGGCATTTTTTATCGCTTCATGCGCCGCATGAAGCGTTTCAAAGACTTCCAAAATCTCTTGTTTTTGTTTTTCTCTCATATGACTTCCATTTCCTGACAGCAAGCATATTTCACGTATTTTTTCTTATACGTATTTTTTGATAAGTTTCTGTTTCCTTACTAGAGAAGGCTTTTAATTTTTAAAAGCCTTCTCTTTACTAGCATTTTCAGTTGTAAAAAATAAAATTTTGTTATGTTACGAAATGGTTATGTGTTTTCTTCTTCGGACAAGTTGCTTCTGACTTGTTCTTCCAATTCCTTATATTCTATCTTCATAGCCGCTTTTAGAACAAACAGCTTATCTTTCAAGTTTTCAAAATGATACAGTCCCGCTAAAAAGCCGAAGACTTGTTCCGACGTCGTATTTGGGTCGTCTCGAAACATTGATAAAAGTGTGGACAGCGTCTCATCCTGATGGCAGTTGAAACGTAAGGACAGCGTGCCATAGTATACGGACTTGGAAGCGTCGCCATGTTCCTTGTACCAAGTCTGGAGGACGTTATAAATAAGACCCAACTGGCTTGGTACCTTCAACGAGGAGCTTCCCTTATAACGCTCCAGCTTTTCCAAGGTGAGCTCAAAGAAACGAACCCCGTCTTCTTCCTTTCCCATACGCAACAAAAAGCGGCCCATGTAAAATTCCACGTCGGGGAATGTGATCCCCGTCCGCGAAAAGAGTTCGTAGTATTTCCAGGCTCGCTCTTCGTAGGATGCGATTTCCTCGTCTGGCAAGAAAGACGCTTCGGAAAACCATACCGCGAAGGCGGCGTTTACCCGATCCTCCATGGCCTGCCTCGTCCCGTGCTCGATGACGCGTCCCATGCAAGACAATGCTTCTTGCGTCTGCCCGCTTCCGGCAAAAGACTCGCCTAAGTAGGACCACGCATTATAATTCGCGGGATTTTCTTCTAATTCTTTTTTCAAAAGCGGAATGTTTCGTTCCCCTTTTTTGCCACGAATAGACTGTTGGTATCCCGTGTGCATGATAGGCAAATTTTTCACCATTACGCAACGCATCTGTGTCCCGTTTGTCATCTGCAGTGCTTCATGAATGCGGTTACAATAACGCAACTCTTTGATGTTGCGGAATATGCGGTAATGCTGCCCCACAGAAAACACTTCCCCTTTATCATTCAAATGAAACATCTCCGTGCAAAGGGCATGGATGATGCCGCCTTTTTGGGTAGCTGTTTCAGCTTTTTTAATCATCTCGGGAATCTTGCGCGCGTCCGTCTTGGAGAAATACTCGTCCGCGTCCAAAAAAGCAATCCATTCACCGGTCGCCTGTTCAATCGCATAATTCTTTGCCGCCGAGAAGTCGTCGCACCATTCGAAATGGAACACCTTTGCTCCCATTTCCTTTGCGATTTCTACGGTCTTATCTGTGGAACCCGTATCTACCACGATTTGTTCCCAGGCGATTCCTTTACCCCAAGACAAGGCGCGGCGGATGTTCGCCTCCTCGTCCTTTACAATCATGCACTGCGATATCCTTGCTTTCCTCGCCATTCAAATTCTCCTGATTTGTCGAATAGGTTACTTATCTCGTAAAAGCGCGGAGACGAAATTCCCCGCCTATGTAGATAACGCTTTACTGGATAAAGGGGCATACGTTAGGTACGCCCCTTTGAATTTTATGTGATTATCTTATTACGTTACCGCTGACTTACTGAAGCAACTGCAATACGCCCTGCGGGATCTGGTTAGCCTGCGCAAGCATAGCCTGAGAAGCCTGAACCAGAATGTTGTTCTTCGTGTAAGCCATCATTTCCTCTGCCATGTCAACGTCGCGGATGCGGCTCTCGGCAGCGGTCATGTTCTCGGTCGTCACGCTCAGGTTGTTGATGGTGTGCTCCAGACGGTTCTGGATGGCACCCAAGTCACCACGAGTGGAGGATACGTAGTTAATGGCGTTCTTAATCTTGGCAACGGCACTCTGTGCGCCAACCTGCGTGCTGATATCAATATCGCTAATGCCCATGGCCTTCGTGTGCATGTCACTTACGGATACCTTCATCTGGTTGAAGGAATCGGACGTGTCGCCAATCTGAAGGGTCAGTCCACCATTGTCACCCTTACCACGACTCAAACGGATACCAGCACCAGCATCAATACCATTGTCGCTGGTGGTCGGCGTTTCACTAATCGCGTCTGTTACGGTCAATCCAGTAACCTCTGCAATCTTCGCAATGTTTTGTTTAAAGTTTGCATCAGCCGAGTCCAAACCGTGATTTGTTCCGTCGGAAATCAAAATGGTAACATCGGAACCAAGTCCGGACGTCGCGTTCATATCCGTACCATTCTCTCCCAAGCTGACACCTGCCGTATCCTGCATAACAACGAACTTATGTCCGTTAATGGTAAATACTGCGTCGTCATAGTTTTTACCATTGTACAAAGTAATGGAATCCGCCTTGATTTCACGTCCCGCATCCAACGGTTCGGTAACGTCAACACCAATGTCCACTTTAGTCGCTCTCGCACCAGCTATCGTCCATGTCGCATCCATCGCGGAAACCCTCGGGGTATCCGTACCTTCGCTCATGGCTTCAAGTTTCACTTTGCCGCCAGTAACCGTGATATTATAATCCTTACCCAGGGACGTGTTGTCCAATTCCTGTTTGATGGCTGCATCAATCTCTGCAACCGTAGCGGCTGATGCGGAAGAACCTGCTGACGTGATGGCATATTCCCTGCCATTGCTACCAACCAATTTGGATACATTGCCCGCATTATCCTTTGCGGCCGTCAATTTGATAGTATGGGAAGTTCCATCTTCCAATGACACCGTATATTCAAACGTATCATTTTCTTCCAATGCAAGATTACCACTTGCATATGCCGCGCCAGCTTCGTATACGCCCTTGGCACCGGCAGACTTGCTGTTGCTTACACCGCCGCCGCTGATGACGACCTTGTCGGTACCGCTCTTTGCAGACAAAGAACCATCCAACAGATTGATTCCGTTGAAGTTCGTGCTGTCAGCGATACGGTTGATCTCGTCTTTCAGGGATGCAACTTCCTTCTGCAGGTTCTCACGGTCTACTTCGTCAGCGTAGGTTCCGTTCGCGGACTGGTCAGCCAACTCTACCATACGATTCAGCATGGAGTGGATTTCCGTCATGGCACCCTCGGCCGTCTGTACCAAAGAAATACCGTCGTTGGCATTCTTCTGGGCGGTCTTCAGACCGGTAATCTGGGCACGCATCTTTTCGGAAATGGCCAATCCGGCGGCATCGTCGCCTGCACGGTTGATTCTGTAACCGGAAGAAAGCTTCTCAAGGTTCTTGGAAACCGCGCTGTTGTTCACTGTTAAATTACGATAGGAATTTAATGCAGCAATGTTGTGTTGAATTCTCATAATAATACCTCCATGTTTTTAGTCGGAGACCTCCATGTCTCCCCTATTTTTGGCTTTGAGCACACTGGCTCGTGTCTTGCGTAATTGTTTGATAACTCCCCGCCCCTTCACCAAGTACGGGCCCTATGCTGGTGGAACGAGCCGGGATTTACAAGCGTTCTTGGCGGGTGCTTTGCCCGCGTTTTTGACGCTTATGTACCTATTATCAAACATTTTGGCCGGGAGCCAGTATTTACAAGGGAAATAGGGAATTTGAAACCAAAAAATAAGAGGAATTTTACGTTTATAAAGGAATGTAAAAAATAAAACAGCCATCGGAAGTAGATTTTTCGAGAACATGGAAAAAGGGTTCCGATTTGTCGGAAACCCTTTGGCATTCATTTTTTGTTTTTATCGGTCACTATAATGTCCTTTGCACTGCGTTATAACTATCATATCATTCGAAATTTCATAAAGAAGTCGGTCTTTTTGATTGATTCGCCGACTCCATTTCCCACTCAAATCTCCACGTAGTTTTTCAGGTTCTCCTTTTCCCGTAAATGGAGTCCGTTGGATTTCTTTTAACAATTCGTTGATTTTTTTGAGTGTTCGTTTGTCTTGAGATTGCCAATAAAGATATTCATCCCAAGCGTCCTCTGAAAATGTAATATTACTCACCCTCCATTGCCTCCAGTTCTTCCATAGTCTTAATCACGACCTTGCCTTCTGCGACTTGTTTGGCGGAACGTGCAATCTGTGCCATGTTGCTCTTGGAATAAAACGGGTCAATTGGTGCTTCAATATCGAATGGTATTTTACGCTCTCTTAACGCCTTTTTCGTATATATCATATAAAATGTTGAAAGATTCATTCCCATCGATTCACACATCTCATCCAGCTCCCTTTTCATGTCATCATCTATTCGCAAACTAATTGTTGTCATAATATACATCTCCTTTTTAAATATAATCTACCATATTTTTAATATATATGCAAGCACTTTATATATGTATTAGTGCATTTGTATTACAATGCGTCATTTTATATTTTTTTACTTTATTTGCCCCTCCATTTTATTAAATTTTGCCTCAAAAATGAGAGACGGCGAATCACCGTCTCTTGTTTGATTTATCCTATATAAGTACTGGCCAAAGTTACCGTTCGATTCCATACCGCCTATACAATTCCTTACGATACCCTTCATCATCCGCCGCACGGGATAAAATTTCTACTTTCCCATCTTTCAGTAAAATTTGCGTAAGCCGGGCAAATAAAAGTTCCCCTTCACGTATTCCTTCTTGTTTTCCTTCTTTTCTTCCGTCCGCTATCATGTCCGTAATCGCCTTGCACATATTTACCTTTCCACCATTCTTGTCTTGACATTTTTTCTTGATTGAATATAAGCATTGAAATTTCCAAGATTGCAGTGCTGCAAGTTGCATGAATGTCATGTCAAACGGCTATCCATGAATCAACGTCACATAAAGCAACCAGATCAAACGGCCCATCCTCGACATCATTGCATAAGAATCGTAAAAACGATTTCAGATATCCAGAAAAATAATGCTTACAAAGAATATATCACTCTTCATACAGCGTTGTAAAGTCTATATTTTACATGAAATTTTTTGTGTTCCCGTCTTTTTTCCTCTCTTCGGCTTATATAACGCTTCAATTTATGGTACACTTAGAAAAAAATAAGGGGGTAAGTATAAATGAACTTACAAAAAGAGATAAAAACGTACCTGGAATACTGCCAATTCCGTAAGGAACTAAACCCAAAGACCATTACCGCCTATGAGATTGACCTAAAACAATTTTTTGACTTTGTCGGCTCTCGGGCACCGGACAAGCCCAAAATCGAAGCCTACATCACGCATTTACATAAAGAATACAAACAAAAGACCGTAAAACGAAAGACGGCAAGCGTCAAGGCGTTTTATGCATTTCTGGAAGAGGAAGAAATCATTTCCGACAACCCCTTTCGAAAAATCAGGATTCGTTTCAAAGAAACACTGGTTCTCCCACGGATTATTCCTCGGAAAGAAATTGAAATACTTCTTAATTACATGTACACGCACAAACAATCGGCCGACAAATTCTGGCAGAGGGACATTGCCATCGTGGAAACATTGTTTGCAACTGGAGCCAGGGTGTATGAAATTTCCAACATTCAAAAAGAATGCGTAGATTTGAACGGCGGCCTGATTCGAATCATGGGAAAAGGCGGGCGGGAACGGTACGTGCAAATCGTGCAACGTCCCGTCCTAAGGCTTTTGAGAAAATATTACAAAGCAAACGAAGCCGCGATTCGCGACAGCGGGTATTTTTTCGTGAACAGGGATGGAAAGCGTTACACCGAACAATCCGTTCGTCTAATGATTAAAAAATATTGCCGCCTAGCCGGAATTGAGCGAAATATCACCCCGCACATGTTCCGCCATTCGTTTGCCACATACCTGGTGGAGGCAGGGGCGGACATCAGCTGCGTGTCTCCGCTCTTAGGACACACCTCCATCAAGACGACGCAGATTTATGTTCATGTCGCCTCAAAAATGCAGGCGGAAATTCTACGGAGCATGCATCCGCGCAATAAAATGAATATTGCAGAATTGGTAACGGAATGATTATGTCCAAATATCGTTTTAACAGAAAGTATTAACGCTTGTCAGCCTTGACAGACACCAACTCATGCCATATAATTTACTTGAAAGTTAATAATTTTGAAACAACTTGTATGAAGATACATTATCCGACTTACGAAGTTTCTCGGCTTGCAGCGAAGTATCATGCGGGAAAAGAAAGGGGAGTTTTTTATGTTTATTGGGCGCGAAAGAGAACTTGCGGATTTGAATGCAATGTACGACCAAGACAAATTCCAACTTTTCGTGCTTTATGGTCGTCGCCGTGTCGGCAAGACTACATTGCTAAACGAATTTTGCAAGGGGAAAGACGCGATATTCTATTCTGCGGAACAGAGCAATGACAAGCTAAACCTCGAAAAATTTTCGGCTCATGTTTTTGAATTTTATGGAGAAATGACTCTTGAGCCGTTTTCTTCATGGGAAAATGCATTGCTTTATATCCATAATCGCCAACAAGAAAAACGGCTCGTTCTCGTGTTTGATGAGTTTCCTTATTTGGCAAGACGGAATATGGCAATACTTTCCGTTTTACAACATTTGATTGACCATACTTTGCAGCAGGGGTGCTTGTTCATCGTCCTTTGCGGTAGTTATATGGGATTTATGGAAAAGGATGTTCTCGGCTCGAAAAGTCCCATTTTTGGAAGACGGACGGGACAACTGCACATGAAATCTTTTGATTACAAGGATAGCATGCATTTTCTGGAGCCTTTTCCTGACGAAGAAAAAATGAAGCTTTACGGCGCATTTGGTGGGACGGCACTTTATTTGCAGCAGGTGGAAAGTAAAAAGAGTTTTGAGGAAAATATAAAAGACGCGTTTTTGCGGGTAACGGCATATCTTTACGAGGAACCCTTGCTACTTTTACGGCAAGAAGTTCAAGAACCCGGAGTATATAGCGCAATTATCGAAGCTATTGCTGCAGGCGCGTCAAAAGCCTCTGAAATTGCCGCCAAAACGGGCGAGGAACAAGCAAAATGTATAAAATATATCAAAACGCTTTGCAATCTTGGCATTTTATATAAGGAAACTCCGTTTGGCGAAAAAGATTCCTCCCGAAAGACATTATATGGTATTTCTGATTTCATGTTCCGTTTCTGGTATCGGTACGTATTTGGCAATCGAACGCTGATTGAAACGGGCGCGCAAGAATCAGTATGGAAAAAGCGCATAGAACCTGATTATAACAATTATATGGGACTTGTGTTCGAAAAAGTGTGTCGTGACTATTTGCTTCGGGAAAATAGTGCCGGCGAGCTGCCAATTCTTTTTACCTCCATTGGCCGATGGTGGGGAACGGATCCGGCAACCCGCCAACAAGTTGAAATTGACCTGATTGCGAACGATGGAAATGATTATCTCATCTGTGAGTGCAAATGGCGAAACGCACCCTTAGAATTGTCCGTACTAAACAAGCTGCGGCAACGAGCAGACGTATTCAACAAAAATCGGCGCGAGACCTGGTACTATCTGTTTTCAAGGACGAGTTTTACGAGTGCCGTTCTGGAAGAGGCAAAGAGGGATGACCATGTCGTCTTAGTAGATTTGAAAAGGCTTCTGCGCTAATTAAAACACTTAGGTGGGACAAGCGCGTGCGCACACGAAGCAGCCCGTCCATTAAGGGCGAGAGGATTAGAAAAAAGACAAAAAATCATCTTTTCCTTTTTCGATACTTTTCACGGGGTCACCTCGTGAAAAGTATCCCTTTTTATCAAACACATACTACAAACAACAGTTCCGAATTGACGTGCCATGCCTCCCGTGCTATAATTCAAATACATATCCGGGAGACGGAGCCGTTCAGGCTTCGCATAAAGATTCTGAATCAATCATTTGGCGGCAATTGATTTCCAGATATTTCAAACAATCCCAGTATGAACCAGTGCGTCAGTGTATAGGCGCAAATGCTGCATCCTGCAGTGATTTTTTGTAGCAACAAGTTACTTGTTAACAACAGTGAAACGGGGATTGCCACGATTTTTCAAAAATATTCCAGCCGTGTGGTTGGAAAACATTTCGTTTTCCACAAAAATCCTCTTGATTTTTTCCGGCAATTCCCTACAATGAAAGGAGAAGATGCCTATGGTAAAGAAAACATTACAAGAGATGAACCTATTAGATGACTTCCTATTTGGAAAGATGGTCACTTATCCGGGAATAGGGGAAGGACTATGCCACACTCAAGCGGGTGATTGTCATTCTTATGATGCCGTATGATCCGTTCGGATACGACCATATAGTGTACACGATAAAAAATCATTGTGAAGAAGTACCTGATATGCCATATGACGATGGTGCCAAGACGATATTTTTGTACACGAAAGGGCAAAAAGGGCATCCAACCCGAAAGCTCCAAGAATTACTACGTTACATGGAAGAATCCACAAAAGAGAATGTTTGCAACGAAATGCTCGAGGACATTCACGAGATGGTAACAAAAGTGCGATGCGATAAGGAGGTGACGATTGAATATATGAAAATATTTGAACGGGAAAAGATGATATACGATGATGGAAAAGAGGAGGGACTCGCAGAAGGACGCGCGGAAGGAATTCGCAACATGGTTTCCGCGTTGGAGGAATTACGCGTCCCATTGCAGGAAATCTTGTCCAAGGTTCAAGAGAAATACCAATTGACACCAGAAGAAGCCCGGACATATTTAAAAGGTTAAAATGGCGTACATCGTCAACATCAAATTTTGAGTTTGCCTTGGAGGCTTCTTTAGCGCATCCAAGCGCACAGCCGGAATTTTTTTGGGAAATTTTTTTGAAATAGGGCTTAACTTTTTTGGGGAATGTTCGATAATAGGTACATAAGCGTCAAAAACGCGGGCAAAGCACCCGCCAAAAACGCTTGTAAATCCCGGCTCGTTCCACCAGCATAGGGCCCGTACTTGGTGAAGGGGCGGGGAGTTATCAAACAATTACGCAAGACACGAGCCAGTGTGCTCAAAGCCAAAAATAGGGGAGACATGGAGGTCTCCGACTAAAAACATGGAGGTATTATTATGAGAATTCAACACAACATTGCTGCATTAAATTCCTATCGTAATTTAACAGTGAACAACAGCGCGGTTTCCAAGAACCTTGAGAAGCTTTCTTCCGGTTACAGAATCAACCGTGCAGGCGACGATGCCGCCGGATTGGCCATTTCCGAAAAGATGCGTGCCCAGATTACCGGTCTGAAGACCGCCCAGAAGAATGCCAACGACGGTATTTCTTTGGTACAGACGGCCGAGGGTGCCATGACGGAAATCCACTCCATGCTGAATCGTATGGTAGAGTTGGCTGACCAGTCCGCGAACGGAACCTACGCTGACGAAGTAGACCGTGAGAACCTGCAGAAGGAAGTTGCATCCCTGAAAGACGAGATCAACCGTATCGCTGACAGCACGAACTTCAACGGAATCAATCTGTTGGATGGATCTTTGTCGAGCAAGGGAACGTCCGCTTCGAACATCGTAGTCAATGGTATCGGCAGTTCCAAATCTGCTGGATTAAAAGGCTCTTATGAGGCTGGTACGGCCTGGGGGAATGCAGCCGTTGCGTTCAAAGAAAATGACACGTTTAAGTACACGGTGGCATTGGAAAACGGCGAATCCCATACGGTTACATTAACTGCTCAAAAGGACAACAATGGTAATGTTACCAAGCTGGTTGGAAATAGTGGCCAGGTATATGCAGTTACTTCTGGTGCGGCAACGGTGAAGGAAATTGATGCGGCCGTTCTTTCCGAGTTGAACCAAACATCCTTGAGCAAGGACTACAATATCTCGATAAAGTCGGATGGTATCATTAAATTGGATGCTCTTGAGGAAGGAACAGACACGCCGACCGTTCAAGCGATGGACGCGGAATGGACCGTGGGCGGAACGCTTCAGGAGGTCGAAATAGGTGTTAAGTCGACAAAGCCGTTGGATGTGGGACGCGAAATTAGCAAAGATCAGATTACACTGTACAATGGCAAAAATTATGAGGATGCAGTGTTTTCAATTAACGGTCATAAATTCGTGGTCATGGTAGGCGACATGGACGCAGACACGTTGGGCGAAAGTGGTACTGCGATGAATGCGGCCTTGGGTCTGGGATCGGATGTCACGATTTTGGTTTCTGATGGTACAAACAAGGGTATTAATAAAGCCGACGCGAACTGGGAACAGAATATTGCCAAAATCGCAGAAGTGACCGGTTTGACAGTAACAGATGCCGTGAATGAAACGACACCTACGGGTGTTGCACCTGGCGATGGTATCCGCTTGAGCCGTGGCAAAGAGAGCGGCGGCTTGATTCTTCAGATTGGTGACACGTCTGATGCCTTCAACAAGATGCGTGTGTCCGTAAGCGACATGCACACCAAGGCAATGGGAATTAACGACATCGATATCAGCACGCAGCAGGGTGCTTCGGATGCGGTTGACAAGATTAAGGCTGCTATCAACTACGTATCCTCCACTCGTGGTGATTTGGGTGCCATCCAGAACCGTCTGGAGCACACCATCAACAACCTGAGTGTGACGACCGAGAACATGACCGCTGCTGAGAGCCGTATCCGCGACGTTGACATGGCTGAGGAAATGATGGCTTACACCAAGAACAACATCCTGGTTCAGGCTTCTCAGGCTATGCTCGCGCAGGCTAATCAGATTCCGCAGGGCGTGTTGCAACTGCTTCAGTAATGTAAAAAGATTTAGCAACCACCAAAACGAACAATTGAGTTTTGGAATGGAGTGTCTGCTTTTAAAAAGGAGTGGGCACTCCTTTCTTTGATAATATGAAGAAACTGGTATGGAAAAAGGAAGACAGAAGGAGACCCGGGGAACATGAAAAATCTAAAAATATCCCAATGCATGATTGTGAAGGATGAGGAAGAGAACATTCGCCGTGCCCTTTCCTGGGGAAAGGGCGTTGTGTGGGAACAGATTGTGGTTGACACTGGTTCGTCTGACAGTACGGTGGAAATTGCCAAGGAACTTGGGGCGAAGGTGTTTTATTTTCCTTGGCGTGATGATTTTTCAGCGGCAAAAAACTATGCCATCGAGCAGGCAAAGGGAGATTGGATTGTATTTCTGGACGCGGACGAATATTTTGAACCTGCATCCGCGTGGAAGATTCCCGAGATGCTTCAACAAATGCAGGAGAAATTTCCAGTCGGAAAAAGGCCGGACATGATACGTGCCACCTTGCAAAATCTCGATGATAAAGGCAAAACCTTTATGGTGGCAAAGCAAGACCGTATCTTTTGCAATTGTAAGGACATTCGATATAAGAATCCGATTCATGAGGAATTATATTCTACAAGCGGCAGGAAACTGATTTCTTTGGATGCCACGAAATCTCTTTCCATCATGCATACGGGATACAAAAGTGCGGTAATCGGCGAGAAAGGAGAACGAAACCTTCCGCTATTACAAAGGCAGGTAGAACAAGAGCCGGATAATAACGCGGCATGGGGATATCTGGCAGAATCTCTGGCCGGGGCGGGACAAATTACGCAGGCAAGGCAAGCAGCAGAACATGTTTTAGATGGAGGGGCGAAAGGACTTACGCAGGAACGGCAAGGCGAGTTGTATGCTCTTTGGCTGACGTTGGCCGGTGACGAGACACCGGATGTACGTCTTACGCTTTCGGGAAAGGCATATCAATACTATTCGCAGTTTTCGGGCATGGGGATTTTGAATCCGGACGTGGAGTTCGCCATGAGCAATTACCTGGCGCAAGTTGGGTTGGAAGAGGATTCCGTCCGCATGTACGAGCAGGCGTTCGAAAAATTAGAGCACTGGCAGGACGGGGCATCGCTTCGCTTGACCGGTGGGATACAAAGGGGCTGCAATTATTTGGCTGTGTATTATTTGAAGAATGGACAAACACGGCAAGCGGTTTCTTATTTGACATTGTCCTTGCGAATGGATCATAATCAGGACGATGCGTTAACCATTCTTTTGGGGTTATTCAAAGAAGATGCCAATACCACCGCGGAGCAGGTGTATTCATTTTTGAACGGAATTTATCAATTTGATGATGCGACAATCGGGCTGAAGGAGCGGTTGTTTGTCCTGAAAGCGGCAATTGCGAAAGATTATCAAGAACTGGCCGCATTGATTCGGCAAGGAATGTCGGAAGAACAGCAAAATTGGTTACATACCAAGGAGAAGAGGCCTTGGATGCTGGATTTAAAAGAATTAAAGAAACATTATCCTGAAATCTTGATTGGGAATCGAACGGATATTGACTTCCTGCATCTGATGGAGGAGCTCGCTTGTAGACCTCTACAAGAATTTGAAAAAGAAGGATACGGGGTCGAAACGGCGGTGATGCTCAAGGAGCACCGCGAAGACTTTTTGCAGTTGTATGGGAAATTGGGCGACTACCGTTCCAAGCAAGTGTTTCACGCGATTATGGAAATGTGGCTGCACCAGGAAGAACGGTTTCTTTCCTATACAAAGGAGCCGTGCGTCCCATATTGGGATCGGGATTTGATTCCCGTGGCAGAGGGATTGTCCTGCGCGAACATTGGAGAGTGGATTCGCCAGTCCACGGAGGGGTTCTTGTATTGTTATGGTGACTTATATGGAAAAATTTTTTGTTTCTCAGAAAAGGAGACGGATTTTTCTTTAGAATATAGAGATGTAGTTGTTAACAAGATGGATTTTAAAACACTTCGATTGGACCATGAAGTAGCAGAAGAACTGGGAATTATACGATTGGATGTCGAGGTTGGCTTGTGTTCGTTGCTAGCGGGATGTGAGAGACATATCAAAGAAGAACGGCCAAAGTTGGTTTTACCAATAGAACGACATTTAAACGCGCTCTATGAAATCCCAAAACTTCTGCTTGAATGGAATCCGGAATACCAATTGTATCTGCGGCACTACGGGCAGGAAACGAAACAGCAACTTGTATTGTTTGCTGTATGAAATTGAGAAATTTATCTATAGTTTATTGATGGGAAACAGGTGAAGGGAATCACGGCTATGAGAAAAGCAGGGAAGCATCAGGCAGAGGAATTGCTGCGGGCGATGTCAAACGCCCACATTGAAATTAGGAAAAATCTTGAACATCACATGCAGCAGCCCGTGTTGGACGCGTTGACATGGTGTCAGCAGACGGCCATCGAGCTGGGCAATCTGATTGAGTCTTCGGAGGGCGAGGGCTTTATTACCGTGTCTTATCTTGAGGAATATTGCGAGGCCGTGTTCCGGCTTTATGATAGGTTATCGCAGATTGATGCCGAGAGTGTCGCACAAATTGCCGATATCAACCCAAACAGAGTATTTAAGAACTTAAACAAATTAATTGTTAAAACAGAAAACAGTGTTAAATATGATATTAAAATAAGGAAGGAAGTGGTCTTTCTTCCTTATAAGGCATCCATGTGGGATTCGCTGGAAAGTGTCTGGCAGTCGGCGGAGGCGGATCCGGACTGTGATGCTTATGTGCTTCCCATCCCGTATTTTGACAAAAATCCAGACGGGAGCCTGGGACAAGCGTATTATGAAAAGGATCAGTACCCGGATTACGTGCCGATAACGGAATATGACAAGTTCGATTTAGAAGCACATCATCCTGATATGATATTCATTCACAATCCGTATGATTATACGAATCATGTCACAACGATACATCCGGCTTATTATTCGGAAAATTTGAAAAAACATACGGATTGTCTTGTGTACATCCCGTATTATGCCACGGCGGGCGGTATGAGCGAGGCGCAGGCTTCATGTCCTGCATATGCAAACGCGGATTACATCGTGATACAGTCAAAAAGGCATAGAAAATATTTTGACATGAATATACCAGATGAAAAATTTTTGGCGTTTGGTTCGCCGAAGTTTGACAGCGTGATGCATAAATGTCAGAACCCGCCAGAAATTCCTGCCGATTGGCGGGATAAAGTGATGGGGAAAGATGGAAGGAAAAAAGTATATTTTTTCAACACGAGCATTGGCGGAATGTTGGGGAATACGGAAGCTTTCTTAAAGAAGATGGAGTATGTGTTTGAAACGTTTAAAGGGCGGGAGGACGCTTGTCTCATCTGGCGGCCGCATCCGCTCATGGAATCCACGTTTGACAGCATGAGGAAGTCGTTTAGGCCGATTTATGACGACTTGAAGAAACGATTTGTGGAGGAGAATGTCGGAATATTGGATTTGACTCCCGATATCGAAAGTACGATAGCGCTTTGTGATGCCTATATCGGGGACTCCGGGACGAGTGTCACGTCGTTGTTCGGGGTGGTTGGAAAGCCGCTGTTTATTTTGAACAATCGAATCCACACGCTTCCTGCCGAAGACGACTGGCGGGGCGAGATTTTCAAAGGACTTTATGCGGACGGACAGAACCGTTGGTATGTCACGCAAGGGAATAAACTTTATTATTCGAAAAAGGATGACTATCACTATGAATATGCTTGTGATTTGTCAGAATATGCCGCTGGTGGCTATTATCAGAGAGCCGTTGAGTTTGAGGGCAAGGTGTATATCTGTCCGGGCAATGCACAGGACATCCTCGAGGTGGAGTGGAAGGAAACGCCGGCCGACGGGCAGGCGGGTAAATGGGTGGTGAAAAGGATTGAACTGAAACGGTGCCTCGAGCAAACGAGGGCATTTGTCACTACGGTGCAGGTCGGCGCATATTTATTCATTCTTCCGAGCAAATATCCGGCAATCGTGCGTTTTGACATGAGGACGCAGGAGGTTCGATACTTGACGGGGGCAAATGATTTTTATGTCAGTGATGGCGTTGGCGGGAGACGGTTCGGCGGAGTCGCCGCATGGAGGAACGCTTTGTGGATTGGCAGTCCGTACGGTAATCAGATTTTTAAGATTGAGGCGGACACGTTAAGGACGGAAGTAGTTAATACGGACATGGAAGGCGGAATAATGGGAATTTATCCTGAGGAAGGGGAAGTGTGGCTGAGTTCCTATGAGGGAACGACCGTGGCTTGTTGGAATCCCGACACGTCCGAGACAATCAGATATGATGCGCATGTGGAAGGTTTTCGTTGCATTCAGAGACCGTTCGGATGCGAATGCAACGAAAGACCATTCGGCAAGCCAGCGGTTGACGGGGAACAAATAATTTTTTCGCCCGTGTGGGGAAACAAATTTGTCCGCATTGATAGAAAGAGCGGAAAGGCGAAAGAGTGGGAAGTGCCAATCAAGGTAGATATATGGCCGAAGAATGGATACTATCCGTTGTCGGGCGCGGGATATTTCCTTTGGCGGGAGCATGACTCTGTGTTCCGGTACAACGACAGCATTCATCGCAAGGTTTATGAAATGGATACCAGAACCGGAGACTGCAAAGAAGTCGATATTGTGTTTGACGTGGATGAGTTGAAACGCCATGAGCCGGGCTTTGCCGAGCATTCACAGTGGATGCCATATTGTTGCATGGAAAATGCGTTCAATTCGTTAAAGGATTTTGTTGACGGGACGATTACCGGAAATCCGTTTGACCAAGAGAAGCAGTTGGCGGCTTTTGAGAAGGTTAATGCTAACGTGGACGGAACATGTGGCAAAGAAGTGTATCGCTTTGTGACGAAAGCAATGGAGAAGATGCAATGACAAAAGTTATCACATATGGGACCTTTGACTTGTTTCATGAGGGACATTACAATCTTCTGAAACGGGCAAAGGCGTTAGGGGATTACCTGATTGTCGGCGTGACGACGGAGGGTTATGACCGGGCAAGAGGAAAATTAAACGTCGTGGACTCCCTGATGACGAGGATTGAGAATGTCAGAAAGTCGGGATTTGCCGATGAAATTGTCATCGAGGAAACAGTTGGCCAGAAAATCAGCGATGTTAAAAAATATGAAATTGACATTTTCGCAATCGGTTCGGACTGGGTGGGACATTTTGACCATATGTCCGAATACTGCAAGGTGGTGTACTTGGAGCGGACCAAAGGCGTTTCCAGTACGATGCTTAGAAACCAGAGCTTCAAGATTCAGCGAATTGGAATGATTGGCAGCGGGAGAATCGCCGGACGTTTTTTGATGGAGTCAAAAAGCGTGAGCGGGGTGAGCGCGCAGGGAGTGTACAATCCCCATTTGGACAGCGGCAGAAGATTTGCGGAAAAATATGAAATTGATTTTTATACAACACGAGAAGAACTCTACGAAAATACGGACGTGGTTTACGTGGCTTCCCCGCATGAGACGCATTATGAATATGTAAAGGATGCCCTATTGCATCAAAAGCATGTGTTGTGCGAGAAGCCGTTTGTATTTGAAAAGAAACAAGCGGAAGAATTGTTTCAGATTGCCAGAGAAAATCAACTTGTGTTATTTGAGGGAATCAAGACCGCGTATTGTCCCGGATTTAACAAGCTGATAGACATTGCCTGCAGTGGCCTGATTGGAAACATTCGGTATATTGACGCGTGCTTTACGAAATTGGAGGCGGAAAATTCCAGGGAACTTACGGATAGAAAATACGGCGGCAGTTTCCTGGAGCTTGGTAGTTATTGTCTGCTTCCGATTATCAAACTTTTTGGAAAAGAGTATGAAAAGATAGAGTTTGAAAGTATTTATAACCAACAAGGATTGGACATTTTTACAAAGGCGAATCTGAAATGCAGCAAAGGCCTGGCAACGGTGACTTGCGGTCTGGGGGTCAAAAGCGAAGGACGGCTTTTAATCGGCGGGACGGAAGGATACATCGTGGTGGAGGCCCCGTGGTGGAAGACGACGTACTTTGAGGTACATTTTGAGGACGCGTCGAAAGTCGAGAAGTATTCGGAGCGGTTTCTGGGAGAGGGCTTGCGCTATGAGATTGGCGACTGGCTGAACCGGATTAACGGAAATCCCAAGAACGAGTTCAAGTTGACGCGAACGGAATCCATCGCGATGGCGGAGATCATGGAAAAGTTTCTTGAAGGGGAAAATCGGAATGAAGATATGGGCGCATAGGGGCTGTAGCCAGCGATATCCCGAGAACACGCTGCTGGCATTTGAAAAGGCGATAGAGTTAAGAGAACTTGCTGGAATTGAGTTGGATATTCAGTTGACGAAAGACGGCGAGTTGGTGGTCGTCCATGACGAGCGGGTCGACAGGACAACGGAAGGCGTGGGCTTTGTCAGGGATTTTACACTGAAAGAGCTTCGGAAACTCCACATTTACGCGGGGGAAAATGAGACGCAGAGCATCCCGGCGATGGAAGAAGTGTTTGATTTATTGAAGCCAAGGCTTAAGTCGGGCATGAAGCTGAATATCGAGTTGAAAAACAGCGTGTACCCCTATCCGGGAATGGAAGAAAAGATATTGAATATGGCGGCGGCAAAAGGAGTGGGGGATGCGATTGTGTATTCCAGCTTTTTGGCAAAGTCGATGGAGCGCATCAAAGAAATTGACGCGGGGGCGGACGTGGGAATTCTGGACGGTCGGGTTTCGGATTGCTTGTACAAGGCAAAAGGAGTCGGCGCGGACGCGTTGCACCCATTCTGGAAAGGGATGGATCTGCCGATGGAGCGGGTGGCAGGATACCCGGTGAGGGCGTGGCTTTCGGGTCACTTGTACCCGGAGAAGCCGACCGGGACGCGGCTGGATTTGAAGGCGCTGGAAAGCCAAGGGATAACGGACGTGATACTAAATGAGCCGGAAGTGTATGTGAATTAAGAGGTGGAAATGGTAGAGCTAAGTAAAGATCAACTTAGACAGTTGCAGTTGATAGAGTTGGAGATGTTGATTGAAGTAGATAGAATTTGTAAAAAATGTAATATTCAATATAACATTATAGCGGGGACTCTTTTGGGGGCCATTCGAAACGGGGGATTCATTCCTTGGGATGACGATGCGGATATCGCGATGCTCAGAATTGAATATGAAAAATTTAGAAAAGTATGCAAAGAAGAATTAGACACGTCAAGATTTGAATTTCAGGACCATAGGAATACAAAGGGGTATAGATGGGGATATGGAAAAATAAGAAGAAAAGATACGTTGTTTTTGCGGGAACATCAGGAACACATGCCATATTTCCAAGGAGTGTTCATTGATATTTTCCCATTGGATGGAGTTCCGGATAATTATTGCTTAAGAGCAATAAAGAATTTTGAATGCTTTTGCATTCGAAAAATTCTGTGGGCCAAGGTAGGGAAAATTGCTGAAAAGAATTATATCAAAAGAAAGGTATATGAGGTATTAGATAGAATACCAGAAGAAAAGGTGTTTCACTATTATCATTTGATGGTAAGAAATGCAAATAAGAAAGAAAGCAGAATGGTGCGCATCCTCATGTTTCCGACACCAAACACTGAGTGGGGATATTATAGAAGTTGGTATGAAAACAGCGCGGATATCGTATTTGAAGAAGTAACATTTCAAGGAATACAAGATTACAAAGCGTATTTGACGTTTAAGTTTGGAGACTATATGAAATTACCACCAGTAGAAGAGCGAAAAGTGCATCCGGTGAGTAAATTGAAGCTTTTGAATACGTGAAAAGTGGAATAAGGAGCAGTAGTGACAGATGGAAGGAAAACTCTTATCGGTAATTGTTCCTATTTATAATACAGAACAATATTTGGTGAAATGTATAAGTAGCATACAAAATCAGAGTTATTCAAACTTGGAAATTATTTTAGTGGACGATGGTTCAACGGATGATTCGGGAAGAATATGTGATAGATATGAAAAAAAAGATTTGCGTATCAAGGTCATACATAAAGAAAACGGCGGAATTGTATCGGCAAGGAAGACAGGGGTTAATGTTGCAAAAGGCGATTATATTACATATGTCGACTCTGACGACTGGATTGAATCGGAAATGTATTCTGAAATGATGAAAAAAGCGATTCAATATGATGCTGAAATAGTCAGCTCAGGTTTACAGAGGGAATATGCGGATTCTGCCATAGAAGAGTTTGATAATGTTGAGCCGGGTTTTTATGGTAGAAATGATATAGAGAGAATAATTTTTCCCAGAATGATATATACTGGAAATTTTTATGAGGCGGGGATTAATGTACATATTTATAACAAAATATTCAAATCGGAATTGGTGAAACGATATCAGTCCGTATTAAGAGATGAGATTCGAATGGGCGATGATGCTGGAGTAGTGTATCCTTGTTATTTAAATGCTAGAAAGATATTTGTGCTTCATAAAAGCTTTTATCATTATGTTTTGCGCAGTGATTCCTGCATGGGAATTAAAAAAGAAAATGAGATACAGAGACTTGGTATGCTCAATGAGTATTTGAAAAAGTGTATAAATGATTCGGTAGCGCAGAGGGAATTACTTGAGCGACAGTTAATCAAATATATGTATTATCTTATTTTGTTTGGAATCACAGATAAATCAATTCTTATAGATGAAAGGAAGCATATTGTTCCATATGACGATTTAAAAAAATCAGATTGTATCATACTATATGGGGCGGGGAAAATGGGGAAAGCATTATATCCGCTAATGAAAAAAATAGGCATGAATATAATTGTCTGGGTAGATTCGGTTCCCGGCCAAGGGGTTAAAGGTATAGATGTTTTGGGGGAAATTTCACCGAAGGAATATGACAAAATAGTGATAGCTGCGGCGAATTATCGTGTGATTGAGGATATGAAGAAGAATGTTTTAAAGTTTAAAATTCCCATGGAAAAGGTAAGTACTATCAATTGTGATGATTTGACATTTGGAGACATAGATGAAATGCTAAAAAGTGAAGAATTTTAGAAAGAGTGGGCTGGATATGGAAGTTGTCATCTGGGGAGCGAACGAGTTAGGGCGATATGTGGCAAAAAATATGAAGTGTGAAGATATCGATATCGTACCGTTGGCATTTGTAGATAATAATCATGAATTGCAAAATACAGTGATAGACAAAGTGGATGTTATCTCCTATGAGGATTTGAAAGAAAGGAAGAATTTAAGGGAAATAACGGTGTTGCTTGCGGTTAAGAACGCCAAAAATATATTCCAGATTCTTGAACAGTTGGATGGAACCCCGGTGGCAAATGTTGGAATCGTTAAGCCGAAGGTTGGTTTTTCGGGCTTGAAGGTGGATCCATCGCAGAAAGAGGGGAACGTGATTTGGAGCAAATTTGCGGGGGACACTTATAGGTTCTTGCCTCGCATAGAAGTGAATTTGATAGATGCGTGCAATTTAAAATGCAGAGGATGTACGCATTTTTCTAGCATATTTAAGAATGACAGCGTGTATCCAATCAGGGATTATAAAAGAGACTTGCTTCAACTGAGAAAAGTGGGTCAGATTCTCAGGCTTAGGTTATTGGGAGGAGAGCCTTTTTTATTAGAAAATCTGGATGAATATATAATGATTACACGAGAGATTTTTCCAAAAACGGATATTGAGATCGTTACGAATGGTCTGCTGATACCGAATATCAGTCATAGGATAGTGTCGGCCATGAATTTGAATGATGTAAGTATCGCAATATCCCCATATCGGCCCACTTTGAAAATGAAAAAACAAATTGTGGAGCGATTAGACAAACACAAGATTACATGGCATTTTGAAGGGGAAGAAATATCATGGTTTTCAAGAAATATGACGTTGGAGGATACACATGATCCAAAATTTTCTAATGCAAAATGTTCTTCCGCAGCTTGTACGTTTTTGAGAAAGGGAAAATTATATAAATGCCCGCTTGAGGGAATGATAAATGACTTCAATAATTATTATGGTTTGGATGAAGTGCATGAAGGCGGAATAAGTGTTTTTGAGGATGAAAACATTTTGTATGGGAAGACTGTTGAGTATGCCCTAAACCCGATAGATATGTGCAAATATTGTGCAGAGGAGCCAGAATCTATTTCGTGGTCGGTCGAGGCGAACCCCTCTTTAGAAGATTGGTTATATAAGGATGGCTCCTTGACGGATGCTTAAGGGTGGTTTGAAGAAGTAAAGGGCAAGGGATTAGGAGGGGCGATTTTGGAGAATTTTCAAAAGAATCTTGGAATTCATAATAATGAAAAAACGGAAGAATTGCTTGCAAAGGCTCGCTCTCATGAAATGGAAGTATGCGTATGGGGAGCCGGCACGATTGGGACGGGTTTTGGAAAACAAATTTTGGAAGAATATGGGGTACATATAGATTATTACTGTGATAACAGGCCAGAGTTGAACGGCGTTGAAATAATGCCAGGTATTTATTGCAACCCCATAGGCAAACTAATAGAAAATAGGGAAAAGACAATATGTTTTATCCTTGTCGGATATGCGGGAATGGGTTCCATATATAAGCAGTTGAGTAATCAAGGAATAAAAAATATTGTCACGTATGATGATTTGCTCGCATTGCCTGATACGATGAAAAGAGAATTACCATTTTTGAGTAGGAAAGATACGGCGATATATACATGCATTACTGGCGGGTATGATGATGTAAGAGAGCCACAATATATTTCTGATAGATGTGATTATTTTCTGATTTCAGATAAATCACCGGAAAATAAGTCTATCTATCAGTGGTTAGATATTGAAAAATATTTACCAGAGGGAATTGAAGATCCTATCTATCAAAATCGCTATTGTAAGATTAATGCGCATAAAATATTTCCGCAATATCGTTACAGTGTTTATGTTGATGGAAATATAACAATCGTAGGCGACATTGCCGAGAATGTAAATAAATTGAAAAAAGCAAGACTGGGCGTTCTTGGGGAAAATTATACGGATAATATTTATGAATATGCTTTGCGGTGTGCAAAAATGGGGGCGGACTGGTCGGAAAAGCTAATGTGGCAGATGGAGTCTTATTGGTTGCAAGGGTTACCGGAAAACAGCGGGTCTTTTGCTTGCGGGCTATTGGTACGGGAACATAATAATCCAACATGTGTCAAATTGATGGAAGAATGGTGGCAGGAGTTTTGCGCTTATGCGAAAAGAGATCAAACGCCGCTGACATATGTATTATGGAAGAATGGATTTTCAAAGGAAGACGTGCTGGTGCTTTGTGAAATGGATAAGTACGATCCATGGGATGAGACGCCGTATTGGAAATATGAGAAAAAACATAAAAAAGAGAGGTTTCAGGTCAAAAACTAAAGTATGTGTGGAATATGTGGGTTTATATCTAAAACGCTAGAATTAAAAGATGTATTGGTAAAAATGAATAACATGCTTGCGCATAGAGGCCCGGATGACCATGGGGAGGAAATCTACCAGATAGGAGGTAAAAGATACGTCGGTTTTGCGCAGAGAAGATTATCCATTATTGATTTGTCGGAAAAAGGACATCAGCCAATGCATTCTATGAATAGGAAGGTTACGGTGATTTTTAATGGTGAGATATATAATTATCAAGAGTTACGGAAGGAATTAAGAGATTATGAGTTTTCATCGGATAGCGACACGGAAGTACTTATTGCTGCCTATTTGAAATGGGGGATAGATTTTATCCATAGGGTGAACGGCATGTTTGCAATCGCGTTGCTGGATAGAGAAAAGAATATTGTTTATTTGATTCGGGATAGAATAGGGAAAAAGCCGCTTTATTATTATATGGATGAGGAATCCAATATTGTCTTTGCGTCTGAATTGAAGGCCGTATTACAATCCACACTGTTTAAAAAGGAAATAAATCAAGAGATAATAGGGCGTTTTTTGTATAGAAGCTGTATTGTTTCGCCAGATACCATATATAGGAACACATATAAATTGGAACCAGGTTCCGTGATGGAAATTTCGGAGACAGATGTAAGTAAGTATAAATATTGGGATGTAGCCTCTAAATATAATGAATTAAGAAGATACCAAGTAAAGAATTATGAACAAGCGAAGGAAGAACTAAAGGATTTATTAAAAAAAGCGGTTTCTAGACGAATGATTGCAGATGTTTCCGTCGGGGCATTTTTAAGTGGCGGATATGACTCTTCTCTTGTATGCGCCATGGCACAAGAGTCAGCCTCGAAATCAATCAAGACGTTCTCAATTGGATTTTATGATGATAAATTTAATGAAGCGGTATACGCAAAGCAAGTGTCAGACGTTTTGGGGACAGAACATGAAGAATTATATGTAGATGAATATGATATGTTAAAGGTGCTGGAAAGCATTCCTGATTATTATGATGAACCATTTGCCGATTCTTCGCAAATTCCAACAATGTTGGTGTCAAAACTTGCCAAGGAAAAGGTTTCTGTTATTCTTTCTGGTGATGGCGGGGACGAATTGTTTGGAGGATATAATATCTATACGGTTTTGCAACAAGCACAAAAGAAAAAGACACTTGGGAAAATATTATATGAATTAGGGAGGATACCAGGAATAAGGAAATCAACTTTATGGAAGAGACGCCCTATCGTGTATCGTATTCTTTCGGATGACAATAATCCTGAGGCAAGAACACAGGGCGGGGTAAATAGTTATTTTGAAATGATAAATAAAATCTTACTTCAACCAGCAGATAATTTTTATTATGAAATGGAATCAAAGTACTGTGAAAATAGGTATGACGTCACAAGAATGCTTTTGGACATGGAAACGTTATTGCCCGACGATATTCTTGTTAAGGTTGACAGAGGCACTATGAAATATGCATTAGAGTGCAGATGCCCGATTTTAGATAAAGAGGTGGTGGAATATTCGTACAGATTGCCAGTGGAGTATAAAATGAATCAAGGAAATAAGAAACAAATTTTAAAAGATATTGTATATGATTATATACCACAAGAATTGTTAGATAGGCCGAAGGCGGGATTTTGTATTCCGCTGGATAAGTGGTTGCGGGGGGCCTTGAAGGATCGGATTCTTGATTGGACAAATCATGATTATTTGGTTAGGCAGGGGATTTTTCATCCAGATTATACAAGTGACTTTATAAATGGATATATGAAAACGGGTGATGGCGGAAGGTGGTCGGGACACAATTTCTCTAGAGTGGTTTGGGCATATTTCATATTTCAACAATGGTATGACAAATACATGAAAACAAGATGATATAGTTGGTGCTGTCTAAACAAATTATAGGAGGATGTAGGATGTGGGTTGAATTATATGAAAACATTTTGAATAAGGACGCGTCCTTGTCTGTGATTGGGCTTGGCTATGTGGGGATGCCGATTGCGGTGGCGTTTGCCAAAAAAGTCCGCGTGATTGGATTTGACTTAAACGGGCAGAAGGTCGCGTTGTACAAGTCTGGTGTTGACCCGACAAACGAGGTGGGCGATGAAGCAATTAGAAGTGCCGAGGTCGAGTTTACGACCGAGGAGACAAGACTCAGGACGGCGCGGTTTCACATCGTGGCAGTTCCTACTCCGGTCAATGCCGATCACACTCCGGATTTGTCTTCGGTTCAAAATGCGTCGGAGATACTCGGGCGAAACCTTTCAAGGGGAAGCGTCGTCGTGTATGAGTCCACGGTGTATCCGGGGGTGACGGAAGAGGTCTGCGTCCCGATATTGGAGCGGGAGAGCGGGCTGAAATGCGGTGCAGACTTTAAAGTTGGTTACAGTCCAGAGCGAATCAATCCGGGTGACAAGGTACATAGGCTGGAAACGATAAAGAAAATTGTGTCTGGCATGGACGCGGAGACGTTGGAATGTGTGGCAAAGGTGTATGAACTCGTGGTCGAGGCGGGGGTTTACAAGGCAGGAAACATCAAGGTCGCCGAGGCGGCCAAGGTAATTGAAAACGCGCAGCGTGACATCAACATCGCGTTCATGAACGAGCTTTCCATTATTTTTAACAAAATGGGAATCGACACCAGGGCCGTGCTTGCGGCGGCGGGAACAAAGTGGAATTTCCTTAAGTTTCGTCCGGGGCTGGTCGGTGGCCACTGCATTGGCGTTGACCCATATTATCTTACGTATAAGGCGGAGATGCTTGGTTATCACAGCCAGGTCATTTTGTCGGGACGGCGGATTAATGACGACATGGGAAAATATGTGGCGGAAAATTGTGTCAAGCTCTTAATCGCGGCCGACAAAAATGTAAAAAACGCGCGGGTGGCCATTCTGGGTTTCACGTTCAAGGAGAACTGCCCGGATACAAGGAATACGAAGGTCATTGATATTGTGAAGGAATTAAAGGAATACGGAATTACTCCGATTGTGACCGATCCTAGGGCGGATGTGGAGGAAGTGCGAAAGCTGTATGGAATACGTCTCATGGAAATGGATGAAATCGAAAAAATGGACGTGGTGATTTTAACCGTGGCGCATGAGGAATTTGCTGTTTTGAAAATGGAAGACGTGGATCGGTTGTTTGGCGAAAGTGAGAAGCTTCTTTTGGACGTGAAAGGCTTGCTTGACAGAAAAGAATATGAAGCGGCGGGATACCGTTATTGGAGGTTATAATTATGGATGGTTATGTAATCAATCTGGAGTTTTAACTATCAGGATTGTGAAGCTTGTCATGGGGGATTGTCATTATGGGTTATGAGAATTGTGTGTTTCCGAAGGAAAGCGTGTTTTTGGTCACGGGCGGCGCAGGGTTTATTGGCTCGAATCTCTGCGAGGCGATTTTACATATGGGATATAGAGTGAGGTGTCTGGACAACCTTTCCACGGGAAAGCAAGAGAATGTTGACTTGTTTGCCGCGAATGTCAATTATGAATTTGTGAAAGGGGACGTGAAAAAACTCCAGGTCTGTATGGATGCATGCCGGGGCGTGGATTTTGTTCTGCACCAGGCGGCTTGGGGGAGCGTTCCCAGAAGTATACAGCAGCCATTGTTTTACTGTGCGAACAATATCATGGGAACGCTCAACATGCTGGAAGCAGCCAGGAAAAATAGCGTGAAAAAGTTCGTTTACGCGAGCAGTTCCTCTGTTTATGGCGATGAAGAAACGCTTCCCAAGCGTGAGGGGCGCGAGGGTAATCTACTGTCACCTTATGCGGTGTCGAAACGGGCGGATGAAGAATGGGCGAAACAATACACGCGTCACTATGGACTGGATACATACGGCTTGCGTTATTTTAACGTGTTTGGCAGAAGACAGAATCCCGACGGGGCTTATGCGGCGGTCATTCCCAAATTTATAAAGCAGCTTCTAAGTGGCGAAGTACCGACGATTCATGGGGACGGAAATCAAAGCAGGGACTTTACCTATATTGAGAACGTGATAGAGGCGAACCTGAAAGCGTGTCTGGCAGATGGTGAAGCCGCCGGAGAAGTGTTCAATATCGCATGCGGTGGTCGGAAGTGTTTGTTGGATGTTTATTATCACCTTGCGGATGGGCTCGGAATCAAAACGGAGGACGGGGAGAGGCCGGAGCCGCGGTTTGGAGTAGAGCGGGCGGGGGATATCAAGCATTCCAATGCGGACATCAGCAAGGCGAGAAGGATGCTGGGGTATGAATCGGAATGGGACTTTGAGAGGGGGATAAAAGCGTCGTTGGAGTGGTATGTGGAGAATCTTTGAGGACGCGATTGGTGAATGATAGGTTTTTGAGAAAGGTAAAATGTAAAATGAGTGCATGTAAGGTTAGTGTGATTATTGCCACATATAATACGGCGGCTTATTTGGAAGAGTGTCTGGACAGTGTATTTAGCCAGACACTGCGTGACATGGAAGTGGTTCTGATTGACGATGGTTCCACGGATGACACAGAATCCATTTTACGGACATATAAGCGAAAATATGATAATCTTGTGACGTGTTATTGGGAAAACCAAGGAGTCGGAAATGCCAGAAATTATGGAATGACACTTGCCAAAGGGGAGTACATGGTGTTTATGGATCCTGATGACAAGTACCCTTGCGAGGATTGCTTGGAAAAATTGTATCTGGCGGCGAAGGAACACGACGTGTTAATTTGCGGAGGGAATATCTTGACAAATGACAACGGAGTGATAGGAAGTGCGTATCGTGCGGGGGAGGGAGATGAGCGTGTTTCTCGAAACCAAGTAATAGATGTAAAGGAGTACTTTTATTTGGTTGGTCATACAAGATATTTGTTTAAAAGTGAGTTTATTAAATGGAATCAAATTTTATATGCCAATTATCGGAGATATCAAGATCAGGTGTTTACAATCAAGGCATTAGGGGCGGCGGGGCAGCTATATGAGTTGGATTATCCTGTATATGAGTATCGTATTAATCATAAACGATTAGAGATAGATTTTGATATATGTATTGACATTTTAAAGGGATTTAGAGATACATTGAAATTAATTTGCGAGTATGACTTGCAATTGATGTTTGAAAAGAATTATGAGGAGTTCATAAATGAACGTATGCCTGATATTGCACGTTATGCGTTTTGCGGGCGGCAGGAGTTCGACGGGGTAATAAGAGACATTAATGAGTTGGTCAGAGGCACAAAATGGTATGATGAGAAGTATTTGGTTACTTGTCAAAGTGTTCTTGCATATAAGCAAAACGCGAAGGAAACAAAATCAAGATTAGAGGAACTGCTTAGAAGCGGAATTCCATTAATTATTTATGGTGCAGGAGCAAATACAAGAAGATTACTTTCTCATTATAAAGATTGGATGGAGAACGTGGTGGGGATAGCGGTGTCTGGATTGATAGGGGATGATTTTGAAGTGGAGGGGATTAGGGTCAGAAATATTAGCACTTATAATTCGTATAAGTTAAAGGCTGTCGTTTTGATAACTCCAAATACTAAGGCGAAGAATGAGATTATAAAAAAGCTGGTTGATATGAAGTTTGAAAATTATGAATGGATTGATATTCGCTTTTTGCGTTGAGCATTTTTGATTATAGATGAATATGTGGAGGAGAATACATGCGATGGAAAAAGATAATATGTGGATAAAAAAGTATGACAGGTTGTTTGCGGAATATTTGGCAAGAGGAGAGGTGAGGTGGAGGGATGAAGCGCTGGGAAAGAGAGTTGCGGAAGTGTTGGATTCCATAGATGTTTATCCTCCTTTGAATGGTGAACAGCGTTCACGAAAAATAATTGTATCTCTGACATCAATTCCTGAACGAATTAAATGTGTTACATATGCCATAAGAAGTATGATGATACAATCAGTTAAAGCTGATAAAATTATTTTATGGTTGGATCAGGATAGGTTTAATGATGAAATTCTTTCAAAGGAACTTAGGGAATTAACGGCGGCGGGGGTAGATGTTAAATATGTGGAAGATGTCGGTTCCCATACAAAATATTTATATGCCATGCAGTATTATCCGGAAGATTTTGTGGTGACGATAGATGATGATATTATGTATCCGACCGTATTAATTGAAAATTTGTGGAAGACACACTTGTTATATCCGCATGCTGTGTGTGCGCATTGGGTGCTGAAAATGAGGATGACGCAGGATGGAGTGCCATATCCAATAAATAATTTTGAGGATATGGACGTGAGAGCAGAAAGTGATTTGAAAACGGAATATATGGCTCAAGGAGTTGGAGGAGTTTTGTATCCGCCACATTGTATCAAGCAGGAGTATCTGGATACAAAACTGATACGGAAACTTGCGTTTAAGCAAGATGATATTTGGCTGAAAGCGGCAGAAACGCTTAGCGGGACTTACGTTGTACGCGTGCAGTCAAGCATAGGAATCTTATATCCGTATGTGCCGGGAAGTCAAAAGGTGGCGCTTCGTTTCGATAATGCGGCTGGTGGAAATGACAGAATTATAAAAAATGTATTTGAATTTTGGAATTTGTATGGATTTTTTGCGGGAATTGAAAAAAAAGAAAATGACAAGATAAAAACATTGATGAAATGGGTAGAGGTTCTTCAAAAAGGGTATTCCATTTCTGAGTTTTTAATGAGAAGAGGGTATCGGACAGCGGCTATGTATGGCATGGGACAGTTGGGAAGGCTTTTATTTAAGGAGTTATCGGAAGCGGATATAAAAGTCTTATATGCGATAGACCGAAACAAAGATGTAAAGAGTCCTATTCCGATTGTGGATGCGGATGCTGGTGAATTCATGGAAGCCGATTGTTTGATTGTAACGGCAGAGGTATGTTTGTCAGAACTTAAAAATATAAAAGAGGCATTTTCCGGGATGCTGATATCGTTGGAAGACTTATTGGTAGAAATGCAATATTATCAAGAGATTTGAAGTGTTCGAAAGGAAGATATAATGAAACAAGTTATAACGCCGATTGTCTTTGCGGCAGATGAAAACTATTTATTCTCAGCGTGTGTCGCGATATATTCGATGTTAAAGAATGCAATAAATAAAGAGTCTTATGTGGTTTATATTTTGTCGGATGTTCATTATTCAGAAGGGGGATGGAGTTGTATTCGAAAACTTCAGAATAAATTTCCAGATATTTTAATTGAAGTTTTGTATATTGATAAATCAAAGTTTTGTCGAGCTAAAATGAGGATAAAACATACATCGCTTATTACTATGTATCGCTTAGGATTGCCTACTGTTTTAAAACAGTATGACTATTGTTTGTATCTTGATACGGATATTTTAGTTTTAGGGGACTTGAGCGAACTGCGGATGATGGATTTGGAAGGGCATCTTTGTGCAGGTGTGCTGGATGATGAAATACAAACAAATTTTAGGGTTGGAAGTGAGTTGGAGATTCCAGATTTGCATTCTTATGTAAATGCAGGAGTGCTGTTAATGAATTTAAAACTTATGAGGCAGGAAGGGGTAGAAAATAATTTTTTCCCAGCATTAGAAATCGGGTATTCCATGCAAGATCAAGATATTTTAAATAGATATTGTTATGGGAAGATAAAATTGATTTCACATATATATAATTGTTATAGCAGAAGAAGCAGGTATCCTAAAGATATCTGTATTCTACATTTTTCGGGCGGACCGGATGTTCATCCATGGGAGAATAGAAAAACAAAAAATGATGCATTGTGGTGGGAGTATGCAAATTTTTTTAAAGATACTTCGTTATATGTTAAAACGATTGAACGTTCCGAACAATATATGTTTGAACGGGATTATCAAAATATAATCAGTAAATGTAAAAGCAGGAGCAATATATATATTTGGGGGTATACGAGAAGTGCTTGTTGTTTTGCGAATTTTTTGCGAGAAAATGGAGTTGATAATGATGTGATATTTATTGACAGTGATAAGAAAAAAACGAAATATGTTTTTGAAGGAAAACCGATTAAAACACCAGAAGAATTAAAGATGGAAAAGAGTATGTTGGTCATCAATGCTGTTCAAAGAAGAAAAGAGGAAGTTGACAAGCAGATTTTAAGGTTGGGCGTGAGTAAAAACGATATAATACAATATTATGATAAGTCGGATTTTTATTATAGAGTGTTAGATGAGCGATATTACGAAAAAGAGAGGCAGGAGTTTTTTTTGATGAAATATGGGGTAAAGATTAACTAGTGTACTGACATATTTATATTTAGCATAACTATCGAATCCGTATTTCGCAAAATTAAAAAGTAAATAAAAAAACATATTTAGCTAAATATAATCGTGTCAGCACACTAGAAAAGTAGAGTTGATATTTGTAGTGGAGGTTTGATTGAAATATGAGGAATAAATGAATGTGAGTTTATAGGGGATAGCATAGAAAATAACAAAATAATATAGGTGCTGCCTCAAAATATGGCGCGAATAGTGAAAGATGAAGGGTGAATGCGTTTGCATTAGAGAATATGATTATGCTTTATGGCGCGAGGTGAAAAATGATAAAAGTCAGTGTGATAATTCCGGTTTATAACGCAGAAAATTATATAAGGCAATGTATGGACAGTGTATTGTTCCAGACTTTAAAGGAAATAGAAATTATCTGTGTTGATGATGGCTCTGTAGATGGTTCACTTGCCATTCTTATGGATTATGAAAAAAAATATAAAAATGTCATTGTATTGCATCAAGATAACCAAGGCGCAGGAGCGGCAAGAAACAAGGGGATGGAACATGCGAGAGGAGGATATGTATGTTTTATGGACGCGGATGATTATTATGCGCAAGAGAGAGCGTTAGAATGTTTATATGTAAATGCGGAGAAAAATGACGCGTCTGTGTGCGGCGGCAATTTGAAAGTGTGTTATGAAAATGGGAAGCGAGAAGAATGTAAGTGTTCGTTTTATAAGGAAGGCAAGTTTCCAAGTACGAAGTATGCGACCGTTTATTATTATACAAGGTTTATATTCCGATTGAAATTGCTTCGGGATAACGCTATTAAATTTCCTCAATATAGACAATATGAGGATCCTCCGTTTCTTATGAAAATAATGATATGTGCAAAATGGTTTTATGCGGTTGAAGAGGTAGTATATAGTTATAGGGTGGGACATAAAAAGACAAAGTATTCCTTTGATATGGCAGTTGATATGTTAAAAGGAATACGTGAGTGTTTTAGGTTGGGAAAAGAAAATGATTTGATTAAGGTATACGAAGAACATCTAAAAAATGAGTTGACAAAACGTTTTCAAATTATTTATTCGTATGCGAATCGACGTGAGATTTGGCAGCTAATTGATGAAATTAATGAGGTTAGCGAGGAATGGACGGGGGAAACGGCAAACATATTTAAAGACAAGAAAAGTATTGAGGAGTATGTTGCAAAATTAAAAGAAAAGAAAAATCATATGATAGAGAAGTGTCAGGACGCGGAAACCGTGGTGATTTATGGCGCGGGAGAGGCGGGGAGGTTTTTCTTAAATCATTATGGGCATGAATGCAGACATATAGCAGGATTTGCAGTGAGTGAAAAATATAAAATTGATTTTGTCGATGGGTATAGGGTAAGGGTGATAGATGACTATGATAGAGAGAATCTTGTGATAGTTGCGGCGGGAGTGCGATATGCGAAAGAAATTTTGAAAAATCTTGAAACACTACAATTTAAGAATGTATGTTATGTAGAATATCATTTTTTAAGATTGTTGGAGGAAATATAAAGAAAAAATAGAGAGAGAGGAAAGATAACATGTGTTCGGTTTCGGTAATCGTGCCATTACACAATTCAAAAAAATATTTGCGGGAATGTATAGAAAGTATCCTGCATCAGACAGAGAAGGATATTGAAATCATATGCGTAGACAGCAGTACGGATGGGACTACGGAGATGATGCGTCAATATCAAAAAGGTGACAGTAGAATACGGTTGGTCGAGGATGCGAATGCAAGCTACGGATACAAATTAAACATGGGAATGCGGCTTGCGGAGGGTGAGTATATGGCCATCGTGGAGTCAGACGATTATATTGCGAAAAACATGATGGAGGAGTTGTATCGAACCGCAAAAGGCGTTGGTGCGGATTTTGTTAAGGCGGATTTTGAAAGGTACATAGATACACGAAACGGCAGACTATTTGGCATGGCTAATAGGATGAAAGATGAGGACTACAATCGCATCATCAATTTACGTGAGGAAACGAGGCTTATGCCCCTTGTGGGTATTAACATATGGTCTGGAATTTATCGTTTGCAATTTTTAAAAGATAAAAGAATTCGATTTAATGAGTCGGAGGGCGCTTCGTATCAGGATACAAGCTTTGCCGCGTTGGTGACGTTGTTGTCGGAAAGGGCTTATTTCTTAAAGGAATGCTATTATAAATACCGTGGAGATAACAACGCTTCTTCCGTAAAATCAGAAAAAAAATATAAATGCATCGTGGATGAATTTATCTGGCTAAGAGAGCGGATGAACGAATTAGGATGCATCAGCGAAGTAGACAGTGCATTTTTTAAAACCATCCGATTGTTTTCTTTTTATTGGAATTATTCCAGGCTTTCGGAAGAGTACCGTGATAAATTCGTGGCATTGGATTATGTGAGGGAATCTGCGGCGGATTTTGATGAAAAAATATTGGGGTATGAAATACCGAATAAGGAAACGATGCTGAAGGTATTGGACGGTGATATCCAAGCCAGAGAAGAGGAAAAACAAAGGCAAATGCAATGCGCGAAGGAGTGTTGTGAGGCGTTGCGGATATTTCATGAACACAAGTCTATCGTCATAGTATGTGCGGGTGTATATGGCTTGTCGGCATATCGCCTGATGAAGGCATCGGAGTGCGACGGGGAAGTTTTTATTTGTGACAACGTAATCAGGGGAAAGCGAGCGGAGTTTGACGGACGGGAAGTGTTCGGCGTGGAAGAAGCGGCGAGAAAAAATAAAGATTCTTATTTTATCGTGGCAAATAAAAAACACGGGGAGACGTTAAAGGAGCAGCTTCTTGAATTGGGAGTGGATGCGAAGAGAATTTATTTATATGGGAAATATTTTGCGTCAAATGATGTAGGAGTAATTTATGATGTTGTTAAAGGTTATGAGAAAAGGGAGAGACGGTTTTATGCAGAATAAGGAGGTGGAAAAAGAACTTCCGGGAACCCTTGTCGCATGGTATCCGTTCAAAAGGCGGTCGGATTTGCTTCTGGTTACTGATGGCAGCGAGGAAAGGGACGAGTTGCTTGGTACTTTTTCCAGACTAGGGTTGAATGTTTTGAAATGTCGCGAGGACGAGGTTTATGGATGCGGGGAACGGTTCGACTATGTTATGCTGGTTGGAGCGATTGAAAGGAGCAGGCGGCCGCATGTTTTGTTGAAAAAGGTGAAAAGCCTTTTGGCGACTGATGGAAGGTTACTTGCCGCTGCGGATAATAGGCTGGCAATTCGGTATTTTTGTGGCGATAGGGACGAGTATACGGGACATGTTTTGGACGGCATCGAGAATTATGCAAGGGTAAGACCCGAAAGATGGAAGAAGATGCGGGGAAGGGCGTATTCGAAAGCGGAACTGCAGGAGCTGTTTTTGGAAGCGGGGTTTAAGTGGCAAAAATTTTATTCCGTAGTACCGGCGATTTCAAGACCGCAGGTGATACTGGCGGACACGTACGTTCCAAATGAGGCGTTGGATGTTCGGGTATTTCCCCAGTATCATTGCCCACAGACCGTGTTTTTGGAAGAGGAACGGTTATATGATGATTTGTTAAAAAACGGGATGTTTCATTCTATGGCAAATGGGTTTCTGATAGAGTGTTCCATGGACGGACGGTTGACGGATGCGGATCAAATCACGGTGTCGGGAGATCGGGGGCGTGAAAACGCGCTTGCGACGATTATAAGAAGTGGAAAAGACATCTGTAAGAGGGCGTTGTATGAGGAAGGGCGAAAGCGGATATCGGAGTTGTTGGACAATACCAAATATTTAGTGAAACAAGGGATACCAATGATAGAAGCAAAAGTGTCGGGAGATTCTTTTATGATGCCTTATGTTGAGGGAGAAATTGCCACCTTGTATTTTAGGAAAACTCTAAGGAAGGACAAGGACGAGTTTGTCGCGGAATTGGAGCGTTTCAGGGACATTATTTTGTGTTCATCGGAGACGGTTTCTTATGATGAGATAAATTGGCGGCAGTTTGAACCGGGTTGGGAAAAAAGGAAATCTGACGATCCCAATATGGACAAGTGGGAGAGACTTGCGTTTGGAAGTTTGGAGGAACGGGCTGATATCGGAATCATTTTAAAAAGAGGATACATTGACCTAGTTTCTTTGAATTGTTTTTACACAGAAGCTGGCTTTTTGTTTTTCGACCAGGAATTTTATGTCGAAAATTTGCCTGCAAACGTGATTTTTATCCGAACGATAGATTTGATATACGAGGGACGCGCGGATTTGGAGGCGATATTGCCTAGAGAAGAGTTGTTGAGATATTTTAGGTTATGGGAGCATCAATCGACATGGCGGAAGTTTACGGAAGTGTTTATTCGGAAGCTCCGAAGCGAGGACGCGCTTGCCGGTTATCACAAGCTGTGTAGGCGTGATTGGCGCACGACAGAGTTTAACCGTCATAGGATGGATTACACGCAGGAGGAATACGGAAGGTTATTCACAAACATTTTTAAAGACGTGGAGGACAAGGCGATTTATTTGTTTGGTTCGGGAAGATTTGCGGAACAGTTTATTTCGCAGTTTTCAGCGTATTATGAAATCGCCGGCATCGTGGATAATGACGAGAATAAGTGGGGGAAGACGTTTTCTGCCATGGAAGATGTCGGAAACGCAAGGGATTTAAAGATAAGTTCACCCAAAAAGCTGCAGGAAATTAAAATGCCATTTCGGGTGTTCATTTGCATCAAGTATTTTGACACCGTCATGGAACAACTGAAAGACATGGGAATAAAAGACTTTGTGGTGTACAACCCGAATCTGGAATATGACAGACCTTTGAAGCAGGCATGTGTGGAGGAAAAGAAAGAACCTAAAAAATATCATATAGGTTATGTCGCGGGCGTGTTTGACTTGTTCCATGTTGGACATTTGAATTTGCTTAGAAGGGCGAAGGAATTGTGCGATTATCTGATTGTCGGGGTCGTCTCTGACGAGCAGGTTATAAGAAATAAGAAGACAAGACCGTATATATCGTTTGAGGAACGTTTGGAAATCGTGGGCGCATGCAGATATGTGGATGAAGCGGTAAAAATACCAATTGAAACTTCGGGAACGGAGGAGGCATATCGGCGGTATCATTTTGATGTCCAGTTTTCTGGTAGCGATTATGAGAACGACCCAGACTGGATTGCGGAAAAGATATATTTGCAGCAGCGCGGAGCGGATTTGGTGTTTTTTCCATACACGGAGAGGATTAGCTCGTCGAAGATAAAGGCGCAGATACAAGGAGAGGAAAGTGAAGGAGTAGGAAGTGATGGTTTGTTTGGATATTGATAAGGAACTTGAAAGCATAATTGAAACATATAATCTGGATAGACATTATCCCGCATACAGAACGTCAAGATGGGCGTGTGACTTTATACAAAAATGGGTAAAACGGCTTGCAAACGAAGAAGAGAAATTTTTATTTGTGGGCATGGATGAGCATGCATTGAGACTGATTTCCAATTGGGCGCAGGCGGATAATGTCGATATTCTGTTCATAAGTACTGTCGAGGAGCTTGAAAACAATACCAGGGGAGGCTTTGGACGACTGGAAAACGCGGATAAAATATATGTCGTTTCTTATAGTAGAACGATAGAAATATTGCATTGGATTTGGCGGCATGGGTTTCAGGCGGAATCCGTGTATGACATATTGGAAAATGAGCAGATATATTTGCAGATGGAGTTTTATCGTTTTTTTGTCCCATTGAAAATGAACCCAGAGCTTGGGTTGGACGAGCAGAGAGAAGAAAAATCGGTAGATGGTTCTGCACTTGTTTTGTATGAGTATTATTACCAAAAGCAAAGGCTTCGTCATGCGTTACATGAAAGGGATAAACAAAGGATTGCTGAAAAGTTATTTTTTCTTGCGATATGTATGCGGAATTTTTTGGAGGTGGAGAAGGTTTTGGACAGAATGACGGACAAGACCGAGTTGGGACAATGCTGGGAGGAAATTCAAAGTCTATTTTCAAAAATAAGGAAAGCCGTGTCATTGGTTCAGCAAGATAATATCATTGTTTATTGGCTGGATGCACTATCCTATGAGGAGGCGAAGGGCTTTGAATATCTTCAAAGCCGTCGGGAGCATTCCGTGTATTTCCATAATGCGTATACGGTGACACCGTGTACGCATCCGACTTGTAAAAATATGTTTTGTAAAATTTTGCAGGTGGACGATTTGGGATATCGTGTAAAGCGGATAGAGAGGAAGAATAGTCCGTTGTTGAGAGAATTGGAAGGAAGGGGATGGCGGTTTGAACTGATAAGCGATTATCTGCGTTCGCTTTTTCCGATGGAATATAGCCCTTGTGCCGAGATTACAAAGAGAACGCCGTGTTCTGAAATGTTTTGGAACCTGCTTGGGGAGATGTTGCAAAACAAACAAAAAACAGTATATTTGGCACATGCCTTTGTGGAGTTACACCCACCTGAATTAAGTGTACGAAGAAAGCACTTGGAAAAACAATACAGCAGAGAGGCACGCGAAGCGCAGAAAAAAGAATTGGATGAACAATTGTGTTTTTATGACGGCTTGCTGGGCGATGGGTTTTACCGAATTTACATGAGCGATCATGGATATGGGAATTTTTGGAAAAGATTTCATGTCCATTTTCAGGTGTATCATGCTTCATGGAAAGGCCGGGATATACAAGAGCTATTTTGTTATCTGGATTTTGGAAAAATTATACATTGCTTGCTGGAAAAACAAGAAATAAATGACGATACATGGGAGCGTGGGATTGTTCCGATTCAGGATGTGGATCACTATAATAAGAAAGACTTAAATGTGATTTTTGAAAAAAAAGAGAGAATTGAGTTGAATGATTACATTGCATATAAAGGATGTGTAAAAAAAGGTGATATCTATCTTCGATTCAAGACAGGGGACGAATTGTTTTATAGGGAATCAAAAAATCTATTGAAGAGGACTGTTTTTGGGGGATTGGTGAAAAAACAATTAACGAGTTTTCGGGAATGGAGGGAGCTGGTAGGCGGATTTCCGAACGAATTGGATTCGGATTCTAAGTTCCAATATGCGGCATACACGTATAAGGCATATGAAAATGTGAAAAATACGTTTCGCGCCGTTGCCAAAGTGACGAATGAAAAATTTAGCGAATATGTGGATGGGAGTATTGCATTGCGGATGGGTGGCGAGCATTCGTATCGGTTGTATGAATCGTTGACGGAAGCGAATAAAAAGAAAATAGGTGCTATTATTGATAGGAGCGGACAGTGCGTCTGTAATAAAATGGGCGTTCCGATTTTTAAACCGGGTGAGAGTCTTCCAGATACGATAAAGGCGGTCTTGTTGTCATCTCAAATATATTTGGAGGATTTGAGAAAAGAGGCGGATAAGTTATATGGCGATTTGGAGGTTATAGACATGTACCAGTGTTGGGAGCGGGTTGGATATCATTTTTCGAGAGAGTTTTATTTTGGCGTGGATGCGGACTATGATGTTGGATTTCTAGTGGATTAGAAACTGTGCATGTGTGTGAAGTGGCTGTGAATAGTTATTTTATGACAGATCCTTATATAGGCTTGATAGATAGGTGCGGCGATATCGGGGGAAGAGAAGGATGCTTAGGTTTTTTGATTTTAATTATAATATCGGGAAAGGTGCCAGACTAGATGAGATGTCGCTTGTTATGGAAAATAACATTTGGAAAGATGGCAGAACTATATTTAAAAACTCTGGTTGGCGGCAGGAGGGCATGATATACTTAACGCTTGTCAGGGATGAGGAAGGAACGCTGCTTGCCTATGGTTACCAGGATCGCGAGGCGAACAGAGAACTCCGCATGTTGAAAGAAGTGCGGGGTAACAAGGGCGCGTTGCAGTTTACGGATGTTTTCCCGGAGTACAAAGAAGTGGTTATTTGTGGTTGTAGCGAACTTGCGGTTTCTTTCGCAAAGTATTTGACGGATTGCGGTGTGCGTGTGTCTGTAATAGGAAAATATTGGAAATATTTTGGGTACATAAGTAATTACGAAATGGAGTTGAACGGGAATGGAAAGCTTATCATATATGCGGAAAGTGCCGTGTTTCAAAATGGAAGCTTGTTTCAACTTGTGAAAAGAAGTGCGTCTTCAGCATTCGAGTGTATTGATAAAATCTACGAGGCAAATGTTTTAAATGGAAAGATAAAGGATACGATTGGCGATTTTGATGAATTGGTACGATATCTGAAAGACAAGTGCGAAATTGTTATTCTGGGCATGGATCGAGAGGCTCAGGATGCATATGATGTGCTTATGGAAAAAGGAATAGATATATGTGGTTTTGCTGTAAAAGAATGTCGGGAGAAGAAAAGGTTGTTGGGAAAGGCCGTAATGAGCATTTTGGATGCCATACAATGTCTTTCGTCACCAATATTTATAAATTGCAAGGATAAGCATGGGGCACTCGGAGAAGAACTGACAGAGTACTTTGATTATTGTGGGTATGAAAGAAATCGGCAATATTTCCTGCTTAAGGATTACACGGATATCCCTGCCAATAATCTGGTTCATGTACTGCGCAAAAAGAAGGTCTGGCTGACTGGTGACGGACGGCTTTGTCAATTACTGGCGGACTATTTGAAGGCCGTGGAAAATGAGGAAGTAACGATAAAATATATAGAGTTGGGACAAAAGGTATCGGTGGAAAAGGATGACATTTTATGCTTGGTGGTTCCAGACTATCATAATCGTTTGAAGGAGGTCGGGGAAACAAATAGAAAGGAACTAAAGCGTCAGCTTGTGGAGATGGAATTTACAAATTATACAGAGTATTTTGTAAGTAGCCGTTGCTTTGCCTTGATAGATTTATATTTGAATCAAGATAAAGAAAAGTATGGGATTTTGGATTTGTTACCCAAGGGAATGCTTTTGGGAGATATCCCTGGATGGAGCGGTAATGTTTTCTTCCGGGGAATCATGGATGGTCATTCGGAAATCTTGATTATTCCATATTCTGATTTAAATGAAAACCTATTTTATTACTGTATACGACTGGCATACATGGATTCAGACGAGATATTATCAAGATTTTGGGAAATGTATGATGAGGAAGCGGGGAGCAAGGATAATTATTTTAAAAGGGTGGATATGTTTGAAGAAAGTGTAAGACGATTGGTAGGGCTTAAGAAAAGTTTTACTTCCCAGGAGTTGTTCGTGCTTTTCCATGTTGCTTATGCAGAAATGCTGAGCGGAAAACGGCTTGAGGATATTTCCAAATTGGTTATTTATTGGGAGCCTCATTTTGTATCAAGGGAGGAGTTTCCTTTCTTTGCATTATGGCTGGAAGATGAGAAAGTGGATGGACATACCATTATATTGCGAAGAAATAATATAGTCAGAACCGGTTCGGCATGCGCAAGGAGGCTGGATAAATGGAACCCGCCATCGGCGTACCAAGTGATGTTTTTAGATTTGTCGGGATTGGGTGAGGGCAGTTTTTTGTATCATCATTGGGAAGAGTTTAAGATGCGTTTTGAAGACCTCAAAGTCAACCCGAAAGAAAAATTGAAGGAGGTTTGTGAGAAGCTTGGCATAAAGTGGTCGGATACGATGCTGCAAACTACAAGCGTGGGTAAGCCATTGGCATATCGAGGCAGCGTGGACTTTGATTTGAAGGCAGTGTTTAATGATTATGAGGATTTTCTCTCGGAATTTGATCGTTTTCGGATTTCCATCGCAAGTAGTCCTTATCAAAAAAGGTATGGCTTTGTCTATGAAAATTGTTTGAAATTCTCCCGCAGGGAGTTGCAGGAATTGTTTCTCAAGCCGTTTCGCTTTGATGAGAAGAAGGTCTTTGGAAAGGATGAGTCCGAAGATTTAAATATGCGTGAGTGGATAGGCTGGCAGTTATGGAATGTTAGAAAGCATATGGTATTAGACGATATACATTCAGAGTTTGAGCGGTTTGAATTAAAGCAGACGGCAAAGGAACGTATAAAAAAATTTAATGAAGAGAAAATTGCAAAGATGATGGAGTATATAAAAAGTCATGACAAGCTGATTTTGTATGGTACGGGTAATGACTGCAAGGGCTTGTTGGTATTGGCGGATGAGGATTTGAAGCGACGGTTTTTGTATAGTGACAAGAAAGCAACGATGCACCCTTATGTTTTCGAAGGGAAAGATGTGGTTTCGCCGGAGGAACTTTGCAATACATATAAAGATTATTACATTTTGGTAACATCAAGCCAATATGGCTGGAGCATAGAGAGGGAGTTCAAAAACATGGGGATTTTGCCGGAGCGGGTGTTTTATAACGAGGTGGGGTTTTGAGAAAAATTTTATGTTTAGTTATTTATGAGTAGGAGGCGAAGCGGTAATGATACTTTGGTTAATCGGAATTTCCGGTGCGGGCAAGACTACCATCGGGAGAAAATTGGAATCACATTTTAATGAGTTGGGAAAAAAATGCTATTTGCTGGACGGCGACGAGGTGCGGGACTTGTTTGACCGTGACCTCGGCTACACGGATGCCGACCGGGAGGCGAATATCAAGCGGATTATCCTCGGGGCGTATCTTTTGGATCGGAATGACATTATCGGAATCATTTGTAATATCGGGCCGTTGGAGCATTTACGGCAGCTCGCGAGGAGAAAGATAGCTGGGTACAATGAGATTTATTTGAAGAAGGACTTGCAGGTTAGCATGAAAAATGATGTCAAGGGCATGTATCAAAAGAACGTTGGAAAGACGCAGATCGTTGGAATCGACGCGACGTTTGACGAGCCACAGAGCCCGGACTTGGTATTGGAAGTGGACAAGATGACGGTTGAGGAGACGTATCAGGCGGTTGTGGATTATGTTGCAAAGAAGTATGGCGAGGAATATGTGGGATAGATGTTGCGGTGAGTGATAATGGAGGATAGGTGCGCGATAAGTGCATGATGGCTACATGACAGAAGTGTGATGGCTGCGTGATAGGTAAGGGATGGGTGCGCATTGGACAAGGAAGGGGCATGTGATGAGAAAGCTACAGTACGAGAAACTATGTGAATTGTTTCATACGTTGCAGGAGGCGGCGGAGATATTATCAGGCATGGGAGCGGGTGAAGCGAGGGAAAAGCTGGCTTTGGACATGGCGTTTTTTGCCAACGAGGTTGCGGGGTATGTGGAAGAAATCGGGGATACAAGTCAACTTGCAGCGCGGTTCAAGGGGCTGGGTGGCATGTTGTCCTCAGCGTTCGGGAGCGAGGACACGTTGGGGCAAATCGAGGCTATCAGGGAAATATTGGAGAGAGTCGAGATAGAACGTACATCTTCGGAAGAGTTTCGTGCGGAGACAAAATTCTCGCGGTATCTTGATTTGCTTCTTCAGGCGGCGGAAGACGGGTATACGATTATTATTACGTCAAGGGATACGCCATGTGGGAGTCGCAGATTTACTGAGGAGTTAGGAGAACGGCTTCAGTTATTAGGGTTGAGTGTTAATCTTTGGAATAAATGGAGAGCATCTTATTGCGCTGTGATAGATGATGGATACAAAGTGGATGAAAAAATTTCCGATACACATTCCGTTAGTATTAGATGCACGTTAAAGAATACGGAGATTTTTGTTAAAAGTGCGGGAATGCAGAAGGTGGATTCACCGCGTATGTGCAGTGTGATGATTGACGGGAGAGAAAGGCGAGTTGGGCATAGAGGGTTGTTTTTTGTTATTTATGATAAGGAGAGTGGAAATGTAGTTGATTCTGTGAATTTTGATACATATTCAGAAAGTTTGCTTGTTTATCGTGCTGGAATACAGACGGATTTGCAGGAATTCATGGCGAGTATTTCAGGAGTGACTTTTGTGAATGTGCGATATCCGTTATTCCCAGAAAAAAATTTATCGGAGGGGGAAAAATGGATTTTAAAAGAACAAATCCATTATACCACATTTTATCAGAATCCGTTGTTATCCCCATCTCTGACAAAACACATAAAAGAGCCAGCGGGTATTTTAGAGGTGCTGACTTTGCCGAAGTCTTATGTGGGAGTAGACGGAGCCAGACATTTTGAAGATTATAAAGGAAAATATTTAAATACTGTGAATGGGCATCGGAGGACATTCTGGCAACCAAAAGACTTTAAACGAGTAGCATATATTGTGGGTGGATGTTCAATTCTTGGTATCGGTGTGAGAGATGAGGGAACGCTGGCTTCCCAGTTGCAGAAACTGTTGAATATTTATGCTCCCGAAGAGTCATTTCTCGTAGAAAATTATGGGTTTGCTTTGGATGGCATGGACTGGCAGAAAGAAGTGTTGGCTATTTTAAAAGCATTACCATTGAAATCCGGTGACATCGTGATTGGGGCGGGTGGTAAGATTGTTTCCTACAATAAGGAATTGGAAGTGCGCCCCTACAAGCATGGTGAGTTGTTTTTTGATGACATGCATGTGACGGAGACGGCGCACGGACTTGTGGCGCAAGGGTTGTTGGACACCCTTAGGGCGAATGATTTTTTCAGGGACAGCTTGTTGGAAAAACAGCCGTCCTATCAGGTTGCCAAGGGGGATTATCATTTATCGGAGGAACAATTGTCAGAGTTGGAAGAGTATAAGCGGGAACTGGCCGAGATTTATTCTGATTATTCCGGGGCGAAAGACATGGTCGGCGCCATTGTCATGAATTGCAACCCATTTACCTTGGGACATCGTTATTTGATTGAAACATGTGCAGGAAAGTGTGACATGTTAATTGTGTTCGTGGTGCAGGAGGACAAGTCGTTTTTTCCGTTTGAAGACCGGATTCGCCTTGTAAAAGAGGGATGCGGCGATTTGGAGAATGTCTGTGTGGTCGGGAGCGGGAAATTTGTCCTTTCGTCATTGACGTTTTCGGAATATTTCAATAAATCTGAGCTGCAAGATCGAGTCGTGGACAGCTCGGAGGATGTCACGCTTTTTGCCAATGAGATTGCACCGGCGGCAAACATTAGGGTGCGGTTCGTGGGGACGGAGCCGCTTGATACCGTGACAAACCAGTACAATCGGACGTTGGAGGCCATTCTTTCACGGCATGGAATCGGTTTTGAGGAAATACCAAGGCTTGAGAAAGACGGAAACGTAATTTCGGCCAGCCGGGTAAGGCGTTTGCTGGAAGATAAAAATTGGGAATTGATACGGGAACTGGTTCCTGACACGACATTTTCATATTTAACGGAAGAATACCAGAAAGAACTTCCTTGAAAATGAGTGGATTTGAGGTGCTTTAAGCGTGCAAGGTGGTTTTTTGAATGGCAGAACGAGGAGGCTATACATGAACTTACAAGTGGAAATTAACGAGGAGGCGTTACAAGACATTATCAACATAGAAACGGGGCTTTTGTACCCGCTTGACGGCTTTATGCGGACGCGGGATTTTCGTTCCGTCATCGAGCATTGCACGATGGCAAACAGGGAGGTGTTCACGATACCGGTGACGCTGGACGTGCCCAAGGAGGTATATGACGCAGAACCTTGCCAAACGCTGGAGTTGCTGTTTGGCGGCGAGGCGGTGGCTTCCATTGACGTGGAGGACAAGTATGAGATGACGGACGCGGATATCGAGAAGGTATTTGGCACTTTGGAGGACGCGCATCCGGGCGTGAGAAAGGAGCACGAGAGAAGTCCATATCGTGTCGGGGGAAAAACGAAGTTGCTTAAACGTGAGTTGCTTGACGGAGCCTTAAAGCCGGAAGAGACGAAACGGATTTTTAGAGAGAAAGGGTGGAAAACCGTTGTGGGCTTCCAGACGAGGAATCCGGTTCACAAGGCGCATGAGCACATTCAGCGGCTGGGGCTGGAGGTCTGTGACGGGTTGTTCATCAACCCGATTACCGGCTGGAAGAAAAAGGGTGACTTTACCGAGGAGGCGGTGATTGCCGCTTATGAGGCAATGATAAAGGAATTTTACCCTTCGGACAAGGTGTACATGGCGGGGCTTAAAACGCAGATGCGTTACGCCGGACCGCGCGAGGCCGTATTTCATGCCATCATTCGGCGGAATCTAGGTTGCACGCATTTTATCATCGGGCGCGATCATGCGGGGGTTGGCGGTTATTATGGGGCTTATGACGCGCACGCGTTGGCAAGGAAGCTCTCTGAAGAACACGACCTTGGGATTGAATTACTATTGACCCGGGAGCCGTATTATTGCACGAAATGCAAGCAAATCGTGACGGACAATACGTGCGGGCATTATGAGACGAACCGGGTTGAAATCAGCGGGACGATTATTCGCAAATACATAGGAGACGGCAGGATTCCGGATGAAATCATGATGCGGCAGGAGATTTTTGACGCCATTCTGAAATGTGGAAAGGTGTTTATCGAATAGGATTGGAAGGAAATGAATTCAAAAGAAGCGTTGGAACGTTTAAGGGAATTAATTGGGGAAGAAAGTTACACGTTGGTTGTCGGCGAATTGGCGGGGGCGACGGTATATTTCCCAGAAAATCACGCGTGGCAGGACAAGGAAGCCAGAAACGCCTTATTGAAGGCGGACTTTTATAGTGGAAATTATGAGATAAGCGACCTAGCGAAAAAGTATGAGCTGAGTATATCGAGGGTATATAAGATTGTGCAGAATAAGGTATGAAGGGAGTGGCGGGAGCGGGTTGGATTGTAACAACAATGTTCATGATTTCATGTGAAATATGGACTTTACAATGCTTATGAAGAATGGTATAGTTTTTGTAAGCATTACTTTTCTGGATATCTGAAATCGTTTTTGCGTTTCTTATGTCATGATGTCATGGACTGGGCGGGGGAGGCAGATTACCTCGTGAGATGTTGGGGTATGAACGGTATGATCCATGACATTCATGCAACTTGCAACACTGCAATCTTGGAAATTTCAATGCTTAAAATCAATCAACAGAAAAAAGCAGAGGGAATTTCGAGGTTGGCAGGAAAGCAAAAGGGCATTGTCTTACGTTCGCCTAAAGGATGGCCGAAGTTGCATTTCCGGCGAGGAAGTTTCCTCAAAAAGGAGGACGTATGCAGGAAAAAGATGTAGTATCCATCGAGTATTTTGAAGAACCTGAGCGGTTCGCGGATTTGCTGAATGGCTATTTGTTTGGTGGAGAGCAGGTGGTAAAACCCGAAAACGTGCAGGAAAGAAATCGAGTCATTGCGCAGACGAGACGTAATGGCCAGAGGTTGGAGGGCGGGTTTGTAATTCGGGATGTGGTGCAGAATTTTTATCGGGATTTGCAAAAACAGATAAATTGATTCCATCATTGACACTCGTCTTATATTTTGGAACAAAACCATGGGATGGACCGAGAAGTTTGAAGGACATGATGGAATTGTCAGATGTTCCAGAATGTTTGAAAAACAAGATAGCGGATTATCCGATGGAATTGCTGGAGGTCAGAGATTATCCGGATACGGAACGGTTTCGTACGGACATACGGCAAGTATTTGAGTTTTTGAAATATGCAACAGATAAGAAAAAGCTGGCAGAATATGTACAAGCAAATAAGAGCGCGTTTTCAGATTTGAATGAGCAGGCATATGACATGATAAGTTGCATGTCAAAATCCGGCGAATTAAAAGAGATCAAGAAAAAATACCAGGATAAGAAAGGTGGGAAAGTGAATATGTGCAAGGCGATTACGGATATGATTGCAGAAGGACGAAGAGAGGGGGAGCTTTTGTTTGCCCGGCTTACGCAGATTTTACTTAAGGACGGACAAGTGGAAATCTTATCTCGTGCGGCAGATGACGAAGGCTATCGTCAGAAATTATATAAGCAATACGGAATAGAAAAGTGAATAGTAAGTGTTGTCCAAAATATCTTTTGGCGATTTGGCAGATAAGCCCAAATCGCCAGTTCGTCGCCTTTTGTCGATGTCAGCGCTCCGTACGAGTCGGGTTATTTAAGAAATCTTTATAGGCAAGGCGGATTCCGTCTTCCAGTTCGGTCTTGTAAGTCCAGCCAAGACGCGTGGCCTTGCTTACGTCAAGCAGTTTCCGGGGAGTGCCATTGGGCTTCGAGACGTCCCACTTAATGGTTCCTTTATAACCGACAACTTTGGCAATCAGTTCGGAAAGTTCCTTGATGGACAATTCTTTCCCGGTGCCCGCGTTGACCGTTTCGTCTCCAGAATAGTTATTCATCAGGAACACGCAAAGGTTGGCAAGGTCGTCCACATACAAAAATTCGCGAAGCGGCGAACCGTTACCCCAGCAAGTCACTTCCGCCAAACCGTTTATTTTCGCCTCGTGAAAACGGCGGATAAATGATGGAAGGACGTGGCTATGCGTAGGATGATAGTTGTCGTTCGGGCCGTAAAGGTTGGTTGGCATGACGGAAATGTAATCCGTGCCATATTGCTTGTTTAGGAACTCGCAGTATTTTAGGCCGGAGATTTTTGCCAGCGCATATGCTTCGTTTGTTTTTTCCAATTCCGAGGTCAATAGGCAGCCTTCCTTCATCGGTTGGGGTGCCATGCGGGGATAAATGCACGAGGAACCAAGGAATTCCAGCTTTTTACATCCATTTTGCCAGGCGGAGTGAATCACGTTCATTTCCAAAATCATGTTGTCGTACATGAAGTCGGCCAAGGCGTTTTGGTTGGCCACGATGCCGCCCACCTTTCCGGCGGCGAGAAATACGTAGTCGGGTTTCTCGGTTGCGAAGAAATTTTCCACGTCATCTTGGCGGCAGAGATCCAATTCCTTGTGGGTACGGGTGAGGATATTGGTGTAACCTTGGCGTTTTAACTCACGGACGATGGCGGAACCCACCATGCCGCAATGGCCGGAAACGTAAATTTTTGCATTTTTTTCCATTGTGATTTTCCTCCTTGATATTTGCCATAAAACATGTGGCGTTCCATGGCAAAGGCAAACTCCGTTTTGCCCAGTGTCTTGTCCCGCTTTTCATTATGGAGTCGAATTCGGCAACAATCATGGAATCCGACGTGCGGGAACCCATTTTTTTATTATATGATATCATATAACAATTAGCAATACGTTTTTGAAAACCGAATGAAAATGCCGGAATGAAAAGTAACAATGAAAATGCCCGAATGAAATTGGAAGTTTTAATGCATGAATTCAATAAACACAATGCATAAGTTCAATAAACATAATGCTTAAATTCAATAAACAGAAGAAGCGGAGTGCGCTCGAAATATCTTTTTATTTTTAGGAAAGGAATTGGAAAACATGAATGTTGTGTATTCGTCAAAGGGCATTGTAAATATTGACAGTCCAGGACGTGGGGCGTCTGTTATGGCGCGTGCCGGGGTTGAGAATATCGTGATGGATTTTTCGACGTGGTGGGACGACCAGATATTAGACCGTGTATGTGCAGAATTTGATAAAAATGGCATGTGCGTTTCGGGTGCGATTGCGCCTGACATGTGGGCGAACGAAGGGCGTGCGTGTTCGAATGAATTTTTGTTGCGATTGACGGAAAAGTGTATCCGGACATGTGGAAAGATAGGTTGTCCAGGTCTGATTATTCCCGCATTTCCCATAAAAGTGACAAGTAACGGGGATTCGGCAGTTCAGGCGGCAGGATATCAAAGGTTGGCGGCCGTCGCTAGAGAAAATGGCATCACGTTGCTTTTGAAAAATGAATGCAAGGACGTGAACGGCCATCTGGTGCGTGGAACGTTCTGCGATGCGAAAGAGGCCGCGGAACTTCTTGACATGTTGAACGCGGGGGCGGGGGCGACACCGGCAGTGCAGCGACAAGACGGGAAGGCGGGGCAATCGGGAGGCGCGAAAATGCAGCGGACAATGTCGGAACAAGGCGGGAAGACGGGGCAATCGAGGGGCGCGAAAACGGACTTGCTGACGTTTGGGTTTTGCCTAGACGTGGGTGTTTGTAATATTTGCGGGCAAAATATGTACGAGTTTGTCCAAGCGCTTGGCAGCCGTCTGAAAGCGGTGGTTCTTCGAGATAATGACGGTCGTGCGGAGGCTTCGCTTTTACCTTTTGCAAACGCGGGCGCGTTTGGGTCGCGAACGGATTGGCGGGGGCTGATATGCGGGCTTCGGGACATTGACTTTGACGGGATGGTCATTTTGAGTTTTTCCGATTCGTTTTGCGTGATGCCGGGAGTGCTGCGCACGAAATATTTGGATTTCGCGAAGTCCATGGGAGACTATTTTAAGTGGCAGGTTGGGCAGAGGCGAGTTCTGGCGAAGTATGAAAGCCGCGTACTTTTTGGTGCGGGAAACATGTGTCGCAATTATATGAAATATTATGGTGGCGAGTTTCCGCCGCTCTTTACGTGTGATAATAATAAGAGACTGTGGGATACGGAGTTTGAGGGGCTTGTGGTGAAAAACCCGGAGGAGTTGAAGAAATTGCCGAGGGATTGTGCCATTTTTATATGTAATATTTATTATGGTGAAATTGCGGAACAGTTACGGGACATGGGGCTTGAGAACCCTATAGAATATTTTAATGATGAGTATTTGCCGTTCGGAAGGGATTGACGAGGGGAAGTTTGGTTTTGTAGTCCGTGAATCGTTATGATGCGTAGGGAGATGGAGGGAATGATGCTTGATATTGGAGTGCAGACAAAGAATGTCATATATGATGATTGTCCTGAAGAAGGATTTGCATTGCTTGCGTCCGCAGGCTTTTCTTGTGCGGACTTTAGTTTGAACTCGTATTTGAATAATACGACGATATATAACCAGGGGCGTTCCTTAACATATGCCCCGGCGGGGCATGAGCACGCGTTTTTTTCGCAATCCGTTCCAGAGTTGGAGCGTTTTTTCGCGCCGCATAAACGGGGCGCGCGGGCGGCAGGCATTATGATCCACCAAATGCACATGCCATATCCGGTTTATGTTCCCAGAGGGGATGCAAAATGGAATGCGTATTTATGGAACGAGGTCGCGCCAAAAAGTTTGCATGTTTGTCATTTCTTGGAATGCCCGTACATCGTGATTCATGGTTTCAAGCTTGCCCGCCGTCTTGGGGCGGAGGAGGCCGAGTGGGAGCGTACGCAGACGTTTATAGATGCAATCGCGCCGTTGGCAAAGGAACTGGGGATTACGATATGCATGGAAAACTTGTATGAGTCCGTAGGAGGACGCTTGGTCGAGGGGCCGTGCTGTGACGCGAAAAAGGCGGCGGAGAGAATTGACCGTGTCAATGAGAAGTACCATGCACAAGTGCTTGGATTTTGTTTCGATACGGGGCATGCCAATCTGGTGGGGATTGATTTTGAAAAGTTTATGACCACGTTGGATTATCGGCTGAAAGTGTTTCACGTTCATGATAATGACGGAATAGGCGACTTGCACCAGATACCGTTTACATTTACGAGGACAAGGGAGAACATGCCGTCCACTGATTGGGAGGGGTTTCGGCGGGGGCTTGCGAATATCAAGTTTGACAAGGTGCTAAGTTTTGAGACGGCACCGGTATTGGCGGCTTTTCCTGATGAAATGAAGGAGGACGTGCTGCGGTTCATCGCCCGGATTGGACGATATCTGGGAGAGGCGGTGCAGTGATTTTTTCGTTTTCTAAGAAAACGCCCAAATTATAATTTTATCCACTTTCTAAGAGAACGGCTAAATAAGGTAAAAATTACTTGAATTTGCGGTATTTTTTTTCTATACTTTTTTAGCATCGGCACACGGTCTGAACGAAACGGCGGGGCAGGCATAGTCGTTGGCAAGCATGACCGTATGACGGTTTGAATTGTCTGAGGGAAAGGTTGGGATGAAAATGCATTTGGAAACGTTATCGGAACAAGAGATTATTATTACCCTGATAGCGCTGGCGCTTTTGTTGTCCGGGGCATATGTCTTCGGAAGCTTGTTTGAGAAAATAAAGGCACCGAGAGTGGTTGGGGAGATTATCGGGGGAATGCTTTGGGGCGGGAGCTGTTTGTATTTCTTTGCGCCCGACATTATGGGAAAGGTATTTATGGCGTATGAGCAGGAGGGAAAGGTGCTGAATATTTTTTATCAGCTGGGGCTTATTTTCCTGATGTTTTTATCCGGCTATAACACGAAGATTGAGTTTGACAAGAAAAATGTGAGGACGATTGGCTGCGTCTTTGTCGGAGCGACGGTTTTGCCGATGGCGGGCGCGATTCCATTTATTTCCATGTTTCAGAAATATTTTATCGGGGAGTTGGGAAACGAGGTGTCTTTCGGCCTGGTATTTGCCATAGGGGTGGCGATTACGTCAATCCCCGTGATTTCCAAGATTTTCTTTGACATGGGAATTATGAATACCAAGTTTTCGGATACCGTGCTGACAGTTTCCACGTTTCAGGATTTGTGCTTGTGGATTCTGCTAAATGCTGCCACCCGGATTGCGACGACGGGGGAAATCAGGCTTTTGGAGATGCTGGCGGTCGTGGTCGTGACGCTGGGCTTGTTCGTGGTCGTGAAGCTTGTTTCGGATCATGTACATACATGGAAGAGAAAGTTTAGGCCGATTGACTTTTACACCATTAGTTTTGCGGCGCTACTTCTGGTCGCGGCACTGTTGTACAAGTTGGGAATCAATATCATGTATTCGTCGTTCCTTGTCGGATATATTGTGAAAGCGGTCGCGGGCGTGGACGATGAGACGAAAAACAGAATGGAATCTTTAGGGAACTTTATGTTCTCGTTCTTTATTCCGATTTATTTTGCGCTGGTGGGTATTCAGCTAAACATCATCCATGATTTTTCAGCAGTCAGGTTTTCCGTGTTTTTCGCCATCGCGTTTGGCCTGGAGGCGATTGGAACGCTAATCCTTTTACAGTTTACGGATTTGAACCGGGCGACGAAAATCAATTTTGCGGTTACGATGAATGCCCGCGGGGGTCCCGGCATCGTGCTGGCGACGGTGGCGTATTCTTACAAGATTATCAGCGTGGAATTTTTCACGGTACTGATTTTGACAACGATGTTGTCCTCGCTGATTGCCGGATACTGGCTTCGCAGGCAGCAGAAAATAAATGCAAATATATTTATGGAATTGACAAAGTAATTATATAAAAATAAGGAGGAAAGCGCGGACGTGGTGATCATGTGAGGCTTTTGGCCGCCGATGACGTCAAAAGGAACGCGCGAATAAAGCGATGAAGCGATTTATTTTAACGGTAGGACCAGCGTTATTGAACGAGGTGCCATTGACGGAGGTGCATGATGAGAGGAACATTTACCGCATTAACGGGGCGCACGGCGGTATCGAGGACGTGGAAAAGTATATTTTGAAGATTCGGGAGCAAGTTCCGGATGCGGACATTCTGATGGATTTGCCGGGAAACAAGGTGCGGACGAAGGACTTGCCGAATGGCGGGATTGAGGTGGAAAGTGGAAAGACGTTTGAAATGTCCAGCCAGTGGTTCAATTATACGGAGTTTTACAAGCATTTGAAGCCGGGGATGACGGCATGGGCGAACGACAGCATTTTTGAGTTCGAAGTGGTGTCGGCGGATAGTGAGAAAATCGTGTTTTTGTCAAAATCAGACGGCGTGCTGATTAATAACAAGGGAGTCCATGTAAGGGGCATTCACGACGACATTCCGTTTTTGTTTGAGAAAGATCGTCAGCTGATTGAACTGGCAAATAAGTGGGCGTTGTCTTTCGTGGGGCTATCGTTTGTCAGGAAACCGGAAAATGTAAAGGAAGTGCGTTCCCTCGTCGGTGGAAAGACGGACTTGATTACGAAGATTGAGACGTTGGACGCGGTCAATCGTATAAATGACATTTTGCCGCTGACAAATTATATCTTGGTCGATAGGGGCGACTTATCTACGGATGTCGGGGTGGAGCGGATTCCGAGGTTCCAGAAATATATCATTGACAAGGCGTTGTTCTTCGACGTGAAAATATTCCTCGCCACGCAGGTGTTAAAGAGCATGGAGACGAAGCCGATTCCCACGATAGGGGAAATCGAGGCGTTGTATGACATTTACAAGTCGGGGGTCTATGGCGTGCAGATGTCGGAGGAGACGGCGGTGGGGCGGTATGTCGCAAATTGCGTGAAGGTGCTTCGGGAGATGGAAGTGGAGGTGAAGGGCGAGGGAATAAGTTTATAAGCAACGTATATGGGGCAGTCTGTCCGGCATACGACACCTTGGTGCGCGTATGCCGCTCAATGCTTTTGTTATAAATATCCAGAAAATGGATACGGCCATACACAATATTTGGATAGCACAAAACGGAAATTTCTATAAAATAGAAAGAGAATGTTTGTGAGGTGGCCGCATGTGCAGAATCGAGTGAGGGAACTCCGAAAAGAATATGGATTGAGGCAGGAAGAGCTAGCAGGGAAGCTGAACGTGTCCCAGCAGACGATTAGCCGCATTGAAAAGGGAGGGAACTCTCTTGCGCCGGAAATCCTGGCGGATTTGTCAAGGTTTTTCAGGGTTTCGGTTGATTATATTTTGTGCCTTTCCGATCAGCGAAGGACGTATGAGTTGGCGGTCAATTTCAATGAGACGGTGGAGGAAAACTACAAGTTGTGTGAGCTATATGGAAGGTTGGATAAGGCGAAACGCAAATTGGTCATGGAATTGATGGAAGAATTTATCAAGGGTTCTGCTTGAAGGCATTTTGTAAAAGGAAGTGTCTTGGGTGGAATCCTTTTTTGTTTGAAGGGTGGCAATGGTAATTTGAATTATAAAAATTGTTTACAATGCGGGCAAAATGAAATATAATAAAGGAAGCGTTAGTGTGCGGACTTTGTACGTTGGCGTGGATTACTTATGACAGAGATACAAAGGGGCGAGTAAATTGGAATTTGAAGGATTGCAAATGGCAGACGAGGGCGCTCTGCGGCAGAAGATGGAGGAATTGCAAGGCGAGATTGAGAGGCAGTCAAGGCTTTTGCAAGAGAAAGACGAGGAGATTGAAAGGCTGAGGGAACGTCTGGGGGCTTCGGCTCTGACGGGTGAACAAAGTTCGCTAGAGCAAGGGGCGTTCGACGGAGATAGCTTAACGGGGCGTGAGTGCGAGGACAGTTTGGAGAAGGTTTACGAGGTCGTTTCCCGTCTGGAGAATTATGGCATCGAGGAAGTGTTGTTTTATGCCGCACAAGTGTTGGCAGAACTGATGGATACCAAGGACGTGGCGATATATAACGTGGCGAACAGAGGTTATGCCAGGTTGTTTTCCGCGACATCCATGGAAGCGCGAAAGTTGGGGAATTCCATTGAGTATAAGGCGATGGAGGACATGTATGACGCGTTGAAGGCTGGACGGGTTTATATGAACCGGGACATGGTGGCGGATCGCCCGCTCATGGCCAGCGCCATTTATGCAGGGGAGGAAATCCGCACGATTTTGATGATTTGGGGAATTCCGGGTGAGAAATTGACCACGGTAAGGGCGAATCGTCTGACCGTAATAGGCCTTTTGATTCAGAGGGAGGTCTTGCGCGCGAACCAACATATGTCCAGTTTTCGGAGCCGAAACCGTTTGGAGGGAACCAACGTGCTGCAGGAGGAGCCATTTATGGTTTTGGTCGGCGCGTTTTATGCGGCCAGGGACAAGGGGCTGACGGAGTGTTCCTTGATGGAGGTCAAGACGGGGTATCAGGATTATGAGGAGGTTGCTGCGGCGGTGGCTTGCAACATACGTCAGACGGATTACATGGGAATGATGAAGGACGGAAGGTTTTACGTGTTGCTTCCGAACACGGACGGAGAAAACGCGAAAGTGGTTCAGGCGCGTCTGAAGGAACAAGGGTATTGGACTGAATTGAAAGACGTGGAAGCGATAAGGTAAGTTTGAGTTTTCAGATAACTGATGCGGAGGTGATGAGGTGTGAGTCTGGAATTGCAAATAACGGATACGGCGGAAGCCATGCCGGAGCATTCTATCGTGATTACGAATTTTGTGAACATGGTCTATAACCAGTTGAAGGACAGCATGTGCAGGGTTTTTCCAGATAACGTGCAGTATAGATGGAAATTGAGTGATGACAGTGAGAAAATAGTGATTCCGGACGTCTCAATAAATTGCCAGATAAAAAGTAAGAAGGGAAATTGTTTTATCAATGCGCCGCAATTTGTTTTAGAGGTTTTGTCACCTTCCACTGCGAAGTATGATAGAACGGAGAAAATGGAAATCTATCGGAGCGAGGAGATTCCTGAATATTGGATTGTCGATGTTTTGAAACGAGCGATTGAAATCTATGATTTGGATTACGAGAATCAGAGGCCAAAGTATTTTTTGATTGATACGATTAAGGACGAGAATAGTGACAATTTGCATCTGCTTCATTTTCCACATATAAGGATTGATTTTCAACAGTTGTTTGACGGCGTGGATTAAGATTGTAATTAAGGCATGGCAAACTCAGGGGAGAGTTTGCCATGCCTTTTTTAAATCTTTTAAAATGCCATCACCTCGGATACGGAAATGTCCGTCACGGCGATTGCGCCGGCGGGAGGGCTTATGGGTGCCGGTGAAGCGGCGGGAGCCGCTGTCGGTGTGGAAGGATAGGCACTATAGATGGAACCTTCCTTCCAGTCATCATCTTTGTGCAACTTTCGGAAACGGAACGCATTGTTCACGTCTTCTAAGTGTCCTTCCATCGCGATTGCGCTGTCCGCGGTTCTACGGGCGTTTTTCTTTTTTTGGAGTTCGATACGTAGACGAAGCTCTTGTTCTTTTTTCTCGGCTCGTTTTTTGCGTATCCGTGTCAAATCCTCTTCGTTGAGACGACGGATTTTGCGGCTGCCTCGAAGTAGGACTTTTTGGAGAGAACTCATGGCGGCTCGCGCCTTGTTTTTCTCCTGGGTGGTTCCCATGCTGGCGACGACTCGCAGCGTGCCGATGTTACGTCTTGCCTCGCTCATGGCCGACTGTACTTGTGACTTGGACTTGGCGCTTGCCAGGCGGCTATAGACGTTGGACACGGAATATGCCGAATTTGACACTTTTACCTTGAAAGGCTTATTGTCCGGGTCGTTGGCCTTTTTTGTCTCTTCTTTCATTTTCTCCAGCATTTTCGTCATGTTTTCATATTCTTTCTGGAGTTGTTCCAATGGGGAGGGCTCCTCGGAGGAGGACTTTGCGTGCCAGACGCGCACGCCCTCCGTGTCGATGTAGGCTCCCAACGCGGAGAAGTCTTCTTCCCCTTTGGAAATGCCGGAAATGACCTGCCGGAGAACCTGCTTTCCCTGCTCGAAAGCTTCCGGCGAACTGGTGATCTGTTGTAGCCAGTCGCTTGAGAGGATGAGGTGCTTTCCCTCGCCAAGGCTGGCCGCGACATGCTTTAACTGATTGGCGTTTAAGCCGGTGCCAATCAGAATCCGGACTTGGGGAAAATCCTTTTCCAGTGTCTTCAATTCTTCGAAGATGGCCTTCTCCATGTCCGACGGGCTAAGGGTGCCGTCAGACAAGGTCAGGCGGTCTTTCGTGATTTCCTTGGAGTCCGTCGCTTTCAAGACGGCCGGATTTGCCTCCCGCATAGACGGAAACGTCTGCTCCACCCGGGGCAACGTGACCATGTTCGTTATTTTGCTCATCTGATGCATCCCTCCTTGACCGTGCATATACATTACTTATAATGTATATCGTCAAGTTTGAGAGAAAAGTTAAAACGTAATCATTAAAAATATATATTTCTCTTATCAAAACCAAGTGCGTGTCAATTAAAAATAAATATCTTTTCAATTGGTGCGCCAAACACCATTAAAAACCTGATATCACAGTTTATTCAGATAATTAATCAGCACTGCGGGGATGTTCACGCAGGAGGCTTGGATGGAGACGGCACCGATGTTTTGTGCCACCATCGGCATTCCATAAACGACGCAGGACTCTTTATCCTGCCCGATGGTATAGGCTCCGGCATTGTGCATGTCAAGCAGACCGTACGCGCCGTCTTGCCCCATTCCGGTAAGAATGATGCCGACCGCTTCGGACTTGGCGGTTTGTGCTACGGATTTGAACAGCACGTCCACGGAAGGACGGTGTCCGTTCACTTTTTCCGCCGGGAAAATGCGCACGGTATAATGCCCGCCGAGGCGGACTACTTTCATGTGGCAATCACCGCCCGGGGCAATGAGAACGCGTCCTCTTTTTACGACATCGCCGTTTACCGCCTCCTTGACTTCCATTTTGCACAAACGGTTCAGCCGTTGGGCATACATGTCCGTGAAGCCTTCCGGCATATGTTGGGTAATGACCATGCCAGGAATGTCCGCCGGAAGTCGTTCCAATACTTGAAGCGTGGCTTCCGTTCCACCGGTCGAAGCACCCAACGCGATAATCAGGTTGTTCAGTTTCAAGCTGTTATTGTTATGTAGCTTGGATGGCATGAGTGGGGCCAAAACGGGCTTTTGGATGCCATTTCCAATTGTGCCGGAAGCTGAGTTTGGATTTCCGATGTTACCAAGCGTCCCGGTACTTGTTCCTATGTTTCCCATCGTTCCAATTCCGCTTGTTCCCATGTTGCCAATCGTGCCGATTCCGGTCGAGGTATCGTTGTCCTTTTTCAGAATCGAACTTCCACGGAATACGCGCGGAAGCTTTACGGTCGCGTTGGATGCGATTAAAATCTTGGTCGCAAGACTCTGGGCAAAGGCCCTGGTACTGTAATTTTTGCTCATGTCCGGTTTCTTTACAAAGTCCACGGCACCATTGGACAGTGCGTCAAATACGCTGACGTTTAGGGAGGATACCAAAATTACGGGAATGAGGTGCTTTGGAAGCAGTTCCTTTAAAAAGTCTATTCCGTTCATTCTTGGCATCTCCACGTCCAGAGTTATGACGTCGGGTCTCACGTCAGGAATCTTGCGCATCGCTTCCGCGGCGCTCATGGCATAGCCCACGATTTCAATGCGGGCGTTGGCTTGGGGTAACTCTTTTGATAGGAAGTTAACGAACACGGCCGAATCGTCGACAATCAGTACTCTGATTTTTTTTGCAGTCATTATATATTAACACCTCTTTATTTTTGGTTGACGCTTTGCCTTGTTTATGCAAGACGCGTTGAATATGAAATGCCGAAAGGCGTTTTGGCAAGTCGTTTTACTCCCGCGAGCAACAAGCCAGGCGGGCATGCTTGCATGCATATTTGGCGATTGCCGCGAGGGTGTAATACCCCGCAGCTTGCTGTGCATTCAAGCTATGATGCCCCGTAGCCTGCCGCGGGGGAGTTCACTGCTTGCGGTAAGCTGACGGCATAAGGTACTGATATGGCGTGGTTGCCTTGTTCAAACTTTCGGAATGGCCGATGAAAAGGTAGCCGCCCGGAACGGTCGCGTCAAAAAAGCGTTGTACGAGCGCGTCCTTGGTGTCTTGGTCAAAATAAATCATTACGTTTCTGCAGAAGATGACGTCAAACTTCAACTTGAAACGAATGGGATCCATCAAATTGAAAGTCCTATATATGACGTTGCTTCGAAGGGCTTCGGACACTTGGTATACGCCGGCCTCGGTAGTTTTTTTGAAATACTTGCGTTTCCACTCCGGCGGAAGTGCCTTTAAGGACTCTTCATCATAAATTCCTTGTGAGGCGGCCTTTAAAGCGTTCTGCGAAATATCGGTTGCAAGTATCCGCGTGTCCCAGTTGCCAGGTTTGTGGTCAAAATATTCCTTTAAGTACATGGAAAGCGTGTAAGGTTCCTGGCCGGAGGAGCAACCCGCGCTCCAAATGCTAAGGACATGGTTCTTTTTTGTTTTTTCCAGATATGGGAGAACGGTTTGGTTAAAATAGTCGAAATGGGCGGACTCCCTTAGGAAAAACGTATAGTTGGTGGTCAACTTGTTCAACATGAGCTCGATATCCTGCGGATTCTTGTCGTTCAGGATATGGTCGATGTATTCTGTAAAGGTAGAAAATCCCATGGAAACGACGGAGTTGGAAAGCCGGCCAATGATGAGCTGCCGTTTCTGTGAAAGATTAATTCCATAGTTGTTTTTTACAAATGTAATAAGACGTTGAAAGTCTTTTTCCTGCAAATCTAACATAGTGAATCATTGCTCCTTGTATACGTTACTTGTATGTGTCGCTCTAATAATATGTACAAATTCATACATATATCCGAAAGGTTTACTGGATATATGTATGAATTTATATGTCTGGTGTATTGTTATTGTCGAAGCAGTTCTTCGCAGTCCAGGAACAGAACGACGGTTCCGTCCTCCAGCGAAGTCATGGAGGAAGTCAACACCTGGCGGTTTTGAACCGGAATCGGAGAAATGTTCTCCTTGTCAATGTCAAGAACCTGCCGCACAGAATCGACGATGATGCCAATCTCCGTGTCGTTAATGCTTAGAATGATGATGCAAGTGCCGTCCTCGTCATCACACGGCATCTTGCCCATGCGAAGACGGATGTCAATGACGGGGATGACGTTGCCCCGGAGGTTTATGATTCCCTTGATGTATTCCGGCACCATGGGGAGGGTGCAAATCATGTAACTGGTAATGATTTCAATTACATTGTTTGTGCTTATTCCAAAAACGATATTGTCCGAATTGAAGGTGAGAAACCTTTCAATTCTTTCGGAATCCTGAACCTCCGAACCATCTGGGTTCAAAGCCGGGTCAATTACTTTTTCTGACATGTTCATGTTACCTCCTTTATGCTTCTAAAAGATACCTTGGGCGGCGGCATAAATGTTTGCCACGTCCAAGATGATGCTGATATTTCCGTCGCCAAGAATCGTACATCCGCTGATGCCTGAATCTTTGATGTGGAACTGCTGCAGGTAAGTCGGCAATGTCTTTACGACTACCTGGTGCTCGCCGATTAGACGATCCACGAACAAGCAGTATGCCTTGTCGTTCGCCTCTACCCACATCAGTATGCCATCCTCGATCTCCGTGCGCGCGTTCGGAATGTTGTACAATTCATATGCACGTACTACCGGATAAAATTCGTCCATGCGGCGAACCATCTCGTGTCCGGACGGATCCAATATGATGTCTTGCGCGGTCGCCTTGAAGGATGAACGGATGTTGGCAATCGGTATCGTGAAAAGGGAGCCGCCAACGGCGATTTCCATTCCGTCCGTGATGGCAAGCGTGAGCGGAATCTTCAGCGTGGTCGTGCTGCCTTGTCCAAGTTCGCTTTCAATCGTGACCGTGCCGCCGACCGCTTCCACGTTCTTCTTTACGACGTCCAAACCAACGCCACGGCCTGAATACTCGGTAACCTCTGTGTTGGTAGAGAAACCGGGCATCATCAAAAGGGCGAGAATCTCTTTCTTCGTGTATTCCTCAGCCGGCTTGGTAAGGATGCCGTTGCGTTCGGCCTTGGCCAAGATGGCCGCGGTGTCCATGCCCTGACCGTCGTCGGATATGGAAATGATGACTTCGCTTCCCGTATGTGTCGCGGAAAGGATGATTTCTGCCTGCGGGTTCTTCCCGGCCTTGATACGGTCTTGTACGTCCACTTCGATGCCGTGATCCATGGCGTTACGCACGATGTGCATGATCGGGTCGGAAATGCTGTCCACGATCGTCTTGTCTACCTCGGTATTTTCCCCGATGATGGTCAGGCGCGCGTCTTTGTTCAGCGTCTGTTTCATGTCACGTACGATACGGTTCATCTTCTGGAAGACACCCGAAACGGATACCATTCGAAGGGACATGGCAATGCCTTGGAGGTCGTCCGTAAGCTTGCGCAACTGCCGCGCGGACTTCATGAAGTTGTCCAACTTCAAGCCCTGCAAGTCGGGAGAGGACGTGACCATGGCTTCGGTAATGACGATTTCACCCACAATATTTACCAAGGCGTCAAGTTTCGCCAAATTGACACTGATCAAATCTTGCTTCACGGCTCCGTGCGCGGCCGGCTTTTTGGCCTGGGCGGGGGCATTTGCCTTGGGCGTAGCACCCTGCGGCTTGGCGGCCTTGGGCTCGGCAGCTTTTTCCTTTTTCTCCTCCTTTACGGGAGGAGCCGCCGCTGCGGGGGCGTCGTTTATGAGGGCCGGGTTCTCCAGTATTTCGTATGTCTGGATGTTCTGCGCGGAATCCATAATCTTGGAAGCCTGTTCCAAGTCCGCGTCCGTGTTGAAACCAAGGTAAAATCCTTCGTCGATGATTTTTTCTGCCGTGTCCGGATTGGTGGAAACGTCATCCGGGTAATAGTGGAAACTCATGCCTTGTTCTTGAAGCGAGTTCACCAACATGAACGCGCGGAGGTTCTCCATGCCGCATCCCTCGTCAAAATAGACGTGGAGAAAATACGGGTCGTCCGATTCCGGCATGGAAACGGACGAAGCTTCCGCGGCAGGGGCGGCTTGCTCGGGCGCGCTACCGCCTTCGTCCGCTCCGGAAGAATTTTTTGAAACTTTATTGAGAAGATTGTTAATCTCGGAAACAAAACTGTCGATATTAGTCTCAAGAGGCTCGTCGTTTTCAACTTTTTGAACCTCTTCGCGAAGCTTGTCGGTTGACTTAAACATCAGATTGAAAAGTTCGCTTTTGTGTTCCTGGTCAAGTGAGTCGATACCGTTTTCACGTATGTAGAAGAACAAGTCTTCTATGTGATGTGCAATCTCCATAAGAGAGTTGAACTCAAGCATTGCGGAGGAACCCTTGATTGTGTGCATGCTGCGGAAAATCTCGTTGACGTCGTCTTCGGAGAAGTCCTCAACCTTTTCAGCATTAATCAATAGTTCGTCCAATCCGTCAAGCAGAGAATTGGTTTCAAACAAGTAAGTTTCCAGCAAGCCTTCCATAGTACTATCCATAATGTCTGCACCACCTTATCTTAACATAAAATTTAGCTCGAAAATATTGCCAACTAGGAGTAAAATATGTTACTCTAATGTCAACACATTCTGATTAATTTATATATCGACCGAAAACGGCAAAAAATAATACAAAAATAATAGTAGGTGAAAAAATGTCAAATATTTTGAGAGTTACGACCCCTATGACCGGATATGACAGCCCGTTGCAGCAGAGGACGGATACAACGAACAAGGCACCGGATCCCCGGATTCAAGGACCGGTCGTGCCAAACCAGGTCGTCCGCCCGGATGCGAGGAGTGATTCGGCGGCCCAGGAACAAAACGTGGGGATGAAGTTCCAATACCAGTCCAATTTTGAAGGATTCTTGTCCCAGATTAAGGATGGGGCGATCATGACGGAAGAATTTGCCACCCTTCTTTTCGAGCGGCTTGGCAACTTGGTCAAGTCCGGCCTGGGCGAGAATTCCGCGCAGGAGCTTTCGCGGTTTCTGGAAATGATTCAGGTCGAGCCGCAGAACATGCTGGCATTCATGAAGGAGCAGGGAAACGCAGCGATTCGTTTTCAGGGGGCGTTCTTCTCATTGCTTCGGCAGGTTATGAGCGAGACTCCGAACGTGGAGCTTCGAAGCGGAATCTTGGAATTCATAAAGCGATATACGGACATGGCGGAGGGGCGGCACGTCCTTGCCCAGATGGAGCAAACGATGGGGAAGATCAAGGACGGCATGTTCGACAGCGGGCGTGCCCGGATGGAGGAGATGCAGGAGCAGATGAATTTTGCCAATGCAAAGGCGACGGCACAGAACGCCTCCGTCGTGAAGGAAAAGATGCTTCCTTATCTAAACCAGTATATCAGCGGGACGCATGACCGGGGGCATGTACGGGAAAACACGGCGTTTTTGGCGGCACTTACTGCGCGATATGAAAACGGGGACGCACAGAGGGTGCTGGAGAAGTTCGAGGAACTGATGGAGTATCCGATCATGCAGAAGTATTTCAAGGGTTTCCAGTCGGGAGACCTGATGAGGGCGCTTGCGTCTACGGACTACGAGAAGGCGGTGGAGAAAAACCAGTGGATGAAGGAGTTCGCGACCTTGATAGAAAAGGGGATGAAAGAGGGGGCGAGCCTAGAGCAGAAGCAGGTTTACCGTAACATGATGACCTCGATCCTCCTGAACGAGAGCGTTTACATGCCAGTCCTTCACATGATGCTGCCCATGCAGGTGGACGATAGGCTGATGTTCGCCGAGATGTGGGTGGATCCGGATGCGGGAAAGGACGCGAAAGCGAGCGAGGAGGACAAGGTGGTTCAGGGCCTTGTTAAATTCGACATTCAGGATTTGGGATTTTTTGACCTCTATTTTGTCTACCAGGGTGGGAAAGTGAACCTACAGCTGAATTGCCCGCAAGTGTTGGGAGACAAAGAGGACGAGATTCGTGACGAGTTGGCGCAGATACTGGAACGGAACGGATTGCAGGCACGGGAGTTGTTTTTGGGAAGCAGCAAGGAACCCGTTGCGATATCGGAAGCATTTCCGCAGATATTTGAAAGAAGGAATTCGATAAACGTAAAGGTTTGATGCCGATTTTTATATTATGGGAAGAGGGAACTCGATAAGCGTGAAAGTATGATGCCGATTTTTATATTATGAGAAGAGGGAACTCGGTAAGCGTGAAAGTATGATGCTGATTTTTATAATATGTAAGGAAGGAATTCGATAGATGCCAAAGTTTAATGATGTTTTAAATAAAAAGGCGGTCGCGCTGTCCTACGATGAAAATAAAAACGCGGCCCCGATAATCGTGGCCTCCGGCATGGGATATCTGGCGGAGCGAATGGTGGAAGTCGCCCAGGAGGCAGGAGTCCCGGTGTATGAGGATAATTCTCTGGCAACGATGTTGACGCAGCTCGACCTTGGGTCGGAGATACCAGTGGAATTGTACCAGGCTATTATTGATATTTATATCTATTTTCTGGGTTATGTTCCGGGAAAAAAGAAGGAAGGGGAACAAGTAGAAGAAGGAGAGGCAGAATCCGGGGAAGTGCGTTTGGAAGATGCATCGGAAGAAGGGCGGCTGGAAGAAATTCCCACAGAGAGCCAACCGGAAGAGGCGGAATGAGCGGATTTGAGAAATTTTAAGATTGTGGGAGTACAACGTCGTAGTAATCTGCGGTATTATTGGGGTCAAAAATTTTTTTGACCCCAACATCATATGGCCTTATGTATTGTTCCGAATTTTTAGTACTCCGGCGGAGCCTTCCTGCGGCGGTCTAAGTCAAGACGGAAAACGTGGTTGCGGATTAGCGCTTCGGTACGGGACGGAAGTTCCATGAACTGGCAGCCGTAGCCCATCATGCCGTCCGTTATATCGGCGGTGTTACCGAGGACGCTCGCAAGTGCATCACCTTCTTGGACGCGCAACACTCGGGCGCTCACGGTGACGGGCGCCGCATCTCGCTGGAGCGAGAACGTGAATTCCACTTCATTTCCGGGCTGGAAGACGTGGTCACAGACCAAGAAAGTCCCGCCCGCGCTTAGATTACGGAGGACGGCCGCCGTGTTTCCGCCTGAATGCGAAAGGTTGACCGGAATGTTGACCGGAACTTTCACATCATTTCGGCGTTGTTCCACGGAAATTTCGCGTCCGATATCACAGTGGACACGGCTCTGGAACACCCCGGGGGAAACCATGTCTTCTTTATACATCGAAAGTTCACAGAAGTTTTTGACGAGTCCTTTCGTGGAGTCATAGAAAACGACGTATACTTCAGATGACAAGATGTCCGCGCTTATCCCCTTCATGGTGAGCGTGACGGAGTCCTTTTTGATATCTGACACGGCGGCATCACATAGGAAAGTATTGTTTAAAGAGTAGATGCTTGCCCTTTTACAATCATAAAATAACATAAAAAAACCCCCTTTTTAGTAAAATGTGGCTTCAAAGTATCAAAATTCCTTTTGACCTTGGCCTTGCTATGTGTTATTATAACATTATTAGTGCTAAAACTACAAGAAGAATCATTCACTAAATGAGAATTATTTTAAGAGAATTTTATAGAAAAGAGGAAACTTCCGATGGACATGAGTCAGTTTTACATGCTTATGAACCTTGCCCAGACCGGCAAGGCGGGGAGCGGTTATGGAGTTTATGGAAATTATGGTTTGGAGAATGCAAGCTATTTGACAAGCGGGCTTGAAGGAACCCAGAAAGGGGCGTTCCGTCAGTTGATGGAGGGCATGACGCAGACGAGCGGCGGCATGGTGACTCCGATGGACGACATTTTCGAGGAGGCGGCGTTGGCCACGGGAGTGGACGTGCGGCTTTTGAAAGCGGTGGGAAAGGCGGAGTCGGGTTTTGACGCGTCGGCCACGTCTCATTGCGGAGCCATGGGCGTGATGCAACTCATGCCGTCCACGGCGGCATCCCTGGGAGTGCAAAACGCTTATGACGCAAGGGAAAATATCATGGGTGGAGCCCGTTACCTGGCCTCCCTTCTGGAACAATATCAGGGTGATACACGGCTTGCGCTTGCGGCTTACAACGCCGGGAGCGGGAACGTTGCGAAGTATGGCGGGGTTCCGCCGTTCAAGGAGACGCAGGCGTACATATCCCGCGTGTTGGAGTACGCGGGGCAGGACATCTGCACGGGTCAATACGTGAACTCGTGGGCTTCGTCCGGCATTGCCGGTACATACGGCTTTGGTGGATTGTCAGGGAGTTCTACGTTAGGCGCGCTGAATGCGATGGAGGTGGATTATACGCAAGTGTTCAAGATGATGATGGAGCAGATGAAGCTGGAAATGGAGCAGAAGACGGGACTGGCACTTGGAGTTACGGATGACGAAGAGGATGACGAAAAGAACAGGTACTACTTGTAAAGCGTTTTTTGGAATAGAGAAGGATTAACGTTGATGCGCGGATGGCATATTGCCGTCCGCGCATTGACGTTGTCAAAAAAACAAAGCCCCACGGCGGTTGCCATGGAGCTCTGTTTATAGGATTTTTTAATACTTGTTGTCGTTCATGTCCATATAAGAGGTTGGACTGTAGGAATCTTCGTAATTGCTGACCGGTGCCGGTGCCGGAGTCGGCGCTGGTGCCGGGCTGCTGGAAAATCCGTTGCTGTCCGTCAACTTGAACTGGGCAACCAGGCTCTTGAGCATGTGGGACTGTCCGGATAACTGCTCGCTGGCGGCCGCGCTTTGCTCTGCCGTCGCGGAATTGGTCTGTACCACGCTGGAAATCTGGTCAATGCCCTGCGTTACTTGTTTCGTGGCGTCAGCTTGCTCTTCGCTTGCAGAAGAAATCAAGTCAATGGTCACCGTCACGTCCTCGACGCCTGTTACGACCTCGCCCAAAGCCTGTGCGGTGTCGTTGGCAATCTTGGTTCCGTCTTCAACCGCCTTTAAGGAACTTTCGATCAAGGCGGCGGTATTCTTTGAAGCTTCCGCGGACTTGCCTGCCAGATTCCGCACTTCGTCAGCCACTACCGCGAAGCCTTTTCCGGCCGTGCCGGCTCTTGCGGCTTCTACCGCGGCGTTCAGCGCCAGAATGTTGGTCTGGAATGCGATGTCCTCGATGGTCTTGATAATCTTGCCGATTTCACCAGAAGTATTACTGATGTTTTCCATGGCGGAAAGCATCTCCTGCATGCGTCTGCTGCTTTCTTCCGCATGTTCTTTGACCATGTCGGACTTTTCGCTGGCAGATCTCGCGCTGGATGCGTTCTGCTCGATACGGTTGGAAATCTCATGTATTGTGGCGGCCAACTCCTGCACGGAGGAAGCCTGCTCGGTCGCGCCCTGAGAAAGGGCTTGTGCGCCGGAGGAAACCTGGTCGGAACCGGAAGCTACTTGGTTGGATGCCTCGTTAATCTGAAGGAGCGTGTCGCTTACATTCTGCTTCAGGCTTCTAATGGACGTCAACAAAGGCGCGTACTCGCCGATATACATGTCGCGGTTCTGGCTGATAACGGTAAAGTCGCCGTCCGCCAATGCTTTCAACAAGAAATTCATGTCCTTGATGATTGCGCGCAAGGATGATACGGCTTTGCGCATGCTGTGGGACAAGTGTCCGAACTCGTCGTTGGTCTCATAGTTCACGCTTATTTGCAGATTACCGCGTTCAATGGCATCCATGGCGGCTACCATTTCCTTAATCGGAACGATGATCGCTTTTAATAAGAAGATGGCCATGATAACCGCGAACAAGACCGCTGCGGTGGATAGCAGGACCGCTATCACCATCTGCACCTTCTGGTTACGCATCGCTGTTTCATAATTGTCCTTGGCGAGCTGGTTTTGCGCGTCGCTGAATGAACCAATGCTACTTTCAGCCGAAGTGATGGCCGGCATATATTCATCCGTGATGACTTCCAGAGACTTCTGGCGGCCGGTTTCCGTATTTTGTTGGAGGTACTTTATAATATCACTTTGTACGCTCTCCACGGTGGTCAGCGTGCTTTTGAACTCCTTTAACAAGGTGGTATCCCCGTCAAAGTTGCTGTCAAACCAAGCCAAGTCATCTTCGATGCCTGCCAAGGCAGTTTCTGCCGCGCTAATCAAGGTCTTTGCTTGAGATTCGTCCGTTGCCGCCTGCGCAAGAAGCAGGTTCAGCCTGGAAGTTTCAAGGTCTTCGTGAATGGACTGTGCACGCAAGGTCGACTCATGCCTCATGGAATAAAATGTTGTGTATCTTTCGGCCGTGGAACTCATGCCAATAATCGAAAATACGACGGCAATTGCAAAACAGACGAGCACGATACCGAAAGAAAGTATAATCTTTTTCTTCACGTCTAAATTTTTCATTTTCTTATCCTCGCTTTGTAGTAATTTGTGCCGGTTGTATGCCCCCTTGGGCAACTAATACCTAAAGTTAGTACTTGTGCGTCGTGCGCGAGTGGATGTCGTGGCATCGTTAATGAAATGCCACTTCATGATCAGGATATCCGGCGCGTTAATTAAAACGCCATTCCATGAAATTAAGATATTCGCAGTGCGTCAACCCAAACGCCATTTGTAATGTGGAATATCCGCTGCGTCAACCCAAAACGCAGTTTCATGAACGGAATATCCGGTACGTCAACCCCAAACGTCACTTCACGATCTAGATATCCGGTGCGTCGTGCGCGAGTAGGACGTGACACGTCCGATGAAGGGCACGGATATGAAAAACATATACAAACTAACCTGGCGACAGCGTCGTCACTGCCACCGGCATGCCCTTTCCCTTATCAATTTCTTCTCTCACCCTCCTATCTTTAATGGAATAGTGACATAATAATCCCTTTGTGCAAAATCCAATCTATAATATAATCGACACAAGTATCAATGGAGATAAGTCTTTTGCATGTTTTTTTGTACAAGGCCGATTTATATAGGAGCGGCATATGGCATTTCCCTGAAATTGTCATTCGATTTTTAGAAAAAAATAAGTAGGGAAAGTTGACATCGTGAAAAGAATGTGGTATCTTGATTTAGAGAGTTTTCGCGTTCATTTTTATATTTTTAAGCTAAACTTTAAGCCGATTTGGCATAAGTGAGGCGGATGATTAATAGTGTTAATAGATTTCATGTGAAAGCGGGTAGGGACTATGGATAATATTTTTGGAAACAACATACTTGTCGGGAGAAGGTCGTTGGATTATTTGTGGACGAAGATGACGGCATCGCTGACGAACATAGCGAACGTGGACACGCCCGGATACAAGGCAAAGTACGTGACGTTCGAGGATACATATCGCAGCGCGTTGCGTAACGCGTCTGGAAATCGCGAGGCGGTTCGCAGAGCGGCCGACGGCGCGGTGTGGCAGGTCAAGGCATCGGAAACGGAAAGCGCGAGATTGGATGGGAACAACGTGCTTGAGGACACGGAGCAAACAGAACTGACGCGAACCGCGATTCAGTATCAGTACATGCTTTCTTCTATAAATAGCGACATCGCTAGACTATCCTCGGTGATTAAGGGGTAGTACCATGTTTGTGATGTCAGGGTCGAAAGGCATTTGGTCTCTGACATCATACCATTTTAAAAAGTGAGGGATTGTATCATGCCAGAATTTATTACACCGATTCAGCCGCTTCAGTTCGGAGAGGGCGGCATAGTTACGAAAAAAACGACCACGGCGGAGGAAGTGGCGGGTTCTTTTTTCAAGGACTACTTTTACGATGCCATAAACAACGTGGAGCAGGCGGAGAAAGACTTGGAGAACAAGGAGTACTTACTGGCCACGGGGCAGATTGACGACGCGCACACGGTACCGATTGCACAAGCGGAGCTTCAGTTGTCGGTCGATTTGCTTGTTTCTTTGCGTAACAAGGCCGTGGAGACGTTTAACGAATTGATGCGGATGTCGATATGACCGAAAGCGGCTTGAGGCGCTTTAGAATTGTGAGCGTGCGTTAGTGCGTAACAATCTGTGTATCATATCACTTTCACCCGCGCGTGAAAAGACAACAGACGAAATATAAAACAAATAAATATAAGATGGGGACAGGCTGATTGACATGAATGACATGAAAGAAAGGCTGAAGTCGATAAAGGAATATTTGGCTAAATTTAGTAAAAAAACGTTAATAACAGCGGCTATAATTGCCGCCGTTGTTATTTTGGGAGCGGTCATCGCGGCACTTGTGCTTAACCACAAGGAGTACGAGACGCTCTATACGGGGCTTACGGATGAGGAGACGACAGAAATCCTTGGAAAACTTGGCGAACAGAACATCCCATATACCTCGAACGGGTCTGGGCAGATTAAGGTGCAGGCGGACCAAGTGGATTCCATTCGGGCGCAACTTGCGCAGGAAGGTTATCCCAAGAGCGGTTTCGCGTACGACGTGTTCACGAATAACGCGGGCGGCATGACGACCGACATGGAGAAGCAGACTTACAAGGTATATGACCTGCAGGAACGTATCGGGGCGACTCTTCGTTTGTTTAACGGGGTGAAGGACGCGAAGGTTACCATCGCCTTGGCGGAAAAGAGCCGCTACGTGTTGGACGATACGGCGGACGGGGATGGAAACAGCGCGTCGGTCATGGTCGTGATGGAGGATGGGGCATCCTTGACGAGCAAGATGGCTTCGGGCATGAAATTGTTGGTGGCACGCAGCATTCCGGATATGGAGCCGGAGGATGTCGCGATTATCGACGAGGACGGCCTTGAACTTACGGAGGACTCGGATTCCATAAGCAGTAGCGACTTGTCGCAGGAAATCGCTCGGGTGATTGAGACACAGATTGCGAAAAAGGTCGTAAACGTCCTGGAACCTTTTTACGGCGAGGATAATGTCCGCGTGTCCGTCAGGGGAAAGGTGAACATGGATAAGTTCATCCGTGAGACCATTACATACTCCACTCCGGAAAAGATTGACGAGGAAGACAAGACGGGCATCCTTTCCCATTTAGAGTCTTCTGCAGAAGGGTACGGGGATGGAGAAAACGCGGGCGGACTTGTAGGAACCGAGACGAACTCCGAGACGAATCAGTACGTGGCTGATGCCGGGGGTGACGGTGACGGATATTGGAGTAACAGCCAGCTCCGCGATTACCTGGTAAATTCGGTCAAGGAGCAGGGCGAGATATCTCCCGGGGCCTTGGAGGACGTGACTGTGTCCGTGTCAATCAATGCCGAGACGTTGGGCGGACTTGACGAGGATACGATAGAGGATTTGGTAGGAAATGCCGCGGGTATCGACGTGGATGATCGGGATGACAAGATTACTGTGGCATACGCGCCATTCTACGTGCCGGAGGACACGCCGGACGATTCGTCTGCGGAGACGATTGCCGTGTTCGTGAGAAACAATTTGGCATTTATCATTGTCGGGCTTGCGGTGGTATTGGCGCTCTTGCTTCTGATTCTCATTCTGCGCAGGCGTGCGAAGAAGAGGAAGGCGGAAGAAGAGAAGTTCCTGGCAGAGGCAGCGTTGGCGCAAGCTTCGGCTGAGCCGGTAGTTGCGGAAGAGACGGAGCCGATAGCGAATCCGGAAATTATAAATATGCAGAATGAGAGAAGCAGAGAACTTAGAGAGATGGTAAGGCAATTCACGGAGGAGAATCCGGAGTTGTCCGCGCAGATGATCAAGAACTGGCTGCATGGAGGTGATGAGGGTGGCGACTGAGTTAAACATAGCGCCTGAGCAAAAGGCGGCAGCGTTAGTAATTGCCTTGGGAACAGACAAGGCATCCAAATTGTATAAGTTTTTAAGCGACGAGGACGTGGAAAAACTGACTCTCGAGGTTGCCAAGTTGGGGCATCTGGAGGCAGAACAGACCGAGGCCGTGCTGGATGATTTTTATAAGATGTGTCTGACGCGGAAGGTTGTGACGGACGGCGGCTTGGAGTATGCGAGGGCGGTTCTTGAAAAGGCCTATGGGGAAAATACCGCGTCGGAACTCTTGCAGAAAGTAGCCAAATATCTGAAGAATCGTAATTTTGACTTTATTGAGAAGGCCGATACGAAGAATTTGTTTTCCGTCCTTCAGCATGAGCGTGCCCAGACCATCGCGTTGGTTCTGTCCTACGTGGAGTCGAGCAAGGCGGCGGCCATGATAGCGGAACTTCCAGATAGGAAACGTATTCAGGTCGTGAAGTGCATCGCCAAGATGGATAGCGCGTCGCCGGACGCGATTAAGATCGTGGAAGCCCAGTTGCGTAATAGGTTTGACAACATTCTCACGACGGACTTTACGAGCGTTGGCGGTATCGATTATGTTGCGGACGTGATGAATCACATGGACAGAAGCAACGAGAAATACATATTCGACGAGATGGGCAAGGACGATCCGGAATTGGCGGAGGACATCAGAAAGAAGATGTTCGTGTTCGAGGACATTTTGGGCATGGACAACAGATCCATCCAGCGTTTTATCAGGGATTGCGATATGAAGGATCTTGTTTATGCACTGAAGGGCGCGGGCGAGGACATTTTGAAGGCGTTCTACTCCAATATGTCGAGCCGTATGGCCGAATCCGTCAAGTCGGATTTGGAGGTCACGATCAACGTCAAGCTGCGTGACGTTGAAGAGGCTCAGTCGCGTATTGTTTCCATTATCCGCAAGCTGGATGAGCAAGGCGAACTGGTAATCGGCAAGGGCGGCGGAAAGGATGAGATCATTGTATAGAGTGGTTAAAACCCCGAAGGATGCCCGGAGGGTCAAGGGAGAATATGAATATCCCGAGTTGAAGCTTAAGCGTGCCGTGCCGGAAAAAAAGGACGGGAAAGAGGACGGGAAAGAGGTCGAGAGCGAGCCATCGGAAGAGGAGAAGCAGCTTTCCGTTCTGGGTGAAAGCCTGGCCAAGGCGGAGAAGATTTTGGAAGCCGCTCGGAAAGAGGCGGAGCTGATCAAGAACAACGCATATGAAGAGGGTTTTACCAGTGGAAAACAGGATGGCTATAGCACCGGTTTCGAGTCCGGCATGCAGGAAGGTGCGGAGGAAGGACGGCAGAGCTACATGCAGAAAAAGCAGGAGCTCGAGGAAATGGTAAAGTCCTACATAGAAGACGTACAGTTGGAAAAGGATAAAGTGCTGGAGTCTTATATGGACGACTTAAAGGAAGTCGCTCTTGCGATTGGTGAGAAGATTGTGAAGACGAGTCTACGTTCTGATCCGAGGGTCGTGGAGCGGATGATCATAGCGGCCACGAGCAAGCTTAGGAAGAGTGCCTGGGCAAAAATTTATGTCGGTTCGATGGGCGAGTCGGGGACGGATGTCAAAGCGGATCCGAGATTTTTACAAGAGCTTGAACATCTTTCCGATAATGTGAAGATTGTTTTGATGGACGGGGTGGAGCCAGGGACTTGCATCGTGGAGCGGCCTGACGAGATTATTGATGTCAGTGTGGGCACCCAGCTTGAAAATATCCGTGAAATCATGAATAATGCCAGACTATAAAAAGGAGTTGAGGAAGAATGCTGAAAGAGTTGCCGGGAATGATTCAGAATGCTGAAACAATCAGTCATATTGGAAAGATTACGAACATTACCGGCATGGCGATGGAAGCTTCGGGAAGCAACTCCAGTATTGGTGACATCGTATTGATTTATGACGAGAAGCAAAAGAAAGAGATACCTGCCGAAGTGGTGGGATTTCGGGAAGACAAGGTACAGCTTATGGCCTATGAAAACGTAAGCGGTATCGGTTCTGACAGTTATGTGAGAAATACGAGGCGGCGTCTTAAGATACCCGTTGGAGAGTTTTTGCGGGGGCGGATTATTGACGCGATGGGGCGTCCCATGGATGACAAGGGACCATTTAAGTCTGCCAAGTATTATTATGTGGAGAATCCCAGCATCAATCCACTTGATCGGCCACCCATCCGTGAACCGTTAGAGTTCGGGGTAAAGGCCATTGACGGGTTAAATACGATTGGCAAGGGACAGCGTATTGGCATCTTTGCCGGAAGCGGGGTGGGCAAGAGTACTCTGATGGGTATGATTGCCCGTAACGTGAAAGCGGACATTAACGTGATTGCCCTTGTGGGAGAGCGTGGCAGAGAGGTTTTGGAGTTCGTGGAAAAGGATTTGGGGCCGGAGGGCATGAAGCGGTCGGTGCTAGTCGTGGCGACTTCGGATCAGCCGGCCATGTTGCGCATGAAGTGTCCGATGGTGGCAACCACCATTGCGGAGTATTTTAAGGATCAGGGATACGACGTGCTTTTGATGATGGATTCTCTTACTCGTTTTGCCATGGCGCAGAGGGAGATTGGCCTTGCGACGGGGGAGCCTCCAATTGCGAGGGGATATACTCCCTCGATTTACGCTGAGTTTCCGAAGCTTTTGGAGAGAAGCGGAAACTTTGGTACCGGCTCCATTACGGGGGTTTATACGGTGCTTGTGGAAGGGGACGACACGAACGAGCCGATTGCGGACACGGTACGTGGTATTTTGGACGGACACATCGTGTTAAGTCGAAGGCTTGCGAACGCGAACCATTATCCGGCGATTGACGTGAATGCCAGTATTTCCCGTCTGATGTCTTCCATCGCCACTTCCGAACACAAGAAGCTGGCGGGGGACTTGCGGGACTTGTATAGTTTGTACATTCAAAATGAGGATTTGATATCCATCGGGGCATATAAAGCCGGGACGAACCAGCGTCTGGATTATGCCATATCGAAAATTGACCAGATTAACGAATTTTTGATGCAGAGCGTGGAAGAATCCTTCGACGTGGACGAGGTCGTGGATTTGTTGAGGCAAATTTTGAAAAAATAGTGTCTGTAATATAGTAATAAAAACAGGGGTGAGGGGCAATGAAAAAGTTTTCGTTCGCGCTGGACAAAGTGTTGAGTTTTAAGCGGCAGTACGAGGAGAGCGTTCGAAGCGAGCATGCGGCCATTTTGCACAAGGTGATGCAACAAGAGGAGAAAATTGCACGGCTCTGGGAAAAAGACGATGCAACCCGCAGGGAGATGGACGAGGTGAAAAAGGCGGGGTGCGTCATTTTGCAGATACGCACCTATGAAAGCTATCTTGACTATTTGCAGAAAGAGATTGCAAACGAGCAAAGGATACTGGACGTGCTCAAGGTGAGGGAAGAGGAGAAACGGCAAGAACTGATTAAAGCGAAGACGGATACGAAGTCGATTGACAAGTTGAAGGAAAAGAAGTTGGAAGAGTACCGTTATGAAGCCGCGAAAGAGCAAGAACAGTTGGTGGAGGAATTTGTAAATCATGAATTATCTGTGGCCAGGTAATTCATGATTTTTTGTGTCATGAAAAACTGCATTCCTCATGACACAAAACCTTCTGGGGTGATGCGCAAACTTTTTATGCATTGCATACATCTTGTGGTGACCTCTGGAATGAATATGCGCCATCTTGTGGTGCCGGGTGTAATCAAAAAAAGATTTTGCACATATAGTGAGAATTGGTAATATTTTTATAGTGTAAAAATGATGTAAAATCCCTTGATTTGGTTGACAAATGAGGAAAATGGAGTATAATATTTAAGTGCTTATCTGTTCAAGTTGAGCGGGTACGCCATATCAGGTTTTATGAGTCTAACAGAAAGGAGGAAGCGTAAGATGAACAACGATATCACGGTGACGTTAAAGACACCGGGAGAGTTGAAAAGCCGTCAGGGGACAAAGAGCAAGAAGTCGGGCGGCGAGGATGCGGCATTTGGCCAGGCGTTGGCAAGCGCGTCTTCAAGTACGGCAGATTACCGCGACAGTGGCGTGGAGAAAGCACCGAAGCAGGAGACGCAGGGCGTGTCCGAGACGGCGGGAAGCGTGTCGAGTTCAAAGGACGTGGACAGTGTCGTGGCAGTGACCCCGGAGATGTTGGCGGAGAAGATGCAGACGGTGCAGACCAGCCAGTTTATTCAGTCCATATTGAACGGCGGGGAAGCATCGGAAGAAGGAATGCCGGAGGAAGGGCTTTTGGCTTCTGCAGAGAGCATTTTAACTGAGCAAGGCATCGGGGACTTGGCTGAAGCAGTGCAGACGATGGATGGCGGAATGCAGGCGATGGTGCAGATGATGGAAGCATCTGGTCAGGGCGTGAAGGTATCTGGCCAAGGCGTGAACGCAAGTGACGTTGGCGAAGAGGATGTTTTGGAGAGCGTCCATGCGACAGAACAAGGCGCGGTGCAGCTTGGAGAAACGGAAGAGCTTACGACAACGGAATCAGATGCACAAAAGACAGATGTTCTTGACGCGGCGCGGCCAGAAATGGCACAAGCGGGCACGGCGATGCAGACGGACAATCAGGTACATAAGCAGACGGCCGCGGATGACGGCTCGGAAAAGGACAGAACCCGTGTCACGGAAGTGAAGCCAGAGAATCACGTGGTGGACGGTCGCGTGGACACGGCATACGCGCAGAGGACGACACCGGAGCAGGAGATTGCGTCCCACGTCACACAGACGGGTGAAATGCGTGAAGAGTATGCGGACATGATAAAAGACATGATAGCCCGTCAGATTAGCCAGGGGAAGCAGGAAATTGAGATTAGCCTGACACCGAAGTCTTTGGGCAAGTTGATAGTCAAGGTGGCAGTCGAGGCGGGGGAGACGACGGTTTCCATTATTTGTACGAACTCCAAGGCGATGCAGGCCATGTCGCAGAAAGCGGGCGAGCTTGGCAGGATATTGGAAGGCAGCCTGGGTGACAAGATGGAAGTCGTGGTGGACACGGAGAAACCGGATTCCTACTTGCAGCAAGATGGCAGGAACGCCAGTCAGGAACAAGCAGAGCAAGAACGGCACGCGGGTCAAGAACAACGCAAGGATCAAGAGGCGGATACGGCAGACTTCTTGCAACAGTTGCGATTGGGGCTTGCATGACGGTAAAGGAAAGAAAGGAGAAGATATATGCCGGTAAATGGATTGACAAACACGCAGATGTCATCATTGGCCTATGTCAGAAATGACGTGTCGGCATCCGGGGCAGAGCTGACGATGACGGATTTTTACCAGCTTCTGGCCGCGCAGCTTAAGTATCAGGACGCGGATAATCCGATGGATACGGCTGAGATGATGGCGCAGATGGTACAGACGCAGATGATTCAGGCTATTACAAATATGACGACAAACAACACGACAACGTATATGGCTTCCATGGTAGGAAAGACCGTGACCGTTAACGAACTTGACGAACAGGGGAGGCAGACCGGAGAGACGGTGAAAGGCGAGGTGACCGGGGTGGTGCTCGGAAGCGATGCGAAGTTCTTTATTAATGGGAAAAGTTATTCGGCATCTCAACTTATCTCGGTCGGTGAAATTCCAGAACAAGGGTCGGACAAGAAAGACGATACCACGAGCAATAGTTAAGCGAGTACTACCACGAGGCAACAAGGATAGTGCCAGGGGAATGTCATAAGGTCGCAAAAGGAAGAAAGGCGGCGACAGGAATGAGTAGTATAACAAAAGTAACAGACATATCGGGATTGAGGTTGGCGCACCAGCTGGAGGCACCAGTAAAGAGCGGCTCGGCCAGTTTTGCAGAATCCTTGCAACAAGAATATGAGAAGGGCAGCGTGCAGTTTTCCAAGCATGCCATGCAGCGGATGCAGACCAGAGGCGTGGAGATGACGCCAGGATTGCTAAGTAGCTTGAATCAGGCGGTTGACAAGGCGCGAACGAAGGGCTCGAAAGACGTGGCGGTCATCAGCGACAAGAGCGTGTTCATCGTGAACGTCCCGAACAATACCGTCATCACGACGATGAACGGGTTGGAAATGAAGGAAAATATATTTACGAACATTGATAGTGCCGTATTGATTTAGCCGGACCACGATGTGGAGGCGAGCGAGGTTTGTCCGAATGACGACCACGGCTTACGGCATGGGAGCGAAGCTCGTGAAGGAACGGCGACTCCGTTTTGGGCGTGGCTTCGAAGTAAAGAGAGAAAGGAAGTTGAAACATTATGGTCAAGTCAATGACAGCTGCAATTGCAGGTTTGAAGTCTCATCAGACGAAAATGGACGTATTGGGCAACAATATTGCCAATGTAAACACCTGGGGGTATAAGTCGAGAACTACCAACTTTCAGGACGCGATGTATACGAACCAGATTTCTGGTTCGGGTGGTAATGATTCCATAAACGGTACAGGTGGTGTCAACACCTCCCAGTTGGGTTATGGTACGACCGTAAGTTCTATCAGCACGAACTTTACTACTGGTAGCGGACAGTTTACGGGGAATCCGTTGGACTGCATGATTGATGGAACGGGATTTTTCATTGTCGGGAATTATCAGGATAGGGTGAGTGTCAACCTGAGGGAGTCCAACATTAGCCTTTCGCGTGTGGGTATCCTTCGTCCGGATAACAACGGCTATTTGGTAGATAACCTTGGTAATTATGTATATGGTTACAAGACGGAGATGGATACGACGACCGGGGAAATTCGCGTACTTGACACGGAGAACCTTTATCCGATACAGATACCGTTGCATTACACGGATGCCGTGGACGCGGATGGAAATGCAAGATATACGGATGATGCGGGTAATGATGTACTAATTGACAGTAGCGGTGCTTTCTACTATGTGTGCCAACAAGCGACAGAACGGGTAACAATAGACGAGAATAAGATTGTTTATAAGGATGAAAAGGGAAATCTACTGAATCTAGAGGATAATAACGGCACTATTCAATATTATTATAAAGCGAAGGGAAATGAAAAACTACCGGCTAATGGTACGGTTACACAGAAAACGGATAGTGCAGGTAACCCTATGGTTGATGAAAACAACAATCCGATAATGGTGGACGCGGATGGCCGCGTGGTGTTGGCAGATCCAGATAATCCGGGACAGTACTATTTCACGCCGGTAAAGGGTGATAAGGTATACGTAGCTGCGGGAGATGTAAAGAGGTATGATGCTGCGGTTGATGGACATGAGTTGGATCAAGCAGGAGGCGCATGGGGCTATACGGCTTCCCGCGGTGACAAGATTCGGGTTCCGGCTGACAGTGTCAGGCCGGTAAAGACCACCGTGCAAGAGCGTTACAACATCGCTACGTGGATGATTGGCACGGACGGCAACATTATCGGCGTGGATGTTAACAATGAAATTGTTTCCATCGGCAAAATTGCCGTTGCTTCCGTGGAGAATCCGAACGGCTTGGATCAAGATGCTGGTTATCTGTACAATATTGGTAATAACGCGGGTGCGGTCATAGCTATGGAGACCGCGGGCGCGACGGGCGAGTTCAAGAGCAATTACCTCGAGATGGCGAACGTCGACCTTGCATCTGATATCGCGACGATGATTACGACGCAGCGTGGATATCAGGCCAACACGAAGATTATCACGGTCACGGACGAGATGCTTGAACAGCTCGTGAACATGAAGAGATAAGGTCACATAGCGTAGGCTTGGAAGTTTACTTATACCTTGACGAACTCGAAGAGTTCGCTAGCGCGAAGCGCATCAGACAAGGGATGCCCGGATGGGCATGGTTTAGCGAAAACTCACTTTATAATATTTAACTTATTATTTATGTAGAAACAAACTGTTATTCATGTTTTGCAGGGAAACATTCTGACAAAGAAGTACAAGGCGGGGCATCTTGTTCGCGGGATGCCCTAAGACAGGGGGTTATGGCATTGATTATGCTGACAAAACTAAACGGATCGCCGGTAGCTGTCAACTCCAGCCAGATTGAGTATATTGATTTGATTCCTGAGTCCAAGATTACGATGATGAATGGCAAGTATCACATCGTTCAGGAAACGCAGGAAGAAATTATAGAAAAAATAGTCCAGTTTAACCAAAAGATATTTAACGGGCTAAGGGTGGAGGTATAGCAATGGATCCGACAACGATAATAGGAATGGTCGCTGGTGTAGTATTTATACTTACTGGTATTTTGAATGGCGGAGAACTCGGAAATTTCTGGGATCCGGGAAGTGTTTTGATTGTTATAGGAGGTACGTTCAGTGCCGTCATCGCCAGTTTCCCGCTCAACATGCTAAAAAAAGTCGGCAAGCACATGACGAAATTGATTTCGGGAAAGAAATATCAGGCAGAGCCGGTGATTGATACCATCGTGGAATTCGCGCAGATGGCCAGGAAGGATGGACTTTTGGCATTGGAAGAAAAGGCTAACGAGATGGAAGATCCGTTCTTTAAGAAAGGCATTCTCATGGTGGTGGACGCCATGGAGGCAGAAAAGGTTCGAGAAGTTCTGGAGGGCGAAGTGGACTGCATGGTGGAGCGGCATGAGGCTGAAGTAGCCATCTACGAAAAGGCATCGGGTTACGCGCCAGCATTCGGTATGATTGGTACGCTGGTCGGACTGATTAACATGTTGAAAAGCATGGACTTGTCTGAAGGGTCGTCAAGTGACTTGGGTGTCAGCATGTCGGTGGCTCTGGTTACGACGTTTTACGGTTGTATCCTTGCCAACTTGGTGTTTGGCCCGATTGCGAAGAAGTTACGTATTCGCAACGACGAGGAAGTCCTTTACAAACAAGTCATCATCGAGGGCGTCGTCGGAATACAAGCCGGAGACAATCCGAAGATGCTGAAAGAAAAGCTGGTATCACTTTTACACCAGACGAACCAACAAAAGATTCTCAGCGGCGAAGAGGGCGGCGGCGAAGGCGGAAAGAAAGCAAAAGCCCCGAAGAAATCCAAAAAAGAGAAATAAAGGGGTGACTGACGGTGAAGAAGAAAAATAAAGCGGCCGAAGAGGGCGCCTCTTGGATGGATACATATGGCGATATGGTTACCCTGCTGCTTTGCTTTTTCGTTTTGCTATACTCCATGTCGTCAATAGACCAAGTAAAGTGGGAAAACCTGGTGAAGAGCCTGAATCCTAATGCGGCCAAGGAAGTCAGCCAAGTCGTCATGGATCCAGAGATTAATGACGGGGAGATGGACGTGCCAGGTACCACGGAGTTGGAGGAGGATTTGGACGTGGATGCCATTCCAGAGGATGATCTTGGTGAGGAACTGACACCGGAGGAACTGGCGGCGATAAGCGAGTCGTTCGACAGCATGTACGAGCAGTTAAAAGAACTAGAGGAGTTGGCCGGTGAAGACATGGACGTGCAAGTTGCCAAAGGTGATGGCTACACCTTTATCACGTTTCGTGACAGAGTGTTTTTTGGCGGGGACAGTTCGGTACTGCTGGACGAGGGCAAGATGATGATTGACAGGTTTTCGGAGATTATCGCTCCGTATACGGATTCAATCAAGCAGATTCAGATATTCGGCCACACGTCTCAGGCCAGGCCGGACGTACCGAATAATGTGTACACGGATCGGGAACTTTCAGCAATGAGAGGAGCGGTCGTGACGGCCTATTTGCAGGAAAAAAATGTAATTGACCCATCGAAGCTGGTAAGCTCGTCTTACGGACAGTTTCATCCGATTGCACCGTTTGACACGGAAGAAAACCGTGCCAAGAATCGAAGAGTGGAAATATTGATAACCAAAACTGGCGATATAGAACGTAGCCTGAGCGAGTATTATGAGCAGGTCTACAGCCAAATGACTGAATAGAAGGAAGCATGAAAAGTTATGGCAGACGTACTATCACAAAGTCAGATAGATATGTTGTTGAGCTCCATGCGCGGAGGCGACGCCGAGACTGACAAGAAGGAAGTAAAAGAAGAAAAAAAATATAAGAGTTATGACTTTTACAGCCCCAAGAAGTTTACCAAGGATAAGCTGAAAATCCTGAAGGGCATATACGATAACTATTGTAGGATTATCGCGTCACAGTTGAACGGAGTTTTGCGTATGAACTGTGAAATTGAGGTGACTTCGGTAGAAGAGACGCGGTATCATGAGTTTGGAAACGCTCTGAGCGAGAACGACGTCATGGAGTTGATGTTTTTGAAACTTCCAGATGATTCTAAGAACCCGCCCCTTTTGTTCCACATTAACCAGCTTTTGGTCGTGAACATGATTGACCAGATGCTAGGCGGGGAAGGGAACGAGACCGAACTTGATTTCGAGTATACGTATACCGACATCGAGCTTGCCCTTTATGGACGCCTTGTAAAGTATTTTTCAGGAGCTATTCGGGACTCATGGAAGAATTACCTGGCGTTGGACGTGGATGATTTGCGCTTGGAGCAGTCGCCCAGCATGTTTCAGGAAATTGGCTTGGACGAACCTGTGGCAATCGTCATGTTGAACATGACCTTGCCGAGCGTCAGCGGCTTTATAAACATTTGCATACCAGGGAACTTGCTCACGAACATATTCTCAATCATTGAAAAACGGCGCGACGTGCAGGGCGCTTATGACAATGGCATCGTGAATAGCAGGGAAATCATGATGGAGAAGCTGCGCGAGTCCGAGTTGGAGATGAAAGTAAATCTTGGAACCGCCCATTTGAGTTTCCAGGACATTTATGGGTTGCGTGTCAATGACGTCATCGATTTGAACAAGAGCCGGAATTCCGACGTAATGGTATACGTGGCGAATCAGCCGTGGTTTGAAGGCAAGCTTGGCGTATATAAGAACAACGTTGCAGTGAAGCTCAATAAAAAGGTGATGGAGGAGACGGAAGAACAGTTTTTGGAAGAGGTATTCACAGAGGAAGTACCAGCGGATTAATTACGCTGCTACAATATATAAGTAAGAAAGAGAGAGGTGCGCTGAGATGGCGAAAATAATGATAGTGGATGATGCGGCATTTATGCGAATGATGGTGAAAAACGCGCTTACGCAGGGAGGATATACGGACGTGTTCGAGGCCGTGGACGGTCAGGACGCCGTGGCGAAATATAACGAACAACATCCGGACCTTGTGTTGATGGACATCACGATGCCTAACATGGATGGGTTGGAGGCGCTTAAGACGATTCGCGGGCAGGATCCGAACGCCCAGATTGTCATGTGTTCCGCGATGGGACAAGAGAGCATGGTTATTGAAGCAATTAAGTCAGGTGCGAAAGACTTTATCGTAAAGCCGTTCAAGCCTGAGAGAATCCTGAAGACCGTGACGGGACTTCTGGGATAAATTAGGAGGAGAGACTCATGGCTTTTTTAAGTGCGTTTGATATTTGCGCGTCAGGCATGACCGCACAACGCCTGCGTCTGGACGTGGCATCGCAGAATATCTCGAACATTCAGACCACGAGGACGGAAAGCGGCGAGACATACCGCAGGAAGATGGTGGTGTTCCAAGCGGCGGAAGATTCCTTTAGCTCCGTCATGCGGCGTACCATGAATCGTGGGCGGGATGGAGAGAGTAACGCGGGAGTCATCGTGACGGAAATCGTGGATGACGAGACGGAACTGGAGATGGTGTATAATCCAGAACATCCAGATGCGGATGAAGACGGATACGTGGCCATGCCAAACGTAGATTTGATTAAGGAAACTACGGATGCCATGGCGGCAACACGCTCCTATCAAGCGAATATTACAGCTTTTAATGCAATCAAGCTTATGGCGCAGAAGGCTCTTGAGATTGGAAAATAGAGTTTGACGAGGCCAGATACTGTCGGAAAGTGAGCTAAAAGATATGGATTATAATTTGAGTGCAATGGAAATAGACGCCATAGGCGAAATCCTAAATATCAGTCTGGGGGCATCCGCGACTGCTGTTTCAACGATGCTTGATGCCAGGGTTGACATTACGACTCCGGTAGTTTCGGTAAAGGCGCGGGATGAATTCGAGTTCAATAACATAGAACCGGCCGTTGGCGTGGAGATTGGCTATGTGGAGGGTCTTGACGGGAACAACATCATGCTGTTAAAGAGGCAGGACGTGAAAGTGATCGTCGAGATGCTGATGGGCATGGAGGTTCCAGACGAAGAATTTGAGCTGAATGAGATGAACATCAGCGCAATATGCGAGGTCATGAACCAGATGATGGGGGCTTCGGCGACGGCACTTTCGGAGCTGTTGTCTAAGACGGTGAACATTTCCACCCCGATTTCTTTTGAAATTCAGAGCCCGGAACAGTTTAAAGAAAAATATTTTGCGGATAATGAGCGTATGGTGGTCATCGGTTTCGATTTGAGCATCATGGATAAGCTGCAGAGTGAATTTTTAAATTTGATGCCGATTGGACTGGCGAAAGAATTGGTGGCGGGCTTCTTCCCAGACGGAGCGTCGCATGGATCCGAAGCAGCGTCGAAACAGCAGGCCGCGCCGCAACCGGCACAAAGCGTGCCGCAACCGGCACCGCAACAAGAAAGCGGGGGGACGATGTCCCAGGAGGAAATTGAACGTCTGATGCAAGGCGGAATGGACGGAGCGGTAGCCAGTGGGTCGCCGGCCGCGCCGCAACCGCAGGCAAGTTCCGGTGGAGGGACGATGTCCCAGGAGGAAATTGAACGTCTGATGCAGGGTGGAATGGACGGGGCGGTCAATACGCCGCAACCGGTATCACAAGCTATACAAGGGCAGAGTGCACCGATGTCACAAGCCGTGCCACCGATGCCACAAGGACAAGCGGGACAGCCACAAGTCATGTACGCGCAGCCGGCGGTGGATCCGACGATGATGAACAGCATGTTGCAGATGATGGACATGATGCGTAAATCTTTGGAATTGCAGCAACAGCAGATTCGTGAAGCCGCTCCTAAGAAGCTGAAAGTGCATACGGCGGCACAGCCGAACCTGACATCCGAAGAGGGTAAGGGATCTCCAGAGGACAATTTGGACATGATGCTCGATGTTCCAATGGAAGTTTCCGTGGAAATCGGCAGAACCAGAAAATTAGTCAAGGATATTCTGGAGTTGAACAAAGGTTCCCTGGTCGTACTTGACAAGCTTGCGGGCGAGCAAGTGGATTTGTTTGTCAATGGCCAATGCATCGCCAAGGGTGACGTCGTGGTAGTGGATGATAATTTTGGTATCCGTATTACGGACATAATGTAGAGCAGGTGTAGTTGAAGGAGAGGATTTATGCTGGAGGGACTCTTTACGGCGCTTAGTACGCTACTGGTTATCATTGTAATTTTGTACCTGGCATATATAGCAACGAAATATGTGGGAAAGAGTGCCGGATTTAGGCGGTACGCGGGAAATTCCGGGTATATTACAATGATAGACCAGATGGTCCTTGGGCAGGGGATGTCCGTCGCGGTGGTAAAAGTTTCCGAACGGATTTTCCTATTGGGGGTCACTTCGAACCAGATTTCCCTGCTTGCAGAATTCGAGGACGGCGAATGGGTGGAACGGCCGTTAGCGGACGTGACACCAATGGGAAGCCTGGATTTCAAGGACATTATAAGTAAGATAAAGGATAGGAAAAGGTAATCAGATGGATAATTTAAACTTGGTGAGTATTAACGGTGAGCAGGTGCCTACTTTGGAAATCCTGCTAATGCTTACAATTTTGATGCTTCTTCCCTCAATTCTTATTATGGTAACCTCCTTTACGAGGATTATTATTATTCTTTCCTTTACGAGAAATGCGATAGGAGTTCAACAGACACCTCCAAACATGGTTCTGGTAGGCATCGCGTTGTTCTTGACGTTGTTCATTATGAGTCCGGTGCTGAACAGAATTAATACAGAGGCTTATGTGCCATATAAAGAGGGACAAATTGCGGAGACGGAGGTATTTGACCGTGTCCAGGTGCCGCTAAAGGAATTCATGCTGAAAGAGACGGAAGAAAGTGCCTTGAATTTGTTCATCAACATTTCAGACACGGAGGTGGTGGAAAATCCGATGGAGTATTCCATGCTCGTGATTATTCCCGCCTTTATAACGAGTGAGTTGAAGCAAGGATTTTTGACGGGGCTTCTATTATATATCCCGTTTCTTTTGATAGATGTCGTAGTATCGAGTACGTTGATGTCCATGGGCATGATTATGTTGCCGCCGGCGACGATAGCCATGCCGTTCAAACTTTTGCTGTTTGTGACGGTAGATGGCTGGCAGAGGTTGTTCGAGGCAATCGTGGCGGGATTTCTTTGAATTCACTAATAAGGGGTGATTACGGATGGCAACAGGGGATATAGGGGACATCATGTATCAGTTGTTTGTTTTGGCAGTGCAACTGGCGGGACCAGTTCTTGTAATCAGCATGCTGGTCGGTATATTGATTGCCATTTTGCAGGCGGCCACGCAGATTCATGAGCAGACGTTGACGTTTGTGCCAAAGCTTCTGGTTATTGGAATCATCTTGCTTATAAGCGGGAGCAACATGTTGAGAACCCTTCAGGACTTTACCATAGATATCTTCGAGCTGATTGCCAGATAGGAGGGAAATAGATGCTGTTTTTCCTGATTGTCATGAGAATGGCAGGGTTCGTGTTTCTTAATCCCATCCTGGGTAGGCGGAATATTCCAAGTCAGGTAAAGGTGGGATTGTCGATGTTGATGGCCGTGTTGGTATATACCACGGCGGTCTCGCAAGGAATGGCGAATGAAATCGAGACGGGTTCGGCCGTGGTTTTCGGCGTGTTGGCAGTCAAGGAACTTTTGATAGGATATTTTTTGGGGTTCGTGATGCAGTTGTTCGACATGGTCATGACGTTTGCAGGAACGGTAATCGACTTTCAGCTTGGAATATCCATGGCGATGGTGTATGACGCTCAAAATGGCGGGCAGGTGGCGTTGTCCGGTAATATTTTGCAGATGTTTTATTTACTTTTGTTCTTTACGGCGGACGGGCATCTTGCATTGCTGAAAATACTTGCTCTTTCGGGGGAAATCGTTCCTTACGGGGAGGTGGCCCTGACAAGCGGTGCGGCATGGCTTATGTTGGACATTTTTGTCGAGTGCGTCGTGTTGGCGGTGCGGATGGCATTTCCGATGATTGCCTTTGAGTTTTTGGTTCAAGTCGTGGTCGGGGTGTTGACAAAGATCAATCCGCAGGTGAACTTGTTCGTCTTAAGCATCCAGCTTCGTTTGACTGTCGGCCTGATACTTATGATGTTTTTGATTGGGCCAATCGGAGATTATGTAGGAAACATGATTACGGAGATGCTGAACACGTTGCAGGGAGTGTTGCGGGTTTTGGCAGGATAATGTATCGAATCAGACTCAGGCATTACACGGAATATCCGAATTAGATTTTGCGGACAAAAGGAAGTGAGATTAGATGGCAGAGGATTCCGGTTCAAAAACCGAGAAAGCCACACCTAAAAAGCGAAGAGACCAACGTAAGGAAGGTAATGTGTTTCAGAGTAAGGACGTGGTTACCGTTGCCACTCTGTTTGGTTCCTTTTTTATATTGCGGATGATGTTTCCGTATATATACGAGTCCCTTCGCGCCTTTATGGTTTATTTTATTGGTATTTCCGGGACGCAGTCGGATGTCGATAAGAGCATGGCAACGGAATTTGCCATGACGGCGGCGAAAACGATGCTCCCGCTTTTGTTGGTTTCCATCGTGTTGGCCGTGCTGGCGACCGGAATACAGACGAAGTTCCTCATTAGTGGAAAGAGCTTTCGACCGAAATTCAGCCGTCTTAGCCCGTTGCAGGGTGTGAAAAAGATTTTTTCATTACAAAACGTGGTGGAGTTAATCAAGAGCATCTTGAAGGTCATTATTTTGGCATCCATCACGTACTTTATGATAAAGGATGCCATGACCCAGGTCGTAAGGACGATGGACATGGACATTACCGTATCTGCCGTTTACATGTTGGAGTTGACCATGTCCCTGATTATAAGGATATCGATGGTGTTTTTGGTCATCGCGGGATTGGACTTCTTGTACCAGTGGTGGGAATATGAGCGCAAGCTCAAGATGACCAAGCAGGAGGTCAAGGAAGAATATAAGCAGACCGAAGGAAATCCACAAATCAAGGGGCGTATCCGAAACATCCAGACCCAGCGCGCCAGGGCGCGTATGATGCAGGCAGTGCCGGAGGCAGACGTGGTCATCCGTAACCCCACGCATTTCGCGGTTGCGCTAAGGTACGACATCGATCATGACAACGCGCCGATTCTTTTGGCGAAAGGGCAGGACGAGCTGGCGCTTCGAATCGTCCATGTCGCGGAAGAGAACAATGTCGCCGTGATTGAAAACAAGCCGTTGGCGAGGGGGTTATATGCTTCGACGCAGCTGAACCAGGAGATTCCGCCAGAGTATTATGGGGCGGTGGCCGAAGTTTTGGTTTATGTCTACAAGATGAACAAAAAAATGGAGTAAAGCATGAAGAATGTATTGAATAACGCGGTGACGATTTTTGTCATTGTAATCGTCCTGCTGTTGATGATTCCTATGAGTCCATTTTTGTTGGACGTCATGATTATTATAAATATATCAATATCGATGATTATCTTGTTGGTGAGCATGAACATCAAGGAACCTTTGGAGTTTTCCATCTTTCCGTCGTTGCTTCTCGTTACGACTTTGTTCCGTTTGGGAATCAACGTGTCTTCCACGAGAAACATTCTGTCGAATTCGGGAAGCGCGGGAGAGGTAATCAAGTCCTTTGGTACGTTCATCCTGCAGGGGAACGTCGTTGTCGGCTTTATCATTTTCTTTATCATCGTGCTGGTGCAGTTTATCGTAATCAGCAAGGGCGCGGAGCGTGTCGCGGAAGTTGCGGCAAGGTTTACATTGGATGCGATGCCCGGAAAGCAGATGGCGATTGACGCGGATTTGAGCGCGGGACTTATCACCGAGGCGGACGCGAGGCTTCGGCGTTCCAAGATACAGCGGGAGGCCGACTTCTATGGAGCCATGGATGGTGCGACGAAGATCGTGAAAGGCGACGCGATCATGTCCATCATCATTACCTTTGTCAACTTGATTGGCGGTTTTGTCATCGGTATCGTCATGGGGGGAATGGAACTTACGGAAGCCTTGTCCGTGTATTCGATTGCGACGGTCGGCGACGGTCTGGTTTCGCAGATACCGGCACTTCTGATTTCCACCGCCACGGGTATGATTGTTACACGTTCCGTATCCGAGGGAAGCCTTAATGAGGACGTGTCGAAACAGTTCCTGGCTCAGCCGAGGGCAATCATGTTCACGGGCGGCATACTGGCCTGCCTGATGTTGATTCCGGGAATGCCGAAGCTTCAGTTTGGCGTATTGTCCATCGTGTTTTTAGTGGCAGGATGGAGATTGATGAATAAAATGAAAGAGTCTGCGGAGGCCGCGCAGATGGTGGCGGCGGAAGCACCCATGGAACAAGAGCAGGAGGAGCCGAGCGAGGAAGAGTATTATCGTGACATCAATAATGTATATTCATTGATTGGCGTGGAGCCAATTGAGATGGAATTTGGATATAGCTTGATTCCCCTCGTGGACGAGAGGGGCGGCGGGAAGATGCTCAACCGCATCGTCATTTTCAGAAGGCAGTACGCGCAGGAGATGGGATTTGTCATTCCCTCCGTGCGGCTTCGTGACAGTTCCAGCCTGAACACGAACCAGTACGTCATCAAGGTTAAAGGCGAGGAAGTGGAGCGAGGAGAGATTTTGATTGATCATTATCTTGCCTTGGAGCCGGAGAATCCGGCAGGCGAGATTGACGGGATTGAGACCATCGAACCCGCTTATGGAATTCCAAGCAAATGGATTCTTCCAGAAAACAAGGAGATGGCGGAGATTTATGGATATACTGTCATCGACCCCTTATCCGTCATGGTCACGCATTTGTCAGAGACTGTGCGGCGGCACGCGTATGAATTGCTTAGCAGGGACGAGGTGGTGAAGCTTGTCGATAACCTGAAGCAGAGAACGAGCAACCTTGTGGACGAGATGATTCCGGCGGTAGTGTCTTACGCGATGCTCCAGAAGATCTTGGTAAGCCTTTTGAAGGAAGGCATTCCAATCAAGGACATGGAGACGATATTGGAGAGCATTTCCGATTCGGCGGCAGCCGGGGCGGATTTGACGATGATTATAGAGAACATACGGACGGCGCTCAAGAGGACGATTACCAGCAAGTTCTGCCAGGGCGGCCAGATGCGCGTCCTGACCTTGGACGCGGAGTTGGAGAAGATGATGGTCTCCAGCCTGACCAAGGGAGAGCAAGGTTATTATATGGCGTTGCAACCAGACATTTTGCAGGACGTCGTGATGCAGATTGGAACTGCGGCCAAGAAGTTCCACGAGTTGGCGCAAGATCCAATCATCTTGACGAGCCAGGTTATCCGTGTCTACGTATACCGGATGTTGGAGCAGTTTTATCCGTCAGTGTATGTTTTATCGTTCCATGAGATTACGAACAACGTTCAGATTCAGGCGATTGGAAGCATCTCGGTTTCCAAGAAGTGACGTTGGAATATAGGCGGGGAGGAGGCGTAAGTATTTATGGAAGATGGCAGGACAAATGAAGAGCTTCTTGAGCTGTATCAGATGACGGGCGATGCTGAAATAAAGAAAGAACTTACCCTCCGCTATCTGTATATCGTGAAGAGCATCGCGGTACAGATGAGGGACGTATATCTGGGATTTACCCAAGTGGAGGACATCATCAATGAAGGCGTGATTGTTCTGATGAAGGCCTTGGATAAATATGATGTAAGTAAGAATGCTCGCTTTGAGACTTATGTTTCCCGGCGCATTCGGGGAATGATTATTGACATTGCAAGGAAGCAGGACTGGGTTCCGAGGACGGTGAGGAAAAGTTCGAAAGAGATTCAGGAGAAGCGGATGGAAATGTACGTCCAGAACGGTGTCATGCCTTCCGACGCGGAGGTCGCGGACGCGGTGGGGATGACGGTGGAAAAGCTTCAGGAAATCTTAGGAAAGATGAACTTGTTTTCCGTCTTGTCGCTTGACATGGTGATGGAGGAAAGTCAGGAAAAGCAAAAAGTGACGGGACTCTTAAATCAGGACTACACCAGTCAGCCGGAAGAGCAGTATTTGGAAAACGAATTTCGGCAGATTCTAAAGGATGCCATCTGTTCCCTCAAAGAAAAGGAGCAGATTGTGATATCTCTCTATTACGTGGAGGAGTTAAACATGAAGGAAATCGCGGCCGTCATGGAGATCAGTGAGCCGAGAGTCTCACAGATTCATGCCAAGGCGATTGGAAAATTGAGGCAAAGCCTGCAACAAGAGATGGGTATGAAGAGAAAGGAGGAAGTTCATGTTTCAGGGATTTTATAATTTGGCGTCCGGCGTTTTGACGCAGACGCGGAAGCTGAACGTAATCAGTAATAACATGGTAAATGTCACCACGCCGGGATTTCGTAGCGACACTTTCACGGAGACGACGTTTCGGGATGTCATGATGTACCGCACGGGAAACATGGATAAGAGCGGCAGCACCCCGATTGGCCAGATGAATCGAATCGTGGCCGGAGACGGGAATGTAACGAACTATAAGAAAGGGGGACTTACGAGTACGGCGAGTTCCCTCGATTTCGCATTGACTTCGGATGGCGGGTTTTTTGAAGTTCAGACCGAGGACGGACTCATGTACACGCGGAACGGATCCTTTATCCTGGATAATCAGGGCTACTTGTATCTGGACGGCGTGGGAAGGGTGATGGGAACGAACGGTCCCATTTATCTTGGAACGGATAAGCTGGACACGGACACGATGGGTGGTTTGTACAACAGTGAGACCGGGGCGTATTTGGGAAGGATTCGCGTGGTGGATTTTGACGATTACGACACGGACTTGGAGAAGACGACGGGCGACTTGTTTATCGCCACCGGAAACGGTCGGGTCATAGATGCCCCCATCATGCAATATTACGTGGAGGATTCGAACGTGGATCCTATCCGGGAGATGACGGACATGATGGGAGCGCAGAGAGCGCTGCAAAGTGCGGCTCAGATTCAAAGGATGTATGACCAGCTCATGGGTCAGATCGTGGAGATTGGCCCGACATGACCGAAAGCAACTGGCATTGAACACTTAATGAGCGCGAAAAGCGCGAATTTAGTGAGAAAGCCCATCTCGAAACTTGGCAAGGTATTTTCGAGCCTAGTTGAGTGGATGTTGCGATGGGGCAGAGAAGGAAGAGCTTCCTTAATTTTAGTTTGGAGGTAAGAAAATGAACGCATCGTTTTATACGGCGGCCCGGGGGGCCATGACAGAGCAGGAGAAAATGAACGTCATATCAAACAACATGGCGAACGTCAACACGATAGGATATAAGACTAAAAGTTCCGTGTTCATGGACTTGTTATATTACAACATGCACAGCTATGACCGCATCTCGACGGGAACCGGGGTGAAGATGCAGCATACGAATACGGATTACAGCTGTTATGGCTTTGAATCCAGGGACGACGGAGGATATAATTACGCGATTGAGGGTGAGGGGTTCTTCATGGTGCGCAACCAGATAGACAACAGCATTACCTACACCCGTGCCGGTAATTTTTCCCTTTCCTTGCACAATGACGGGCAATTTTATTTGATTACGGACAAGAAGAAGTTGGTGCTTGACGAGAATCGTAACCCGATTCGACTGGTAGACGGGGAACTGACCGGGAAACCTGGCATTTTTACGTTTGCCAATACGAACGGGATGGAGTCCGTCGGATCAACGGAGTTCATGCCCGTGGCAAAGAACGGCGCGCCTACGTTGAGCGAGGACAGCAGGCTGGTGGAAAATTATGTGGAGTTGTCCAACGTGAACACGGCGCAGGAGATTTCCGACGTGGTCATCGCCTCCAGGGCATATTCCTACGCCCTTAAGATGGTGGCGACATCGGACGAGATTGAGCAGACGATCAACGGGCTGCGCGGATAAAATGGGTTGATTAGGAAAGGGGCATATATATGAAAATTGCGCGTTATGAAGACATGGACGATATGTCCAAAGATATGATGAAAGAGATTGGCAGCATAGGTACGGGAAATGCGGCGACCGCTTTGTCAGGCCTTTTGGGAGTGGATGTCGAGATGACGCTTCCAAAAGTAGAGATTCTCGAGTATAACGAGGTCGTGGAGTGCCTGGGAGATCCAGAGGAACTCATTTCGGGCGTGTTGGTTCAGATGGGCGGTAACGTGAATGGTATCATGCTCTTTGTCATGAAGTTGAATTTTGTCGACGAGGTTGCGAAGCTTATGCTTCACAAATCTGTCAGCGACTATTCGGAGATGGGAGAGATGGAAATTTCTGCCGCGACGGAGGTGGGAAACATTATCATTTCTTCATACGTGGGCTCCTTGTCCAAGCTTGCGGACGTGGAGATTTCCTTGTCCGTGCCAGGGTTTGCCATTAACATGCTGGGGGCGATTATGACCGTCCCGATGGCGGAACTTGGATATGAATCGGATAAGTTAATGATGATTAGTGGAAAATGTATCATGGGACAAAAGAACGTAGAGAGTAATCTTTTGATGCTCCCCGATATAGAGTCCTTGAATTATCTAATGGATAGGCTGGTGAAACCATATGAATAAGGAAATTAAGGTAGGAATTGCCGATATGAAGATTGCGCGGCGGGAAGGGGTGCTCATTACTTACGCCCTCGGCTCGTGCATTGGCATTTCACTTTATGACCCGATGATCAAGCTCGGGGCACTTATACATATCATGCTGCCTGAGGCAGGAAATCAGGACGCGTCAAACGTGTTTAAGTTCGCGGATACCGGAATCCGTGAGACGTTGCGTAAGATGGCGTTGTTCGGCGGTGTGAAGAGCCGTTATCAATGCAAGATTGCCGGAGGGGCCAAGATGTTCGAGATGATGAAAGGGAACGGAATCGGAAACATCGGGGCCAGAAACAGCCAGAACGTGGAAAACGTGCTGCGTGCGGAGGGGATTCGGATCCTTCGCCGGGACGTGGGAGCCAATTACGCGCGGACGATGCTTCTTGACGTGGCGGACGGAACCGTGAAGATTCGTACCGCCGGTCATCCGGAAATCACTCTTTAAAAGGAAGAGGGCTTTAGAAAATGGGAATCTTTGCCGATATATAAATTAGGATTATGAGTTACGGCCCGCGGCCCATAAGTCGTGGCAATTATAGCAGAAGAAGGGATGGCGTGTTATGGCAAATACAGAGATACTTTTAGAGTCCGGTACAAATGAAATTGAGATTATGGAATTTACGATTTACGACGAATTGTACGGCATCAACGTGGCGAAGGTTAAGGAAATCATGATGAGCGACAAGGTGAAGCCAATGCCGCACGCGCATTCAGCGGTGGAAGGGATTTTCAAGCCGCGTGACACGATGCTTACCGTGGTGGATTTGCCATTCTATTTGAGCGGCAGGCCGACGGAGACGGGGCAGAAGGATTTGTTCGTAATCACGAATTTCAATAAGATGAACATCGCGTTCCGTGTACAGACCGTGGTGGGGATTCAGAGAATCTCATGGAACGATATTCAGAAGCCGGACAAGACGTTAAACCGCGGCGCGGAAGGAATCGCGACGGGAATCGCGCAATGCAAGGGACAACTCGTGACGATACTGGACTTCGAGAAAATTGTCGCCGAGATTGCTCCGGAAACCGGCATTCAGTTGGAAGAAATCGATGCGCTTGGCGTACGTCCAAAGAATGACAGCAGGATTATCTGCGTGGAGGATTCCGTGCTTTTGACTAAGATGGTTGAGCAGGCGCTGCATCAGGCCGGATACGAGAACCTGATACAGTTTAACAACGGTCAGGAAGCGTGGAGCTACCTTTCCTCCATCAGGGATTCCGAAGATTTGTTAGATAGGGCGAGCCTGATTATTACCGATATCGAAATGCCCAAGATGGACGGGCATAGGCTGACCAAGCTAGTGAAGTCGGATGAGAAATTAAAGCAGATTCCGCTCATTATCTTTTCATCTTTAATTAGTCCGGAGATGGAAATCAAGGGAAGGGAAATCGGTGCCGATGAACAACTCTCCAAGCCGGAGATTGGACATCTTGTAACTGTTATGGACGAATTATTGGCAAAGGGAAAAGAAGAATAATGGATAGATGCGTAGTAAGACAGGCAATTAAAGATATAAAGGAAGAGCGGATTATAGGATATGAATTGCTCTTTCAGGGGGGCAAGGACAGCCTATATAATAATAACGAGACTTCGGCGGCGGACACGATTTCCAATTTTTTGTTGTCAAACAGCGCGAAGATTATCAATGATAAGCCCATGTTCGTGACGTTTACGCCGTCACTTTTGCTTCGCAACACGCCCAAGATGTTTGGGCAGGAGAAAATTGTCATTCAAATCGAGGATACCGTGATTATCCATCCCTTGGCGATGCCGATTATCAAGAAGTATTGTGATAACGGATACCAGTTTGCGATTAATGACTTCCAGTTTTCGCCGAAGTATTTCAGCATGTTGGATTATGCCACGTATATCCGGATTAGCATGGCGGAATATGCGCCCGGCAGTCCGAAACAGAAGACCGCGGTGAACATTATCCAGATGGCAAGAGGATTTGGAAAGAAGTGCATTGCTACCGCGGTGGACACGGAGGAAGCATATAATTCTGCAATCGAGCTGGGTGTAGACTATTTGGAAGGCAGTTATGTGGCGAACACGCTCGTGTCCAAGGTGGATAAGGTGGAGTACATGCAGGGGAATTTCTTCCAACTGATGGTCGCCGTATCGAAGGATGAGCCGGACTTTATAGAGGTGGAGGAGATTATCAGCCGTGATGCCGGCCTTACATACCAACTTCTTAAATTGGTCAATTCCGCGTATTTTGCCCTTCGTACGCGTACCGCCTCGATTCGTCAGGCACTGGTCACGCTGGGAATCGGGCAACTTCGGCACTGGGTGTACATGTTGAGCTTTGACCAGGAGGAGAACCCTGGTTCGGAAGAACTTTTGAAAATATCGTTTTTGCGGGCGAAGCTTGCTTCTGAGATTGCGGGCATGCTTCCTGACAAGAGGTCGTTCGCCGCGTCTGACGCATACATGATGGGCATGTTTTCCACGCTGGATTATATGGTGAACGCCCCGCTTAAGGAATTGTTGGAAGAGATTCCGGTACCGGAAGAGGTAAAGGTGGGACTCCTTACCGGAGAAGGGATTCCGGGCAAGGTGCAGCAGCTCGTGATTTCCTATGAGCATGCTGATTGGAAAGGCAGCAAGGAGTTGGCGGAAGAGCTTGGCATCCCTAGCAAGCAGTTGGCGCAGATTTACGTGGATTGCGTGGAAGAAGTCAACAATACATGGAATAATCTGATGACGGACGTGGAAGGATAATAGGGACTTGCATGGCCAAATGCAGCCACTATGCGTGACCCGGTTGCAAGTGGCGGTGAAGGACGGTCTCTTATAAGAAGGGGGATGATAAGCGTGGCGCATACAATTGTTTTGACGAACCAGAAAGGCGGGGTCGGGAAGACCACGACGTCTGCCTCTCTTGCAGCGGGACTTGCAAGAAAGGGCAGGAAGGTGCTTGCCGTGGACATGGATCCGCAAGGGAATTTGGGATTCAGCCTTGGGGCGGACATCGATGAGGGGCCGACGATTTATGACGCGCTGCGGGGGAAGGTTACGGTTTATGATGCGATTAAGCGGATTAAAGACATTGACATCATTCGTTCCAACATTCTCTTGAGTGGCGCGGAGGCGACTTTCCGTGGGGAAAAGCGGGAGATGCTTTTAAAGAATCTGCTCGATCCGGTAGAGAGAATGTATGACTACGTTATCATTGACACGCCGCCTGCATTTAACGTGCTGACACTTAACGGGTATAGCGCGGCAGATTACCTTATCATACCGATGGCGACGGAGATTCTGAGTTTGATGGGGTTAGTTCAACTGAAAGAGACTTATGAGACGATTAAACAGTCGGTCAACCCGAACCTGAAGATTATGGGAATCATACTTACAAAATACGAAAAAAGACGTAACTTGTCACATGACGTGCAGGAAATGGTGGAGACGGTAGCCAAGCAGCTGGGTACGAAGGTGTTTGGGAGCGTGATTCGAAACGGAGTGGCGGCAGCCGAAGCACCGGCTCATGGCGAGAATATTTTTGAGTATTCTCCAAGGTCCAATCCTGCGAGAGATTACGAGGCGTTTGTGGAAGAGGTTCTGCAAATCGTTGAAGGGGGAAGAAAGCATGGCTAAAAAGACGAACAAGACGGATCATGTTTTAAACCTGCTGGCAGGCAGTCCGGAGATGGAAGAGGAGTCCGCGAAGAGAACCAATGCCGGAAAAGGGGAATTGGCAGGCAGCAATGTGCAAGTGATTGATTCTCAGGAAGATGAAGACCTCATAGCGAACGAGGTGAACCGCCTTCTCGAGGAAGAACTTGAAGAAAGCGAAGCATTGGAAAACGCAGGCGTGGAAGTCGCCGCAGCGGAGCCGGCGACGGAAGAACCGACAAAGGGCGAGGAGCCAGCGGCACAAATCGCAGAGGAGGAGCCGGAGACGACGGTTGAGGCATCGGTGTCCGGGAACGTGGAGTTACCGGAAGCGGTTGCGAAGGAGTCAGAACTGATTGGGACGGAGGCATCAGTGGCACCTGCGGAAGCGGCTGAGGCCATGGTAACGGAGGAGCTGGAAGCGGCGCCAACATCGGAGGCAGAGACGGCAAAAGCAAATACGTCTTCTGTCATGGCAGAACCAAATGAGGCAAATTCGGTCATCGTGGCAATGTCCGAACTGGAGATGGATGACGAGGAGGATGCAGACTATGTGTTCGTCAACGTGATGGGCAAGCTCGTCAAGGAGAGGGTAGGAGAGTATATGGCAGAGTTTGGAAATTGTTCTTGTTCGAGGTGTATTGCGGACACGACCGCACTTGCATTGATACATTTGCCACCGAAATATGTGGTGGTGAACAAGAACGCGGAAACGCCACTTCTCAATTTCTACCGTCAGCATTATGCGGCACAAATCACGGTGGAGATTACGAAAGCTTGCACGAAGGTAAAACAGCATCCACATCACGATAGGGATTGAGTGTTTAGGTGAAGGGAATGAATGGTTGGGTTCTTTTGCAATCGGGACTCGGCAATGGATCATATTCGTGACTGGCACTTTTAGTAGGCATGGTACCCTTTAAAGGGAGGAATCCATGCCTACTTTTTTTGCAGAAAGCTTAACTTATTATCAAACCGTGCCGATAAAATAATATAGTGAGGTCAAGCGTGTTTTTGAGTTTTGCAGGATGGCAAACGCGGCATTTTACTCGCCATCCGTGGTTGAACCTGAGGGAAATGGAGGTTTTGACGTTTGATCGTTTGATATATTTGGCGACTGTAAATTCTATAATTTAAGAAGGAGTGACATATTATGGCATCAGTATCTAACAACCAGAGTCTTTCAAGCAGTTTGTCTTCTATCAGGGGGTACGGCGGTTTGGCCAGCGGCCTTGACCGTGACACGCTGATTGAGCAGATGACGGCCGGCACGCAGAGCAAGATTGCCGCGCAGAAGCAGAAGCAGACGAAGATTGAGTGGACGCAGGCCGCTATTCGGAACATTACGAGCAAGATATATAACTTTACGACGGATTTCACGTCTTACGCTTCAGCGAAGAACCTGACTTCCACGAAGCTGTTTTCCAGGAACCAGATTACCGCGCTTGGCGAGAACAGCAAGTACGTGTCCGTGTCCGGCACGGCGGCATCGGCGGAGAACATGTCCATCGCGAGAATCAAGCAGTTGGCGAGAAACGCCAGCATGACGGCGAGTGACGTGTCGACGGGTAAGATGTCCACTGGGGAGATGTCCAACAAACTGGATACGAAGACGAACGTAAGCACGATAGTTGGCAACAGCTTGTACATCAAATATGGAAAAGACCTTTATAGCATAAGAATGGAAGATAAGGAGGAGTATGATTACAGTACTCCCGAGGGAGCGATCGAGGCGCTAAACAAACAACTGGAGACGGTTAATATCGGCAGCGGTTCGAACAAGGAAACGTTGGCGGACGTGATGGAGGCAAAGTATGATGATACGACCAAGCGCGTCACGTTCCAGTTGAAGAGTGAAAATTCTGCTCATGGCAACAGCGTGATGTTGGCCGGTGGTACTGGCGACATTCTGCAGGATTTGGGCTTTTTGACGAAGGGCGAGGATTTGGACGATTGGTCGGACGAGGAGAAGACCATTACGGCTGACGGATTGACTGCGGATAATAATGCGAAGCTGACGGAAGAGCAGACCTTGGCGCAGCAGCTAAGCGAGAAGCAGATTGCGTTTGCCTATAATGGCACGACGAAGTGGATTACGTTGGGAAAATTTGACAGCGGGATGACCATGAACGACGTGCGGAAGGACTTGCAAAGCAAGCTGGACGAGGCGTTTGGAAAGGGACGTGTCAATGTTGATTTGACGGATACTGCTGGTAAGTCGTTACTTGATAAAAATGGTAATGTTATAGGTTCTCCGACCGACGTGAAGTTTTCTTTCACGACCACGAAGCCGAATGGCGATCCTGACGGGTCTTCCACGCTTTCCATGACGGCGGGTGAAGGCATCTTGGGACACAGCGGCGTGTTTGATGTAAAGGCGGGCGTTTCCAATCGGGTAAATTTGTCGGCAAATCTTGCGGAGGCGGGATTGGTAAACGGTGAAAAGTTTAGAAAGTTGATGGAAGAGTCTGAAGATCCGGCTAATGCGAGTTCGGCATATAAGAAGTTCATGGATAGTAACGGTGATTATAATCTCGTGATTAACGGCAAAAGGGTGGAGGGCATTAACAAGGATTCCACGATTAACGATATTATAAGCAAGATTAACAACACTGCGGGCATCGGTGTGAAGGTTGAGTATCAGGCCATGTCCGACCGATTTGTCTTGACCGCCACGGACAGCGGCGCGAGCGGGGAGATTGACTTTAGTACTGCGGGCGTAACGGATGCGGACGGGAATGCAATCAGCGCGAATGGAAACATCGCAAGGCTTCTATTTGGGACAAAGGGAGATGAGGATGGAGATAAGGACGTTGTGAAAAACGTCTATACCGCCGGCCAGGACGCAGTCTTAAGCGTGAAGTATCCGGGGTCCGAGGACGAGGTGGAGATTACCCGTGGCAGCAATACGTTTTCCATGGACGGCCTGAATGTTACGCTGAAAGGGACATTCGGGTACGAGAAGGATGAAGACGGCAATATGAAAATTGATCCTGGCACGAATGAGCCAATCAAGAGCAAAAATGTTGAGGAGATTACTTTCAATGCCACCGTTGATACCGAGAAGGCCGTGGAGGCCGTCCGTTCGATGGTTGACGCGTTTAACGAGATTTTGGAGCTTGTCAATACGGAGTGCAAGACCAAGCCCGATCGGGATTATTTCCCGCTGACCGACGCGCAGAAGGAAGACTTGTCCGAATCCGAAATCGAGAAGTGGGAGGCGAAAGCAAAGGAAGGCCTTTTGTTTGGTGACACCGACTTACGCCTGATGGTAGATAACTTGAGGGCCGTCATCAACTCGGGTGACCGTTCCGCGTTATCTCGGATTGGCATTTCCGTTTCCTCGAGCTATTCGGACAATGGTAAGCTCGTCCTTGACGAGGAGGCGTTCAAGACGGCCTTGCAGTCGAATCCGGACGAGGTGATGGATTTGCTGAACAGGAAAGCGTCTACGGACGCGAACGGAAATAAGATTCAGGCCGGCCTGCTTACCAACATCAAAAACGTGATGGATAAGTATGGTTCTATGACTGGCGCGACGAAGGGTATCCTGGTTGAGCGGGCGGGTTCCATCTATGCGCCGACGAGCGTTTTGTCAAACAGCCTGCAAAAGCAGTTGGATGAGATTGACGATTACCTTGACAGGCTGGCTGATAAATTGGAAACGGAAACGGATCGCTATATTTCCCAGTTCACGCAGTTGGAGACGCTGATTTCCCAGATGAACAACCAGAGCAGCTATTTGCAGTCCATGTTCGCGTAGGCGTTCTTGACGGGAACTGGCTTTGAGGTTATGAGGGGCGCGTTGTGATTCGTAGATACGTTCTTGAAAAATTGGGGTCAAAGGTAATTTTGACCCCATCATCTTAATATAAGAAAGAGAGAATAATGGCATGGCGAATGGATATCAGGACTATAAGGCACAGTCGATTATGACTATGACGCCGGGAGAGATGCTCCTCCTCCTTTATGACGAGTTAATTAAGAGGCTCAAGATGGCCTCGATTGCACTGGATAAAGAGAATTACGTGTTGTTTGACTCCTCGGTGGAGCGGTGTCAGGACATTGTCCATTATCTGAAGGACACGCTGAATTTTAATTACCAAATCAGCAGGGAACTTAATTCGATGTATGACTTTTTCCTATACGAAATCAGCAGGTTGTCCGCCGGGAGAAGGAAGGAAGTCATTGACGAGCTGACTCCGCTCGTGAAGGAACTGCGGGATACATTTGCCGAAGCGGCGACGAAAGTGTGATATGTGACATGGAAGAGATTTATAAGCAAATGCTGATGGAGATTGCGAAGTGTCTCCAAAAGAAATATAACTGCATGTCGGAAATTTATAGGTTGACGGAGGAAGCCTCTCAGGCGCTTGGGCGTGACGACAAGGTAAGCGTACAGATGATTTTGGGAATGCGCGGGGAAGAAATCGAGCGAATTCACGAGTGCGATAAAAACGTAGGGCTTTTTAAGGAAGGTATGCCGCCGGAGCTTGCAAACTGGCTGTCGGAAGCCTTGGAGGGAAAGCAGCCAATCTCGGAAGAGCCTTATGGAAAGGAAGGCGCGATTATTCTCAAAATTTCTGCCAATACGCGTAGCGTGTGGGAGCGTACGATGTTGATAGACCGCCGTATGAACATGCGGCTTTCTGGGAAAGATTCTTTTTATGAGAATAACTGAAATACGGTCGGCCAAGCCGTGAATCGCAACAAAATACTGACGGATGAAACGGCAGTGATGCTGGAGAAGATGCCGATGGGGCAGGTGTGAAGAAAGGTTTTCTTGCCGCAATCGGCATCTTTATATATGACAATTTTTAGGCCAGAGGCTTTTTAGGGCATCCGACAGGCGGGGAGTTGGAGAATGAAAGAAATTGAATTGAAAAACCTGACAAAGATATACAATCCGGACGTATTGGCGTTGAAAGAAATCTCCCTGACGGTTGAGCAAGGGGAATTTGTATTTTTGACGGGGCAGAGCGGTTGCGGGAAGAGTACGTTTTTAAAGCTTGTGAGTGGACAAGACATGCCGACTTCGGGAGAAGTGTGGGTTTGCGGGCATTGCACGTCCAGGCTGACACATTACCAGGTGCCGTTTTATAGGAGGATGTTTGGCATCATGCAAGCGGACATGGGACTTTTAAAGGATCGGACGGTTCGGCAGAATTTGGAGTTTGCCATGTACGCGACGGAACAGCCGGTGGACCTTACGAAAAGGAGGGTGGAACAGACATTACGAACCGTCGGGATTCCCTCAAAGGCAAGGCATTACCCGCATGAACTTTCAGGTGGGGAGGCGGCCAGGGCGTTGCTTGCCAGGGCTCTGGTGACGGATCCCAAAATTCTTATACTTGACGAACCGACGGCCAATCTGGATTCCTCCGCGTCTTGGGATTTGATGTGCCTGGTGAATGAGATTAACCGCATGGGAATCACTGTTCTTGTGGCATCCCACGATAGAGAATTGGTTACCATCATGAAGAAGCGGGTCATTACGTTTGCCGCCGGAGAATTGATTGGAGACAGCAAAAACGGGGTGTATGGCATGGAGCGGGGAAATCCGTTCCGACGCTCGAGGTGAATCGTGAAAAAAAGCATCATGAGAGAAAAATTGGAAGAAAAGAGACTTAATATTTGACATAAGTTGACGATATTAAATTATGTAGAAAAGTTTGTCGTTAAGCATCCGTGAGTGTAAGGAGATGAAAAGAATGAAGATATCCACCGAGAATAATATTCGGCGTTTTGATAAACCGACATACAAGGTAAGGACTCAGGGGATGGGAGCTGGACTGGCAGCCGTCAGGAGGAATTGCGATCAGATTATCATCGGTTCCGGTACGCCCCAGATTGAAGAAAAGAGGATTGCGGCAGAGGCGGCATCGAGGGTGAGCAGGGAAGTGCGCACGCCGACCTCGCAGGAGAAGATTGAGAACTTGAAACAGCAGGTAAGGGAAGGAACATACAGTCCTGATCCAGAGGAGATTGTTTCCCGCATGTTGCTGGAGAAAGGATACATGGTCGGATGAAGGAATTTCAAAGAGTGATTAAGGAAATGATAGACTTGTTTCATGAGTTTAACGGGATTGAGCAGATGAAGCTGAAGTCTGCGCGAATGAACCACGTCGCGGCGGTTGATGAGTGCATGACAAAGGAGCAGGCATTGATTTTGAAATTGCGCGGGTTGGAGCAGGAGCGCGAGAAGTATCAGAAAGAGGCGGGATACGAAGGGATGAAGTTCCGGGAGATTCTGGCCGCGGTTTCTTCCGAGGAGCGGGAAGCGCTCTATCCATTGTTTGACGAACTCAGCCGGGAGATGCAGTTGTTTCAAGAAGTGAAAGAGGACGCGGAGAGCGTGATGCGCAATAACTTACGGATGATTCAGAAAGCCATGGACAGTAAGAACGACATATATAGCGATAAGGGAAAGAGCAAGCCGGAGACGAAGCATATGACGAGTCGGAGGGTTTGAAGCCTTGAACAAGATAAATTGTTAGTTTTCGGATTTCGGCCAATCACGATATGGATTGACCGGGGGATGCACATAAATCGAGTCAATAGAGTTGAAGAGAGAAGACAGGAGGATAAGAAAGATGGCATTACGTTCCACATTTGCAGGATTTAACACGGCGCAGTTGGCCATGGCGGCCAGCCAGCGCGCCTTGGATGTGACAGGGCAGAACCTTGCCAATATCAATACGCCGGGGTATACGAGGCAGCGCCTCGACCTTACCAGTATCAGCCCGGAGGGAGCCAGCATTTCCAGTTCCGTGTATGACATTAAGGTTGGGCAGGGAGTACAGATGGAGGAAATCGAGCGTATTCGCGATCCGTTCTTGGATGTTCAGTACAGAAACCAGCTTCCCAAGGTGGGGACGGCGGATGCCATGGACACGATTTTGGCGGAGATCGGCAACGTGTTTGACGAGACGGACAAGAACGCCGTGTGCCAGAAGTTAAGCAACATCATTTCCCAACTGTCGAACATGGCGAGTACGGATAACTCGGCGACGAGTACTTCGGATTCACTGGTGCGTTCGGCATGCGAGATTTTTCTGGACACGATTCACCAGAACGCGACGGACATCAAGGGCGTTCAGAAGGATTTGATTAAAAAGCTTAACGAGTCCGTGGTGCCAAACGTGAACACTTATTTGGAGCAGATTCGCAACCTGAACATTTCGATTAAGAACAGCCAGATATTGGGAAACCCGGCATTGGAGTTGCAAGATCAAAGGGACGAGTTGATTGACGCGCTGGCCACATATTTTCCGATAGAGGCGAAGTATACGACGCAGAATTACGGAGCGGGCATCTCGGTCGACGTGCTTGACATCAATGTGAAGTTGAAGGACGGGACGAAGATTAACCTCGTGTCGGATGACATGCGGGGTTCGATTGAGATTAAGACGACGGACGACGATGGCGTACCGGGGGTTCCCGTCTCCTTGCATTTTATAGACACGGAAGGGTATAAGAGCATTGATGCCGCCGACATGTTGGAGAACGGTGTCTTGAAGGGCGACATGGACATGGTGAACAAGTCCGAGGTGTATGATACTCCACCAACTGACACGAAGGGAATCGGGTATTATATTAAGGGATTTGACAAGTTCGTGGCCACGTTTGCGGAAACCATGAATAAACTGAACGAACCTAACGGGCCACTATTTACAACCTCTGACGGTTCGAATGAATTTACGGCATCAAACGTTATGGTTTCGGAGGATTGGATGAGTGGAAAGACGTCCATCAAAATAAACGTGGAGGGCGAGGAAGATCAGTCCACGGCTTACACGAACGTGTTGAAGATGATAGATGAATTGACAAACACGAGATTCACGATAGACTCCAACGGCGAGCAGGTGTTCAAAGGAACGTTGGCGGAGATGTACACGAACCTCTGGAACACGCAGGCGATTGAGCGTATGGCGTCATCCACGATTTTGGAGAACCACGAGACCGTGGCGGATCAGATTTCGGATGCCAAGGATTCCGTGTCCGGCGTGTACATGGACGAGGAGGTCATGAACCTGATGCGTTTCCAGCAGTCTTACAATGCGGCGGCGCGTCTGATGACGACTTTGGATGAGATTTTGGAGCGTTTGATTACTGGAACAGGTGTCGTAGGTAGATAATGATGGGTGACGGCAGACAAGGAGGTAGCTGAGATTATGGGCATGCGTATTACGACAAACATGGTAATGAGAAATTATAACAAGAATTTGTCGAGAACCGTGGGCGGTTTGGAGTCCGCCAGAAAACAAGTCCAGTCGGGCAGACGTTTCCAACAGTCGTACGAGGATCCGACGGCGGCAGCAAAGGGAGCGGTGCTAGACCGCAGGTATGCCAGAAACGGGGATTACCTGAACGCGGTTGAGAATACCCAGAAGTGGCAGGACACGCAGGAGAGCGTTTTGTTGGAGTTGAATGAAGTGGTTCGAAACATTGACCGCGATTATTCCACGACGGTCATGAACGATCCGCAAGGTAAGGTGGGAAGGGATGCCTATGCGGCCAACTTGCGCGAACTTCAAAGAAGCATGATTAACACCTTGAACGTGAAGTATGGAGACGCATTCGTCATGGCGGGAAACGATGGATTGAACGCCCCGTTCACGTTCGAGGACGGAGTCGTGAAGTACCGCGGGCTTGACGTGGACGATCCGGAGAATCAGGAAGCGTTGGACAAAATGGCGAAGGAAGCGTCGTACATTGATCTCGGGTTCGGCATGACATTTGAGAACGGCGAGGTCGTTTCTTCCAGCGCGTTTGATTCGGCGTTGCCGGGAATCAACGTGGTTGGATATGGGAAGACTGACGGGAAGTACAGTAACAACCTGATTGTCCTGGCCGGGCAGATGGCGGAAATCTTGGAGGCGGATGAGTTTGACTCCGAGGCGTATGAAGAGTTGTGGTCGCATTTTCGTGAGCGGGGTGAGACGGTTTCCGACCAGTTCGCCAAGATTGGAGCGAAGACGCAGCTTTTGGAAGCGACGAAGGAACGTCTGACCAAGGAAAAGGACAATATTTACGAGCAATATAAATCGACGATTGGTATTGAAGAGGAAGAGGCAATCACGAACTATTCGTGGGCACAGTATGCATATAACGTGGCATTGAAGATTGGTACCAGCATTATCGGACCGTCACTGTTGGATTTCATGGATTGATTGTGAGCGTGGATTCTCACCGGGCCATTAGATTATATATAAGGAAAGCGAGGAAAAGGAGCGGGTATTATGGAACAATTATTACAAATCAAGACAATACCAATCAAGTACGAACTGAAAATTCAACACGCGTCGTTGCAGCACCAGAATGGCACTGCCGAATTGGAAATCAGCAGGGATAAGGGCGGTATGACGATTAAGAGTCGTCCAATCAAGCTTCACATGGACACGTATGAAGCGAGGAATTCCGTTGTCCCGACGACGAAGCGTTCTATTGAGCAGAGGGCCGACAAGGGTCGTCAGGCGGCTTATGAGGCGACGGCAAATTATGCAAGTGAGGGACAAATACTGTTGAAAGCGAAAATTGGAGCCGGAAGCGAGACGCTGAATCAGATTTTTGCCCAGCGCACGGCCACTGGGACGGGGCAGGCAGGCATGGATTTCCTGCCGAAGACGGGACCGAACATCGAGTGGGAGGCACCGGAGTTTTCCATCGAGTACGAGATGGACAAATTGCATTTTGATGCGAATATTGCAAAGGGTGACATCAAGTTCATTCCTGGTGACATTGAACTGAGCATTTCCCAATATCCGGGAATTGAGATTAAATATGTAGGCGGGCCACTATATGTGCCACCGAGTGCCGCCGAGCATTTTACCGGGGAAACGGTTGACATCCAAGCATAATCAGGCCGGAAGGAGTATCTATGGATAAAGAGAGGGAATACATCGAGTTCGAGGAAGGCATATTCGGGTTTGAGGATCGAAAAAAGTTTATTCCGATTATGCTGGAGGAAGACAGCGATGCCGTTTTGTACCTGCAGAGTCTGGAGGAAGAGGAATTGTCCTTTGTCATCATGAATCCATTCATGTTGAAGGAAGATTACGAGCCGGTGCTTGGCGAGGACGATTACAAGGCGCTGGACGCGTCAAGTCCGGAAGATTTGTCCTATTACGTGTTCTGTGTGGTCGGGGATACCGTTGGGGAAAGCAAGGTAAATTTAAAGTGTCCGATCGTGGTAAACCATGTTAATAGGAAAGCACGGCAGGTAATCCTGGATTCCGAGGAGTATGGGTTCCGCCACCTGCTGAAAGAATTCAAGGGCGGGGAGGCGTAGGAGATGCTGATTCTGAGGAGAAAAACGGGAGAGTCCCTGATGTTGGACGATAAAATAAAGATTACAGTCGTAGAAAGCAACAGTGACGGAGTACGTTTGGCGATTGACGCTCCGAGGGAAGTCTCCATCTTGCGGGAAGAACTGGTAGAGGCCATGAGGGCGAATCAGGAGGCGGCCGTCCACGTGGATAAGGAGAAAGTGGAAAAGTTTACGGGGATGCTGAAGGAAAGCAAGTAAAAAGAGGTCGTTATGCCCAGATTGGCCGCATATGGCCATAAAAAATGAATATAATGGACTGAAATCAAGGAAAATCCTTGACAAAGCCCCGTGAAACGGTTATAACAATAATAAGGGTAGTGTCGCACTGGATGAGAAGGCGGATACCTTTACAAATAAAACGGTTCTAGTACGATTAAGAGGAGGATATTGTCCATGAACAGAACAGAATTTGTAGCAGCGATTGCGGAGAATGCTGAGATTTCCAAGAAGGATGCGGAGAAGGCCGTAAAGGCTTTTATCGACGTGGTTGCAGACGAGTTGAAAAAAGGCGAAAAAGTACAGTTGGTTGGGTTTGGTACATTTGAAGTGTCTACAAGGGCAGCTAGAGAGGGAAGAAACCCGCAGACGGGCGAGACGATGAAGATCGCGGCTTGCAAGGCTCCGAAGTTCAAGGCTGGAAAGGCATTGAAGGACGCTGTGAACTAATCATTCTGTGGCTAGTGCACTGGGATGTAAGCATGGATGCTTAAGAGGATAGAAGGCAGGAGGAGGTTCTCCTGCCTTTTCCAATGCATGATGAAAGAACGGGAGAGGGAGAGGACGATGAGACTGGATAAATTTTTAAAGGTGTCACGCCTGATTAAAAGGCGCACGGTAGCGAACGAGGCTTGCGACGCGGGGCGCGTGCTAATTAACGGAACCGTGGCCAAGGCATCTGCGAAAGTGAAGGTGGGCGACATCATAGAGATTGCGTTTGGGACGAAAAATGTCAAGGTCGAGGTGCTCGCAATCGCGGACACCACGAAGAAGGAAGAGGCAAAGGATTTGTTTAAATATTTGTAATGTTTTAGGATTGCGAGAGCACAAAGTGCGTAGCAATCCGTGGCATCATCGAGTCAAGAGGTCATGTTCGTGGAAGTGTCATATTTTCCCAGTTCCCAACATATAAATAAAAAAGTACGGGGAGGAGGGATTGTATGGACGAACGGCAGACGGTAAAATCACATAAACTGATTATTAATAACCGAAAGACGAGTACGGTGACCGGGGTGCTGGATGTGCTTTCTTTTGACTTGAATGAAATTTTATTGGAGACGGAGCAAGGCATGCTGATGGTGAAAGGGAGTGACTTGCATGTCAATCGCCTGACCGTGGAGAAAGGCGAGATTGACTTGTCAGGGACGATAGACAGCGTTTCTTATTCCGACATCAAGCAGGCCGGCGCCCAGGGTGAGAATTTTTTCGCGAAGTTGTTCCGTTAGGGCGCGGCCATGATATTGGGAATCGGAAAAGAGACGGCCATCTTGCTTTATGCGTGCTTGTCGGGCGTAATCGTGTTTTTGAGTTACCAGATATTGTACTTATTTCGGCGGTTGATCAGGCATTCGGTCTTTCTAATCGGGATAGAAGATTTGTTATATTGGGTGGCGGTAAGCGTGTATATTTTTCGTCAGATGTATAGGACAATATATGGTAGCGTGAGATGGTTCTTCGTGCTAGGGGTTGTGTTGGGATGTTTGCTTGCCTGGTCAGGGAAAAAATTGTCAAAGGAAATCTGGAAGAAATGCCAGAAAAGCCTTGAAAAAAGGAAGAAAAAAAGATAGAATAAATGAAACGTGTCTTGTGTGGAAAAGAATGTATCTGGTACGGTGGTGATGGACAAGGAACTTGTTGGGGACGTTGGGACAGGGTGAGTAGATTGTGAAAAAGGGGAAGAGGAGCGTAAGGCAGGTGGGAAGAAAGCCCGCCGTCAGACGAAAGTCGATGCTTTACCGACATAAAAAAAGCGTGATGATTATTTGTGCGGTTCTTGGATTGCTTATGGGCGTTCTGGGAGCCGGTTCTGTCCGGCTGTATGCCAGGATTGAGTCATATAAGCAACAGGAGGCAGAATTGCGATTGCAGATAGAAGCGGCAAAGAAACGTGCCGAGGAGATAAAGGCGTACGAGGAGTACGTCAAGACTGACGAGTATGTCAAGGATGTCGCGGAAGAGAAATTGGGGTTGGTCGATCCAGACGACATCGTCTTTATACCGCAACAGTAGTCGGCATATGGTGCGCCCTTGGGCGGCGTGGCTACCATACGGTAGATTACCGCAAAATTTAAAATAATATGATTACATAAGAAAAACTCCGGGAGAAGCGTCCCGGGGTTTTTGCCGTCTTAGGGAACGTTTTATTGATACTATTCACGGGGCAGTGCGTTTCTACGCGGCCACAAGCCGTGAATAGCAACGTTTTATTATCGATAGGGGGTATTATCATGGAGAATGGACAAGCACTGCATGCGAGCCCGTACGCGGTACAGATTGAAAAATTCGCGGACTCGCTGACGCAGATTTCACATACATTTATGAGGATGGAGGAAAAAAAGAACTTTTTTACAGGGGAAGAGGTAGACGACATGTTTGGGCAGGTGAAGAACGGGGTATGCGCTAAGTGCGAGAAATGTGCGTGGTGCTGGGGGGAGGACTTCGTACATACTTACCAGATGGGATACGAGGTGCTTTCGGCGGTGGACTCTTATGGGGGCGAACTCAACATGGAAATCAAGCGGAAGCTGTCACAGCGATGTGTACAAGCCCCTCGTTACCTTCGTCGGCTGTTGAATACGTTTCAGGAGGCGAAACAGGACATGATGTGGAAAAACCGCATGGCCCAAAGCAGGGAAGGCTGTGCAATCCAGTTGGATACGTTTGCGGAAATGCTTCGGGAAACGTCCAGGGAGCTTGAAGACAGCCTGGTGGCGGACGGGCGCGCGGAAAAGCGGTTGACGGCCGCGTTGAAGAGAAAGGGTGTCCGGGTGTTGAACTGCTATTTTTTCATGAACCGCGGCGGGAAATATGAAATTCACCTGACTGCCCGTACCACGCAGGAGAGGTGCGTTACGATGAAGGAAATCGTAGACGAGGTTTCGTGCATTACCGGACGTCAAATGGTGGCGGCGGCAGGGCAGGGACAGACCCTGGGGCGTGAATATGTGAAAATTGTCTGCCTGGAGGGACCCGCCTATCGTGTCATGCAGGGAGTCGCGAGGGTCGGCAAAGGCGGCAGCCAGGTGTCGGGGGATAATTTTCTGGCTTGTGAACTTTCTGGGGGAAGGCAGGCAATCGCGTTGTCTGACGGCATGGGATCCGGAGAGAAGGCATGTCGTGAGAGCACACAGGTGGTCGAGCTTTTGGAAGAATTGTTAGCGGCGGGGTTTCCGGAGAAGATGGCGATTCAGATGATTAACACAACCCTTGTGATGGGAAGGGAGGAAATTCATTATTCCACGGTGGACATGGGGATTTTCGACTTGTATGACGGGACATGTGAATTTATCAAGGCGGGGGCTTCCTCCACCTTTATTAAAAGAAAGGACGGAGTGGAACGCTTGACTTCCACCAGCCTGCCAATCGGAGTGGTCCACAAAATTGAATTGGAATCTACAAAGTGCCAGCTTGAAGATGGAGACTTTGTTGTCATGATGACGGACGGCGTGCTTGACGCCCTTCCGGTGGCAGAACAAGACGTGCTCCTTTCGACCATTATCGGTGGGAGTGACTTGAACAATCCGCGTGAGCTTGCGCAGCATATTTTGAAACAGGTGATGAACTGGACGGGGGAGGCTCCGCAGGACGATATGACCGTGTTGGTGGCAGGCATATGGAAACGGTAGCTCGACAAATTTTCAATTTTTGCTTGCATTTTGAGGGCGGATTGATTATAGTTTACATATGAAAAAAATAAAGGAATATATGGAAGAACATCATATGGTTGTCCGGGGCGACCGGGTAATTGCAGGTGTATCGGGCGGGGCGGATTCGGTATGCCTGTTTTTCGTACTTCTGGAGATTCGCAAGGCGCTTGGTTTTGACTTGGTGGCCGTGCATGTAAACCACGGGCTGCGCGGGGATGCGTCGGACGCGGACGAGGGATTCGTCAGGAAGCTTTGTCGGCGTTACCACGTCCCACTCGAGGTTTTCTGCGTTGAACTGGAATTAATCGCCAAAAAAAGGAAACAATCTTTGGAGGAAGCGGGAAGGTGTGTTCGCCGGGAGGCGTTTTTGGCGGCGCTGGAAAAGCATGGGGCAAGCAAGATTGCCCTCGCGCATCACCAGGATGACAATGCGGAGACGTTGTTGTGGAATCTTTGCCGTGGAAGCGGGCTGACCGGCATGGGCGGCATCCGCCCGGTAAACGGCGTTTACATCCATCCGCTTCTGTGTATGACGCGGAAGGAAATCGAGGATTTCCTGAAGGGACGGGGACAAGATTATCGTACGGACGAGACGAACGCGGGGACGGACTTTACGAGGAACCGTCTGCGCCACGTTGTCCTTCCTATGTTGGAGCGGGAAATCAATTCGCAAAGCGTGAGGCATATGAACGAGACGACGCGGCAGATGTTGGAATTGCGCGAGTACGTGGATCTGCAGGCGCAAAAGGCGGTGGAGGAATGTACGGTGTGGGAAGGTGCCGGAGACTGCCTGATTAAAAAGGAATCGTTTTGCGCATGTCCACGTGTTTTAAGGCCATACGTCCTGCGCGGGTGCGTGGAACGCCTGCGGGGGGAGTTGACGGATTTTGGGCAAGTCCACGTGGAGGCTTTGTCGGCATTGTTTGACAAGCAAGTGGGGCGTAGAATTTGCCTGCCTGCGGGGATGGAGGCCCGGCGAGTCTACGATGGCGTGGAACTGCGCATGACGGCGGGATGCGTGGAGGCCCGGCGCGATTTGAGTTTTACGGGCGGCATGGAGAATTTGCACGATATAAGTTCTGCGGGAAACATGGAGGCCTTGCGCGATTTAAGTGCCGTGGGAGAGGCGGGGACGAACATTCTTAATATTCCGGGGGAAACATGTTTTCCGGAACGCGGTCTCGTGGTACGGTGCAAGATCGTGGAGATGCCGGCACAATTTTCTATGAAGGAAATACCAGAAAATATCTACACGAAATGGTTTGACTATGGTATAATAAAAAAAGGTCTGTGCATTCGGGGCAGGAAACCGGGTGATTCGATCGTGATTGACAAAGAGGGACATGCCAAGAAACTGAAATCGTGGTTTATTAATGAGAAGATTCCGGCCGACAAGCGGGAGGAGGTTTTGCTTTTAGCTTGTGGCAACGACGTTTTGTGGATTATTGGATATCGGATGAGTAGCGCCTACCAAATTAGTGACCAGACGAGGCAAATTTTGCAGGTAGAGGTCTGTTTCTGCCCATAAACGGCACGATGCCGTTACTGTCAAGGCCTGCGGTCGTGAATGGTAACAGGATGAAGGACATGCGGCGAGCGGCGATGTTTTGGGACGTGTAACTTTAACTTACATGTTTGCCGACACAAACGTCACCGTGAATAAAACAAAGATAACGGAGGATGAAAGATGGCGGAGACGATTCGCGTATTAAAGTCGGAAGAAGAGGTGAATGCCAGGATTCAGGCATTGGGAGAACAAATCAGCAGGGATTATGCAGGGAAGGAGATTTATTTGATCGGCATTTTGAGGGGCAGCGTGTTTTTCATGTGCGACCTGGCAAAGAGGATTGACGTGCCGGTGGTCATGGACTTCATGTGCGTCAGCAGTTACGGTGACAGCACGAAGTCGAGCGGGAACGTGCGGATTCGCAAGGACGTGGACGGGGACGTCGTGGGAAAGGACGTGCTAATCGTGGAGGACATCATTGATTCCGGGCATACCCTTTCCAAGTTGAAAAAGGTCTTGCAGGAACGAAATCCGAACAGTGTCCGCATTTGTACTTTGCTGGACAAGTGGGAGCGCAGGGAAGTGGAGGTCGAGGTAGATTATGTGGGATTTTCAATCCCGGACGAGTTCGTCGTAGGATATGGCCTTGATTATGCCCAAAGATATAGGAACCTTCCATACATCGGTGTGGTGGAAGGCGTTGAAGAATAGGATGAGATATAGGAAGGAGCTAGAAAAGCATTGAATGACAGTAACAGGCGTGCCGGTGTAAATCCGGTTTCTTTTGGATTATTTATCGTGGTCGTATTGTTTACCCTCTGGGTGATGGGACAAAACCAGATGCGGAAGCAAGAGATGACTTACCCGAGATTCTGCCAGGAGGTGGAAGCGGGAAATATCAAGGACGTGTACATTCAGCAAAACGAGGAGGTGCCGACCGGTACGGTCATCGCGACCCTGGCCGACACCGGTGAGAACGTGCGGGTCTACGTCTCGGACGTTTCGGACGTGCAGGGGCTGCTTGAAGAGCATGGGATGGACTATGCGAATAACAACGTGGCGGAAAACAAGTGGCTTAAGGAAATCGTGTTGCCAACGGTTCTTTGCTTGGCAGCGGTTTTGCTGGTGTTCATGATCATGAACCGTCAGGGGGGCGGTGCCAATGCCAAGGCGATGAATTTTGGGCGGAACCGGGCGCGGATGAATTCGCCGGAGGACATGAAGGTGACGTTCGAGAGCGTGGCGGGTCTTAAGGAGGAAAAAGAGGAGCTGAGGGAAATCGTGGATTTCCTGAAGAATCCGAAAAAATATGTCAATGTCGGGGCTCGTATTCCCAAGGGCGTGTTGCTGGTGGGACCTCCGGGAACGGGTAAGACGTTGCTTGCGAAAGCCGTCGCGGGAGAGGCGGGAGTTCCGTTTTTCAGCATTTCCGGTTCGGACTTTGTGGAAATGTTCGTCGGCGTCGGCGCGTCCCGTGTGCGTGACTTGTTTCTGGACGCGAAGAGAAACGCGCCGTGCATCGTCTTCATCGATGAGATTGACGCGGTGGCCAGGCGGCGCGGCAGCGGCCTGGGCGGCGGCCATGACGAGAGGGAGCAGACGCTTAACCAGTTACTGGTGGAGATGGATGGTTTCGGGGAGAACGAGGGAATCATCGTGATGGCGGCGACGAACCGTAAGGATATCCTTGATCCGGCCATACTGCGTCCGGGGCGCTTTGACCGCAACGTTATGGTGGGAAGGCCGGACGTTGGCGGCAGGGAGGAGATTTTGCAGGTACATGCGAAAAACAAGCCGCTGGGCGACGACGTGGACTTGAAGCAAATCGCGCAGACGACCGCCGGATTTACCGGGGCGGACTTGGAAAACCTCTTAAACGAAGCGGCTATTTTGGCGGCAAGGGAGGACCGGGCGTATTTGATGCAATCGGACATTCGCCATGCGTTCGTCAAGGTCGGCATCGGGCCGGAGAAAAAGAGCCGCGTCGTGTCCGAGAAGGAGCGGCGGATTACGGCGTACCACGAGGCGGGGCACGCGATTTTGTTCCATGTGCTTCCGGACGTCGGGCCGGTTTACAGCGTGTCCATCGTGCCGACCGGGGCGGCCGGCGGCTATACGATGCCGTTGCCGGAACGTGACGACATGTTTGACACCAAGGGTCACATGCTGCAGGAAATCATCGTGTCACTTGGAGGCCGCGTGGCAGAGGAAGAAGTCTTTGACGACATTACCACGGGTGCGTCTCAGGATATTCGGCAGGCCACGTCGATTGCCAAGTCGATGATCACCAAGTTCGGCATGTCCGAGCGGCTTGGCCTGATTAATTATGACAACGACAGCGACGAGGTGTTTGTCGGCAGGGACATCGGACATACCTCACGCGGATACGGCGAGAAAGTGGCAGGGGTGATTGACGAGGAAGTCAAGCGCATCATAGACGAGTGTTACGGGAAGGCGAGGGCGCTTTTGCAGGAATATCATTCCGTGCTCGAGGCGTGCGCGCAGTTGTTGCTGGAGAAAGAAAAAATCAGCAGGAACGAGTTCGAATCATTATTTGAGCGCGGGGACTCCTTTATGGACGAAAGCTTCCTTAGGGAGGTTTGACATGAATTTGGAAGCGTTGTTTAGCGATGGGACTTCCTCTTACGTGATTCCGGCAGAACCGATGGAGAACGAAATGGTCACGCTTCGGTTTCGCACCGCGAGCGATGACGTTGACAAGGTGTTCGTCATCATTTTGCCAGAGAAGGAAGTCATGCAAGAGGCCGACAGGCCTGGTTCTGACAAAACGGAAAGGCTTGGTCGGCCGGAGGGGGACGAAAGAGGGGGCGAGTGCCGTCCTGAGCGCCATGAGATGAAGAAAGCCGGTTCGGAGGGCGTGTTCGATTATTACGAATTTGCATACGAGCTGGGGACGGTTCCCATAAGCTACCAGTTTGAAATCCATGGGGGCGGCGAAAAATGTTATTATAATAGCTGCGGGACGGCGGAGCAAGCGGAGAAGCCTTATTTTTTCAGGCTCGTTCCTGGGTTTTCCACGCCGGCTTGGGCAAAAGGCGCCGTCATGTACCAGATTTTCGTGGATCGTTTTTATAACGGGGATTTGGAAAATGACGTGGTGGACGATGAATACGTTTATATCGGAAGTCCTAGCAGGAAGGTGGAGGACTGGAGGGCTCCTGTCGAACCGATGGACGTGCACCGATTTTACGGCGGCGACTTGCGGGGCGTGATGAGAAAGCTGGACTACCTGCAGGGACTCGGCGTGGAAGTGGTTTATTTTAATCCGTTGTTCGTGTCTCCTTCCAACCACAAATATGACATACAAGATTATGATTATATAGACCCGCATTATGGAAAGATTGTCGCGGACGGCGGCGAGACGGTGCCGCAAGGGGCGATGGATAACGTGGGCGCGACGAAGTATCAGAAGCGGACCGGCGACAAGGCGAATCTTGAGGCAAGTAACGCGTTGTTTGCAAGGCTGGTTGACGAGATGCACCGCCGGGGGATGCGCGTGATATTGGACGGCGTGTTCAACCATTGCGGTTCTTTTAATAAATGGATGGACAAGGAGCGGATATATGAACGGCAAAGCGACTACTCCGAAGGCGCGTACGTCAGCGAGGATAGCCCGTATCGTTCGTTTTTCCGTTTTCGGGCGCAGGAGTCGGAAAATTGGCCGTATAACGGAAATTATGACGGATGGTGGGGGCATGACACGTTGCCGAAACTGAATTATGAAGATTCGCCCAAGTTGGAGCAGTATATTATTGATATAGGAAAGAAATGGGTTTCTCCCCCGTATAATGTCGATGGGTGGAGGCTGGACGTGGCCGCCGACCTGGGACGTACGGCGGAGTATAATCACAAGTTTTGGAAACGGTTCCGCAGGGAGATAAAAAGCGTCCGTCCCGACGCGTTAATCTTGGCGGAACATTATGGAGATCCGGAAGAATGGTTAAAAGGTGATGAATGGGACGGTGTCATGAATTACGACGCGTTCATGGAACCATTGACCTGGTTTTTGACCGGCATGGAGAAACATAGTGACGAGCGGCGTAAGGATTTGTGGGGAAATGCCGGATATTTCATAAACATGATGAAGTATTCCATGGCAAAAATGTTGATGCCGTCCTTGCAGGTGGCGATGAACCAGCTGTCAAACCATGACCATTCGCGTTTCCTCACCCGCACGAACCACATGGTCGGACGGGCGGAGGATTTGGGATTTGAGGCGGCGGGGGAAAACGTCAACGTGGCAGTTTTGTGCGAGGCGGTGGCCGTACAGATGACGTGGCCCGGCGCGCCATGCGTGTATTATGGCGACGAAGCGGGACAAGTGGGCTTTACCGACCCGGACAACCGACGTACCTATCCGTGGGGACATGAGAACAAGCGCGTGCTTGGCTTCCACCGCGAGATGATTCGGATTCACAAGGAGCAGCGGGTGTTGCGGGAAGGATCGTTAAAAATTCTGCTTGGCGACAAGCACATCCTGGCTTATGGAAGGTTTCAGGGTGATGACCAGATCGTGGTCATTCTCAATAACAATAGCTGGCAGCGGGAGGTGACCGTGCCCGTCTGGCCGGCGGAGGTGCCGATGGAGGGCGCGATGTGCCGACTGATGTATTCGTATGAGGAAGATTATGTGATTAATTATGACGAATACCTGGTCATCAACGGGGAAGTCGTCGTCAACATGAACCCGCATTCCGTGTTGGTCTTAAAGACGATGAAGCATCACGCATGAAAAGCGGCGGAGGGCGGGAAACGCCGCGAATATGGACGGACGTTTGAGATACATGGATAAGAGGCTTTTGGATGACGGTGAACGCGTTACGTGAAAAGCATGAAAAGGAGAATAGGAAGATGGCAGAGAGAGGGAAATATTATATTACGACGGCGATTGCCTATACGTCGGGCAAGCCGCACATCGGCAACACGTACGAGATCGTGCTTGCCGACGCGATTGCGAGGTATAAGAGAAGTCAGGGATATGACGTGTTTTTCCAGACAGGGACGGACGAGCACGGGCAGAAAATCGAAATTAAGGCGCAGGAGGCAAATACCACGCCGCAGCTTTTCGTGGACGGCGTGTCGACGGAAATCAGGCGCATCTGGGACTTGATGGACACTTCTTACGACAAGTTCATCCGCACGACGGACGAGGATCACGAGAAACAAGTGCAAAAAATTTTCAAAAAGATGTATGCAAAGGGCGACATTTACAAAGGGTATTATAAAGGTCTTTATTGTACCCCTTGCGAGGCATTTTTCACGGAGTCCCAATTGGTGGACGGGAAATGCCCGGATTGTGGGCGCGAGGTGCAGCCGGCGCAGGAGGAAGCGTATTTCTTCAAAATGAGCAAGTATGCGGACAAGTTGATTGAGCATATTAACACGCATCCTGAATTTATCCAGCCTGTGTCCCGTAAAAATGAGATGATGAATAATTTTCTGCTCCCGGGCCTGCAGGACTTGTGCGTGTCAAGAACCTCGTTCAAGTGGGGCATCCCGGTGGACTTCGACGAGGGTCATGTCGTGTACGTGTGGCTGGACGCGTTGACCAACTATATTACGGGGATTGGTTATGACTGTGAGGGCCAGAGCACGGAACGGTTCGAGAAAAATTGGCCGGCGGACCTGCATCTGATAGGGAAGGACATCATTCGCTTCCATACCATTTACTGGCCCATTTTCCTGATGTCGTTAGACCTTCCGCTGCCGAAGCAGATTTTTGGCCACCCGTGGCTGTTGCAAGGCGACGGCAAGATGAGCAAGTCGAAAGGAAACGTGCTTTATGCCGACGAGTTGGTTGACTTTTTCGGCGTGGACGCGGTGCGTTACTTTGTGCTGCACGAGATGCCGTTTGAAAATGACGGAGTCATTTCGTGGGAGTTGATGGTGGAGCGAGTGAATTCAGAGTTGGCCAATACGCTTGGCAACTTGGTCAACCGCACGGTTTCCATGACGAACAAGTATTTTGGCGGAACCGTGACCGACAAGGGCGTGACGGGCAACGGCGTGGAAAAGGATACGACGGGCGCGGCGGTGGATGAAGACCTCAAGGCGGTCACTGACAAAACCGCGGGGGCGGTCGAGAAGAAGATGGATGGCCTGCGCGTGGCCGATGCCATCACGGAGATATTCAACTTGTTCAAACGTTGTAATAAATATATTGACGAGACGATGCCGTGGGTGTTGGCAAAGGACGAGGCGAAAAAGGATCGTCTGGAGACGGTACTATGGAACCTGATTCGGAGCATTTCCGAGGGGGCGAGGCAACTGGAGCCGTTCATGCCATCCACGAGCAAGAAGATCTTGGCGCAGCTTGGCGGCGGACATGTGACTGATAAGCCGGAAATCTTGTTCCAAAGGCTTGACTTGGACGAGGTGATGAAGAAGGTGGAGGAGCTGCACCCGGCGGTCGCGGACGGGGTGGATGAAAGCGGCGTGGCAGATTCGGAAGGCGCGAGTGAGGAAAATGCCGGGACGGTCATTGATATCGAGGCGAAGCCGGAAATCACTTTCGAGCAGTTCGGCGCGATGCAGTTCCAGGTGGGCGAGATCATCGCCTGCGAGGAAGTGAAGAAGTCGAGGAAGCTTCTGTGTTCCCAGGTGAAAATCGGAAGCCAGGTGAAGCAAATCGTGTCCGGCATCAAGGCGTATTACACGCCGGAGGAAATGGTCGGCAAGAAGGTCATGGTACTGGTGAATTTGAAGCCGGCGAAGCTGGCGGGCGTGCTTTCCGAAGGAATGCTTTTGTGCGCGGAGGATGCCGAAGGCAACCTGGCATTGATGACGCCGGAGCGAGACATGCCGGCCGGGGCGGAGATTTGTTAAGATAGTGTTACCGTGAAGTTACTATTCAAGGGGCTGTGCGCTCCGCCGCACGGCCTCCGTTCGATAAAGTGATGGTGCCGATTGGGCATTTCGGCCTTCTCCGCTCCGCTTCGGTCCGTCCTAAGCAAGTGCCACTGGCACTTAGGACCGCCGTAGGCGATTTTAAATGGCCGAATGCCGTTACTATCGCGGCCGCAGGCCGTGAATAGTAACACCGTGAATTGGGAAAGTTGGGGATTATCACGCAAATTTTGACAATATTTCATGAATGTGCTATAATGGGGCAAAAATGGGGAAAAGTGCTTTTTGCCCATGATACCTATGAATTGCCACACATGCGCACTCGTCGTGCCATACGGCACTCCGGTCCCGCTTCTTACAAAGTTAAGATTGCTTATGTGGGCGAAGTGACTGATTCCAGTCGGGTAAAACTTAACAAACGGCTTTTGCAAGCAAACTTGCGAGCCGACTTGTTAAGTTTTATCTGGTTGTGAATAGTAACTGACAAATACATTTGGAGGAATTCACGGTGGATAAATACGAATATAAGCTGAAAAGCGAACAAATGCTTGAGTTTATGGAGGATGGCGCGTACAACAAGGCCGCGGAGATTGCGGACACGATTGATTGGCGGAGGGTGCGTAATGCCACGATGCTGACGAATGTCAGTGACATCTATGAAAAGAACCGGGAATATCAGAAAAGTTATGACATTCTCAATATCGCTTATCAGCGGGCCGAGGGCAGCAGGAAGATTTTATATCGCTTGTGCGTGCTGGCATTGAAGACAAAGAACGTAGATGAAGCGATTGATTATTATGATGAATTCGTCCAGACGGCACCGAAGGATCCGAACCGTTATTTGTTGCGTTACCAGATACTTCGCGCGCGGCGGGAGCCAATCGAGCAACAAATCGAGGCGTTGGAGGCCTTTAAGAAGGGTGAATATATTGAAGAGTGGGCGTACGAGCTTGCGAAATTGTATCAGGAAGCGGGGATGACGGCGGAGTGCCTGGAAGAATGCGACGACCTGATTCTTTGGTTCAGTGAGGGAAAGTACGTCTATCAGGCGATGGAGTTGAAAATGAGGTACAAGCCCCTGACCCCGTCCCAGCAGGAGAAATATAACCGTCGTTATGAGAAATCAGGCTCGACGGAGGAGATTCCCGGCATCGTGGAGTATCATGAAGAGCGGGAGAGTGTCGGGGGCGCAAAGGAAGCGGAGGCCGACGAGTTGGCCGGCCAGCCGGAAGTGGAGTCTGCAGAGGTTGAGGTGAAAAAGATTGGCAGTACCATGAAGCTCGACGAGGCCTTGCGGGCGTTACTTCATCTGGAGCCGTCTCCGGATCAGCGGGATACGGAAGACATGTCCGGCCTGGCGGAGCGTCTGGCGGAAGTAGAAGGCAAAACGGAAGACTTGTCAGAGCTGGAAGGGGCGATGGCTGAAATCGAGGCGGTTTCAGAGTATGACGTGGTGGAGCCGAGGCGAAAGGCACCGAAGATCGACATGGATCCGGACCTGGAGGAACTTTTACCTGATCCGGAGTTCGAGTTGGAAGATGAGATTGAAAATAAGAATGAAGAGAATGAGTTAGAGGGAATAGAAGAAGAACCATTGGCACTTATTGACGCGGAGGAAGTCGATGAGACGAAGGCGGTCGACAAGGCCGGCGAGATAGGAAACGCCGACAAGGTCGATGAGATAGAAAAAGTTGACAAGGCCGGCGAGACAAGAAAAGCCGATAAAATCGACAAGATAGAGGAAATTAAGGCGGGTGAAGATTCTGGTCTGGCGATATCCGTGGCGGAACCTGTCGAGGCGGCGGTGGGTTCGGGTGCCATGGGGGATGAGAAATCCGGTTTGGCGATAACCGTTGTGGAATCTGTCGAGGAGGCAGAGGCAGTAGTTTCCATGGAAGAGGCAAAGGATTATGCGAAAAAGGCAGGAAGTATCATGTCAGGGATTTCCGTGGAAGCGGAAGATGCCAAGGACGCGGTGTTAAAGGCATTTGAGGCGGAGGAAGCGGGACTTGGCGTGGGAGCCGTCGGAAGCGGTATCGCGTCAGAGAGTGACGAGCAGATTGACGGGCAACTGAGTCTGGAAGACATTATGGAAGGATTCCGGATGTCCGAGCAAGGCGTGGAAGACTTGGAAAAGCCATATGTGGAAGAGGTGAAAGCAGAATCGACGGAAGTGGAGACATCGAAGGAGTCGGAAGCAAAGGATGCGGACATAGAAGGTTCGGAAAAAGAGAGCACGGGGAAAGATGGCGAGCCAAAGCCAAGTAAGGCTGATAAAAAAGAGGCCTTGCAGGAGGAAGAAGAGCCGATTCTCCCGCCGGATATCTTGCAATTAATTGAAGAGATTGAAAACGGCATTCCGGCAGAGCATGAAGAGGAGCCAGGAGAAAACCTCCAGATGAAGGACTTGGGTGATTTTGAGGATTATGACGAGGATGCCGATGACGAGTTTGAGGATGAATTACTTGCGGGAGCAGGCGTTGGAGATGAGTTTGCTGAAGAATTGACGGAAGAGTCCGAAGAAAGCGTGGAAGAGCGTTTTGAAGAAGCGTTAGTGGAAGAAGACGTTGAAAACGCGTTTGAGGAGGAATTGTCAGAGGAGCATGCGGAAGAATCCGAAGAAGACGTGGACGACACATTTGCGGAGGAATTGACGCAGGAATCCGAGGAGTTGGCCGAGGAGTGGGAAGAGGAAGCTTGGGAGGAATCCGCGGAGAATTACGTTGAAGAATCTGGCGAAGGGCTCGACGAGGAATATGAAGAGGAATCCGGTGAGGATTACGAAGACGGGTATGACGAGGAATTCGGCGAGGATTACGAAGACGGGTATGACGAGGAATTCGGCGAGGATTACGAAGACGGGT
>CAOKHZ010000002.1 GCA_948468385.1 uncultured Faecalicatena sp. | reverse complement strand
CCACGTCGCAGACTCCATCTGCGCCAGCGAGGAGCGCATGAAGAGCCACGTCGCAGACTCCATCTGCGCCAGCGAGGAGCGCATGAAGAGCCACGTCGCAAAAACCGTCCACGAGAGCGAAAAGCTTATGTTAGACGAGATGGAACGATACAGCAACGCCAACCTCAAGAAGATTGAGAAACTGGAGCGAAAGATGGATGCCATCTACCCTTTTTACCAAGTGACGCGGATGGATTCTGAACACATGAATAATCTTTTCAGCCTCTACTATAAACTACAAGAAAAGTTAGAGGCGCACGACAAGATTCTTTGTTCCCACCGTGCCGAACTTACTACGCACGGCGAACAAATAGGACATTTGATGGCAAGTTATGCATGATTCCGTGACACAAGACATTTTAAGAATATTTATCCGCTTTTAACAAAAGAGTGAATTGGCATCGGTATACAAATAACTATGTTGCCATCCGTATACCGATGTCACCACTGCATTACCACTTCAATGTACAAACGCGCACGCCGGAACGCAGTTCCCTGAACAAAGCCAACGTTTTCTACATATAATGATACTTCTTCCGCTTTACAAACAAGAACGTCAGCGATATCAAAAACGCGAACACTTCCGCCACCGTGATGGCCCACCAGATTCCGTCAAGCCCCAAAATCATCGGCAGTACCAGGACGGAAAGCATCTGAAACACGAGCGTTCGCAAAAACGAGATTGCAGCCGACACGCCTCCGTTGTTCAACGCCGTAAAGAACGAAGACGTAAAAATATTGACGCCCGACAAAACGAACGCGAAAGAGAATATCTGAAACGCATATCTCGTCATCTCGAAAAGTTCCGCGTCATATCCAACAAAAACATTTGCCAACGGTGCGGCCAAAATCCGCGCGAGCAACATCATCACCACACCCGTCGCGCCCATCAGTAAAATGCTTTTCGAAAGCAGGCTTTTTAACTCGCCGTGGTTTCCCGCCCCATAATGGTATCCCACGACCGGGGCCGTTCCAATCGTATAGCCTATATAAACCGCGATAAACACAAACTGGATATACATCAAGACACCGTAAGCCGCCACTCCGTTTTCCCCTGCAAAACGCAAAAGCTGAAAATTATAAAGCATGCTCACGAGCGACCCGGAAATGTTCGTCATCAACTCCGATGAACCATTCGTGCAGGCTTTCCATAATATTTTGCCCTCCAGCTTGGCTTTCGTAAGACGCAAAAGGCTTCCGTTCGGACGCAGAAAATAAAACAAAGGCAAAAGTCCCCCGATGCACTCACTAAGCCCGGTGGCCAACGCCGCTCCCGCGACACCCCATTTGAAAACCACGATGAATAACGCGTCCAAAGCCATGTTGGTAACACCCGCCGCCACCGTCGCCGCCAACCCAAGTTTAGGTTTCTCCGCCGTCGTGAAAAACGTGTGAAACAAGCTTTGCATCATGAAGGCCGTGTTGAACGCCAGCGAAATCGTGCCGTAAACGACACAATCCTCCAACATGGCGTCCGTAGCCCCGAGCAAGCGGCAAATCGGACGCAAAAAAACAATTCCCAATAAAGAAAAACCCGCGCCACAAAGTACGGTAAACTTTACCATCATCGTGAAATAGCGGTTCGCCCCATCCCGGTTTCCCTCGCCCAACGTCTTTGCCACCCAGGCGCTGCCGCCCGTGCCTATCATGAAGCCGATGCCGCCGATTATCATGATGAACGGCATGATCAGGTTGATGGCGGCAAACGGAACCTTGCCGACAAAATTTGAAACGAACAATCCGTCCACCACCCCATAAATCGAAGTAAATATCATCATGATGATGGACGGCAAACAAAACCGTAATATTTTCTTATACGTAAAATGATCTGATAACTGTATAGCCATTTAAAACTTCCTACCTTTCTATCACAATGCTCCCGCGGCAATCTAATTCGGCATTCACATTTTCACGTAATAATCCCGTAAACTTGTGGAACAATTTGAAAAAGACCGCCATCTCCTCTTCCTCCATGTCCGCTAACGCCCTTCTCTCGGCAGCAATCACTTTGTCCACCGTCCCCTCTGCAAGATACTTTCCTTTTTCCGTCAAATGGCACCGCTTGCTGCGCTTATCCTTCATTTCCAACAGTTCAATAATGCCATCACGTTCCAGCTTCTTCAATGCGGAATTGACCGTCTGCTTCGGCTCATACATGGCTTGGCAGACCTCGCTCTGGGTCATCTCCCGCCCCGCCTCGCGCAACGCATACAAAATCCAAAACGCCCCTTCCGGCAAGCCAAGCCGCTTTGCCGCCACCCGGTAAATTTCCTCATTTTCCTTCCAAATATCGTTATATTCTGAAAGCTTTCGCTCCATCCCATTCTGTTCCATCGTTATTACCACCTCCACAACTCACAAGCGCAAAAATCCGAAATCGGACTATCTATATTTTATTCCGATTTCGGACTTTTGTCAAGCCGTGAAAATCAACAAACTTATGACCTCTTCACCCTTGTTCACTGGACAAATCATGCAAAAAAGCTGACAAAAATCAAATGTCAAGATTCTTTGTCAGCTTTTACCCGTTACTTCTTTTTTCCTGCCACGCGTTACCGAACCCGCATAACCTCCCCTTCCGTAATTCCGCTTTCGTTAAACGCGTCCACTCTCAAGTACACGTCTTGTCCTTTCACAAGACCGCCAATCGATGCTTTCGGCTCGAACACCATGTAGCTATGATACAATTTCTCCGGCGAGAAGCCCCATTGCACGACATAGCCCGTTGCCCCCGCCGCTTTCAAGTCACCCGCCGACGGCTCTTCATTCATCTTGGTTGCCTCCTCCGGCAACTTCGAAGCACATCCGCCATCCTCCCATGCGACATCCAAATCAAGCGGCGTACGCAAGGTCGCCCGCACGTTTTTTACCTGATTCGGAAGCGCCACGTCGCCAAGGCCGAACACGCGCAGGCCGGAAACGCAGGCCGCCTGCCCATAAGGCAACTCCGTGACGGTCAGGCGGACATGTCGAAGTTCACGCCCTTCTTCCATCACGACCAGGTCATGTGGTAAATCCGTATCCGCCTCGCGCTTGTCCTCTATTACAAACCAATCATTTCCATCCACGGAACCTTCCAAGAGCCACCTCGTCCTTTGCGCCACTGGGTCAATCCAACGCTCCTGCATCAATGCTCCCGTCAGCGAAAACCCTTCCGGCAATTCGGGTCTCAACCCGTCATCGGCAAAATTCACCTGAACGGCATGCACGTCCATCACCTTTCCCAAGTCAAGCGCGATCCACTGTCCGCCCTCTGCCGTGGCTGCCTTCCACCATGTCTGGACGTTTTCATCGACCGCGTTGTCCGCCGTGTACGTCGTGACAATCGAAGCACTTTTCCCCAGCATCATCGCTTCCTGATCCATCACGCTCTGCGAATCGGCCACCGATGACGCGCTTGCCTTCGCCTTATAAGAAAGCAACATCCACTGTGGGTCGGCCCACGGATTTTCCTTTAATTTCTCCACGTCCATCGGCCAGTCGCCATACCTCTGGTTACAAAACAGCTCCCCGTCCGCGTCAAACCCGGCCGGCCACAACCCAATGCGCCGCTCGAAATTATGGTTCTTACAAATGCGCATCGTGGAAATGTGCCATACGTCGCCGTCTTTATCCTCCATCGTAGAACCATGTCCCGCGCCCGGCAAAAATCCACCCGGTTTGTATGAATAAGGGTTATTCCGCGCCAATGTAAACGGCCCCAGCGGCTGGTCGCTCACATAAACTCCGTCCCCGTATATATTGTGACCCGAGGACGGCGTACCATACTGCAGATAATATTTCCCGCCGTGCTTGTTGACCCAGACTCCCTCCATATAGGAAAGTTCCATGATATATCCACGCGCCGCTTCTCTGACCGACTCGGGAACGCCCGACTTTTCCATTCCCGCCAGAATCATCTCGATTTGCTCCGGCGTGCGGCTCGGCACATGATTCTCGCCATTGCGCTCAAAGCCCTTTACTTCCGTATCAATGGCACAAAGTTCCTTCCTTTCCCCAATCGGCTGCATCGTCCGCGAATCAAGCTCCACGCCGTAAAGCGGCTCCGTCACGGAAGACCCCCAGTAAAAGTAAAATCGCCCGTCATCATCAACCAAAAGGTTCGGATCCCAGAACGGAAACGCCCCGTCTATCTGTTCATATTCGTCACCAAACGGATCCGTGGTGCGGTAATGCACCCCGTGCTCATGACTGGAAGCACAAAAATACAAATAATTTCCCGCCACCCTCACGTCCGGCGCATAATCATAAATCGGCAAATGGCTCGTCGGATGGAAGTCCCAATGCGCCAAATCGTCGCTATAAAGAAATCCCGCCGTCATCGATGGGAAAATATAATATTTCCCCTTGAACAAAATCATCGATGGGTCGGCCGATTCCCGCGAAGCCAAAATACTGCCATCCTCCTGCTTGTTAAACTGATACTTGTAGCTAAAATTAACCGGGTTGCAAAATACGTTCATTGATTCGTCCTCCATTTCTCCCCTGCCGAGATATCAGGAACGAGCCACCCCTTCCGTTTCTCGCGCACGGAACATATACATTTTTACTATGCCCTTATCTTACCTTGGCCGCATACAAATGTACATTCAAATACTTGCTTTCATTATCGGATTTTGGTAAAATGGAAACAACTTGAAAAAGATTTTCACTCGCATTCCCACGCCAAGCGGAAAGGAAAGGACTTTCATGATGTGCAAATCAGATGATAAGACGAATCAACGCCTCAATACGTTCAGAGAACTGCTGCCTTGTATCGGAAATCTCTACTGCCGGACATATGACGCTTCTTGGAGCCAGCCGTCAAACGCGCCCGACAAGATTCTCAAAGACGAAGAATCACTATTTCACAACTTTTTCCTAAGCTGCGGTTTCCATGAGCGCATCACGGAATATGCCCGCGTGGAAGACGCGCCTTACGCCGTTGGTACTTACAACGGCTTGTCCTGGTACGCCGTGCTTGAGAAAGCCCATGGCGAACTGACACAGATCCACCTGCTTGGTCCGGTTCTCCATACTTTTCTTGACATAAATGAGACCGACAATTTTTTCAAGGAATATGAGAAAAAGGGCATGAGTTTCCATTCCCGACATTTATTCTTAAAGGCAATGCAAGGACTTCCGGTAGTTTTTCACAATCAGTTTGACCAACTTGCCCTCATGTTACATTTCTGCGTCAACGGGAAATATTTACCTGCCGATTCCTTAAATTCCCTGGTAGATTCCGGATTGGATGAAATCAAGGCCACCGCGCCATTCCTCTATCGGGACATTTATACCCGTTTGAACGGCATCACGGATTCCCTACGCAAGGGAATCTTCCTGACGGAAGCCCAAAGCCCCCATGTCCTGCGCGCAATGCTCCCGACCAACGCCGCGTGTATCAGCGTCCCGCTTCGGCAGATGAAGGACACGCTGATTCTCCTCGCCTTCCAGTTTTCCAATGCCTCCATCGAGGGCGGCGTTTCCCCGGAGGCTGCCTATCCGCTCGCGGACAAGTACATTCACGCCGCCGAGTCCGAGCGTTCCGCCATGGAACTAAACGCCTTGTGCAAGTCTCTCTACACGGATTTTCTAAAACTGGTGCAAGACGCGCAAACCAGGGCCAGACACTACTCCTCCGAAATAGAGGATTGCATCCTTTACATCCACCAACACCCGGAGGAAGACTTGTCACTTCCGGCATTGGCGGCGAATTGCGGCTATGGTGCCTACTATCTCAGCAGAAAATTCAAGGCAGAAACAAATATGTCCCTGCCTGATTATGTGCGCCGCCAAAAAATACAGTACGCCGCCATGCTCCTTCATACCACCAACGATTCCATAAGCGCCATCGCGGAACGGCTGCATTACTCCACATACAGCCATTTTTCCGCCGTCTTTCACGAAGTCATGGGCGTGACGCCAACACAGTACCGAAAGACCCTTGTCGAAAAATAGTACTGAACGTGACTCAACCAACAAGGAAGTTGCTTTCGTTCAAAACTGCCTTAGCATCTCGTCCAACTGATCTAACTGCCCCTCGTCTGAACCAAACTTCAAGCTAATTTCCCTCATGGAATAGGACTGGTACTGCAACGGTATCAAGTCAAGCGGCATCACCTTGGACAACGCTTCCTTGACCTGCCTATTTTCCAAAAGTTCCCGAATCGGGGTATTGGTACTATACTTTTGTTTCAACGGTTTTATCGTCTGGTAGGAAACCGTATATGTCCCCGGCTCCAAATGGCAAACACCATCTCTCACGTCGGCAAACATTGGATTTTTCCTATCCTCGCACACGGACGAGTCCGCTAACGGCAACTGCAATTTGGCACTGCAGCCAAACGGCACCTCCATCGTAAGCTCTACATGCTCCTCATCCAAAATCTTCCACGCGCTTCTATACAATCCGGCCGGAGAATCGTATGACGTCTCCTGCTCTTTTATATCCCAGTGGTAGCTTGGCGTGAACGTGACATCCTTAAAGCCAAGCGTCCCCGCAGTCGCCTGGATGCCCGCCACATGACGATACATCCATTCCACGACGGAACCATAAGAATAGTGATTTAAGCTGTTCATGCCCGTTCCGGAAATGCTTCCGTCATCCAACACGCTGTTCCACCGCTCCCAGACCGTGGTCGCACCCAGCTTCACCTCACGAAGCCACCCGGGATAATCCTCGTTAAGCAACAGTTTCCACGCGATGTCTTCCATTCCATTATCGGACAAGATGTTGCACATCAGCGGCGTGCCAACGAATCCGGTCTTTAACTTATTGCCATTCTCCACATACAATTTGCGAAGCGTCTTTCTCGTATACTCGACATTGTCAGAAAGATGATATTTCAACGTCAGAAGCAACGCGGTCTGCGTCTTGATGCAGCACCGCCCGGTCACGCTATAATACTCCTTGCGAACCTCGGCAAACTGCTCCTCTGACAATTTCTTATACTCAGCCGCCTCTTTTTCATGTCCAAGTACGGCCGCCGCCTTGGACACCAACTCCGCGCTCACCGCATAGTACACGTTGGCGATGAATTCCTCGTCCGTGCCGCCTAAGACCTGCTCCGCCGACATGTTCGGGTGGTCGAGCGCCAGCCAGTCACCATAATGGAATACGCGTCTCCAGCCGTGGTCGTCCCCGTCCACCTTGCGAATATAATCGACCCAGTCCTTCATACTGGAATATTGGTCTTCCAAAATGCTCTTGTCCCCGTAGAACAAGTACAGATTCCATGGAATGATGCAGGAAGCGTCGCCCCACACGCAGGCACAACTGTCCACGCCACAAGACGGAATCACGTCCGGCACCTTGCCGTCCTTTGACTTCTGCTCCTGCTTCATGTCATAAAGATACTTCGCATAAAAGGCATACGTGTCCTCCAAATAGGTCGCCGTCGGCGAGAACACCTGCGCGTCTCCCGTCCAGCCCATGCGCTCGTCACGCTGCGGACAGTCCGTCGGCACGTCCACGAAATTGTCCTTCAGTCCCCAACGCACGTTGGACAAAAACTGATTCAGCAAGCCATGTCCCGTTCTCATCGTACCCTTGTCCGTGATGTCGCTGTACAAGGTGATACCCGTGAAATCCTCCTTCTTCAAATCCGTGATTCCCTCGATTTTCACATAACGGTACCCGTAAAACGTGAAATGCGGAACCAACTCGATTTCCGTTCCGTCTGACACGTAGTAGTACTCAGACTTCGCGGTGCGCAAATTGTCATTATAAAAATTTCCTTGCTGCAAAATTTCCCCGGTCTGGACGTGAATCGTCGTCCCCTTCGGCTCATTCACCCGAAGTTTAAAAATACCGGTAATTTCCTGCCCCAAATCAAGCACCGTCTCACCCGCCGGGGTGTGAATCAATTCCACCGGCGCGAACGTCTCATGAATCGTAACCGGCAGGCTCATCCGCGCGGTCAGCGCACCTTTTGGAGCCTCGCATGAAACCGCCTTCTCCACCGGAAGCCCGGGAAGCGTGTCGTCCCTATGCTCCCCGTCATAAAGAGTCGCATAAGTAATGTTACTCCTGCGCACGTTCCAGCCATCATCCGTGCCAACGACTTCCTCGCTGCCGTCCACATAGGCAATCCGCAGTTCCGCAATCAATTTATAGGAATCGCCATAAAAGCCCTTCTCCTCCCGTGAAGAAAAACCGAAACGTCCCTTGTACCAACCATTGCCCAGCATCACCGAAAACGTCCCCGCCTGGCCAAGTTCCTCCGTCACGTCATAGGTCTGGTACTGCACCCATTCGTTATAATCATTACTATACGGGGTCAGATATTCGCCGCCGACACGCTTTCCGTTATACGAAGCTTCATAAAGTCCCAACCCACAAATGTATAACCTGGCCGAAGCCACCGCTTTCTCCAAATGGATTTCCTTCTCGAAAATCGGCAGGCGCGTCTCCTCATTGCTACAGCTAATCCACTCGGCCGCCCAAGCTTCGTCCATCTTGGAAGTCTCGAACCACTGCACCTCGCTCGTCTCTTCCTCCCCGGCATCCGTGCGCACTGCCACGCTCCAGAAATAGCGCGTCCTTGCGGACAGTTCCACTTCCGCCTTGTAACCTAAACTGTCTGCCGCCTCGTCCCAACCGGAATCAAAAAGCACGTTCTTTTGTCCCTCGTCCGCTGACACGACGATGCGGGCGGCCGCCTGCTTCTTTCCTGACGCCTCTTTCACTTTCCAGGAAAACACCGTCCGCTTCATCAAAAAACCGAGCGGATTCGTCAAATGATTGACCTGCAAGTCATAAATTTTCATCTGGTAAAATCCTCACTTTCTTTCATCATTACATGACGGCCGCCGTCTGCCACCGTCACTTTTGAAACAAATGCCGTGCGACGGTGCCGTGTGCCAGTGGCACACGTTTAGCACGAACCGAAACGGCAGCGTAAAAGCGCACGGCACCACCAATCTTGGATATATTTTACTGGATTCCTTTGCAATGTACAATCTCTTTTCGCGAAAAATATGATTTTACCATAAAACATCAAACTTTCACCATAAATTGTCCTTTACTCCAACACAAATTTCAACAAGTCAACATTTCCCTCTCCCACGTAGCGCAAATACAACGCGCATTCCCCGGCCGGAAGTTGCACCGCGCCGGTAAATTCCGTCCAGACCTCCGCGCCCACTTCAATCTCCACGCTGCCGCATACCGTCCCCTGCATGTCTGCATAACGCTCGCGAAGCACCGTCCCCTTCGGCACGGCGACCACTTCCACGCTTCCTTTCGCCTCGCCGCGCATGGTAATGGTAATAGACTTCGTGTTCTCGAACCGAAAATACTTGTACCCGGCCACGGAGCCGTCCGTCATATTTTTTATGTACTGCACCGGCGTTTCCGAATCCATCCTCGCCCGCTCGTCCTCCGGCTCGATATCTCCCCCATCCTGCGTCAAATACGGGAATTTCATCTGCATCGCCAACGGATGTGAAAACGTAACCCCCTCCTTCGCGCGCAACGCGCAACAGATGTAGGCCGGATATGCCCCTGTTCCTTTCAATGGGCCCGCGTTCATACCGCAGGATGTCACCTCCGCCTGATGGATTTTCCCGTTTTCATCAAAGTAAATCTTCTCCGCGCAACCCTGGCGACTATAATTTGTCCGATTGCTTTGCCGATGATAGAAAATGTACCACTGCCCGTCGATACATTCCATACCGCCGTGCGTATTTCCCAAATGGTTGACCGCGTCTTTCGCGTCACGCCCATCTAGGTACACGTCACCGATGTCGACCAGCGTCCCGCCATACTCATACCCCTCATCCGGCTTGTCGCTTACCGCGTAACACAATTCATGACTGTTGATGGAAGAATAAACAAAATAATACTTTCCGCCGACCTTGCGAATGGAACTGGCCTCGAAAAACTCATGGCCAACATAACTTGTCCCCTCGCTCTCCGTCATGGACGGCATCAGCTTCTTCGGCTCCCCCTTGATGGTCAGCATGTCGGCTTCCAGCCTCATCACCTGCGAATGCTTCGTCCCGTCCTCCTGCTCCGCGCGAATCGGCCCATTTCCCACGTAAAGGTATATCTCCCCGTCATCATCGACAAAGACGCCCGGGTCGAACGTGATATAATCACCCTCGCGCCGTCCTAGAATCGTGCCGTCGGCATACTTCACCATGCCGAGATATTCATAAGCTCCCGCCGGGGTGTCGCAAACCGCCACGCAGGTTTCCGGATAGGGATCCAGGCAATAATACAGATAATATTTTCCGTCCACCCCACGCACCACGTCCGGTGCGAACATCGGACAAATCCCCGGGGCGTTCAAATCCTTCGGCTCAAAATCCTGCTTCGCGCAAAATCCAGGCTTTGCCGCCGGCGCGTCCGCCGGAATGTCCTGATTACGCGGGTCTTGCACTCCCTTGTAAATCACGCCCTCGTACCGCCAGTCCGTCAAATCATGCACGTCGGCAGAATAACTGACATAGTCATTTAAGCAAAACTCCGCTCCGTCAAAACGGTCATGACTACCATAAATATAAACCCTCTCTCCAAATACGTGCGGCTCCCCGTCCGGAATATACTCATAAGACGGCAGATACGGGTTGAATCCTTGCTTTTTACTCATAATCGCTCTCCATTTCTTGTATTTTTGATGGCTCTGCCAATGATAAGGACAATTCGGCTTCCATCTGTCAAGCCTGATGATTAGTATAGCATGGTTTTCCACTCCCGTACATGCACTTTTTCGCTTTCACTTACACTTTTTCACCAACCTGTTACAGTTCAGCGCCGCGCCAACGCGGGCTGAATTGTAACACCAACCTTATTTTTTTATCCTATTAAATTCCCGGTTCAGTTTTATCAGTGCTCCCGGTTCCAGCTTGATTCCACCCAGTTTCATCAATTGCTGCAGCGGAATGCTATTTAAACTTTTCATCATTTGCTCATTTGCACCTTTATCTCCCGCATTCTGTAGCCCTTTTGTCTCATTGTCATCACCGGCCGTCTGCCGCCTTTTCTCTTCCATCATTTCCTTTAAAATGCTCTATACGAACGAAGAACTACAAGCAATCGACCAGCGATATCAAGCGGAAAACGCCTTGTCAAACGCAATAGGCCGGGGAAATCAAGACGAGGCCATGGACGCACTGATTCGATATGGCAAAATCATGCGCTCACCCTCTCAGAATATTTTTCGCGAGGCCGAGACTTCCCTCTCCGATTTCAAAAACAATACGGGATGCGGTTCTTTATATTCATCTGCACCTATACGCCCCTCTTTCCACCGCTGACATTGCGAAAGCACAAAACGTAAGCCCCAACTATCTGTCGAATCAGTTCAAGACAGAAGTGGGGCTTACCATCACGGATTATATTCAAAAAAACCGCATCCAAATGGCAGTGTAATACCCCGCTGCAATATCAAAAGACATTGCGGACAACACGTAAAAAAACGCCGCCATCAAAGTGAAATACCCTGCAGCAAGCTACGGGGCATCATGACTTGAATACACAGCAAGCTGCGGGGTATTGCACCCTCGCGGCAGTCGCCAAATGTCCATGCAAGCATGGCCGCTTGGCTCGTTGCCCGCGGGAATAAATATCTTCGCCTTATCGATATCCCCAAATCCTACGATGTTTCTCCCTCTTCTCACCGTTAGCTCCCCAATCCCTATCATACCAATTTATCCTTTTGCCGTGAATCACCTTCTTCCTCCTGCCGTGGAATGATAAGCAGCACATGGAGGACAAATGCCGCACCTTGCGTTTTCACGCTTATCGCCCCATGATATTTTTCCGCCACGGCCTTTACGTTCGCCAAGCCGGTTCCCTTTTTAAACGTTCCGTCCCCCTGAAAAGCATTTTCAATTTCCATCAGGAGGAAGTCACCCTGCATGCGCCCCGACACGCGGACGTACTTTTCCGCGTCGGCATCCATGTTCTTACACGCATGGATGGCATTGTCCAATGCATTTGACAAGATAATGCATAGGTCAATGTCGCGCAAACCGCATGGGTATGGCAAAAGGAGCGAACAATGGATGTCGATTCCCATGCTTTTCGCGATTCCCAGCTTGTTTCCCACCAGGATGTCCACCACCGGATTATTCGTACTGCACGGAAATGACAATTCCTCCGCCATGTCTTCCATGTCCCGAATATATCCCAGTGCTTGCTCCACCTTTCCATTTTGCAAAAGATCCTTCACCACCGTGATGTGGTTTTTGACATCATGGCGGAACGACTTTGTTTTTTCATAATGGTTCTTCGCCTCTTCCACGTACTGGTTCAGGGAACGTTCCTCCTGCTCCAACAGTGACAGTTCCGTGCTGAGATGAAAGCTCTGCAGCAGTTTCTTATAAGCGAACAAAATGCAGAACAAGCTAACGATTCCTAAAAGCTGTATGACGAGCATCTCCCCATGACTGACCAGATATCTCGCGGTACCGTCATCCTCTATGATCTGCCAGTGAAATTCAATGAAACTGATATATTCACCCATAAAAAATATCATCAAAATCGGAATAAAAACCAAAAACATATATTGGATTTCTTCGAAAGTATGATAGGAAAAATACCGATATATTATACAATAACAAGCCCCTGCCAACATCACTGCCGCCATTTCGCTGACCAGCATATACACCATGCCAGCCTCATCATAAAAAACGGCAGAAGACATCAGCGGATATAAAAGATTAAGCAGGGACTTCGCGATTCCATAGCAAAGATGCATAATCTCAACCACCAATGCCGCATATAAAAGCGAAGACTTAAAATCCGCACCGCAAATCCAAATCCCGCCTACCGCAAGCAAAAGGACAAGCCCCCCAAATCCAATAATCGTAGTGACCGGAACAGCAAGGATGAGCGCAGTCGCGCATACCGCAAACAAGAAATAACAAAGATGTCTTACCTTCCTCTTTAAAATCCTGGAAAAAAAATAAAACTGGAAAAGTATTTCAACGCTTCCCATGATATACACATTAAAAAAATTGATATACTCGGCCATTTTACATACCCCCATATGCAAAAGATTCATTACCATCCGCGGCCGTTCAGGCCGCAAATTGCAGCAAAAACTCTCACATGTTTTGATGTTGCCCACGGATTGCTACGCACTTCGTGCTCCCGCCATCCTGAAACACCTCAAATCCGCTCATTTTTCTACGAAAAATAGCTGCTTTTCGGTGTTTTACGGGTTCCAAAGTCATGTATTGACATGCAAGCATGTCACACATGACCTTTTGACCCTGGCATCATCATGTTTTTCATATACTGTAATACGACATTGGAAAAATCCTTGCGCCTGAGCCGCGACACGGGAATCTCCTTCCCGCCCTCCATATACGCCACCCCATTCTTATAGCTTTTTAAATATTTCAAATGAATCAGGTAGCTCCTATGGCATCGAAAAAACTTATCGTCCAGCTTTGCTTCCAGATTTTCAAGCCGTTCATAATAATCAATGACTTCCGATGATGCCAGGTGCAGATATATTTTTCGGTCAATGATTTCGCAAAAAACAAGCTCCTCCAAAGAAATGATACGGCTTTCGTGTCCCTTTTGGACCAGCAAACTGGCCTCTCCGGCCTTTTGCATGGAAGCGACGAGCCGCTCCATCGTCCTTTCAAAACGCCGTTTTTCGACCGGCTTCACCAGATAATCATACGCCTGCACCTCGAAAGACTCAAACACCATTTCTCCAAGGACGGTTATGAAAATCAAAAATCCCCGAAACTTGCGCTCACGCAACTTTCTCGCGGTTTCCATGCCGTCCATACCCCTCATCTGAATGTCTAAAAACAAAATGTCCACTTGCTTGTCATATTTCAATAAATCCTCGCCGCAGGAAAACCGCCGGATTTCTACCTCCATGTTTTTTCCACGGAAAAAATCAACCGCCATCGTCCGTATACGGTCGGACATGTATGCTTCATCATCACAAATTGCAATACGAATCATTTCGTCCCCTCCTGGTTTTTATCATAAAAACCCATTAAAATAGTAACACTACTCTCCAAAGCTTGCAAGCCGCAAAACGACACTTGTCGTGAAATGCTTTCCAGATGCCGTGAAATGAAAGACGCCCCCGAAGGGGCGCCTCTCAAATGGCCATGCCATTTCTCTAGTTCTTTTTTACCGGAAAGCAGACTTCTGTAACCAGGTCTTTTGAACTGGCCGCCTGATTGGGTGCCACGTGGTAAATGCAAAACGACTTCCCGTCGAAATCATACCCATTTTCCACAATCCAGTTTGCTACCGCCTCGTTCACCCTTGTAATTTCCTCATAGCTGCCCTTATATGTGACCGAAGCAATCTGGATTGGCGGCACGGTCTTAAATTTGACATGCTCCGTGTCCTTGTATTTTCCCACCACGGAAACCTGGATTTCCACGTCCGGATCATGCTCCCGATGCCCCTCGTCGTGGAAAATGGCCATGCCATAGTCCGGCACCGCGTTCTGTACTTTCTGCGGTTCCAGCTCCCGACACATCAATTCCCACAGCATCCCCTCCTGATTATAGGCGGGAATCACCTGCCGCACGCTTGCGACATACCTCTCCGGCACCGTTTTTAACGTAACATTGTAGTCCATGAAATTACCATCCTTTCTCAACCATTTCAACGTACTGTCAATATACTGTATCTTCTGCCGAATTTCCATGGCCTCCACTTCCAATTCCTTTCGCTTCGCAAGCAGGATGCCCTCCACCTCCCGCGCATCACCATCCCTGTCAAAGCTGTCCTTGATCGTGGAAAGCCGAAACCCCAGTCCCTTTAAGGCCTGAATTCTCCCCGCTTGTGGAAGCTGCGACTCGCTGTAATAGCGATAACCCGTAAAATCGTCCACGCATTCCGGGTGAAGGATTCCGATTTCATCATAATGCCGTAACATGCGGATACTGATTCTTGACAGTTTTGAAAAATCTCCTATTTTTAACATTGTTCCTACCTCACATATGTGTGTTCCCGAGCTCTGGTTACAGTTTAGAGTATACCATAATGTGAGAGTCAAGCCTAAATGAAAAAAATTTTATCAAAAGTGATTATAGGCATTATTTCTACTGCTGTTGGATGGAAAAACGCTCGGTAGTTGCAACAATTGTATGCTCTTTGATTATGGCATGTATTTTCGCTAATTGCATTACAATCTCCCCAGAGAATATTGTCTAGGTAATATTGGCAATGGGTGTGGTTTTCGTTATACAAGCTCATCCGCAAGAAGTCCATGTATTTCGAATTCTTTCTAACCGGCGCGAATGGCATGATATTATATAATAAGCATTGTTCATAATATAGAGCACTTTTTCTTCATACGCCCCGATCCGGCAAATTGAAAATTACCGCTCCTTTATCATAACAAAATTAAAATCCTACGATGACATCACTATCAACCGCCACAATACTAAAATGCTCTTGAAGTGACTAGTTCCACTTTTCCAAATCCACCTATTCTGTCGCCCATACGTCTAATTGCGCTTTCGTATAATCTTTCGCGTTTACTGTGTGAACCGTGCTATAAAAAAGCTCTGTCAATTCCTTACAATCCGCTGATTGATACTCTCTAATAAACATTTTATTTCTACCCTTCTTCTGCATAACCAGACACCCGATATGCCTTTTCCGTATCCCGGTCATAAACATATACGGGAACCATATCCTCATCCACCATGTCACACCCTATCACGGTCAAACCATGCCTTCTGCCAAGCAACGCGACAAAATTATCTTCCGTCTTGTCATAGATGGCTTCAATCTCTTCCATCTGTCTGCGAAACTCCGCATAAGTTCTCTTTTTTCCATATAAAAGCACTTTTTCTTTGTAATACTCAATTTCTACCAACATCATAGTTTAAATCACTTTTACCCCATACGCGCTATCTGCTTCTCCCATGTTTTCACCGTTTGTTCCTTTAAAAAATCTTGAAGCGGTTCCAAGTCTTGTCTGGCACATCTTCATGTTCTGAAAATAGTTCTTCCAATTCCTCCCCGACGTCTTCCGGCGCGACACCGATTTCCTCTCTTCCCGTCACATAATCATGATGTTTGAATTCCCCCGGGAGTTCTCCCAACTGCCATCCGCGTGTATCATAAGTATTCTGTGTCAAACACTTTTGTAACGTCTTTATAAACTTCTCATCAAGGGAACGCCATTCATCAAATGCCTTTAAAAACAACTCATTCGCATCTTTCTCGTTCTCTATCTTGCCTGAATGACATGCAAATGCTATGCCCATTTAACGCCTCCGCCAGCTCTGCATCTGTCATAATATTTTTTCGTTGCCATAGAATAACTGACTTATTTTAATATCAAGCATGAATTCCTCCTCAAATACCGATTTGATAATCGGTAACCAAACATCTATGTCATTACAATCTTCATATTGTATCACGGCAATTGGAAAACGCCCACCGGATTTTTACTCCACTTTCATTTCCAGCAATCTGGCTGCCTCCAACGCTTGGATTGCCGTAATCTTTATCCCGCGAATTTCTTCCAACGTATCGGAAATGATTATATTTGCCAGTTCACAGCTTGTAAAATCAAAATTTTTCAATTTCGTATGAAAGAAATTTGTCCCCACGAACAGACATTTGCTGGCCGTCCAATTTTTGTGAATTGTCTCCGAAATGGAACTTTCCGACATGTCACAGTCATTCATCTCCACAGATTCCAATTTTGCATCATTCAGGCTCGCGTATTTTAATGTGCTCCCCGCAATCTTAACATGCTTCATTACTGCTTCATTAAAAACGGTTCCCAGACATTTACAATTTCTGAATTCACATCGACTGAAATACGCTTTCGCGAAATGACTGTTTGAAAAATCGCAATTTTCAAAGATTACGTCTACAAAAGACGCCTTTTCAAAATCACAATCTATAAATTTACTTTTCTCAAAACGGGATTTCTCTACATCCACCCCATAATAATCCTGCCCCGTCACACATTCCTCGCGTAACATAACTCCCGTGATTCGAACATCCTCCGGCGAATCCTTCAACGCTTGTAAATCTTCCACCGGCACCAATTGGGATGGTACTCTCGGCGAAGCTATCTTTGTTTTCATTTTTATTTTCTCACCAACCCTGATTTTTGAATATCCTCCCTAATGAATGATAATCGGAGGATGGTTATATTTATTTTGTTTTATTCTTAGGCCAGCCGCAAATCAGCTATTCATCACTATCACGCCTCAATATCTGCCACAATATTTTTCCTTCGCCTCGCCCGTCCATTTTTTTATAAATTCCGTCTTTGCATCCGTGTAGGCATCTCTATCATGTTCATACAACTTCCACAGCCTTAACTTCATGGCTTCATACTCTCTGGCCACTTGTACATGCTCGTTCAAATAATCCTTGAAATATAATTCATCGTTGTCACCAACATAACGAAGATGCACATGGTACACGTCTTCTGCAAATCCTTCTTCGGTATATCCACGGTTAAGGGAAATCCGTCCTTCTCCCGAGGACATTCGGATAAAATCGTTTTCTTCCATCTTCCGTGCCGCCGCTTCCATGTCAGACCCCGCTGACAGCTCAACCAGTACATCTACAATGTCCTTCGCCCATATTCCATATACCGCCGTACTCCCGATATGACTGATTCTTTCAACCGGACATTCAGAAAGTATTTCCTCTAACATGGCTTCCATTTTGTCATAGCAGGATGCCCACCGGTCACTGGGTTCCACCAAAAATATAGGAAACAATTGCCACAGCTCTTCCAATGTCATTTCAGATAATGCTTTTCCCATGCTTTTTTTCCTCGCCAATGACCTAAGAAACGCTCTAGTAATATTTTACCTTCACGCCCTTCCCCATCTTCTCCACGACCGCCTGCAATTGCTCCACCAGGTTCATGCGCATGCTAAGGTCAAACGTCAGCTCGCTCTCCACATGTGCCTCATTCATGGCCGTGCCGACGAAGAGGTTTAATTCCGTACACTCCTCTATCAAAAGCTTCGCCAATTTGGCCGCCCCGTTATCGGCATCGAGTTCGTCAAAGAAATCTGCGTCGAAGTCCGCGTCCTGGTACCGCTTGAGAAGCTTTAACGCCTTACCCATCGTCAGCACGCCCTCCGTCACCAAATCCAGCCCCTCGATAAACGCCATTGGAGGCACGCCCGGGGTCGTCTCGCTAACCTTCGTTATGATCTCCTTATGCAAATAGCGGGCGGCAATCTGTGAACTGGTACCACCGGACACCACCTTTTTCCCTTCCGCCTGCATGAACTCGCCCATGAGCCTCTCGTCGTCCTCCTTGGACTTCGGCGGCCCGGTGAAAATGTTCACCACCTTGCGCTCAATCACCCGCGCCACGGCCACCGTCGTGTCATCCCCCGGCTTTTGAATATAAAGGTCGTCGCAGGCCTGGGAAAGCATCGCCGCCAGACGTGCGGCCGACATGGTCTTTTTCGTGCACTGCAACGTATAATCCGCCATATTTTCCCACGTCCATCCCTGCAAATTCAGGATTTCCCCCGCCCCGGCGTAAATGACGCCGTCGCTCATCAACACGAAACAGTCATTCTGCTTGACCGTAAAGCGATACTCGTGAATCTGTTTTCCCTCGATTTCCCGCGTCGTATAGGGGTATTTCACAATCTGCCTGTCGCGGACGAACACGCAGTCCGGATTGTCAAACTCCGCCAAATAGGCCGTTCCGTCGTGAAAAATCTGTAAAATGCTAAACGTCGCGTAGGCCACCTTTCGCACCTGGCAAATGGGAAGCGTCTTGGCAATCGTCTCCACGCAAGATTCAATCGCCGCCCCCTCGTGCATCATCGTCGCCAATATCTTGGAAGTCAGCGTGGCCAAAATATTGGCCTTCACGCCGCTGCCCATCCCGTCCGCCAAAATCAGGATGTCCGAATCGTCGGTCTTGACGATTTCCACCTTGTCCCCGCAAAGCTCCTCGTCATGTTTGTTCAAGCTTTTATAAGCCACGTCAATACTTACGCTCATGATTTCCTCCTGTCGCCGTTGCGTCATCGCGCCCCGCCATCACCACTGCGCGGAGCCCCCGCGTTTTCACGCCTTACTCCTCTTCGTTCAGCACAGAATCCCTAAGCTTTGTCAGCGTCACCTTCGTCTCGGCCGTCGTCTCGCCCAAAAGTCCGGCGATTTCCTGTGCCACCATCATCTGCTTGTCAATGACCTTCTGCGCCATCTCCATTGTTTCTAACTTCAAATTATAATGTTGTTCTTTGATTTTCTCCTCGCGGGTAATGTCCCGGAATATCACCAGCACCGAATCCAGATTTTCAATATAAACGATGGACTCCTCCACCGTCAGTCCTTCGTGTTCCAGCCGTATCTTTTTATTTCTCACCGGCTCCCTCGTGCGGAGCGTCTCCTCGATATCCTCCGCGTCCATAAATTCAAAGATATAGCGCTCCAGGGCTTCCTTGCGGCCAACCCCAAGAAGTTCCTGCCCTTTCCTGTTACATTCACGGATACGCAGTTCGCCGTCCACGACGTAAATCATGTTCGGAGTCGTGTCCAGCACGACATTTGACATGGACTCCGCCTGCGTCAGCGCATGGGGCATGCACATTTCCAACTCGGCCTTTCCTTGATAAACGGCAATCGCCTTTTCACGGCAAGTCGAATACCCGCAGGCTCCGCAGTTTAACTCGTCCTTTGCAGAAAATTTCCCGGTCGATTTTAAAATTTCCCGAATCTGCTCCTCGCTCGGCATCTCTTCCTGCAAGGAACGATCCCTGAATTCCTTTTTCATTTCCTCCGTGCTCATCCCGGGAAGATTACGCATCGCCTCATGAGCCACCTCTTTGGCAATCCTTACCTTCGCTTTCACGTAAGACGTATTCCACCTCGCCGAGGCCGGCCCCTTCGCGCATCCGCCCTCGCAGACATTGGCCTCGATAAAGCAATTCTGAAGTTCCCCCTTCCGAATGCACTCCAACATCTCCATACAGTTTTCCAATCCGTCCACGAAAACCTTTTGGTATGTATCCGCCTCTTCCCCGGTGATGACGGACTGCACCACGCCTCCGCCGACCGGATAAAGCCGATTAATCATCGGGTCTGGATTCCCCATCGGCTTCTCTTCGCATTCGTGAATATTGATGTGCTCCTCTTCCAGCCACTCGGCCAGCTCCTCAAATGTCAAAATGGCGTCAATTGCCCCGGCCACCCGCTCGTCCCCTTCGGCCTCTTGCTTCTTGGCAATGCACGGCCCTAAAAAGACCACCTTCGTGTCCTCGCCGTACAATTTCTTAATATAACGCCCGTGAGCGACCATCGGGGACACGACCGGAGCCATGAACGGCGCACACTCCGGATAATATTTCTCAATCAGGTCATTCACGCTCGGACAGCAGGTCGTGATGATGTTTGGCATCTGTTTTTCACGAATCAACCTCTTGTACTCTTCCGTCACCATCGCCGCGCCCTCGGCCGTCTCACGCACCTCGGCAAATCCCAGTTTCAAGAGGGCGTCCACCACCTGGCCGGGACGGTCAAACTCCAACACGCCGACATACGAAGGCGCGATGGAAATCACCAGCTTTTCCCCCTTTTTCAAATACCGCTTCACGCGTCCCATGTCACTGGAAAACGTTTTCGCGTTCTGCGGACAGATTTCCATACATTTTCCACAATGAATACAGTGATCCTCCATGATGTGCGCCTGCGAATTCTTCACGGAAATCGCCTTCACCATGCAGTGGCGCACACACTTGTAACAATGCCTACATTTTGCATCCGTAAAATCAATAACTCTCATCTTCTCATCCTCACATATCCAATATTTGATCAACGTCCTCTTTTTTCCCGATCACCATCAAATGGTCGTCCGCCTCCATCTTCCGGTTCGCCGGGGGCATGATCATCAGTTCCCCATGTTGCTTGATCCCGACGATGCTGACATGGTAACGTTTGCGCACGTCCAATTCCAAAATGCTTTTCCCTACCCACTGCTTCGCCGGAAGAATCTCGTATATCGAATACTCCTCCGTCAACTCGATATAGTCAAATATATGATTGGCACTGTGCCGCACGGCCAGACGCTCGGCCACGTCCCGATCCGGGTAAATCACCTCGTCGGCTCCGTTGCGCAAAAGGAACTTCGCCTGCAAGTCGCGGTTCGCCTTGCTGACCACGTACTTCGCCCCCAATTCCTTCAACTGGCTGGTAATCTCCAGGCTGCTCTGGAAATTCGATCCGATGCAAACATAACACAAGTCATAATTTCCCACCCCGAGGCTCTTTAACACCTCGATGTCCGTACAATCCCCGACCCGCGCCAGCGTGGCATACTGCAACAAATCGCGCATCTGCTCCTCGTCCTCGTCCACGATCATGATTTCATTTCCCAATTTTGACATCTCCGTGCAAAGATGATGCCCCAGCCTTCCCAGGCCGATAATTAAAACCGATTTCATGTCTTTTGCTCTCCTTCTACCCTATCATGATTTGCTCCACCGGCTGCTTCACCGCCGCGTCCACCTTGTGTCCCCGCAGGGAAAACGCGAACGTCAAGCTTCCCACCCGTCCGCAGTACATCAAAAAGATGAGTACGATTTTGGAAACCGTGGTCATCTCCCGCGTCACCCCGGTTGTCATGCCGACCGTGCCAATCGCCGAAAATACCTCGAACAGCACGTCCGTCAACGGCAGCACCTGCGCCCCGCTGATAATCACGATGGCGGCCACGGCCGCGAACAAGTTGATACACAAAACGGAACTCGCCTTTTGAATACTGCCGTCGTCCAACCTGCGCCCGAAAATGTTGCAGTCTTTTTTCTGCTGCAGGCTGGCAATCACATAAACAATCAACACCAAAAACGTCGTCGTCTTGATGCCGCCTGCCGTCGAACCGGGGCTGCCGCCGATGAACATCAAAATCATCGTAATCATCTTCCCGCTGTCCGATAACGCCGCCGTGTCCACCGTGTTAAACCCGGCCGTCCTGGCCGTCACCGAACCGAACATGGAACACAAAATCTGACTCCCTAGCGGCATGTCCTTAAGCGTGTAATCTTGTTCCGCAATAAAAAGCAAGACCGTCCCCGCCACCAGAAGCACCGCCGTCGTCAAGACCACCAGCTTCGTATGCAGGCGGTACTTGCGAAACTGTAATTTATTTTGCTTCAAATCGCTCCACACAAAAAAACCCAGGCCACCGAGAATGATGAGTGCCATCAGCACCAGGTTGACAAGCCAGTCATCATAATATGCCGTGAACGAGGAATACGCCTCCCCTTCCCCCATCAAATCAAATCCCGCGTTACAAAACGCCGAGATGGAGTGGAAGATTCCGTAAAACAAGGCCTTGCCAAAATTCATTTTTCGCCAGAAACACAAGGTCAAAAGAACCGCTCCCGTTCCCTCGATTAAAAACGTCCCCTTGATGATGAACTTCGTCAGGCGCACGATGCCGCCAAGCTGCAGGGCGTTCACGCTCTCCTGCATCGTCCCACGCATCCAGAGTCCCACGCGCCTTCTAAAAAGCGTGGCAAAAAACACGCCAATCGTCATAAATCCCAGACCGCCAATCTGGATGATGCTGATAATCACGCACTGCCCGAAAGTAGACCAGTACTGGTACGTGTCACGTACCACCAGTCCCGTCACGCAAGCCGCGGAGGTGGCCGTGAACAACGCGTCCATAAACGGGGTTCTCACTCCTTCACGAGTGGAAATCGGCAGCATCAGAAGCCCCGCCCCCAGCAATATAATCAACGTGTATCCCAAAACCAGCATCTGCGTCAGCCGGCTTAATTTCCATTTTTTCATCGTTCTTTTCGTTCCTTGCCATGCCTCATTAGATGCAACCCTTTACAAACCATTACATAATTTGCACCCCGGCAATTTCTCTATAATAGAATACTATCCCACATGTGGGTTTGTCAACGCTAACGTATTGATTAAAACAAAGAACGGGAAAGACCGTCTCCAATGTCATCCATCTAATGCATTGGATTACTTCCCTTTCCCGCTCTTATTACCACTTATTGATACACGAAAAACTCCGCATGCAGCAGGGTCGGCTCGTCAAAAGACACATAACGGCACTATGTAGCGTCGGTGTACAGATGGCAACACAATCTGTACACCGGAGTTACTTTCAGTCCATTACCACTGACCCGGTATGGCCAAACCGACGTCAATCTTTGCGAATCTGATTCAGCCTGCTGTTTAATTTGTGAATCAGCTCCGGCGTAATCAACTTCGCCATCTGCTTCAACGTGCTCTCCACGCTCATGCGATCCATCATTTTCTGCATCTCCTCCGGAATCTGGATGCTCTTCGCCACGTCCCCGTAAGCTTCCACCATCTTCGCCTGAATCGGGGAAATCAATTCGTCAAACACCGCCATCGCCTCGGAATTCGCCTTCACGTCGCCCATGCTGTCCTTAATGGAAAAATAACCTTCCCTGACGATTTCGTCATCCCGGTCGAACCAGTTCACCACCTCACCGCCTTCTTTGCGGTAATCCGGATTGGCTTTTTCCACCTTGCGGATCGTCATAACGTCGGTACAGTCTCCCGCTTTCGCCTCAATCACATGCTCTCCCTGCAGTGCCACGTTAAATTTGAACACCTTGTCCGCCTTTAACGTTCCTGCCTCCTTGCCGTCCACGTACAAGGTCACGGCAGGCTGGTTGGAGTACACCTTGACCTCCGTCTCGTCCTCACTCCTGTCCACGTACCTGCTGCCGCACAGATGCACGAACGGTGTTTTTGACAAATATGCCTTGTATATGTAAAACGCGTCTTTCTTTATCTTCCGGTCGAAGGTCACGAGTCCCTTTTGGTTCTGTCCGGGCTTTCCGCCCTCGTCGCGCCCGTCCGCGCCAAAGTCAAACATGTTCCACACGTGCATCGCCCAGATATAGGGACGCTTGCTCCACATTTCCAGCATGTGCTCATGATACAACGCCTGGTAAGGCTCCGACCAGTCGCCTTTCTCCGGATTCGGCCCCTGATACTGCGGATTCGCATCCGCTCCGTACTCCGAAAGTCCCATCACGATGTCGGGATGTTTCTCATGATAGCTGTCAAACCAACTGTCATTGTCCTCCATCTCGCCCACGTACCAGCCATAGTACAGATTATAGGAACGGATGTCGGGCAGCGTCACCAGCGCGTCCTCCGGATTCAGCATGAATACATGCGCCATCGTCGTCAGCCTGGACGCATCCAGCTTGTGACACAAGTCGTTCAAAATCCTATGGTTTTCCACCAGGTCGTCCGTCACGCCGGTCGTCCCCGTAATTTCATTGGAAAGTGCCCAGCAGATGATGGACGGGTGATTGTAATTTTGCACGACAAGCTCCGTCATCTGGGAAATCGAATTCTCCCTCGCCTCCGGCATGTGCTCCGTGATATACGGAATCTCCGCCCACACAATCATGCCGTACTTGTCGGCCAAATCATAAAAATACTGGTCGTGCTGATAATGCGCCAGCCGAATCGTGTTGGCTCCCATCTCCAGCAAAAGCTGCATGTCCTCCTCGTGCATTTCGGGCGTAAGGGCGTTTCCGACCCCCTGCCGGTCCTGGTGGCGCGCCGCGCCGCAGAGCGGGTAAGACCTTCCGTTCAAGAAAAATCCTTTCTGCGGATCCACGAAAAAGGTACGGCAGCCGAACTTCGTCTCCACAACGTCCGCGTCCTCCCCTTCCAATTTGGCACGCAATGTATACAAATACGGATCTTCTCTTCCGTCCCACAAATGCACGTTTTCGATTGTCAATTCCGTCTTCGCATAATTCTCACTTACGGATGCCGTACCCTTTCCGACGACGTTTCCGTCCGCATCCAGAACGGCCACGACCACCGCCGTCCCTTCCGACACGTTTTCCGTCCAGACCTCCGCCGTCACTGCCGCGCGCCCCTCTTCCACCTTCGGCGTCACCTTTACGCCGTGGCCGCCATAATAACCCAGCGCAAAATGTGCCTTTGGTACCTGAATCAAAGAAACGTCCCGGTAAATGCCGCCGTAAAACGTAAAATCCGCTTTCTGGGGATAGACGGTACGCACCGCGCCGTTATCGGCGGAAACCACGACCAGGTTTTCCTCCGCCAAAAAGGGAGTAAGGTTTACCCGAAATGTGGAATAGCCCCCGTCATGCGTTCCCGCCAATTGCCCATTCACATAGACGGCCGCCATCATCGCCACGCCGCGAAATTCCATCCATAGTTCTTCCTCTTCCCCCAGTTCTATCTTCGGGAGTTTCTTCGCATACCAACACTTTCCCCGATAATAATCATTGCCTCCATCCTGGCCGTCCACCGCGTTCCAGGTATGAGGCAAATCCACCGTCTCCCCGAGTCCCGCGTCATCCCACCTTGCCCCGATGCCGACATCCTCTTTCACGAATTTCCACTGTTCCATGCATTTCATATGCTTTTTCATAAACTGCCTCCTACTCTGATTTGTTGTATCTATTATAATAAAATTCTGCCCTTTTGTCTTAGAATAATTTTTTCGTGTATTAGCACAAATTTTACTTTTCGACCAGGCGGTACGCCATTTATTCCCACAATAACGTACAGATGGCGGCACTTTGCATCCCCGCAAGCATCAGATAAAAAAGAAACTACAAATCAGATACGGTGCTACGCAAACATAATCTTCAAATACCCTTCCTCCCACTTCGCCCCGATAATCTCCCTCCCCACAAATCCTACAGGTACGGGGAATCTCCGGCTCTCATTTTTCACGCCTACCACAAGCTCATTTCCATCCTTCTCAAGGCCAAGCTCCTCTTTCTCGGCAAACGGCAAATAAATTTTAAGGCTTCCCGCCTCGCCATCCACCTGATAAATCTCCTTTTGGAACAATACGTCATTGGGATTGCACTCCGAAAACATCAAGTCCCCCACCTCTTCCAACACGTTTAACGTCCGAAGTTCTTTTGGCAGTAATTCCACATAAATGCGCGGCACCTCGCTAAAACTTTCTCGTATCTCCCGCAGTCCCTCCTCCTGCAATCTCTTCCATTTGTTAAAATACCCCTCCATCGCTTCCTGCGGGTAAATGTGATTTACAATCACCACGTCCACGTTGTAATGATACAAATAAAGGCACGTAAAATTTCGTTTTGCCTCGCTTATCACGATCTTTTCCGGCGTGGTCACCACGCGCAGGCTCACGACGTTCTGATTTAGCAGAAGCTTTTGCAGCCGTAGCATTTTATCCATTAAGTACTCAATGTCATCGAACACCGCGTCCTTTGGCATCGGCAGTTTCATCAGATTTTCCAATAGCACGCCCACGGTCTTCACTCCCGCCTTTTCAATCGGCAGCACCCGCCGAATCAGCCCGGACAGTCGTTCCGGATATTTAAGCAATGCCAACGTCTCGCCCGTGGGCGCGCAATCTACGACGAGCGTGTCGTATTCCCCGCTTTCGTACATGTCCAAAATCCGAAACATGGAGAACAACTCCTCCAGCCCGGGAAATACCAACAGTTCTTCCACTTCGATCCCACTTCCACCCTTCAAGGTGAGAAGCTGTTTCAAATAATCCTGCAAATTTCCCCAGCATTTCTCACTCTCGTATACGGTGTCAATTTCCATCGCGTCCAGCCGTTCCGCCACCCGCGTCGGTTCCCGGCCAATTTTAACGTCAAAAGAATCCTTCAAACTGTGCGCCTGATCCGTGCTCATGACAAGCACCCTTTTCCCGTCCTTCGCGATTTTGCAAGCGGTCGCCACGGCCATGCTCGTCTTCCCCACGCCGCCCTTGCCCGTGTATATGATAATTCTCATCACTTTATTTCCTTTCTTTATCTAAAGCTGACATGTAGCCTACAGAATTTCCACTTTTTTTGTTCTTGCAGTTCTCGTTGTCCCATTGCAATTGCCTCCTTTTCCGCTATCATCCTCTCGCTTCCTGCTGTCATCGCCCCTTTTATCATCCCACCCCCTTTTTCCGTCATAGCCATCTGCTTTCTTTCTGCCTCTCATGGCGCACCTTCTTAAAAAATCCACGGCCGCTTCCGCCGCCATCAACTTTACTTCCCGCTCAATCACGTCAATATGCTCGTTCATTTTTTCAGAAAACAAGGCACGAACCGCCTTTTTCTGGTATTCCGCCGCCATTCTCACCCTACACAACATTTCCTCATGCATGCTCGCCACTTCCTTCCCATACCTTTTCAAATCGAATCCGCAATTTTCCTTCCTCGAATTTCGCACCTGCCACCTCGTAACTTCGAAGAATGTTCGGAAGCGGAATGTTTCGTTTGAAATTCCCCGCCTTTATGACAACGTCCGTGGCCGCCTGATATAAATCAATCTCCTCCTTCTTCGCGCCGGGCAAAAAAACCTCCAACTGGTATCCATCCCCGACTTGCCGGAAGCACTCCCTTTCCGCAATGACTCTCGCCGCAAATACCTCGTCATCCGCCAATACGTCCGCCACGATCCGCTCAATATTTTCCCTCCCTTTAAGCTCCTCGTCATACCAGGGGACTTCATAAATGGGCAGTGCCGCAAACGTGTCCTTCAAAAGCGAAATGTACCCCTGCTGAATGTCAAGCCATTGCTCAAAAAAGGGATTTCCAATGTCCTTTGGCAAAATCCGATTGATATAAAGCCCATCCACGTTAAAATCGTAAAGATTCATATACATATAATTGCGCTTCGTCTCCTCCACGACCATCTTTTCCGGCGTGGTCACGATCCGGATACTGGTGACATCCCTGTTTTTCAAAAGTTCCTGCAGCCCTGCCAACTTTACATATAACTTCTCGATATCATTCATGGCCGCCTTGTTCGGCATCTCGACCTTGAACGCCGCTTTCGAGATGGGCTCTAATATCCTTACACCCACCTTCCCAATGGGAAACAGCTTTTCCATGTACCACGAAAGCAGTTCGGGAAACTTTAATAGCGACAACGTTTCCCCCGTAGGAGCACAATCCACGATAATTCTCTCATAATCTTCCTTGTCATAGATTTCCGCAATTCTTAGCAAGGAAAACAGTTCTTCCATCCCGGGAATCATGCATAACTCTTGTAACCCGTTGCTTCCGTCAATTTCTTCCGACAGCAGATACCCCAGATAATTTCCTATCTCCGGGAACTCATGCTCCATCACGTACTCCGGGGCAATCTCATAAACGTCCAGATTCCGGGAAATCGTCTCAATGTCCGCACCCAGCTTCCGTCCAAAAATATCCCCCAGGTTGTGCGCCATGTCCGTGCTGACAAGTAGCGTCCTTACGCCCTCTCCTGCGCTTTTAATGGCATGTGCCGTGGCAATGCTGCTCTTTCCCACGCCGCCCTTTCCGGTAAAAATATAAATCCGCTTCATCCCATACTCCTTTCAACATTCAAACTTTCTAAATAATTCTACTTCCGAATAGTTCGTGATTCGAATTATTTTCTTGAATTTTAGGCAGCACACTGCTGCCCTTTTCCCTTGCCTATTCAATCGTGATTTTCCGCACTTTCTTAGCAGGTTTTTCTGCCTTGCGCTCTTCACGCAACACATCCTTGACCTTGCCCGCCACCTTGTAAAATAGTTCCATCTCCTCTTTCGTCAGACTGCCAAACACCTTCATCCCATAATGCATCAGCTCTTGAACCAGCTTTTCAAACTGTGCCATGCCCTTCTCGCTGAATTCGATTAGGACGACCCTCTTATCTTCACGAGAACGCGTCCGCACGATAAACCCGCTCTTCTCCATCCGATTGACAATCCCCGTCGCCGTGTTTAATGGAACGTGAATGTAATCCGCAATCTCCGTCATGTTCACTTCGCGCTTCCGGTAAAGCAGCCAGAAAATCAAGACTTCATTTTTGGAACAATTGAGGAAAATATTCTCCCACAAATCGGACGAGAGCAATTCCTTCACTTCCTCGACATACTCAAAGATAAATTCAAACACATCGGCCTGCGCGCCTTGTTCCTTCCACTCCATGACAACTCCCCATAACTTGACATTTCTTATAACCTCGACAACCCGATTCCATGCAAATCATATCTGGTTTTTAAAATATTTCGATTGCCGAACTACTTTTATTCTAACATCGAAGTATTCTCATGTCAAGAACTTGGTATTAACTAGACTGATATATCGGATTAACGGAAACATCATGGAAATTCTTTCTTGTAAAGGGCATTATGAAGATTAATCGTGAGAGAGGGAAAATCGCTCCCCTCTCTCTGGATTATGTTCGTTTAAACGCACTTACCATCCATTTTCAAATCATGTCAAGATGATAAAGCACGACGATATGCCCGTCCAACTTCAAGTATTCATTTCCTCTCCTCTATCTTATCCAATTCCACAAAAACACTATCCATCGTATTTTCATTCTGCTCAACTTGTTCCATTTCCCCTTTTACATCTTCCGTGACAGTCTCCTTTGGCATACTTTCCTGCAGTAGCCAACCCGATTCTGACACAATCTCTTTTTTCTGCGCAGCACCCATTCGTTTAGTCGTAACCTTTTCTCTGCACTTAGCATTTTGTTGATCTGGCGCGACATACACCCTCTGCCGCACATCCACATGCTCCTTCATGAAATATCCCATCGAAATGTTCCGCCTCTGCCCCAGCTTTTCAAACATAATCAGATAGCTTCCCCGTTTTTCATCCACTTCCTCGATAACGCCCTTGCCAAATACATGGTGTTCCACTTCCGACCCGACGTTCCTTCCGCCCGACGCGATGGCGGCCTCGACCAACTCGGCAGTCAAAATCCCGTTGTTTAGCTTCGCCGTGTATTCCCTGCTCTCCTGCATCAATTTTTCCGGCACGTGGCCAATCCGCACGTAATTCTTTTCCCCGATTTCATCCAAAAAACGAGACACGAGTTTCTTCATGCCGTTCTCCGACTCGCCCTCGGACTCCATCAAAAACAGATGCTTCTCCGCGCGTGTAATCGCCACATAACAAAGCCTGCGCTCTTCCTCTAGCCCCAAGTTTTTCCTATCCCCTATCGTCTTCGCCGAGGGAAACACGCCTTCCGTGAACCCAAGTATAAATACCACTGGAAATTCAAGTCCCTTCGAAGAATGAATGGTCATCAACTTAACCTTATCCTTCGACCCACTGTCATCCTCGTTCGACTGCAGCGCAATCTGCTGTAAAAATTGCTCCAGGCTCAAATCCTCGCCAAATTCACGCTCAAATTCATTAGAAATCCGTTTGAACTCTGCCAGATTATCCAAACGCTCCTCGTCCCCCAACTCACGAATATAAGTTTCATATCCGGTCTTTTTGGCCACCTCGTTGACAATGTCGTGAATGCGCATTTCCTTATATTTTCCTTGCATTTCTTCAATAAAGTGTACAAACACGGCAACGTCACTGCCTTGAAACTCTTTGTCTTCCAAATGACGCAAAAGTATGGCCAACAATGTATCATCGTTCTCCTGCTCCCGCAGCGTGTCCAAATGATTCATCTTCACGCGGCCAAACTTCCTGCGTGGCTTGTTCACGATTCGCCGAAACGACACATCGTCCCCAAACGCAATCAGCTTCAAATGCGCCAGCATGTCTAAAATTTCCATTCGCTGATAAAAACGTACCCCGCCAAAAATCTCATATGGAATATTCTTTTCCACTAATTTTTTCTCGGCAATCCGAGACAAAAAACTGGAACGGTAAATAATTGCAAAATCAGAATATTTAAACCCTTCTGTCTCACGTAGTTTTTGGATATTGGCAATCACTTGATCCATCTCTTCCAAATCATTTCTGGAATGGTAATGCATGACCGGAGCGCCGGACGGATTTCTTGTAAACAAGTCCTTCTTCAAACGCAGGGTGTTCTTCTCAATCAATGTATTCGCACATTGCAAAATCTGCGGCGTAGAGCGATAATTTTGATTCAATATGATAGTCTTGGTCGGTTCGTGCTCCTTGTCAAAATCCACCAGCAGCTTCACGTCCGATCCCCTCCACTCATAAATATTTTGATCCGGATCGCCGACAATCATCAAATTTCCATATTGCCCGGACAAAATATCCACCAACCGCATTTCCACGGAGGAACTATCCTGAAACTCGTCCACCATAATATAGTTTAACCGATTCTGCCATTTCTTTCGTACTTCTTCGTCCGTCTCCAGCAAATAAATGGCAAATGAAATTAAATCGTGGAAATCCAAAGAGTACGTTGCCTTCTGCCTTTGTAAAAATTCTTCTATAATGCGGTCATCCCGCCCCTCAATCTTATCCAAAATCTGGCAAGGCTTCGGATTGCACAGCCGCCTGACATATGCCATGTCCCTCTTCGCATAGCCAATCTTACGCAAAATGCTTTCAAAACTGGCATAATCCAATTTCAACTCAAATTTCTGGTAAATCTCACCCAAAATGGCCTTTTGCTGGTGCGCGTCGATAATCTGGAACTGTTTATCGAGAAACAATTTTTCTGGATTTTCCCGAAGCAAGCGATTGCAGAACCCATGATAAGTGCAAATCAGGCCAAACTCATGCCCGTCGCCTATCAAGGCCCGGATCCTCTTTTTCATCTCCCCCGCCGCCTTGTTCGTAAACGTTACGCACAAAATGTTGGAGGACTCGATTCCGTAATCCTTCACCAAATAGGCATAACGACTCACAAGCAGCTTCGTCTTCCCGCTGCCCGCACCGGCAATGACCCGGACGTATCCTTCCGTCTCGAGCACCGCCTCCTTCTGCTTCTCATTTAAATGCTCCAGTAAATCAACCATGATACTTTTTCTTCTCAACTTTCCTTCGTATATTTTCCAATTCCATCCTACCATATCTCCTGCACTTTTTCAATCCGTTTCCACCCTGGAATTTCCCGTCACTTTCATACTCAATTACAATATCCATAGTAAAAAACATTTACTATTATTCAAACGATAGTTCCCATTTTCACACCTTGCCACAATCCCCCATTTGTTCTATACTTGAAATACGATGCCGACATATGAATTCCCATTTATATTTGGAACCCGCCAAAATACAAAATTTCAAAAATTTTACTTTTATCTGTAACGAACCGCATTTTTTTCGTATTAATACATGAAGGCCAAGTGTATTGTCACAAACAAAACTCAAACAAAGGGGGAGGCCATGATCGAGGACGAAAGACAATCCATGGAAGAAATATACCAGCGGCACGCGCAGGCCGTCTACCGATATCTATATTCCCTGACGCACGACGCGGATGTCGCGGAGGAACTGACGCAGGAAACCTTTTACCAGGCGGTTTTGCACCCAGAACGGTTTAACGGCTCCTGCAAAATCCGCACCTGGCTGTGTGCGATTGCCAAGAACCAATTGGCCGTCTACCGCCGCAAACATCCGCAAGTGCAGGATTGGGAGACGGCGGATTCCCCGGGCAACGCCACGCAATCGGCGGAATCCGAGGTTCTGAATCAACTGGCACGGGTAGACTTGCTGAAAAAATTGCACGACTGCCCGGAACCGTTCCGGGAAATCATGTATCTGCGGATTTTCGGGGGCTGTTCCTTCCGAGAAATCGGGGATGTCATGGGAAAGACGGAAAACTGGGCACGCGTGAACTATTACCGCGGAAAAGAAAAATTGGGAAAGGAGCTCGAAAAGGATGAACGATAAACCACAAAATAGTGAAACACAAAAAAATGATGCGTTAGAAAATGATACCTCTAAGGCAACACCCGAAAATAATTCAAAAAACAATTTAAGTTGCGAGATAGTACAAGATTTATTGCCATCTTATATGGACAAACTGACCAGTAAGATAACGAACGAAGCAGTTGAAAGACACCTTGATAATTGCAAGACCTGCACGGAGAAGATGCAACGAATGCAGAAGACGGAAAATATTGCAAACACCGAAATACCATCAAGGGAAATCGACTTTCTAAAAACCGTGAAAAAGAAAACGAAGAAAAAGATTTTCTTAAGTGTCGCAGCCATATTAGCCGTGGTTATATGCCTCGTCGGGTTGAAACTATTTGTGATAGGTGACGAGCTTTCCCCACAAGAAGTGCGTTGCCATGTAGGCGTTTCTGCTTCTGGCACAGTACGTGTTTATGATATCTTTTGTTTATCAAGTGCCAAAAACTTGTCCAGCATTTCTTACAAAGAAGAGGAAGGCGGTATCCTGCGAATCACATTTAGGGGCGTGCTCGCCAGCTCTCTTTCCACGCAAGATAAATTACAAAACACCTATGAACCCCAAAATAGACTTACCCGCATCTATATAGGTGACCAAATTGTTTGGGATCATGAAACGAACATTTCCCCTCGCATCTCCGCCGTCTTCCATGCACGTCATGAATTCGTGGGAGACATGCCAGCGAACAATCGAAGTGTGCAGGCACTGGGAATGAAGGAAGTACTAGGAGATTTTGAAAATGAACTACTGACTGACGAGGAACCTTACGGTTGGAAAATCATCCTGAAATCGGATGTGCACATTTCTGACAAGACGATGACAGAAATGAAAATGAAAGGCTACGCGGCTCTTTTGCTGGCAACCATTGACAACCTTGAATATATCACTTATGAATACAATATCGAAACCTACCTATCGGGCTTGGAACCAAAGACTATGACCATAACCATCGAGGACGCAAAAGACGAGTTCGGACTGCGATTCTACATTCCCACCTTTGATGAAAATGGGGATTATATAGAATCCGTGGAAGAACCGTGGGAGGAACACGAATGGACACCGGCAGATCTTGAATCTGTTATGCGGCAAGCAAAACTAGACGGAAGTTATTTGTGGTAGTTTTTCATTTGACAAACCTTATACTTGACATTTGAGGGAGCCGTCGCACGGCCCCCTCTCTTTTCAACCTGATTTCATCACGCTCCATAATCCTCAATTTTCTCTATCACGCAATCATGCTTCTTTGATTTTCTATCGTAATTTATCCCTACAAGCAACATGTTTCCACGATAATCTTTCACGGCATCCACATAATCTTTCCTTTTAATCTGTGCAATCGCGCCGGACGCTTCCTTATCCCACTTAAGTTCAATAATTACTGCCGGCTTGTCCACATGCAATTTTCGAGGAATAAGACAAATATCCGCAAATCCTTTCCCGCCTGGACATTCCCTAATAATCGTATAGTACTCCCTGGCAAAATAAAACGCCAGATTAATCGTACAGCTAAGAGCATTTTCATCATTATATTGAAGAATCGAAACCTCCTTATGCGCACGGTCAACCCCGTCCGCCACCGCTTTTTCATCCATCGCCCACAATGATTCCAAAAGCTTTCTGGAATTTTCCACGGAATTGGCCACCTCGTGCCAATCCATGGTAGTAATTGCGTTCACATATTCTTGTGACACTTCCTTGTTCGGAATCATGACGGTCTCCAACACGCTGTCATATGTTAAATACCCTAGATGTACCAAAAGCGTCAACACGTCGTCTTTCGTTGCGAACGTCGTCATGTCATTCTCGAACGTCTTTGTATTGATGCGAACCTTCTCGCCCGCCAACATCCTGACCACGGCGTCCTTCAAACCATCCATGTTCATTTGGATATACACCTTTAGTGCCTCATATGTCTCGGTCTGGTTCCAATATGTTCCAAATCTGTACCTGGTCATCGCGTCCACCATGGACTTCGGACTGTACATGGAATGGCACACGTCCCCATCCTTCGTATGCGTAACCAAGTGATACCCGTCATACCATGCTTTCGCTTCCTCAAAACTCATCTTATATTCTGCACACAATGCCTTTACTTCACGTTCCGTAAACCCGAAATATTCGGCCAGATTTCCCGGATCCGTCATGGAATATTCGGTAAACATGTTCAACGCAGAATGGGAGCCATATTTCTTAATTGGCAAGATGCCCGTCATATAAACCAATGCCACGTAATCCTTATCCTTTAACCATGCACGCAAAAAGTCAAGATATTTCCTCTGCGCCTCCACGTCTTGTTTGTACTCCCTGAAAAGACAGTCCCATTCATCAAGCAACACGATAAAGGAGTGCCGCGTTTTTGCAAAAACATCCCTCATCACTTGAATCAAGTCGGCTTCGTCCCGAAAACGCACCTCTTCAAACTCTTCCGTCAAATCATAAATCAGATATTTATTGAGCTTTCTTAGCATTTCCTCCACACTTTGGGTCGTGCTTAAAAAATCTTGCATGTTAACCTTGATGACATCATACTGGTTCAAATGTGTTCGATATGATTTGCTCCGACTGATTATCAGTTTATCGAACAATTTCGAAGAATCCTCATCCCGCTCATAATATGCGACCAACATATCCTCCACCATGGATTTTCCAAAACGTCTTGGGCGGCTCACACATACAAATTTCTGCCTGGTATTCAAAATCGCATTTATTTTTTCAATAAGCTCCGTCTTGTCCACATAAATTTCCGAACGAATCGACTCCTCAAACCCTTTGCTTCCCGGATTCAAATAACTCCCCACAAAAACACCTCCCCTTCAAAAATTTTCAGATTATTTCCAAGTAACATTATCTACCATGTCTTTTTCCTTGTCAAGATGGCTTTCCCCATAAAATCAGGGGAGTGTTACTATTCATCTGGCTGTGAATAGTAATAGGGGAGCAGTAACTTACATAAGCCACTGCTCCCCTTTCTGGAATTATCCGTCTTTCGACATTCCTTCCATTTTCTTTCTATATTTTGTACCCGGTTACTTTTCACGGGGTGGGGAAACAAGGAATTAAGCATTGCAAGCTTGCTTGCATAACGCTAGATTCCTTGTTTCCCACGACCCGTGAAAAGTAACTTGCATCCTTTAATTTATCGTCCTCTTGACATAGGTCGTATGCAGGATATGATGTGCCTTCTCGCTCCCCGGCTCGCCCAAATATTCATCGTACAACTTCTTGATGGACGGATTTTCATGCGACTTGCGCAATGTCTTGGCCGCGTCGTTGTCGTAGAGCACCTTCGCACGGATGGCACGCACGTCGGTGAAGTTTCTCACGTCCGCGTGCACCTGCGGTTGGCCGCCGCCGTTGACACAGCCGCCCGGGCATCCCATGATTTCGATAAAGTGGTAGTTCGCCTCGCCCGAACGCACGCGCTCCATCACTTCCCGCGCATTAGAAAGTCCCGATGCCACCGCCACGTTGACATCCATTCCCGCCACATGATAGGTTGCTTCCTTGATGCCGTCCGTTCCACGCACTTCCGTAAACTCGACATTCTCCAATTCTTTTCCGGTCAGCGTTTCTACCGCGGTACGAAGCGCCGCCTCCATCACGCCGCCCGTCGCGCCGAAAATGACTCCGGCTCCGGTAGACTCTCCCAACGGGTCGTCAAATCCTTCGTCCGGCAAGCTTCTGAAATCAATGCCGCACTTGCGAATCAACCTCGCCAACTCTCTCGTGGTAATGGAAATGTCCACGTCCGGCACACCGCCCGCGTTCTGGTCGTCGCGTCCAAGCTCGAACTTCTTCGCCGTACAAGGCATCACGCTCACGCAGACAATGTTCTTCGGGTCGATTCCCATCTTCTCCGCGTAATACGTCTTCGTAATCGCCCCAAACATCTGCTGCGGGGACTTGCAGCTTGACAGATTCTCCGTCAATTCCGGATAATAATGCTCGCAATATTTCACCCATCCCGGTGAACATGACGTCATCAGCGGCAGTACTCCGCCGTTCTTCACCCTGTCAAGGAACTCATGCGCCTCTTCCATAATCGTCAAGTCCGCGCTGAAATCGGTGTCAAACACCTTGTCAAAGCCAATCCTGCGAAGGGCGGCCGCCATCTTTCCTTCCACGTCCGTTCCCATCGGGTAGCCAAACTCCTCGCCAAGTGCCGCGCGCACGGACGGAGCCGGCTGTACCACGACATGTTTCTCAGGATCCGCAATGGCCTTCAATACCTCGTCATTGAAATCCTTCTCATACAAGGCGCCCGTCGGACATGCCGCGATACACTGGCCGCAGTTCACGCAACTCGTCTCGCCCAATCCCATGTCAAATGCCGAACCAATGAAAGTGGCAAATCCACGGTTGTTCGGGCCGATGACCGCCACGGCCTGCGACTTCTCGCAGACTGCAGAGCACCGACGGCAAAGGATACATTTATTATTGTCACGAATCATGTGCGGCGCGCTCGTGTCAAGTTCGTACTCATTCTTCACGCCCTCGAAATAATTCTCGTCGTCCACGCCAAGCTCCTGACACAACTCCTGAAGCTCACAATTTCCGCTGCGCACGCAGGAAAGACATTTCTTGTCATGGTCGGACAAAATCAGCTTCAGAGTACGCTTTCTCGCCTCGAGAAGCTCCGGCGTGTTCGTCCGTACTTCCATCCCCTCGTTCACCGGATGCACGCAGGCCGCCACAAGGTTTCTCGCGCCCTTCACTTCCACGATACACATACGGCAGGCACCAATCTCGTTGATATCCTTCAAAAAGCAAAGGGTCGGAATCTTGATTCCGGCTAATCTCGCCGCCTCAAGAATGGTGGAACCTGCGGGTGCACTCACGTCGAGCCCGTTAATTTTCAAATTCACATTTCCCATCTTCCATAACCTCCCTTACTCTTTGTAAATTGCGCCAAATCGGCATTTTTCCATACATGCGCCGCACTTTAAGCACTTCTCCGGATTGATCATGTGCGGCTCCTTCACGCTGCCGACAATCGCTCCCGCCGGACAGACTCTTGAACATAGCGTACATCCTTTACACTTGTCTGCATCAATCTTGTACTGCAACAAATCCTTGCAGACGCCGGCCGGACATTTCTTGTCCACGATGTGGGCAATGTATTCGTCACGGAAATAGCGCAACGTCGAGATGACCGGGTTCGGAGCCGTCTGTCCCAACGCGCACAGCGAATTGGATTTCAAGTGGTTGCAAAGTTCCTCCAACTTGTCGAGGTCATCCATCGTTGCCTGACCTTTTGTAATCTTCTCTAAAATCTCCAGCATACGCCGCGTACCGATACGGCACGGGGTACATTTTCCACAAGACTCGTCCACGGTAAACTCCAGGAAGAACTTAGCAATGTCCACCATACAAGTGTCCTCGTCCATGACAATCAGTCCGCCGGAACCCATCATGGATCCAATGGCAATCAGATTGTCATAATCAATCGGCACGTCCAAATGCTCGGCCGGAATACATCCGCCGGACGGACCGCCGGTTTGCGCGGCCTTGAACTTCTTGCCGTTCGGTACGCCGCCACCGATTTCCTCCACGATTTCCCGCAAGGTCGTTCCCATCGGCACTTCCACCAAACCAGTATTGTGAATCTTTCCGCCAAGGGCAAATACCTTCGTTCCCTTGGATTTTTCGGTTCCCATCCCCGCGAACCACTCCGCGCCGTTCAAAATAATCTGCGGAATGTTGGCATAGGTTTCCACGTTATTTAAAATCGTCGGCCGCTCATACAAGCCCTTGAGTGCCGGGAACGGCGGCCTCGGTCTCGGCTCCCCGCGATTTCCTTCGATGGAAGTCATCAGCGCCGTCTCCTCGCCGCAGACGAACGCGCCCGCGCCGAGACGCAGTTCGATGTCAAAATCAAATCCACTGCCGAAAATGTCCTTGCCCAAAAGCCCCATCTCGCGCGACTGGCGAATGGCAATTTCCAAACGCTGTACCGCAATCGGGTACTCCGCACGCACGTAAATATATCCTTGGGAAGCCCCGATGGCATAACCGGCAATCGTCATGGCCTCCAAAACGACATGCGGATCGCCTTCCAACACGGAACGATCCATGAACGCGCCCGGGTCTCCCTCGTCGGCGTTACAACAGACGTACTTTTGATCCGCCTCGTTGGCCGCGGCAAATTTCCACTTCATGCCGGTCGGGAAACCGGCACCGCCGCGTCCGCGCAGTCCGCTCGCCGTCACCAGCTCAATCACCTGCTGCGGGGTCATCTCCGTCAGCACCTTGCCAAGGGCCATGTAACCGTCCCTGCCTATGTATTCTTCAATATGCTCCGGGCTGATCTCGCCGCAATTGCGAAGTGCCACCCTATGCTGCTTCTTATAAAAATTCGTCTCCTCCAACGGCAAAATGTGATCCGCCTTCGTCGTCTCCTCATATAAGAGACGCTTCACCACGTTTCCGTTTTTCAGGTGTTCCCTGACAATCTCCGGAATGTCTTCTTCCTTTACCATGGAGTAAAACGCATTTTCCGGATGCACGATCATGATTGGACCAAGTGCACAGAGTCCGAAACATCCGGTCTTTACGATTTCCACGTCATCCTCAAGACCATTGGCCTTGATTTCTTCTTTCAGCTTTTCTATAATCCTGGGACTTCCCGACGAAGTACAGCCCGTACCCCCGCACACATGGACACGATAACTACAGACTTTTTTCTCTGCCTTCGCCCTTTCCCTTACTTCCTGCAATTCTTCAAGAGTTCTCATACCGCACCTCCATTCTACTCGTATTTTGCCAAAATGTCGTCAAGGTCGTCGACCGTCAGCCGTCCGTACACCTCGTCGTTAATCATCATGACCGGGGCAAGTCCGCACGCGCCCACGCAACGGCACGCGTCCAGTGAAAACTTTCCGTCCGGCGTACATTCTCCGCCGACAATACCCAGCTTCTCCATCAGGGCGTTATAAATGTCGCCCGACCCCTTCACGTAACACGCGGTTCCCAAACAAACGGAAATGCGATACCTTCCCTTTGGGTTTAAGCTAAACTGTGAATAAAACGTAGCCACCCCGTAAATCTTCTCCAGAGGAATCCCCGTCTCGTCCGAAATCATCTTCTGAACTTCCATCGGCAGATAACCATAAATATCCTGGGCTTTCTGCAGAATCGGCATCAGCTTCCCCCTGTCATCCTGCAAGTCGGCAATCACTTTTTTTAATGCCGCCTCTTGTTCCTCCGTTCCTTGAAACGGAACAGTCTGTTTTTTCTCAGCCATTCTCAGACCTCCTTCATTAGAATTGAACAATCAAAAACGCACGATTGTATATATTTTAACATAGAATTTTTTACAATGCCACAAGAAAATCAGGGAAATACAAAAAATCCCCAAAAAGATCGGGGATGAACGACCTCGTATGAGCCACCCATTCCCTTGTTAAGGATGCCTATTTTCCAACAGCATTTTCCTATCCATGTTGTCTTTTAGCACCTCCTCCACCTTTTCTCTTATTTCCCTCACTTTTTTCGTATTTCTCCCGCCCGAATTAATTCCCACCGTAATCTCGTCCGACTGTACAACCGCCGGGAAAAAGAAATCACAATGCGACTTGTCATCCGCACAATTTACCAGGATTTTGCGCCCTTCATGTGCCTCCAAAAGTCGGCAGTCCTCAAATATCTTCTTGTTTACTTCACGCCGATTCGTGGCCGCCAGCACGAAATCCTTCCCCGCCAGCGCGACATCCACTTCCATTAATTCGGCGTCATCTTGCACCACCGCATCCAATTCCGGCAGTACGGCCACCTCTCCCATCTCCGCATTCGATTCTGGCAGTGCCGCCTCGTCGCCCACCGCCACGCCCGCCAATGACAAGCACTCCGCTCCATATTCTCTCGCAATCCAGTTCACGCCTTCGGGCAACGGCTCCAACTCCTGACACAAACGCGGGGATAAAACCGTCACCTCGTCCGTAAACAAACGGAGCGTCTTTATCCGTCTGGCAGCCACTTTTCCGCCACCCACGACCAAAATCTTTTTATCGGAAATATCTACAAACATCGGAAAATATGCCATGATAATCCCTTTCCTTGTAATTATACCAGCGTATTGCTTCACTCTTCACGCCACGCATGACGCAATTCTAACGCCCCGGTTGCCGGAATCTGCGTGATTCCCTTGATGCCGGGCCGAACCAAATTCACGTTTTTCACGGAAAATAACGGAATCACGTAACACGCTTCCCCCACCGCCAGCATTTCCGCTTGTTCCACCAGCTCCGCACGCTTTTTCGCGTCCGTCTCCGCATCCGACCGCCGCACGAGGACGTCATAACGCGCGTCACAAATGCCACTGCAATTGTAAGGGGAATTTGACAAAAGCATGGACAAATATGTGTAAGGATCTGCAAAATCGGCCGTCCAATTCATCCGGCACAAATCAAATTTTCCCGCCTTGCGCTCACTATAATTGACTTGCAATTCCTGCGCCTGCAGTTCCACCTCTATGCCTAGATTCTGTTTCCACTGTTCTTGTAAAATCTGTGCCACGTCCGCGTCCAATTCCAAGGACGGATACTTGTATACAAGCTTCGGGAAGCCTTTCCCACCCGGATATCCCGCCTCGGCGAGGAGCCGCCTCGCCTCTGCCACGTTTTCTTCGAAGGACGTGTCCGTCCCTCCCACGTTTTCCTCGAAGGACGTGTCCATCCCTTCCTCATTTTCCTCGAAGGACGTGTCCATCCCTTCCACGTTTTCTTCAGAAGACGGGGGCGTCCCCTCCTCGTTTCCCCCTGAGGACAATCCCGCCACTTCCTCCACATAATAATTTCCGGTCGCCTTATTTACCATGTATTTGGCAATGAAATGATCGGTCGGTTCCGCCTCCGCGCCCGCCATCTCGCACAACTCATCCCTATGAACCGCCAGGCTCAAAGCCTTTCGCACCCGCACGTCATCAAGCGGTTTTACGTTTAAATTCAGATAAATGTAGCGCGTGGCAATCATGTCGGTAATCAAAAGATCTTCCTTTCCGTCATACGCCTCCGCCATGATGGACTGTACGCCGCACGCCACGTCCACCGCCCCGCTCTCGTAGGCGACCGCCATCGCTTCCTGACTGTCAAAGAAACGAAACGTCATCCGCTCCAGCCACATCGCGTCCGCATTCCAATAATACGGATTCTTTTCCAACACAAAATACTGCTCTGGCACGTATTCTGCCAGAAAAAACGGACCGTTTGACACGCTCGTCTCTGGATTTTTATCCCAACGGCCATCCGTCGCCACGGCGTATTTCGCAGAAGACGGAGTATAGACCGGCAAACGCAGTAAATCCAGAAAATAAACGCAAGGCCTTTCCAAATGAAAAATTAACGTATATGGATCCGGCGTTTCCACGCCCAGGCTTTCCATCTCGGCCTCGCCCTGATAAATCGCCTCCGCGTTTTGAATGGGAAACAAATAATTGACGTAACCGCTGCCGCTCTCCGGCTTCAAGGCGCGCGTCATCGTATTGACAAAGTCGGCCGCGCACACCACGCTCCCGTCCGACCAGCGCGCATTTTTACGCAAATGAAACGTCCACACGGTAAAGTCGTCGTTCACCTCGTAACCGACCGCCGCCCGGTAGGCAATCTCGCCATTTTCGTCATACGTAAGCAATTCGTCGAGTGCCGCCACGGAATACGTAAGATACGTCAGTGCTATATTTCCCGCCGGGTCAAGCCCGCCGCTTTCACTGCTCGTTGCCACAATGATTTCCTTTTTCGTGCCGTCACCCACGGATTGCCCGGACTCATCTACCTCGCTTGACCCACCTTGCCACGCCCCGCCCGCCTGACCACAGCCGGCGCACAAGATTCCAACCACCCATAAAAGTACTATCACTCGCGACATTCTGCCCCTGCATTTCATGTTCCATCCCCTTGACATTTCATTCATACCTGCGCCCTCGCGTTCCCTTTCCCCATGTGCTTTTCAGAATAAAGAAAGCAAGCCACCTCGCGATTTGGAAAACGGCGCGTTGGTGGTTTTGTCTTCCGGCAGCATTCCATCACGTACCCGCAATGCCCGGCAAACGGGCACCCTTTCGTCCACCCTTGTCCCGCTTCTTCCTCGCACGCCCACAAAACGTCTCGATTCCTTCTTGCCTTTCTCGGATTTGACGGCAAGACGGACTGGAGAAGCATTTTCGTATAAGGGTGCCAAGGTTCGTTATAAATATCCTTCGTATTTCCCAACTCCACGATGCGCCCGGCATACATCACGCCCATCCTCCGGCACATCCGCCGCACGGCCTGCAAATCATGGGAAATGAAAAGGTACGAAAGTCCCCGTTCCTTTTGCACACGCGAAAACAGTTCCAAAATCTGACTCTGCGTCGTCGTGTCCAAGGCGGAAACCGGCTCGTCGAGCACTAAAATCTGTGGTTCGGACAATAACGCCCTGGCGATTGCGATACGCTGTCTCTGCCCACCGGAAAATTCAAACGGATACTTCTTCGCGTCCTCCGCCGCCAGCCCCACCGTTTCCAGCATTTTCGCAATCAGCACCTCCCGCGTCTTGCAGGAAGTCTCCCCGTTTAGAATGAGCGGCTCCGCAAGCGTCCATCCCACCGTGTGGCAAGGATTGAGCGACGCATAAGGATCCTGGAACACCATCTGGATTTGCCGGATTTGTTCCCTATCTCGTCCTTGCCCAATGGATGCAAGCCGTTCTCCCCGGTAATAAATCTCCCCACCGCCAGGAGTTGCCAACCCGCAAATCATCCGCGCCAACGTCGTTTTTCCACAACCGCTCTCACCCGCCAGGCCAAAGCATTCCCCAGCCCCAATGGCAAACGAAACGTCGTCCACGCCGAATGATTTTCTATCCGCATGCACTTTGGATAAATGCTCTACCCGTAAAACATCCATGGAACATTTTTGCGTCACATGCCCTTTCACTTCTCCTTCCCGCACGATGCCGCTCATTCCTATGCCGCACTTTCCTTTTTCAATCTTTCCCGCCGCCGACATGGCCCTGGCATGTTCCACCAACCTTTTTGTGCACTCTTCCCGCGGCTCCTCGTAAATCTGCCAAGGCGTTCCCGATTCCACGATTTTTCCTTCGTGCATGACCAGCACACGCTCCGCCATGGAAACAATGACCCCGAAATCATGGCTGACAAGCAAAACGGCCATGTCCATTTCCTTTGCAATGCGCCTTAGCCTCGTCAAAATCTGCCGCTGCACGGTCGCGTCCAACGCTGTCGTCGGCTCATCGGCAATCAAAAGTTTCGGCCGACAAGCCAAGGCAATCGCCAATACGATTCGCTGCCTCTGCCCGCCGGACAATTCAAACGGATACTTGTCAAGCACGTCCGCCGCCCGACGAATGCCCGCCGTCTCCAACAAGTCCGCCGCCATCTCGTCCACTTCCGCACGGTCCTTCCATCGCGCCAACAACGGCTGAACCTTTCTTACCGCCCGCGCCCAGCAGTTCTCCCCGCTCCCGTCTTCTATGCCTTCCTTGCTTTCTTTGTCTTCTTTGTTTTCCAAATGACGGCGAATCGTCTCTTTTAACTGCCATCCTATTTTCAAACTGGGATTCAAATACGTCAGCGGATCTTGGAACACCATCGCCGCATTTTTCACCCCGCCATCCAACTCCAAGCGATCATACATGACATTGGCATTCGATGGCAAAAGTCCCATCACCGCCCGCGTCAAGGTGCTTTTCCCAGATCCGGACCGTCCGATGAGGCCAATGATTTCCCCCGGCTCCACGGATAGGGAAACCGCGTCCACCGCATTCACCACCTTGTCACCCGCATCAAATTGTACGCTCAAATTCTCGACTTTCAATAGACTCAATATCGCCTTCCTCCAGTCCCGCCCCGATTAAATGCAATGCCACGACCAGCAGGCACAGCACGAATGCCGGGTACAGCATCTGCCCCGGATAAAGGCGCAGCTGCCGCCGCCCTTCCCAGACCAACGCCCCCAGGCTTGCCGCCGGTGCCGCGATTCCCACCCCCGCAAAGCTTAAAAAGGTCTCCGTAAAAATCGCCTTCGGGACGAAAAATGTCAGGCTGACAATCAATGCCCCCATGGCGTTCGGCAATAAATGATACCAGATGACGCGCCACGAGGACGCCCCCGTCAGCCTTGCCGCCTGCACGAACTCGCTTGTCCTTAAACGCATGACTTCGCCGCGCACCATGCGCGCCGTCCCGCTCCATCCCGAAATGCAAATGCCAAGTATCATGGTCTGCACGTTCGCGCCTAGCGCCAATGTAAGCAATACCACGTACAACAAAGAAGGGATGGCATCTGCCACGTCCGCCGCGCGCATCACGAGACAATCCGCCAAACCGCCAAAATATCCCGCCACGGCTCCAAACGCCATACCGAGCGTCCCGCAAATCGCGGCACTTCCCAATCCAATGCATAAACTCAGCCTTGCCCCGCACCATACCCGGGTAAACAAGTCCCTTCCGAACCGGTCCGTCCCAAACCAATGGGAAAGGGACGGGTTCAAATTGCGAAGCCCGGCATTTTGTTCCGAATAAGAATACGGGCTAAATGCGGGAACCAGTACCGCCAACGTCATCAAAACGGCCAACAACACGCAGCCCGTCAAAAACATCTTCCTTCTCATTCCCCCGCCCCCGTCATGCCGACACGCGTCGTGGGACTTAGCCACGCACATAAAAGGTCGGTCAAAAGATTCAATCCGATTACGACCGCGCCCATGAACACCGTCAATCCCAAAATCAACGTATAGTCCCGATTCGCGATGGAATTTACGAACTCCCGTCCCAGCCCCGGTATGTTGAAAATACTTTCCACCACGAAGCTTCCCGTCAATAAAAAGGCTGCCGCCGGTCCCATGTATTGTAACACCGGCAGGCACGCGTTCTTCAAAATATGCACGCCGACAATCCACATCGTCCCCAACCCTTTCGCCCTGGCCAGCACGACATAATCCTTCCGCATTTCCCGCCCAAAACCGTTTCGCATCAAGCGTGCCACGACGCAGGTCGGATAAATCGCCATTGTCAGTACCGGCAATAAGAAGCTTTTCCAATCACTGGTTCCCACGACGGGCAGCACTTTCAGCTTCACTCCGAACAGCCAGACAAAAAGGGAGCCCCACACAAAATTCAAAACCGCGCTCCCCAGTATCGTCACAAAAAAAATCCCATTGTAAACCGCCGCCCTCTTCGTGACGGCCTGCCAGATTCCCAAGACACTTCCCACGACCAATGAACATAGTACCGCCAGGCTTCCGATTTTACACGTCACCGGAAACGCCCGCCAAATCACGTCCGTGACGGCGACACCGGGCTTTTTGTATGAAATTCCCAAATCTCCGCGCAAGAGATTGGAAAGATAATGCAAATACTGTTCCAAAAGCGGCCTGTCCAGGCCATACTCCCGCTCAATCTCCGCCTGCACAGACGGCAAGGAATTTCCCACCTCGAACGGGCTTCCCGGCATCAGCCGGGTCAGGAAGAAAGCGGCGCTCACCAACACGAAAAGAGAAAAAACGCCTGTTAAAATACGTTTGAACATATACGATGCCATGCCGCCATCCCCCCTTCGTCATTTCCCCTCACAAATCATTTCCACCACCGCGTCAACGGAATTTTCCTTCGCCACCACGGTTTCCATCCCGTACTTCCTCGCCTCGCACGCCGTCCGCTCCCCGATGCAGAAAGCCAAGACCCGCTCCGGCCAAAATTCCCGGGCGAATCCCCTCACGGTTGACGCGCTGGTAAATATGACGCCGTCCACCTCCCCTGCCTTCAAGGCCGCAAGAACCGGCTCGCGGCACCACCCGTGACTCAAAAAACGCGTCTCGTACAAGGCAAGATCCGTCACCTTAAGCCCGGCATTTTCAAGTGGGGGAATCAAATTCTTCGAACCTTGTGCCGCCCTCGCGATTAAAATCTCGCTGCCTTCCGCCGCTTCCCGCGCCAAAGCCTTCCCCAGATTTTCACTGTCATAAACCGGCGGCATCAAATCTGCCGCGAGTCCGTACTCCCGCAAAGCGTCCCGCGTGGCGCTGCCAATTACGGCCAGCTTTACTTCCGCCTTCTTGCGAAAAATATTCCGCACGTCCAGGCCTTGTTCCATCATTTCGGCAAAAAACGTGCGCACTCCCGCGGGACTGGTAAAGACAAGCCACGCCTCCCCCTCACGGTTGGCGAACCTCTCCACGCTTTCTGCAAACGCCGCATTGAATCGAACGGGAACCGTCTCGATTGCCGGGATTTCCAACACCTGCGCTCCCAGCGTCCGCAAACGCCGTGCCAAGTCCTCCCCTTGCCTTTTAGGCCTTGTGACAATAAACTGCCTGCCACCAAGGATTCTTTTTTCCGTCCAGCAAAATTCCGAGGACAAAGAACATGCCTCCCCCACCGTGATGATGGCGGGAGTCGCCGCTTTCGCGTCCCTTGCCCGTGCGGGAAGGTGGCCGATATCCGATACGATATTTCGTTGTCTCGCACTCGTTCCCCGTTCCAGAACCGCCGCGGGCATGTCGGCGCGCATCCCGGCATGCAAAAGCCCCCCGCAGATTTCCTCCAGCTTGGAAAGTCCCATCAAAAACACCAGCGTCCCACCCATTTTCACCAACGCCGGATAATCAATGCGCGAAGTGCCGTCTTTCCTCGGATGTCCGGTAATCACATGGAACGACGAGACATAATCCCGATGCGTCAATGGAATTCCCGCGTAAGCTAAAACCGCCGTCGCGGAGGTGACGCCGGGAACGATTTCAAACGGAACGCCCTCTTCTACGAGCAGTTCCAACTCCTCGCCCCCTCGCCCAAACACGAACGGATCGCCGCCCTTTAAGCGCAGCACGTTCTTACCTTCCATTGCCTTTTCAAGCAAAATACGGTTGATTTCCTCTTGCTCCACCGCGTGATGCCCCGCCCGTTTTCCCACGAAAATCAATTCCTTATCCGCCGGTAATTGGCACAAAATCTCAACGCCAATCAACGCGTCATAGACGATGACGTCCGCGCTCCCCATCAATTCCTTTGTTTTCACCGTCAAAAGTCCCGCGTCACCAGGTCCCGCCCCGGCCAGCCAGACCCTGCCGGGCCTCGTCTCCTCGAACATTTTTTGAATTTCCATCCTTCCCGATTCCTCTCGCCCTGACCTTTTTTGACAGAAAGCAGCGTGCTCCCGCAATTCCTCCGCCTCATCCACGCCGCCAGTGCTTCACCTGCTCCTTCGCTTCATCCGCACCGCCAGCATTTCGCCAAGTTCCCGTGCCTGCTCCACGTCCCCGCTCAGCGTGTCCGTAAAATATTCGTCACTTCCGTCTTCATAGTATAACCCCGTCAGCCACAATTCTCTTCCACGAACCCTCGCGTGCGCCGCCACCGGGGAAGTGCAGCCGCCATCCAACGCGGCCACGAACTGCCGCTCGGCCAATGCCGCCCACTCACTCTGCCGATTATTGATGGGGGAAAGAAAAGCATAATCACCGTCCGCTCGCCCCTGCACCGCCAAAATGCCTTGTCCCGCCGCCGGAACCACCTCTTCCACCTCGAACACGCGTCCAATGACCGCCTCCATGCCAAGCCTGAAAAGCCCCGCCGCCGCCAAAACCGTCGCGTCATACCCTTCCTCGGCAAGCTTTTGAAGCCTGGTCTGCACGTTTCCACGAATTCCGCGAAACGAGGCCCTCGGATACAATCTCTGCAACTGGATTTTGCGGCGGCGACTGGACGTTCCAATGACGCCCCCGCCGTCAAACTCTTCCAACGGCTTGCAAATCAACACGTCCCTCGCGTCCTCCCGCCCGGAGTAAGCCAGAATCGGCAAATCCTTATCAATCCGCATCGGCATGTCCTTCAAGCTATGAACGGCAATGTCAATCCTGCCATCCAAAAGTGCCTGATCAAGTTCTTTGACGAACAATCCTTTTCCACCAATTTCCTCCAGACCACGGTCTAAAACCTTATCCCCCGTTGTCTTCATCGTCACCAATTCTATTTCAAAGTCCGGGTTTTCTTTCTTAATTTCCCGCGCCACCAGCTTGGCCTGAATGACCGCCAGACGACTCTCCCGGCTGCCAATTCGAATGACTTGTCCCATCATTTATACCCCCAAAATATGCTTTCCGGCATTCGACATCGCGCCCTATATCATGCTTGATTTCACCAACTAGATTCTATCATAGGTTTCAACATCGGTCAAAATATATTTAAGTGCTCCAACAATATTTTCAGGCCTATCAATACCAATATCACGCCGCCGACGCGCACCGAACGCGCCCGGTAACGGGCGCCAAACCCATTTCCCACTTTCACGCCAATGCACGAAAGGATAAACGTCGTCAGGCCAATCAGCACCGCGCCGAGAAACGTGTTCAAAAACCTCCCGGCACTTATAATCGTGACCGGCACGCAGGCAAAGGTGATACCGACCGCCATCGCGTCAATGCTGGTCGCCACCGCCATCAAAAACATGGTTTTTATATCCAGGCCGGCATTTGCCTCTTCCTCCTCTTTAAAGGATTCCCAAATCATGTTCCCTCCAATCACCGCCAATAGGACAAACGCGATCCATGGCGCGATCGCATTGATATACACCTCGAATTGCGCTCCCAATATGTACCCGATTATCGGCATTAACGCCTGAAATCCACCAAACCACACGCCGCAGAGCAGCACGTTTTTGACGCTGACCCTCTTCATCGCCAGCCCCTTGCAGACCGACACCGCAAACGCGTCCATTGACAACCCCACCGCCACCAAAAACAACTCAATCAATCCCATTTTGCATTTCCTCCTCATTTCCTTTTTCATGTTGAGCATTGACCATAAATGGCAGGAAACAAAGTTTCCCATAACACAAGGAAGCAGACACATCACTGTATCTGCTTCCCAATCACGCAAGAAGACCCACGTACAGCAACGTAATCGCCATTCGTAAGTCTCATCAATTAAGGTATACCAGGCTCTCGCCAGCATGTTGATATACCGCGCGTATACCGCGCCGACTACTCCCTTATCTTCGATAAAGATTACCATAAATCCCCATTCATGTCAAACCCAAATCGGCTTTTCTTCTACAATATTGTATGAAACACTTTCAAAATATATGCCTTTTCCTGCAGCTTGCGAATGACGACTCGGTAATGCCCTTTCCCCAGCCCTGCAAAATTCACGCGATTTAATATGCCGTGAGCATTTTCAATGCCATAGACTTTCCAAAACGCCTGGGCCTGCTGACGCAGATAAATTTTTCTTCCGTATTCAAAAGTTCGTTCGTACACGCAATGAGCCCCGTCTTATCCACATATATTTTCGAACGAATCGACTCCCAAAACCCTTTGTTCCCTGGATTCAAATAAATTCCCATAGGACACCTCCCCTCAGAAAATCTTTCAAGCCATTTTATTTAAGAAACATTATCCTTCAAGTCACTTTCTTTGTCAAGACGGATTTACTTTTCACGAATATGGAAATGTTACCATTCATGGCCACATGAAAATAAGGAGTTCGGCATTGCAGGCTCGCTTACAAAACCTAAAACTCCTCCAATATCATAGCACGTCCCCCAGCACGCCATTATCCGCGGCGTTTTTTAGCCGGACGACAATGTTCTCCACGCAATCCGCAAAATACCCATACAATTCCTCACTCAACACATTGCTCCTATATCCTGCACTTTTCTCACGTTCCTCGCATATCGAATTATTCTCGTTTTTCACTTCCCCCTCGTAATCTTTCTCCAAAAAAGTCTTTATCGCTTGTTTCAGCCAACCGCATATTTCTTGTCGGCCATTTTCCGAAAATGCCCCCTTGATTTTTTGATAATCCTCCTCCGAAAACTCCCGCTCCGACATGGGTTTACCTGCCAGGACATGTCCTGACACGTCCAAAAAAATTATCTCGCAGAGATTTTCCATTTCGTCCCACTTTGACGATACCCTCACCACATATTCTTCCGGAAATCTTTTTAAAAACGCTTGTTCCAAACGAATGCAGTTCAAATACGCATAAATTTCGTCAATTCCGGTAAATTTGGAAAGGTCTTTTGGCACCGGATAATCCAACGTCAAAATCGTGTCCTGCGGATTGAATTTTACGTCATACCATTTGAAAAATTCCGGCATCCCTTTCACGAAAACGTCGTACAGACAATGATTCTCATAATAGGCAAAATCGGTTGACAGTTCATTATATAACGCCAACGTGCGTTTCACCTTTTTCTCCACGAGAACCGCCCCGAGTTCATACGCTTTCTGCGCCGACATTTTCTGCTCTTCGGACTTTGCCGGCAACACTTCCCCCTCCCCGATTTCTGCGCCTTTACGCCCTGCGTCCTTGTTTTCAAACGCTGCCTTGCCATCCCCGCACTCCTGCTCCCGCCCGGACAATTCCACCTCGCGGACACAATACAAGACGGCTTCCATCAATTGTTCGGCCTTTTCATAAGTGACGGACGTACTTTCAAACGCGGTATATTTTTCTGCCAGCTTGCCCACGATTGGCACCAATTCTTCCATGGTATATTCCATCTTCAACTCCTCCATCTCCATTCACCCAAAAAGTTCCTGCAAGGCCTCCAGATACAGCCTATAATCCCATCGCTCCACCTCGTCAAATTTCCGATACTCGCCTCTTTCCCCAAAACATCCTTGCCCTTGATATCCCGCCCGAACCGCCTGCGCGAAATTGGAAAGACACGTCCCTTCCAAATATTCCAAATCACCAAAACAGATGGTTTCAAACTGCTCCTTCATAAAATGCAAGAGCTCGTCGTCGGAAATCTCGTCTTGCATTTCATTTTTATACATATAAAATATTTCCTGCAACCGAACAATGGTCTGGACATAGTCGGACTGGCTGATATATTGGGAATCACAAAACTCATAAATGATTTTTGTCACGATTCCCTCTCCAAACTCCACGCGCTTCTGCTCTCGCAACGTGTTCCCCCGCTCCTGCAAAATCAGTTCCGCGTCCGACTCACTCAAAACAAGCCCGAATACTTGTGTTTCCTGATTGGTCTTTAACACCTCTCCTAACTGGTTTTTCCCTTGCAGCAAAGCCATCCAATTTTTATCCATAAAACATCCTCCCATCCTGAACCTGCCCGCCTTTAACACTAGTGGTGGAGATGAGTATAGCACCATCCAGAATACACTACAAGCCTTGTTTTCTAGGGAATTTTATAGTATAATCCTAATAGAGAGAGCGAACTGCGTTTTAAACACTCTGCAAAAAAATATTTGCGTCAGTTGTCCGCGAAGATTTGGGAAGTCCATGGCGGCTGATGGATGGAAGTTTTACCTTCTCCCAAAACGAGTACCAGAAATGCCCTCGCATTTTTCTGGTACTCGTTTTTTAACGTCAACCTATTACAATGTAACGGTGCGGTGCGCCAACAGCATCAACACTCTGTGCACGCTACAACCACTCGCTTTCCTCTTCCGACAATATCACAAATTCACACATTTGCGCAAATATCCCGCCACGTCGCGACTTTGCCCTTACTTTTTAGAATCCCGCAAAAGATACAATATCGTCTTCATTTTCGGATTGTAGGATTCCGACTTCAAATGAATCCACAATTCCTCAAGCGTAAACAAAATCCCAATGACACACCCTGCCACGCAAACCCGTGTATTGTCCAGAATCAAAATCAGGTACGGCAGGGAAAACACGAACGCCCCGGTGATCTTGTTTCCGTACGTGTGAAGTGACGCGAAGCGATGGTACTTCACCCACGCGGTCAAATATGATATCACCCGCAGCGCGATGATAACTCCCACCACAAGCCAAATTTCCTTCGGAACACGTTTCCACAAATGCGGAATCACGTAAATAAGCATTACCGCGTAGAACACCAAATCGGCAATGCTGTCAAGCAGCGAGCCGAACTCGCTGACCGCTTCAAGCTTCCTCGCGGCATACCCGTCAAACACGTCGGTGACTCCGCACGCGGTATAAATGACGTAAAATAATAAGGAGAACGGTTCCACAAAAAACAAGGCAACCGCTCCCGCAATCCTCACGCTTGTAATACAATTTGGAATATCCTTCTTACTTAAATGCATCCCGCTTCCCCATTTCTCATTACTGTAAATGACCATATTTGTATAGCAATGCACCTCGAAAACCTTCGGTTTTCTCGGTCACGGGCTTTCGCCCTATCAAAACAGAGTCTGTCGAATTTGTCTGCAAGCAGACAATTCGACATTCTCTGTTTTGGCACTGCTCTTTGCTTTCATGGATATTATATCACAGATTTTTATTTCAACAACAGTTTTTAGAAATATCTTTGAATTTCTCGGAAAAGGGCGGCCGCCGTGAAAAGTAACGTAAAGCGTGTACTAATAGGACGCGCATGATAATGGGCATTCCGCATTTTTATTTTGCCATCATCCCTCCCGCCAAATAAAACGCCGCGAATGCCGCGATATCCGCGACCACGATCGTGGCCCCCACCGGCGTTCCGGCCAAAATGGCGGCAAGCATCCCAATCAAGGCACAGCACACGGACACGATGGCAGAACACACTGTCACCGACCAAAAGCTTTTGAACACCCGCATCGCCGACAATGCCGGAAAAATTACCAATGCCGAAATCAGTAACGACCCTGCCAGGTTCATTGCCAGCACGATAATGACCGCAATGATTATGGCAATCAGCAAATTATACGCGCCGGTGTTCGTCCCGCCCGCCCTGGCAAAGTCCTCGTCGAACGTCACCGCGAATATCTTGTGGTAAAAAAACAAAAAGAAGCCCACCACGAGCACGGATAGAACGATGCACAGCCATACCTCGCCCCTCGTCAACGTGAGAATCGATGTCGAACCAAACAAGGTGCCACACACGTCACCCGACAGATTGGATGACGTGGAAAATAGGTGCATCAAAAGATAACCGACGGCCAACGCCCCGACGGATATCATGGCGACCGCCGCGTCCCCCTTGATTTTCGCGTTCTTTCCCGTTCGCAGTAAAAGCACCGCACAGACAATCGTGGCTGGCAGCACGAACACCATGTCGTTTTGCAAATTCAATACCGAGGCGACGGCAATTGCCCCGAACGCCGTGTGGGAAAGCCCGTCCCCGATAAAGGAAAACCGTTTCAGCACCAGCGTCACCCCTAACAAGGAGGAACACAACGCAATCAACACTCCGACGATTAACGCGTAACGAACGAACGGATACTGCAAATACCAAGCAATTTTCGCAAACAACTCAACCAACATTTTTTACACCTCCGCCTCATAGAACTTCCGGTAAACGCCGCTGGCCAGATATTCCTGCTTCGTCCCGAAAAATACCGTTTCACCGATATGCAAAATATGGCTGGCATATTTTACCGCCGCCGCGATGTCATGGGACACCATCAATATCGTAATTCCATCCTCGCGGTTCAGCCTCGCAATCAACTGGTACATTTCCACCGTCACCTTCGGATCCAGACCCGAAACCGGCTCGTCCAAAAGAAGTGCCTTCTGCGTCGCGCACAAGGCCCGTGCCAACAAGACCCTCTGCATCTGCCCGCCGGAAAGTTCCCGATAACACCGCCTTTCAAACTCAAGAACGCCCATGCGCTCCATGTTCCTTTTCGCCAGATTTTTTTCCTCTTTCGTGTAAAATGGCCGAAAGCCGCACCTCCCTTGGCAGCCGGAGAGCACGATTTCCCTGACCGATGCCGGAAAATCCCGCTGCACAATTGTTTGTTGCGGCAAATATCCAATTTCGCTGGCCAAAAGTCCGTCTCCCGTCTCCAGTTTCCCCTCGTACTCCGCATGAAGCCCCAAAAGCGTCTTCATCAACGTCGATTTGCCGGAACCATTTTCCCCCACGATGCAAAGATAGTCTCCTGCCCGCACGGTAAAATTTAAATCCTCCAAAATGACTTTCCCATCATATTTCAATGTCAAATTCTGACATGCAATCTGTGCCATTTTTCTTCCTTTCCTCTCAAGGCGTCTCGTTTTTCTAATATGCAGACGCGCCGCCGATTTTCACTCATATGAGTTGTTTTGCACCGCCCGATTTTCGTTACTCTGACAACGCCCGCTCCAACACTTTCCGATTTTCTTTCATTATCGAAAGATATGTCGCCCCGTTTTCCGCGTCCTCCCTCGTCACCGACTGCATGGAGTCCATCACGAGGATGTCCTGGTTCTTTTCCTTTGTCCCGGATATCACGGTTTTTGCAATTCTCTGGTCGGACCCCTCCACCGTCAACACATAAGACAATTCCAATTCATCCACCTTCTCCGCCAAAAACGTAACCGTCTCAAAACTGGCTTCCGTCTCCGCCTCGCAACCGGGAAAGGCGGCAAAATATTCCAATCCATAATCATCCGTCAAATAGCGAAACGGAAAACGATCCGCAAACAATAAGGTATTCTTCTCGCCTTCCGCCACCGTGTCTTGAAACACCACATCCAACTCGTCCAGCTTGTCGAGATAAATTTTCACGTTTTCCTCGTACTTTTTTGCATGTACGGGATTAACCTTGGCAATCTCCGAGGCAATGTGGGTGCACAACGTCTTTGCATTTTTGACGGAAAGCCAGACATGCTCGTCCATCTCCGCTTCTCCCTCGTCTTTCGCAAAAATATCTTCTATTATATGCTCCCATCCATCTTCCTGTTCCATACTTTCTTCATGCTCCATGTCATCGACATCCCACATCCCCTCTTCTCGCCCTTGCGCCGACTCAACATTTTCTCCATGGCCATGTCCCGACTCCATGCCTTCCACGACTTCTTCCTCTTTCACTTCATCGCCAAGCACGTCGAGGAGGTTTATGACGACCATGTCGGGATTGACCGCCGCCGCCAACACTTTCTCCACCCACTGGTCAGATTCCCCGCCCACGTAAATAAACACGTCGCAAGTGGCAATCTGGATAATGTCGTCCGCTGTCGGCTGATAGCTGTGCATGTCCACACCACCGTCCAACAAGAGCGTCAATTCCACGTCCTTAAATTCTGCATTCTTATATTCTATATCCTTATATTCTGTATTTTTATATTCTGCATCCTTGTTTTGCACTCCCAAAATTTCCCGTGTCCAATCGTAAGCGGGAAAAACCGTCGCCACGATACGAATGGGCAAGTCCGCTCCCACTCCCGTTTCGTCCGCGTCACCTTGCATCTCATTCGTCCCATCCATTCCACGCGATTCGCCCGAAACACGCCCGTTTCCCGAGCCACAACCGGCAAGGCCGGCCGCCAACAGCACAACGCACAATACGCGGACAATCCACTTCCTGACTCGACACGCATCATTCCTTAAAAACATGTTCTTCCTCCTACACGCGCGCTTCCCGACACCGCTCACAAGTTCCATAAAGCACCGTTCGAAACGAATCCAATGCGAACCCGTGCTTTTGCAGCATATGCTTTTGAATCTCTTCCAGTTCCTTGCAATCCAAATGAATCAGCCGACCGCACGTTTCACACTTACAATGAAAACAAGCCGGGCGATGGCAGCTTTTCTTCCGATCAATGTATGCAAAACAAGCGGCGCTTTTCTCGTCAATGACATACTTTTGCACCAGTCCCTCGCCCATCAGCCGCTCAAGCTGGCGATAAACCGTCGCCGTCCCCACGGACACGCCGTCTTTCTCAAAGTACTGGCAAATTTCCTGGGCAGTGACATGCCGCCCGTTCACTGATTCCAGATAAGACAATATTTCCTCACGTTGTTTCGTCTGATACCTGACTCGCATCACGTTTCGTTCCTTTCATTCGATTCGTCATTTTATCGCCCTCAATATGAGAACCGTTTTCAATTTTATTCCATAAAAAAACATTTGTCAAGGTGGAATTCCACGCCATGACAAATGTTTTTTCTACACCTTATTCGATTTCTGCCAAAGCCGCCTCAATCTTTGCCAGCGTCTCGTCACTCAGCATTCCATTGGCAAACTTCGCCACTTGTTTCAACGTCATCGGCAATTCTTTGAGCATCGCGTTGTCCGCCAGCCCCGCCGCCACGGAATTAATCGCCGCGACCGCCCTCTCGTCCGCCATCAAGTCCTTGATAGGTGTTTCTAATGTAAATTTTGCCATGATAAAAATCTCCTTTCGCCTTTTGCCTTTCGTCCAGCCAGAATCACGTCTTTGACCCGGCTCCACCAAGTTTCTTTTCCTACAAATTATACTTTACTTCTCATGCAAACATTTTAAATTAATCGTTATTTTGTTCAAATATTATTCCAATTCCGTAACGGCACTTCTTGATGCGTTATTTTTCACGGGAGGACGCCCAAACAGCTGCGAATTCGCAAACAATACAATAACCATTGATTTTTCTGTAATTTCCATTATAATGGATAAAAAGCATGCCTATCATGAATCCCATGGACTACATGATTTAGAATTGAATTTGGCCATAAGAAAGGTAGGTGAGTAACTTGTCAAGCAAAAAAATAATATGCTTTCATAACCCCGACGAAGCCAACGGATACTTAAGCAATTGGTATTTATCAGACTTTCAGGCAGACGGCGTGTCCTTTTCCTCCATGGAGCAATATATGATGTATCGCAAGGCACGCCTGTTTGACGACAAGCCGGTTGCGGACGAGATAATGTCTACGGATAACGTCGGAAAAATAAAGGCCCTCGGGCGAAAGGTCGCTGATTATGACGACGTCATATGGGGCGGAATGCGCCAGGTCATCGTGTATAACGGCTTGTTGGAAAAATTCAGACAAAACGAGGCACTACGAAAAATGCTTTTGGAAACGGGAACCTGCGTCCTGGCAGAATGTGCCGTAATGGATCGCATTTGGGGCATCGGACTTGGCATGCACGATGATGACAGATTTTCCATGGGCAAATGGCGGGGACAAAACCTGCTTGGATTTGCCCTCATGGAAGTTCGGGAACAGATGCTACATCGCACGTAAGCGTCCAAAAAACGGACGCTAAGCTCATTGAAATGGAGGTATCACACATGAGAAACCACGAAGTCACCACCACACACCGCCTGCTTGATGAATACGGCCATATTATCGAACCGGGCTGGGCCCGCCGCCTCAACTGGCAGTATGACCGGTCGGATGTCAAGGTGCCGAAATTTCGTATCAAGGAATGGGACTACTACCTGATATTGGCCCAGGATTTCGGCGTGGCTTTTACCATTTCCGACAACGGCTACTTTGGCCTGCAAAGCGCGTCGTTTTTGGACTTTACGACTCCTCGGGAACATACGGAATCCCTTGTCACCGCCTTCCCGATGGGAAGACTTCACATGCCTGCGGATTCCTCCGGCGGACGGAGCGCCTACCGCAAAAAAGACCGGTTGGCGCTACAATTTGTCGCCGAATCTGGCAAACGCCACATCCGTTGTAAGTTCAAAAATTTTGACGGGGCGAAGGATTTGCGCTGTGACATTGTGCTGGAACAGCCGCCGATGGATTCGCTCGTCATTGCCACACCATGGAAAGAAGACCCAAGGTGCTTTTACTATAACCAAAAAATCAACTGCATGCGCGCTTCCGGCAAAGTCATTTATGGGGATAAAATGTACCAGTTCCATCCCGAGACGGACTTTGGCACACTTGACTGGGGACGCGGCGTGTGGACGTATGACAACACCTGGTACTGGGGCAGCGGCAACGGCATCGTGGGTGGAAAGCCTTTTGGCTTCAACTTGGGTTACGGCTTCAGCGACCGCACAAGTGCCAGCGAAAACATTTTGTTTTACGATGGCGTGGGACACAAGCTGGATGACGTTACATTCCACATTCCTGCTGACGACTACACCAAGCCGTGGACCTTTACCTCCAGCGACGGCCGTTTCGAGATGGATTTCATACCCATCATCGACCGCAGTGCCAACATGGATTTTAAGCTCATCTCTTCCGACCAGCACCAAGTGTTTGGCCGCATGAACGGCAAGGCCGTACTTGATGACGGAACCGTACTTGATGTCAAAAATTTGCTCTGCTTTGCCGAAAAAGTACATAATCGGTATTAAAAAATAGGCAAGAGCGCGCCCATGGCGCGCAAACCAAAAAGGAATAGGTTTTGCCTATTCCTTTATATAGTCGATTTCCGTCAAATTTATACCAGAAGCCGTCAAAATAACTTTCAATTCAATGTAACGCCGTTTCATTTTTTTATAGCCTTCTGATTCTTTGTCAGTTGAAACCATGTAATCTTGCAGCCGGGAAAATTCCTCAACATTTTTTTGCACCATCTCTTCCTCGGTCATGTTTTTCACCACCTTTCGACATTTGAAATGATTTGTCTATATTATAGCGAAAATACCACATGGTGTACCCCCCTCATTCTCATCAGCAAACTATCTTTTACAGTACCGCTTCCAGTATCCTGCACACGTTCCTTCTTAATCTCGCCTCCTCGATATATCCGCTCTCCACGCCGTCAATAATCGGCTGCACGTACCTTTCCTAAAGATCGTGAAGATCTTGTTCGGCTGCCGCTCCTGAGTGTTCAACATGCTTTACATCATCTGCTACGGCGTGATCAACATGCTGATCATGAGCACCATCAATTACTATGCGACCTACATCATGGGCAGTACGGGTGCCGCCACGATCATCATGGCGGTCTACCTGATTGTCGCCATCGTCGCCACCATCCTGACCGTGCCGCTCGACAAGATGCTCGGCCGCAGGAACATGATGATTTTCAGCGCCGCCATCATGATCGTGGGCAAGATTTGGTTCATCCTCGCCCCCTACTCGACCGGTGCCATTTATCTCAACACCATCACCTTCGCAATCGGCGTGACGGTCGCGTTCATCATGTTCAACACCAACCACAACAACGTCGACGACCTGGTGGAATGGCAGAGCGGCAGGCGTATTGACAGCATGGTCTCCACGGTGGACAACCTGGCCAGCAAGATGGTGAAACGCTACTTTTTTATTCATCTATACCATATTTCCCATCATAAAGCCGTCGGCACGCCTCCTTCACGCCATTCCGAAAAATTTCCCGTAATTTCTTTTGTAATTCCATATTCTGCAGGCTCACGGTGAGCGGCGGGTAAAACCTGTGCCCCTCTTCCCGCACGGCTTCGGCTATGGCCTCGTCGAACATGCCGTCCGTTCGGTAGAACAATCCGTCCGAGTCCATTTCCCGAGTCAGAAAGGACGCAAGGGTAATGAGGTCCACCACGCAACGGCACGGACTCTCCCTGCGCTTGTACTCGTCCGGATACCCTTTCGCGCCATTGTACCAGGCATGATGTCCCAAGGCCAAATCCGCGTACTCCCGCGTGGATTTTCGTTTTTTCAACATTTCCCACCCCACGCACGTATGCAGCCGCAACAGCTCCAGTTCCTCCTGAAACAACTCGCGATTGCGAATCGAATGTATATGGTAAAAAGGAAGAATGCCCACATCATGAAGCATCCCGCCCTTTTGAACGAATTGCAACGCGGCCGTTCGCTTGGCATCTACGCCACACGCATTTGCCACTGCCGGAACGCCGTCAAAAATCTGCGGCTCGTCCTCCATCACCGTCTCACAAATGGCCACGGCCACCTTGGCTATCATCCATGAACGCACGTAAATGTCCGGGGTGCACTTGCCAAGTACCGTAAGAAGCACCTGATCATACGGCGGACAACCGTCCAACTCGATGTAAGCAGAAATGAACTGGTTCAGATAAAAGGCGTGACCCTGATCTGCCGGCAGACCGCCGACATACCAAAATGCCCGCTCGTTCAGCCTTTGCAAATATTCCCTCTTATTCCAAATCAAGTCCCTCCCCGTGAAGTGTTGATTCGCAAAGCTTCGATTCATAAAATCTTCATCCGCGAATTCTTCCAAAATGCTGCAATAGGTCATCGGCAACGTAATCTGCGCGTACATGCCGTCAACGGACTGGTCGTCCTCGCTCGCCTGCTCAATCAGCATCTCCAGCTTGCCCAGCATTTCCTGAATCGTCGTCAGGCCACACATGTACTCCATTTCACAATAAGGCCAGAAAAAGCGCGGATTCGGCTTGCCGCCATCCCGCTCGACGCTCTCTAACTGCTCGTTATAGAGAACATGGCTCGATTCCATCAAGTCGGCCAAATCCTGTGGTGTAAAATCCGTGCAAAACAAAGCACGCCCGGAAACCATCTGCTGATGGGTCAGGTACAAAAAACGATCCCAGGGAAGCCCCGGCGCAAGTTCTTTATACCAATCGTCACTCAAAACCTGGATGGTACGGCGGACGATGGCAATCTTATCGCTTTTATTCTGAAACCGTCCCAGAGACACGTTCGCCATGGCACGAATAATGTATCCCTTCGTCTCCTCGGACTCAATCTCGTCAAAATACTTCCGATATGCCCCTGCCTCTGCAAAACACATGCGAAAACGCTGGTCAAAGGCATCCAACACCGGATGATCTATGCCAAACAGCATCTTCGTCTGGGAGTATAGCCCCATCCCCTTGAAATAGAGTTCGCGGATGATGCCGTCACGCATCTTCCTCGTACGATAAAAGCTTAAAAGTGCCTGATGGATGGTACAGTAGAGACCTGAATCCAGATAATCCCCGTTGCAAACCAAGGCGGCGGCAAATTCCTCCAACCCTTCGAGGTCTTCTCCGCCCTCGGAAAAAAGATTGTCAATCGTCTGGCGAAACTCAGTACGTAGAATTTCCATGCTGCGAACACATATTTTCGCGGCTTGCGCCCAATTTGTTTGCAGGTTCCGATACCATGATGTAAACGACATGCCTTCCACAGGCCTAACCGCCGTCAGTTCGGCAACGGAACGTAAATTTTCAACATACTCCTTTTGATAGGACTGCATGCGCACTCCCCCCTCCCGCACAGTTTTTTTGCCATGGTCGCCGTGGCAATTCCACGCTCCGCTTCTGCCGTTGCCGGCAAAAATCATGAAAATCCTTGTTTTTGCAACACTTCCTCAATTTTCTTGACGTCTATGGGCTTGGCAAGATGAAAATTCATTCCCGCCCTACGAGACCGCCTGACATCCTCCGCGAACACGTTCGCCGTCATGGCCACGATGCAGATGTCCCTGGCGTCCTCGCGATCCAAGGCACGAATACGGCGGGTCGCCTCGTAACCGTCCATCACCGGCATCTGAATGTCCATCAAAATCAAGTCATAATAGCCAGGCTTGGATGCCGTGAACATCTTTACCGCCTCCTCACCATTGTCGGCCGCCTCGATGGTGATTCCCATGTCAGAGAGCAGTTCGATGGCAATTTCCTGATTGAGCAGGTTGTCTTCCGCAAGCAAGAAACGTTTTCCACTATAATCTGCCCCTTCCATGCCACTGGCGGAATCCTGGCCTCCATCTGCCGCGAATCTGCGAATGGCAGAAAGCAGCCGGCTGCGAAACAATGGACACGGAACAAAGCCATTTATTCCGGCACGAGCCGCCCGATATTCCATCTGAGGCCAATCCACCTCCGACACGAGAAGGATTGGAAGTCCCTTGCCGGCAATCTGGCGCAGACAAGCCGCCACGTCAAGTGCGTACGCCCCGCCCATGTTTTCGCCTAACAAGACGGCAAGGGGACACTTTCCTTCGTAAAGCGCCTCCGTAAGAAACGTCACCGCGTCCACGCTCTTGCCGATGACTTGCGGCTTCAAGCCGCCATCTTGCAAATATCCCGAAATTTTCTTCGCCTGACCCTCGTCATCCTCCACCACCAACACCGTCTCGCCAGAGAAATATTTTTGATTCTCATGCGCGTTCTGACCCTTAAACGGAATCGACACCGTAAAACGAGACCCTTCCCTGAGGCGGCTCTCCACCCGAATCGCCCCGCCCATCTGTTCCACCAGACGGTGGCAAATTGCAAGGCCCAGACCCGTTCCCTCGATCTTGCTCTGGGTGGTGTTTCCTGCCCGCTCGAACGGTAAAAATACGCGGGCGAGAAATTCCTCGCTCATGCCCATCCCATTGTCCTGGCATACAAACTCAAAAACGGACTCTTCTTTCGTCCCTCCCGGAAGCTGCCGTAAAATGACGTGGATGTCACCACCCGCCTGCGTATATTTTACGGCATTTCCAATGATGTTGACCAAGACTTGCCTGATCCGAAGCGCGTCGCCTACAAGCTCTTCCTCACGAATATCCTCGATTTCAAATTTGAGCGTCTGCTTTTTCTGCTCTGCCTGCGGCCGCACGATGACCACCACGTCATGAAAAACGTCCGGCAACGAGAACGGCTCCTTATGAATCGTCATTTTCCCGCTCTCAATGTGGGACATGTCCAACACGTCGTTAATCAGGCTCATCAGGTGGGACGAGGCCGTCTGTATCTTGCTCAGGCAATCCATGACGCGGTTCCTCTCGTCAATATGCGACAAAGCGATGGTGGTCATTCCCATGATCGCGTTCATGGGCGTACGGATATCATGGGACATGTTCGAGAGAAACACGTCCTTCGCCTTGCTGGCTGACTTCGCGTCGCCGAGCGCTTCTTGCAGCTTGCGGTTCTCTTTCAAAAGACGTGCAATCTCGTCAGACTTGTCCCCATCCTGGTTACCATACTCATCCTCGTTTTCGTACCCGCGCCCGTTTTCGTTCTCGTCCTCGTATTCGTATTCGTTCTCGTCCTCGTATTCGTCACCGCTTACATTATAATCCTTATCCTCTGCCACAGCCTTGTCCCTTCCCCCGCATATCGTCATTGTCCTTGCACTCGTGCGCCGTTTCTTGTACGCCCTGCTTTTTTTGTGCCTTGCCGCGGTCTTCCCTTGTCCTTTTGGAATCCTCTTTCGCCCTTTCGCGTTCGGTATGCATTCTCTCCCTTGCCCTGCGCGCGTCCTCGCGCTCCTTCTGCATGCGCTCCGACACCCGCCTGCGCTCTTGTTCCCTTCGCCTTCGTTCTTCCTTCAATAATTCCATCCAGTCTTTCGAAAGCGGTACCGTTTCAGCCCCCCGGCCAACACCAGGCGGAATCTGCGCAGACGCGGTCAAAGCCTGCTTCTCCTCTAGCGAAACCTGCCCACTTTGTGACGGCATCAGCACGATTTCCACGATTCTTTTGCCAATCGCCTCCAACACGAATTTCGCCAAAAACACGATATAACAAAATAACGGGTTCACCATCAACAAAATGACGGACAACGTCACGCTGACAAAGTTGAACGATATGGAAATCATTGCCTGAATGCTCCCGGCCTTCTTAAGGTTTGGATCTTCCTCCTCCCAGACGCCCATCGCTTTCAAGCTCTCTTTCAATCCATCGTCCAAAATAAACGCATTCTCCTTGTCCACTTGTTTCCCGGAAAAATTCCCCTTCTCGAACATGGCAGAATATTTTGTAAATTCGCCCATCTTGCCATCAAGACCGCCCTCGCTTCCCCCCCCGGCAAGCATCAGAGGAATCCATTTCTTTATCTTGTCCTCTTTCTCCAGCTGATTTTGTACGTACCTTCTATTCGCCAGATAGACAATCAGCACCATCAAAGAATTCATGACCACGTAACTGCTGACATAAAGTACGCGGATTTCCATGACGTTTTGGTATGCGTTCATAAAACGGGTCAGGAACGGGAAAATCGTCACGAAAAACATCAAGGCGATATGCACGTTTGTCACTTCCTCGGCCGCCACGCCCTCAAAATGGGTAAAAATCGCATGGTGCACACGCCACAACTCCGCCAGAGCAATGAAACTCACGAGGTACACGGTCACTTCGGAGCCAATGTAAGCGACCAACTCCCACGGCTCCATGCTTGCTTCCGGCAACGCGATTCCCATCACGATCATCGTGATTCCCACCGCCACGATCGCGTCAAAGAAACTGACCAGGCGATCCTGCCGTTTCTGTAACGTCTCCCTTCCTGCCTTTCCCTGCAAAATGTCCGGTTCCATTTCCCACCCGCCCCCTTTTATACATTTTATAACAACCCACAACCTCGAAAATCTTTAAAGTTCGTCCCCAATCAGATACACGCGCCCGTTTATGCCCGACGGCACGGTAGGATCCGGCACGCCGCCCAACATCGCCGCATACGGATTCGGAATGTTCTTTGCCGCATAACGCTCCAGCGTCGTCGCCACCTCGATACGGATTTCATTGTCGCCCTCCTTTAAAAGCGGGGCAATGTCAAAACGATACGTCGGCACGACCTGAATGCCCGCGCTAACTCCGTTTACAAATACTTCCACGCCTTCGTACGCGTCGGAAATCTGCAAAATCATCCGCTTCGGCAACTTGTCTACATGCAGTGACTTTTCATAGCGGACGAATCCTGAAAACTCCGGCTCTTCCGCTTCCAGAGAATCCGGCAGATTGACTTGTTTCGCCTGTTCAAACTGCGGATACGAAATACTCGTGCACGTACTGCGCGTCCACCCCTCGCTGAAATCTTTCGTCGCCATGCCCGCCGTGTTCACCTGCACTACAAACGGTATGGCCAGATCGTCCCCCGCCTCGTCAAACACGACAATCAAACTCTGCAACGGTTCCAGTTCCACTTTAAGAACGGTCTTTCCATCACCGGCCTTCGCCTCCACGGATTCCAGACGGTTGTCCCACGCATTATAAGCATATACGCTTCCGGTCTGCGGCACGCAAATTTCGCCCTTATACGTTTTTGTCCCTTCATTAATGAACATATAGACGGGCGAACCATTTTCATAATGTCTGTAATGTACCCAGCTACTTGCCGGAGTGATACCAATTTCCGCCAGGTTCATCGCGCACAGTTCTTCTGCCAGCTTATCCAACGCGACCACCTTGCATTTCTCCACGTCAAACGGCAACGCGCCTCCACCTGCCAGGGCCTTTGGCAACTCGTCCACGAAAATCACCGGAATGCCGCTACCAAGCAGCTCGTCGATTCCCCTGGCCGCCGCCTCGCATAGGAACTTTGTCCGCGGCACGATAAATGCCTTGTACTCTTGCCCGTTGACAGTAAACGTCTTGCCAATTTCCGTCCGAAATGCCGCCTTGTCGGGAAATACGTCCGCCGGTATAATCTCAAAATCAATCTGGGAGTCCATAAGCGCCCTGGCCGGCTCCTGCATCAGCATGAAGTCTCCCGTCCACTCGGCCTCGCCCATGTAGAGCATCGCCGCCGGCGCCACGCAATGTCCGTCATTCATCAACTCGCAGACATTGTTCAAATACTTCATCAACGCGCCAAAATGGCGGTACTGCGGATTGTGCCCGTGCGCGTAGAAATGCGGCGGACAATCCGGATCCGGAAACTGCATCGCGCTAAACGCATGCGGCACATAGTGGTTGATGCCCCGCACAAGAAAATGATCCACCAAAAACTTTTCCAGACGCACTCCCTCGGCCCAACCGTAAGCGCCGAAAATCTCGCACATGGCGCGTCCTTTCTTGCGTGGCTCGATGGATGCCGCCGAACTGCCCAGTTTCCCCAACACGTAATGAAAGAAACCGCCCTCTCTCTTTGCCCCAAAGGAACCCACGCCGCCGTCTTCCTCGCCCTGCGGCATGACCTGGCCGCCGATGTCGTCGATCCCCGCCATGTCCTGTCCGTATAATCCCCGGAAATAATGTCCCAGGCTCGTGCCCGTGCGGGCGTGCTGGTTATTGTCCTCGATGACGTGCCCGATGTACTCCACGCCATGCTCACGGCACCAGTCCCCGAGCTGCATGGAAAAATTCTTCTCCACCAGACGGCTTACGCAGTCCATATAATCAAGTCGGATTCCCGACAGCAAATTCTCGTCAAAGTCCGCACTCCATACAAGCGGAAGGTAAGCGGCGTACTTCTCGCCCCATTTTTCCTTCAAAGCCTCGCCAAGCTCCGTGCTCCACGGCAGGTCATCCATCTCGCTTACGTGCTTTTGCTGCTCATAGAGGTGGCCGTTTCCAAGCTCCGGCTCGTCCGAGAAAAATCCCGCCAGGGTCTTGCCAAAGTCATCCGCGTAATGTGCGAAATGCGGCTCATAAACGGCATCAATCTGCACACGGCAGGAATCATGATCCATCATGTTGATATAATTGCGATGCGGGCCGCTGTTCCTGGTGGCGTGGCAGATATGGAGGTTCCATTTCCCTTCGGCCGGAACCGTGAACACCAGCTCGTCTTTCGCCGCCTCACCCGTCAAATCTATAATGTCGGCTTCCTTGTCGCCGCCTTCCCTAATCAAGGAAATGGAAATAATCTCGTCTCCTGGCAAGAGTTCCGTCTTCTTTCCCTGAGACATCATCGCCTCAATCTGGCTTAGCTGCCACTCCGGCGCGTCCTGGTACTCCGACAGATTCAGCCGCATCTCGCTTCCCGCCCCGCCGCATTCAATGACCTGGTGCACCATGTTCTTTCTAGCCAGCTTCGGATCCGCCTCTGCCATCGCCCCGTTGGCAAACCCGGTCGGGAAATGGCTGTCGTCCAGAATCCACACCTTCATCCCCCGTTTTCTCGCCTCATCCATGATAATGTCCATGTCATGCCACCAGCCCGGTCCGCAATAATCCGGGTGCGGGCGGCTCTCCACGCAAACGGCTCCTATGTTGCTCTTCTCAATGACCTCCATGTACTTGCGAAGGACTCCCTCTTCCTCCCCATGCTGCCAGAAAAACGGGAATATGTAGTTTCCCCCTTTTCCACCCAATAGCCTTTGAACCTTCTCATTCATGATACATACTCCTCCTCTTGTAGGACTTTACGTTCCTTTTATTATAGGACACACGTCGGCAAATTTCAATCTTCAATTTGAAACTTGTTGCCATTCGGAATACAATAATATCCAAAATAGTGCATTTTACCGATACAATTTACTATTTTGCTATTTTTTTGAATTTTTTTAAAAAAACAGTTGAAATTTTGTTTGAAAGAGGTTATAATAACAAAGGTTCGTTTGTGAACAAGCCGAAATAGCTCAGTTGGTAGAGCACTTCACTCGTAATGAAGGGGTCGTCAGTTCGAGTCTGATTTTCGGCTTACTAAAAAGCATCGAAAGGCCAAAAGTCAAAGGCTTTCGATGCTTTTTTCTTTCCCTATTTCTCTCATCGTATCACTCTATCGTTTTGCAATCACATGTGATAGCGCCATTCTCATAATCGCTACGACCAGGCTGCCACCATCACGGCATTCACCCCGGACGTTATCGAAGACATTCTCGAATCTTCTTGTATATCCCCCTGCATCTATGGCCAAACGTCTGTTTTACAACCCTGAAGATTCCCCACATGCCCGATTCCACGTCCCACGCAAAGCTGCCTGAGCGGTAAAGGTAATCTCCCGGACATCTCGCGCCGTCCTGAAGCTCTATGTCGAACCTATTGCCGATGCTGATTCCTCCTTGCAGAGGAATGATTCTGGAAAACGGATCCCGCTGCTGTTCCCTCCATATATGATCATGAACCGTAATGGACGTATTCCTGGGTTTATCCGCGGGCATCATGGTACGAAAGATGACCCTGTCTCCGGGATACGCTTTCCATATCGGAGTTGCCGGATCCCCATGCACTTTGCTACTGAAAACTTTCCATGTCCTGGAATCGCGCGCAAGCCGGTTGGCAAACCGCTCCGAACGATAATTGTAGCCTTTTTCTCCCGTGTCCTCCGCATCTACCGGCTCCCCGTTATCTGCCGCCGCGGTCTGAATCAGATTGCCTTCTGCGTCAAGCAAACGAATTCCGTTTTGGATAAACAAGACATATTCCCGAAAGTTCTCCATCCCCGGCGCCGTAATTACCGCCTGCTCTGCAAAGCTGTCCTTTTTTCTGGAAAAATTACGATACCATTCCGCGCCCGGCGGTTCTACGATCACCGCTCCGAACAATCCATGATAACGATGATTTCGCATGTCCCCAAAGGATTGTATGATACAAGCCCCGTATTCTTGATCCGCGTGCCAGAGATAACGTTTGCTCTCGCCAACCCCTACCGTCTGCTCCATCTCATTATACCCCACGTTAATGCCGGAATCAGAGACCGGGTCGTATTGCAAAAACTGCGGATTCAAAGAAACCCTCATGGACGGCGTGTACTCTTTATCCAGAGGAACCGTCGGATAAGAGAAGTACGGAATTGGATGTTTCGGATTCCATGCATTGTGCAGGATAACCTCTATCCAGTCTCCTACATTTGCCCTGAGAATCAACGGCTTGGGCATGCACTTTCCAGACATCACGCGGTCTACGTCTTCCAGGGGAACAAATACCAGGCCGTTCGGATCATGATCCCCATATCGGTTGTAAATCAGCTTCTTTTGCACGGCCACGACCTCATAATGCCTGACCACGTCCTCTTTTGACGGGCAAGGCGTAAGCGGATGAATCATGTTTTTCCCCTGGCATAATGGTTTTAAGTGCTTCCTATATCTTCTATGCACACGTATGATTCCCCACAATCCAAGCCATGCGTCATCGATTCCTCCGAAATAATAGAGATAGTCCCCGGCACCATATTTTTCCGTCACGTTCAAATTAAACGCTTCCGAAACTCCCAGCGTCTGGGAAGCGGCAAGCGGCGATTTAAAATCCGCCAATTCCTTTCTCCACGACATTCCCGCGATGTTAAGGGAATGCTGCTCCTCATGCGCCCCGTCAATCAAACGAATCATCAGTTCATCACCCGGATAGGTTTCAAGAATCGGCGTCGCCGGATCCCCGTGTACGAAGGAACTGAAAAGATATGCCGGATCCTCCTTTTTACGAAGCCGCTCCCGCATCGGTTCTGCCTTGTAGTTAATTCCCATGACCCCTGGATCATCATGAGACCCCGGCACTTCGGGCGGATTTAGGGGATTGCCTTTTCTGTCAAACAACAACGCAAAATCATGAACAAACAAAGCAAATTCCCTGAAAGAGGTACCGTTCCTTCTGCGGATGACGGCCTGGGTTCCCGAATGCAGTTCTTTTCCACTCTGCGGGTCGTGGAACGTCGCACCCGCCTCTTCAATAATCAACGCCCCAAACAATCCATGCTGCTGGTGAACATTGGCGAACAGATGGTCATGAAAGAATACCGTCCGCAATTCTTCGTTCGCAAAAAACCGTTCCACCAACGTTTCATACCGTCTTGCCCCTGCAATGTTATTCCAGCCGTTGGCCGACCCGTCAGAGACAATGGTGTCAAATTTTACCAGATGCAGGTGATGGCCCACGATATCCGTCCTTGTTCTGGGCTGGAACGGACTGCCCTCGATAAATTCGGGCAAAAGGTTCGTAGTCCGCAGTTCAATGCAGTCCCCAGCGTTTGCACGAATGACCAACGGTTCCACTTTTATTTCTTGTTTTTCCACTTTTTGTATATAACATTCCAGCCCTCCATGACGCTCCAAATCTTTCTTAAGTACGAAAAAGCGGCCCTGCGGATCATGCCAGCCATAACGATTGTAAGTGATTTTTGCCTGCACCATGGCAATCTCAAATACTTTTACGTTTTCATCCGCATGGCACGGACATGTATCCGTATATAATGCGCCGGGCACCGCGTCGTTTACAAAATTGGCCCGCTCAAGCGGAGTCGGTTCATTGGTCACGCCCCCGTTCGGCCGCAGCACGCCAAGAGGCGGCTGCAACGGCTTTTCCCCGAACTTGCCCTCTATAAAGTTCGGATAACCCGGGTGCATCTCGTCTTTCTTTGGCGGACGCTCCCTGTCTTTCAAAGGCATAAGGGGAGGAATGGGCGTCTCGTCAGGCAATTTCCCGGTTCCGTCCTGAAGCCGGTCATAAATCCTCCACAAAGTCCACATTCCGTCCATAAAATGAGGATAGAGGTGACAATGGAATATCACGTCCCCAATCACCCCGTTCAGGCTTCCCGCTCCATATAGTATATCCAGCGTATAACATTCCTGCGGGCTGATGGTGACAGAATCCAGAATCGTTGAAACCGGATTATCATTTTCCAACCTCCACTGATGATTGTGAAGATGGAAAACATGGGTTTCCTTCACTCCTCCATGAAGCAGCCGTATCTTTACCGGATCACCGACATAGGCGAAAAGAATTGGCGGTGCCGGATCACCGTATACCCAGGAACTCATAGATACGTCCTCCGCAGAATCAGCCGGGTCATGTGTTTCCGGCATTCGGTTCCGCATGGGTTCGGAGCGGTAGCTGATTGCCGTTGTTGACGATGGAAGCCCAGTATGAGGATCGAGTGGCGGTTTACCCTCTTTATTCAGGATTTCCAACTCATCATGGAAAAAGACACTATACTCCCTGAAAGCCGGCCGTCCCGGCTGATAAATATCTGCCATTAGTCCGCTTTCCAGTTCTTCCCCCGTTTCCGGATCAAACCACTTCGCCTCCGGCGCTTCTACAATGATGGCGCCAAACAAGCCATGAATGTTCGTTGCATCTTCGGTGCTTCTGGAATCCGCCATGTCATTAAACAAGTACACGCCCTCGGCATCGGCATACCATGTATACCAGATTTCCCCGCTCGTGGTACTGTCGTCATTGTATCCTACGCTGCTTCCGTCCGACGTATTGACATCATAAGAAAGTCCTTGTACGTGGATTGACAGTCGGCGGCCCAGGCAATTTCGGAACCGAACCTTCACCGTGTCCCCCAAGTTGACCCGGATTACCAACGGCCGTACTTCCTTATATGGCTGCGGTACATCCATCTCAAATCTTTGAATGGCCTCTCTTTTAATCCTTTCCGCGTCCTCCTCAAGCACATAGAGCAGGCCGTCGGGGTCATAGTCTCCGTATCGATTATATACAATAGGAATCTGTATCGCTTCAATATGAAAAGTTCTGACATTTCCCGTCCTGGGATATTTGCATAATTCCATGGCTAATTTCCGCCTTTCTGTACATGTTCCAAAATCCGCAGATAATGATTTGCTTCACGAAGCACGTGGTCTGCCAAAAGCGGAAGGATGATGGAGCGGATTTCACAGCCCGTAATCCCTTCTGTTCCCGCCGTCTTAAATCGCTGATATTGTCTGGTCGTCCGCAGGATTTTTGCGGTCAAGGCGTTTGTCGCCCTCGCATCCTGTTCTCTCGCCTCTTTCAAAAGGCGGCAGTAGTCTTCGGCAAATTCATCGGCCGTTTCAATCAGTTCACACTCTGTCGGATCAAGAAGCCCCCTAATGAACTGGGCATGTTCCATCATGATCTGGTTCCAGAATATTTCAAGATTTTTTAAGTCGGGAGCAAAGATTCTGCCTCTGTTTTCAAGCTCGGATAGAATCTGCCGGTACATTTTCGCTTCCCTTAGAATGTGCTCGATCAACAGTGGATAGTTTGTCGTGTAAAGTCTGCACCTTGTCATATCCGTCAGGATTTCTTCCTTCAACGCAATCAAGCCATTCAGACTTCTGAGCATCTGCCTATTCAACATTTTTACATGATGAACCATCTCCCTGTTTACCATGACGCAGCTTCCGGCATGGAGCCGCTCCTCCGCCTCGGTAATCTTTACGTCAATCGGAATTCCCGTCAGATTTTTGGTCTGGCATTCCGCCTTTTGTGTAAACTCGGTCACAACCTCCCCGGAGCGCAAGACGCATTCGCCTACAATACCGTCCGCGAGCCTTACGGTCTTTCTCAGCCCGTCTTCAAATTCTTCCCGGAACTGATCCGCGCGCCGTATAAACTCTGTTTCCTTCGCGGGAAATCCGGCGAGCAGGAAAAAAGAATGTTCCTTCATGATTCTTCCAAAAAAAAGATGTGTTTCTAATGATAACCTTACATATTCTTTCATTTCTTCGCATACCTTTTTAGTTTATGTTTCTTTGCATTATATGCAAAAAATAACGTTGGTGTACGAATGGCAACACGTCATCCGTACACCAACGCTACTAAAATGGCATTTTGTGCAGAACTATTTCAAAAATATTTATTTTTCACCGCCTTCGGCCGCACGGTGTGATGGCATCCGGCCGACATAGCTGCATATTAAGTCCGCAACAGCCTCCTCGCCCACCGATGCGTCAATACACAGTTCATAACCATGTGGATTGCCCCATTCCTGCCCGGAAACATTTTTGTAATAGGCGCCTCTGGCCGCATCAGACCGGGCAATGCTCTTTTTAGCGGCTTCCGGGCTGTCCCCGTACATTTCCATTACCTTTTTCTCACGGTAACTCTTGGGGGCATAGATAAAGACGCGCACCACGTCCTGATAGTTCCGCAGCACATAATCAGCCGAACGCCCTATGATGACGCAGGATCCGGCATCCGCAATCCGGCGGATGGCTTTTTCCTGCGCCGCGACGGCGCGCTTCACCGGGTCGGCAGTGAGGTACAGTTCCCTCATAACGGCATTCTCATCGGAATTGAGGCCGGAAATAAATTCTTGTGCCAGACCGCTTTCCTGGGCGGCAACCGCCACCAGCTCCTTGTAATAGCAGGGAATGCCCAGCCGTTCGGCCGCCAACTGGCCAATCCGCTTTCCGGCGGAACCGTGTTCCCTGGCAATCGTGATGATTACCCCCTGACGGGAAGGCAAGATGGCTGCCACGGGCTCTTCGGCCTTCGTCCCATGACTTAATTCTCTCCATACCCGAATCATGACCGCCGCCGTAACCAGTATGGCCAGTACATCGGCAATCGGTGACGCCCAGAAAATGCCGGTGACACCCATGACGAGCGGAATCAGTAAGGAAAAAACAATCAGCAGCACGTCCCGCAGGACAGACAAAGGCGCGGCCGCCTTGGCCTTGCCGATGGACTGCAGAAATATGGCGCAGACCTTTTGGGCACAAGTAACAAGGATAAAGGAAAGGTAAATCCGCAGGCAGAGTATGGCGAAATCGAAATAAACGGGATCATCCGCCGAACCAAACATCCGGATGAACACGCCAGGAACGGCTTCGAACAAAACCATGCAGACCAGTCCGACAATGGCCGTCCACTTCATCATCAGCTTTAGCAGTTCCCGTACCCGGTCATAGTTCTTTGCACCATAATTATAGCCCACAATCGGCTGTGCGCCGGCGGCGATGCCAATGGCGACATTCAACACGATTTGAAAGAGTTTCATAATGACTACAAACGCCGCCAAGGGAATATCCGCGCCATAAGGGGATTTGGCACCATACTTCACCAGCAGGATATTATTGACTACCGTAATGACCACGATGGAAAGCTGCGTCAATAAGCTGGAAGTCCCCAATGCCATTACTGGTTTCAAAAGCGCGATGCTTGGCCTAAAACTGGAAGCGCTCACCCGGAAAGTCTTAGATCGCCCCAAATACACCGCACAAATCAGGAAACTGACGAACTGTCCAAGGATAGTGGCCCAAGCCGCGCCCTTGATTCCCATGCCAAGTGCGAAAATTGCCACCGGATCACCGATAATGTTGATGACCGCCCCGGTGAGCATGGCCATCATGGCGTATTTCGGACTGCCATCCGCCCGGATAATGGATGCCAGGGTATTCTGCGTCATGGCAAGCGGCATCATCGCGAAAATAATCACGCCGTAATCATGGGCCATCTTAAGATTGGCATCCGTTGCACCGATGAGGAGCAACAAGCCGTCCCCCCACAGATAGGCAATGGCAATCACTACCACGCCGGAGAGAAAGGACCCAAGGATCGCGCCGCCAACGCTCCTATGAATTTCCTTCGTTTCCCCGCGCCCCAAAGAAACACTCAGCGCGGCGGCCGCCCCGTCACCAAAAAACAAGCTCAGCCCCCATCCCACTACCGTAATCGGAAAGATTACGCCAGTGGCGGCGTTGCCCAAATACCCTACGCCGTTACCCACAAATATCTGGTCTACAATGTTGTAAAGACATGAAATGATGAGGGAACAGATGCAAGGGATTGCAAACTGCCGTAGCAGCTTCCCAACTTTTTCCGTACCAAGATAATTACTGTTTTCCATAAATCCTCCTTTATTTTGCGCAAAAAAAGACACCTGCAGTTTCCGTACCGTAATCAGATTTACGCGCGGTGCGCCACATGTGTCGTTAATTTGCCTGATTAAATTGCCAGGTAATATTATACTTTTTCCACATTTAAAAATCAAAGGACATTTTCTACGAAAAACGGTGTCGTGCCATTCAAGAAAAATGCACAAAATCCCGTGCCGCACTACATGCAAAAGCGGCACATGGTAATGGCATCGTCTTCCTTTGCTTATGTTGCAAAACCCGCATACTGGGTCATGTACAACTCATAGTACTTCCCCTTCTTTACAAGCAACGCCTCGTGATTTCCGCTCTCAACGATTTCACCGTGATCCATGACGACGATAAGGTCGGAATCCCGGATTGTAGAGAGGCGGTGCGCGATCACGATGCTGGTGCGTCCTTGCATAATGCGTTGCATGGCATCTTGTATCGCCTTTTCGGTATGGGTATCCACGTTGGAGGTGGCTTCGTCCAAAATCAGGATTTTCGGGTCGGCGACAAACGCGCGGGCGATGGTGATGAGCTGCCGCTGCCCCCGGCTGATATTTGCGCCGGATCCGGTCAGCACCGTGTCACATCCTTGTGGAAGAAGCTCAATCATTTCCTGGCACTGGCTCATTTCCACCGCCACCGCGAGTTGTTCCGCCGCAGGCTGGCCCTTGCGACATCCCGTATATTCTGTTCATTGATATAGATTTCCCCGCTCTCCATCTCATAAAACCGCATGAGAAGATTTACGATCGTGGTCTTGCCGCTCCCGGTCGCCCCCATGACGGCCACGGTTTCCCCTTTACGTATCGTCAAGTCGATATGGGAAAGCACATTCTGCCCGCTCCCACGAGGCGATTCCTTTGGAAATGTTTTGGAATAACATGACGAGCATCAAAATGCCATTTAAAAGCTGCGTCGTGTAAGTAAGTGCCGCCATGACGGTTCCCGGCGTGCCCGTACCATTTCCCACTTCAAACTCTCCCGCCAGCAAAATGGCCGTGACGGCCATGGCCATCATGAGAGCCGTGAGCATCATGATGACGTCCGTATCCATGCGCATTTCCTTCACTATAACGACTGTTCCAGTCGGCACAGACCTTTTCCAGCAACGACAAAAGTTCCTGCCGCTCTTCTTTTGAAAGGCACGAAAACATTTCTTCACGCTGTTTTTGGCGCCGTGCCGAGGCCTCTGTGGCCACTTTCCTGCCACTATCCGTTAGACAAATGTCCGTAGTCCTGCGATCCGCCTCGCTCGGGGTGCGAAGAATCAAGCCCGCGCTTTCCAGCTTGGAAAGGATTTCACTGGCCGACCCCGGCTGGATTCCCAAACGCTCCGTCAAATCCCTCTGCGTCATCTTCTTCGACTCGTTCAGGATAATTAAAATACGCTTCTGGCTTGCTTTTCCCTCATACAAAAACCGCATGATATGGCTCAAATCCCGCAAATTGATAATCAGCTTTTCGTTCGTATCTGCAGCCTGGTAATACGCCTTGCGCATCTCATAATAAGATCCCTTTCCGTGGAGGTGTCCCGTCTCATGATAACATTCCTTTCCATGTGGATGCCCCGTCTCATGGTAGGATTCCTTTCCGTGTGGACGCCCCGTCTCATGGTAGGATTCCTTTCCGTGGGAATGTCCCGTTTCATTTTGATATTCTTTTCCATGTTGCTGCTGTGGCATCTCCCTTGTACGGCGATATGCTTCTCCTCTGCCGCAATGCGGCTCGCTCAAATCACATTGTCTCCCGCAACCGGGACAAATATTTTTTTCTGCCATAAATTAGCCCTCCTTTTCATTAGGTACCTTGATTATAATTCAACAACGATATTTTGTCAAGGTACCTAACAAAAAAATGTTGAAATTTTTATTTCCTATTATTTATCACTATAATAAAAGTGACAAAGTTTTTACACCCTGCCACTTTTCCGCTTATGCGTAAATAATTTTCTTCCTCCACAATCTCCCTCGCGCAACCCCTACGCCTTTGCCCTTGCAAGATAATATATCCCAATTGACCCGACCGAGTTGCCCGCGATGACGCATAGCAGTTTCCCGACATTTTCCAGAGAAAACGCATACAACAAGTACGGAAAGTCCGCCACGCAGTGCTCAAATCCCGACAAGATAAAAATCATGATGCAAAACACGACGATGACGTCCTTCTTTGTATACACTGCGACGAACATCATCACCCCGCATAGGATTCCCAGTATGAACAAGGCAAGATGGCTCTTGCCAAACTTCCCTTGCGCGGCGGCCACGAACGAGTCACGAAACTCACCGCGTACCAACGCGACCAGCACGGGCGGCAAAGCCGCGCCGACAAAATTACACCCCAGCATGACGGCCAGTTCATTCGCCTTCGTCTGCCCTATGAACCCAATCTTCCCGGTATAAAGCGTCAATTGTAAATGAATGATGGTCAACAATGCGAAACTAAAGAGCAGCGCGCCGACGGTCTTGTCAGGCGCAAGCGTGTTAATTACCGTGCCGATTCCAACCAGTATCCCGCTCAATATGGACTTTCTCACTAATTCCGCCATCTTTTGTACCTCCCTACTCCTCTCCTCGCACGTGCACCGTCATCTGCGGATAAGGAATCTCGATTCCTTCCTCGTCAAACTCCAACTTAATCCGCTCCAATAGTGCCCACCTGACCGGCCAGTATTCGTCCGTCCGCACCCACGCGCGCACGCCGAGCACCACCGCGCTTTCCCCCAGGGAGTCCACGAACACGCTCCACTCCGCCGTCTCCGTCATGATTTTCTCGTCCTCGACCAACATGGCTTCCAAAAGATGCTTCGCCTTTTTCAAATCAGCCCCATAAGAAATGGAAATTCGAAGGTCAAGCTGCCGCTCGTTCTTCGCCGTGACATTGGTCAAGCTATTGTTCGTCAGCATCCCGTTCGGAATGACGATTGTCTTGTTATCCACGGTGGTCAGCTTGGTATAAAAAATCTGGATTTCCTTCACCGTTCCCTCGTCCTTGTTCGTATCCTCGATGATGTAATCCCCGACCTTGAACGGCTTCAGCATCAAAATCAAGACCCCGCCGGCAAAATTAGACAACGTGCCCTGCAACGCCAACGTCACGCCTACCCCGGCCCCGGCGAACAGTGCCATAAACGAGGAAAGTTCCACGCCCAAATTGGCCAGGATAATCATCACCAACACGACGTATAGTCCGAATTTCAAGATGGAATCCGTAAACTGTGCCACCCCGGCATCCGCATTTGTCCGATTGAAAAAATATTTCACGCGCTTTCGTAACCACCGGATCAAAAAACGCCCCACGAAAAAAATAAGTACCGCCACCAACGCACGAATCCCGAACTGAACGAAATCCGGGATGTGCTTTCCAACAAATTCGGGAATCGCCGAAACCTCCTGGCTGATATCATTCGCCGTTTCCATCGCCGACTGGATGGCCACCTCTTTTATGTCCTCACCCATGTACCCTACTCTCCTTTCAAAGCCAAAAATGCCGCCAAGTTCCCCCTCTCGTTTCCCATCGCCCGATGAGAATATAGTATTTTACTATTACAATGTGTACAAAGGTTCGTCACCGCCATGTTTCGCGGCAAAATTCCCGCCTCCAAAAATACCAGTTCGTTCGCCTTCCATAAATCGAGCTGGTACTTTCCGTTTTCCTTGCGATAATATAGTTCCTGCCAAGACGAGGGCGCAAAATTTTCTTGAAACCGCTCTATCACGTCTTCGCTCACTTCATAACATTCCTGGCACACCGAAGGGCCTATCGCCGCCAGAATGTCCTTCGGGTCGCACCCGAACACATCCCGCATCCGTTCCACCGTCACTTTTCCAATCTTGCCAACCGTCCCCCTCCATCCTGAATGGCTCAACCCGATTACCCGCCTCACCGGATCGACAAAATACAAAGGCACGCAATCGGCAAAAAACGTCACGAGACAAATTCCCGGCACGTTTGTCACCAGTCCGTCCACGTCCGTCCTCACCGGCAACGACGGTGAGGGTGCGTCCGGGGAAGCCATCAGGTGCAACGCATTCATCCCCTTGTCATCCTTCGTCACCACATGGACGTTGGTCGTGTGCGTCTGCTGGGAAAATGCCATGTCCTCGCAGCGCACGCCAATCGCGGCGGCAATCCGCCGAAAATTTTCCCGCACCACGGCCTCGTCGTCCCCCCGGGTGAAACTCAGGTTCAAAGACGAAAAGCACCCCTTGCTGATTCCGCCGAGCCGCGTCGAAAACGCATGCCGCACCACGCCCGCATCCGCAAGAAGGTGAAATTCCAAGTATGGCGTTTCCCCTTCCACCTCGCGAAAAATCGGTTCTTGATTTTTGTAATTCAACCCTAGATCCATGCCCTCTCCTTTATCCGTTCGTTGCCCGCGTGAATAAATTATCCTTCAAACGCATTCTTCACCAACGTGATTTTGCTTCCTTCCACTCCGACCACGTCAAACCGGCACGCGACATCGCCCAAACGCTTCTCGCTCAAATACCACTGCGCGCAACGATAAATCGTCCGCTGCTTTCCAGGGCCGACCGCCGAAAGCGGGCTTCCCTTCGAAGCATTTTGGCGGTACTTCACCTCACAAAACACCAGATAACCGCCCTCCCTGGCGACAATGTCAATTTCCCCCAACGGGCAACGGTAATTAAATGCCAGAATCTCGTAGCCCTGCCGTTCCAGGTAAAACCCGACCGCCCGCTCGTACACCGCGCCCTTGGCCCGCATGTTCTGGCTTTTCTTTTCCATCCTTACCTCCCCAGTATCCCTGCGATAAACGTCTCCCTATGTATCGGGGACGGCCCCAGTCTCTTCAAGGCCTCGACATGCTCCTTCGATCCGTATCCCTTATGCTTCGCGAACCCGTACCCGGGCAATATTTCCTCATACTGAACCATCAATCGATCCCTCGTCACCTTGGCCAGAATGCTGGCCGCCGCGATGGACACGCTTTTTTCGTCTCCCTTGATAATCGGCACTTGGCAAATCGGCACTAGCGGAATCGTGACCGCGTCGTTCAAAAGGACGTCTGGTACCACGCCCAGCTTCGCGATTGCCTCCCGCATCGCCTCGTACGTCGCCTGCAAAATGTTTATCTCGTCAATCCTTCCCGGAGACGCCATCCCGATTCCCGTGGCGACCGCCTTTTCCATGATTTCCTGGTAAAGCTCTTCCCTTTTTTTCGCCGAAACCTGCTTCGAATCATTCAAGTACAAAATCTCACAGTCTTTCGGCAAAATCACTGCCCCGGCCACTACCGGCCCGGCCAGTGGGCCGCGCCCGGCCTCGTCGATTCCACAAATGAACTCGCAGCCGGCATAACGTTCCTCGAACTCGTGCATGGCCTTTAGGCGTTTCCGTTCCGCCGCAAGCTTTTCTTCCTTGCGGCGATACTTGGAAATCAACGTCCGCACTCCCGTCCTTTCATCCGCACCATATTCCTCGTACAAGGCCGCTAATTCTTCCGTCCCTGCCTCTTCAAACTTCTTTTTAATCACGCCGATATTTTCACCCATGTCAAATTCCCCGCGTTTCTCCTAATCGTGCTTTTTTCGCTTATGCCGAACTGCCCGAATTCATCCCGACCATACTTTTTTCGCTTACTCGTGCCGGATTACCCCGAGCCGGTCAAGCGGCCAGATGCGCACCCACGCCCTGCCGACCAGATCCTCGCGCTTTAATACGCCCACGCTCTCGTCCCGGCTGTCCGAACTATGATTACGGTTGTCACCCAGCACGAAGTACTCATCATCACCCAGCGTAATCGGCGTGGCGGCAATCCCAGGGTTATCCATCAGCTCGTTCCCGTAATGTTCATCCAATTTCACCCCGTCAATGTACACATAGCCGTCCTGAACTTGTACCGTCTCGCCCGGAAGGCCGATAATGCGCTTGATATAATACGTGTTCTCTTTATATTTATATGGGAAAACAATAATTTCATAACGCTCCGGCTCCCGAAACCGGAAAGATAATTTATCCACCCACAAATTGTCCCCGTCATACAACGTGGTTTCCATGGAGCGCCCATCCACCTTGGTTCGCTGCCCGACAAACGTAAGAACCAAAAAAGACGCGACCACGATAAACGCGATGTAGACCACCCATCCAAGCAGCTCCCTTATCACGCCCTTTTCCTGATTTTTTTCCTCTATTTTTTTATTCTTGTCCATAATGCACCTACGCTTTCAAGTTCAATCCCGATACGATTTTCGAAAATTCCAACGCAATCCTTCTCATTCCCGATACGATTCTGGAAATTCCAACGTAATCCGTCCTAGCCTTCCATTCCGAAAATCATCCAAAAGAAGCCTTGCCGCCTTCTCCACGTCCAGTTCACTTCCCTTTAACAGACAATGACGATTCTTTGCAATCTCGCGCAAAATCTCGAATTTGCCTCCCGTCTCGTCCACCTCGTATTTCGCTTTCAAAACACCTGGATAATTTTCCTTCAGAAATGTAACAAGTTCCGCCGCCAGTTCCTCCGCCTGAAGAACCTCGTCCCGGATGGAACCGATGAAGGCCAATCGAAGCCCCACCGTCTGATCCTCGAATTTCGGCCACAAAATCCCCGGCGTGTCCAGAAGTTCCACGCTCTTATTCAGGCGAATCCACTGCTTGCCCTTGGTCACTCCCGGCTTGTTTCCCGTCTTCGTGCAAGACTTGCCCGCCAGGGCATTGATAAAGGTGGACTTGCCGACGTTGGGAATTCCCACGACCATTGCCCGCACCGGCCGGTTTAAAATGCCGCGCTTCCTGTCACGCTCGGTCTTTTCCTTACATGCCTGGCCAATCACCGTGTTGATGGATTTCAGCCCCGCGCCGTTTCTGGAATTCACCTTTACCACGAAATAGCCCTTATTTTGAAAATACGACGTCCACTCGTCGTTTTTTACGTCCTCCGCCAAATCAGATTTATTCAGGAGAATCAGCCGCGCCTTGTTCTTCCCCAGTTCGTCAATGTCCGGGTTGCGACTGCTCATCGGGATTCTGGCATCCACCAGTTCAATCACCAAATCAATCAACTTGATATCTTCCTGCATCATCCGCTTGGCCTTGGTCATATGACCCGGATACCATTGAAAATGCATATACGACTCCTTTTTATAGAAGAAAAGGGACAAACTACAAATCTGTAATTGTCCCTCTCATCCTCACCTATTTGTCATAAACCACGGCCTAAGCGACCGTGGTTTATGACGGCGTCCAGCCATTTTTAAATTGCCTACGGCAATGGGCTGGATGCCCATTGACACCATCACGTCTTCGCACGGCCAACGCGGCAAGCGCGCAGACCTGACCGAAGCGTAACCTTATTTTACTAATTCTTTCACCTTCGCACTCTTACCAACGCGGTTTCTCAAATAGTTCAGCTTCGCCCTGCGAACCTTACCCCTGCGAACCACTTCCACTTTCTCCACGTTCGGGGAATGCAACGGCCATGTCTTCTCGACACCCACGCCGTTTGAAAACTTCCTGACCGTGAACGTCTCCCTGACTCCGCCACCTTGTCTCTTCAACACGGTGCCTTCGAAAACCTGGATTCTCTCACGGTTACCTTCTTTGATTTTTGCAGATACCCTTACCGTATCTCCCACTCTGAACTGCGGAGCGTTCTCCTTGAGCTGCTCTGCTTCAATGTTCTTAATAATGTCGTTCATTTGTGCATCCTCCTTCATCTTTGACGCTCTTAACACGCTTCGAATCTGTTGCAAAATAACTTGTGACAGTTCATTAAGTGCCAGCGGAACATCGCATTCTTCTCACAAACAACTGTTATACTTTACCATACTTTTGGGCAAACCGCAAGTAGTTTTTACATCTTTTGCGCCATCTGCGCCATCATGTTCAGCATCATCTCGTACAACTGCCGGTGCTTGTTGGCGATCACTTGTAAAATGACACCGCAAATCCACAACAAAATCCCCGCCGTCGCCACCACGCCCACCACGATCAATGTCGGGAAACGCGGCACCAGGCCCGTTTTGAAAAATTCCAGCAAAATCGGAAAGAAAAATGCCGTCGCCACCAGCCACAAAAGCAGACTGATGGACGAAAAAAAATAGTATGGGCGATATTCCCGAAACAAGGTGGCTATCGTCCCCAACACCCGCATGCCGTCCTTCATCGTGTCCAATTTCGAGACGCTTCCCTCGGGACGGTCGCGATACACTACCGGAATCTCTTCCAGCACGAAATTTTTATCCAAGGCGTGCACGGTCATCTCCGTCTCGATCTCGAACCCTTGGGACATGACGGGAAATGATTTCACGAACAACTTTCCAAACGCGCGATACCCGGTCATGATGTCATGTATCCGGTTTTGAAACAGACGGTTAATCAAAAAGCAGACAAGACGATTTCCCATGTTGTGAAACGGCCGGGAATTCTCCCGAAAATATGTGGACGAAAGGCGGTCGCCTATCACCATGTCCACTCTTTTTTCCAATACCAGCCTGACCATTTCCGGCGCGCTTTCCGCCGGGTACGTGTCATCCCCGTCCACCATGATATAACAATCGGCATCAATGTCCCGAAACATGGAACGAATCACGTTCCCCTTGCCTTGGCGGCGCTCGTATCGGACGATGGCTCCCGCTTCTTTCGCCGCCTCGTCCGTACCATCATCCGAATTATTGTCATAAACGTAGATTTTTGCCTTCGGCAGGGCTTTGCGAAAATCCTCCACGACCTTCTTAATCGTCATGCTTTCGTTATAGCAGGGAATCAAGACCGCGACCTCTTCCGCGCTTCCTTCCTTCCATTCCACCATGCCCTCTTCCACTCCATGTTCCGTCTCTTTGTCGACCCGCCCATTATTTTCCATCTTGCCCTCTACTTCTCTATCCGCCCGTTTTCCTTCTCTCGCCATGTCTCTTCCAGCCATGCCCTCTCCTTCTCCGTCAACTCGCTCTTTTCGAGCAAATCCGGCCTGCGTTCCCTCGTACGTAAAATAGACTGTTCCCGCCGCCATTTTTCAATATTGGCATGATGCCCCGACAGCAAAACTTCCGGCACCTTTTTTCCATGCCATTCTTCCGGCCTGGAATACTGCGGGTACTCCAGCAAATTGTCATGAAACGACTCGGACTCCGCCGACGCGTCATTGTGCAGAACTCCCGGCACCAGGCGGGAGATGGCGTCCACCATCACCATCGCCGGCAATTCGCCGCCCGTCACCACGTAATCGCCGATGGAAACGTAATCCGTAACAATCTCTTCCAACACGCGCTCGTCAATCCCCTCATAGTGCCCGCACAGCAAAACAACATCCTCTTCCCGCGCCAGTTCCTCGGCCATCCCCTGGCAAAACGTCTCTCCCTGGGGGGACAGGTACACCACGCGCGGCCGCCCGGTCAGTGTTACTTTTCTCTCTTCTCCTGCGGCCTCTGTTTCCTTGCATGCCGCCGCTTCTTCGGCTCTTCTCGTCCGGATTATCTCTGCCACCGCCTCGTAGGCCAAATACACCGGCTCCGCCTGCATCAGCATCCCCGCGCCGCCGCCATACGGATAGTCGTCAACGCTTTGGTGCTTGTTATATGCATAATCGCGAATGTTGACCGCCTCGATGCCAAGCAGGCCTTTTGCCACCGCCCGGCCGATGACGCTCGTATTCAACCCGCTCATGACCATTTCCGGAAACAAGGTCAATATATGGAAGTTCATGTCACACCAACCCTTCCGGCAGATAAACCTTCATCCGCGCGTTCTCCACGTCCACGTCCAAAATGCACTGGCGGATGGCCGGAACCAGTACTTCGCCAAGGGTTTCAAACTCGATGACGTAAACCTCGTTGGCCCCGGTCGTAAGCACGTCCTTTAAAACGCCCCTCTCCCCGTCTTCCGTGACGACCTCCATCCCGACCAGGTCCGCGATGAAATATTCGTCCTCCTCAAGTTCCACCGCGTCCTTGCGGCTCACCAACAAGCTCTTTCCCTTATATCGTTCAATCTCGTTTATATTGTCAATCCCCTTGAATTTCACGATGACCAGTTTCTTAAAAAACCGCACGCTTGAAATCTCCAGGGAAATCCGTTCCGTCCCCGTATCCAACATCACTTTTTTCAAATCCAAAAAACGTCTGGGGTCATCCGTCGTCGGAAACACCTTTACCTCCCCGCGCACGCCGTGCGTGGAAGAAATGACCCCCACCTGCAAAAATTGTTCCATGTTCCTTACCCTTTCACCCAATTCATGAACATATTCCCATATCACAAGAAGGACAGTCCGCGCGGGCTGTCCCTTCTGTCATATTATCCTTCGAAACCGTCGACAAATCGACACCGTTTCCTACTGAATGATGTCCACGACCACCCTCTGGTCTTCCTTGGCCGCCGCCGCTTTCACCACGGCACGGATGGCCTTTGCAATGCGTCCCTGCTTGCCAATCACCTTGCCCATGTCGCCGTCCGCCACGCGAACCTCCAACACGGTCGTCCTGCCGTCCTGCCTCTCGGTAACGACGACGCCCTCCGGATTGTCAACCAGTGCCTTCGCGATTACTTCAACTAATTCTTTCATCTAAGTCTCCTCCAAGCGGCTTCACAGTTACACCACCGCTTCATTGGCTTATTGCCGTGCCACAAAACACAAGCTTATTTCTCAATGCCCGCCGCCTTGAAAATCTTGCTGACGACTTCCGTCGGCTGTGCGCCGTTTGCCAGCCACTTCTTAGCCGCTTCCTCGTTTACCTTGAACTCGCTCGGATCGTGGTTCGGATCATAGGTTCCGATCTCTTCGATGAATCTTCCGTCCCTCGGGGATCTGGAATCCGCCACGATGATTCTATAGAAAGGAGCCTTCTTCTTTCCCATCCTTGTCAATCTGATTTTTACTGCCATTTTTAGTTACCTCCACCTTTTCTTGATATTTTATTCTTTTTTGTACCCGCGCCGGCATATGGATCTCCATCCATGCCAAGCGCGATTTATGTGTCAAAAGGGAAAACGAAAACGTCCCTTTTTACCACCCCTGCCACCCATGAGACCGGGCAATTTTTTCATCATCTTGCGCGTCTCATTGAACTGCTTCACCATGCGGTTGACCTCCGCGATGTCCACGCCCGCCCCCTTGGCAATACGATGCTTCCGAGACAGATTGATCAGGTCGGGATTCTGCCGCTCCGCAGGCGTCATCGAGTAAATCATGGCCTCCATCCGGGCCATCCGCTTCTCGCTTTCCTCCGAGTCGATGTTCGGCATCTTCTTATTTCCCATACCGCCCATCCCGCCGAGTCCCGGCATCATGCCCATGATGCTGGACAAGCCGCCCATCTTCTTCATCTGGTCCATGCTCTCTAAGTAATCCTCATAATCGAACTGGGCCTTCTTCATCTTCTCGGTCATCTTCCGGGCCTTTTCCTCATCAAGTTCCTCCCCGGCCTTCTCAATCAATGTCAGCACGTCGCCCATGCCCAGTATGCGGGAAGCCATGCGGTCAGGATAGAACTGCTCCAAGTCCGAAAGCTTCTCCCCCATGCCAACATAAAGAATCGGCTTTCCGGTCACCGCCTTGATGGACAATGCCGCGCCGCCCCGCGTGTCGCCGTCCAGCTTGGTCACGATCACGCCGTCAATCCCGATTTTTTCGTTAAAGTTCTTCGCCACGTTGACCGCGTCCTGCCCGGTCATGGCATCGACCACGAGTATGGTCTGGTGAACCTCCACCGCCTCTTTGATTTCCTGAAGCTCCGCCATCATCTCCTCGTCAACGTGGAGACGGCCGGCCGTGTCAAGAATCACCAGATTGTTGTGGTTCTTCACCGCGTGCTCAAGGGCGGCCCTGGCGATGTCGGCGGGCTTTATCCTGTCTCCCATGGAAAACACTTCCACGCCCTGCTTCTCGCCGTTTATCTGTAACTGCTTGATGGCCGCCGGGCGATACACGTCACAAGCCACCAAGAGCGGTTTCTTCCCTTTTAGCTTAAACTTGCCTGCCAGCTTCGCCGTGGTCGTCGTCTTACCCGCGCCCTGCAGACCCGCCATCATGATGACGGTAATGGCACTGCCCGGCTGGAACTTAATCTCCGTCGTCTCGGACCCCATCAGCTTCACGAGTTCCTCGTTTACAATCTTGATGACCATCTGCCCCGGGTTCAGGCCGTTCATCACGTCCTGCCCAACGGCGCGCTCCTGAACGTCCCTCACAAATCCCTTGACCACCTTGAAGTTGACATCCGCTTCCAGAAGTGCCATCTTCACTTCCTTTAAGGCGGCCTTCACGTCCTCCTCCGTCAAACGTCCCTTGCCGCGCAGGTTCTTAAACACGTTTTGAAGTTTTTCCGTTAAGCTGTCAAATGCCATCCCATGACTCCTTTATTATCCTTCTTTACCAGCTATCATTCTCTACCGCCTGAAATTTCCCTGCCGCCTATAATTCTTCTATAATCAGATCCGCGATTTTCCGAATCTTCTCCAACAGTTCCTGCGGGTTTTCCACACGGCAATCCCCCTCGTACGTATCAAGCAGGCGGTCTATCTGCTGCACCTTCTCTTTGACTGACATGAACTTCTCTACCAAATGCAGCTTTCGCTCATAGTCTTCCAACATCAGCCTGCCGCGTTTTACAAGATCGTGAACCCCTTGCCGGCTCATGCCAACCTCGGCGGCAATCTCGCCTAACGAAAGATCATCAAACACGTAATACTGATATACCTCTTTCTGCCGCTCGGAAAGCAGTTCCCCATAAAAATCGAACAGCAATGCCTGCTCCAAAATTTCATCCATGCCCATCACCTTTGGTATAGTACACCAAAAAAATAAATCTGTCAAGTTTTTTTCTTGACACCGGCGTTTTTTCTATTCCCGGTCACTTGACGACATGTTGCCATCATGTTATGATAACGTCGATGTACAGATAACGGCATATTTACATGTACGAAAGGAACCTTCCCATGGTATCAAATGCAGAATTGAAAAAGTATTTGCACCGGCTTATTCAAAACCACTCCAGTTCCATGTTACAGCCTTCCGATATCGCCGAACATGAGGATTTTGTATCCCAAATCCATCACGTCAGCCTTTCGCAAAGCAGACCCTTGTACGACCTCGTCACGCTTTCAGGGTGGTATACGAACACGGAGCAATTACGTGGTTATTTCTATGCGGGCTTTTCCATACCTCGCTGTTATGCCTGGATTTCGCCCTTTTCCTCCGGGACGATGTGCAAGATGCATTCCCACAACTCCATCGAACTGACCTACATCATCGAGGGCCGTCTGAGCATACAAATTGAAGAAGAAGCGCTTTCCTTCAACCAAGGAGAATTCGTCCTGATTAATTCCGACATCATGCACGGGGAATACTTATATAAGGAAGACTGCACCCTGATTTGCCTTGACATCGACGACAGCTTCTTCACACGCCATATGGAATCCCGCGGGGAGGAGGATTACACGCAGAGCCTGAAAAAGCTGATAAACGAAAAGCGAAGCCAGTACTTATACATCCGTTTTTCCCCGGCAGGGAACGCCCCGCAGACGACCGCCATTTTAACGTTGCTTTTACAAGAAATGTCCGCAAACCTTCCGGGCAAAAAGCATCTCTCCATCGGAGCCGTGGAACGCGTGATTGACTTATTGACAAAAGAGTTCCACACGCAAGTCGCAAGACAAGACACGGCGGACTTGCACCAGGCACTGTTCGAGGACATCCAAAGCTACATCCGCAGGCACCATTCCACGGTGACCGTCCAACAGATTGGCACGGCCTTTCACTTTAGCCCGGACTACTTAAACCGTATTTTCCGCAAACAAATCGGGCTCACCTTGTCCGCCTACATTCAGGACGTACGCTTGTCCGAGGCCATGAAACTGCTCCACACGACGGACTTGTCCGTCGAAAACATTGCCGCGCAAATCGGATATCAGAACCAGGGATTTTTTTACAAAAAATTCAAAGAAAAATACCACGTCCTTCCAGGGGACTTTCGGAAGCTCGAAAGGAAGGCGCGGCTTTAAAGCGACCCGCAAATAATATAGGGTGCGACGCACCCCCGATAACTTTCTTCCCACAAAAATGACGGGGGAAATCCCCCGCCAAAATTCACGATGACGCACAAATACGTTGAAGCGTATTGCCATCCGCACGCCGATGCCATCATTCATTACTTTTTACGGCCATTGTTTACACGTCTTTACGCATAAGTAAACACTTTCAATTTCAAAATTCCGTATTCATCAAAGGACAAACTTGCCGACTCGTCTCCGTTCAAACGGCGTCCCGCCTTCCACGTTCCATTCTCAAAATGCCCCTCTTCCAAAGAGACGATGTCGTAATTCGGCTTCGCCGGATCCACCGAAAACGGAGAAATCATGCAGGCATTTCCTAACAAGTAATAGGTGTCCTCGCTTTCCTTTACGATTAAGCACACGCCGTCCTTCCGCGCAATCATCGGCATGTTCATGATAATCTTGAACCCAAACGTGCCAAACATCATGGTGTCGTTTTCCGGGTCACCCTTCATCATCGCCGCCATGCCCTTTGCCGGATCCATGGAGGACATGTCAATCGGCGTCATGTCTATTTTTTCCGAAATGACCGCCTGCAAATCCTTCGTCCCATATTTGGAAGCCAGCAAGTCCATCATGTTATGTAACGCATTACCGCACCAGCCATATTCTTCCACATTTTGCGGAGTCTGAAGCAGGGGATCGGTCACGTCCATTCCGAACAAATATCCCTGCGTCGAGTTAAACGGCCGTCCCATGTCCTCGAATCCAAACGGGGCGAAGCACGCGGCATGGTAATGCCCCACGCAATAGACCATGCGGGGTGCCGCATAGGAATGTACCGCCGTCTCCGGAATCACCAACGGATTGTCCATCTTCATGTACTGATCACAAATTTTGTGGAAATAAGGTACGTAAATATCCGGGGCAATCACGTCGATGGACGGCGCGGCATATCTCCAAATCTCCATCACCTTCGCCACCGGGCCGCCGCTCGGATACGTTCCCGGCTCGCCGCCCTTGTCCAACCAACAATTCGCGGACATCGGAAGGTCGTAAACCTCCTTGCCTGCCGCCGCCACGCGCTCCACGTACGCGGAAATCATGTATGCAGAAAACGCTTCCTCCGCCACGGGGCCAAACACCTCGCTCCAAGTCCCGGATGCCGCCCCGTTTTCTACCGCCGCCTTCATCTCCGGCTCCATACTCTCCACATGTGCCTTCATGTAATCCACGAGTCCCTGCGGAACCGCACCGGCAAATGCCTCGTCCGCCGCGTCGGAATGCTCCCGCGCCGCGCCCTGCAGTCCGGTTTCATTCTCCACCTGGACGCCGATGACCGTGCGCTCCTGCTCGTCCACCGCCTTAAGATGCTTCATCCACTCGACAAACGCCTTGGCATCTGCCTTGTTCGTCTCTTCTCCCATATAAGAAAGCGTCGTGTAGCTCATGCCGTAAAACTTCGCCAAAGCCACCTTGTTCTTCCCTTTCTCCACTTGCGCCCTCGGGAAACGCGTCAAATCCTTCTTTACCCATTCCGGCGCGTACATGCACTGGGCGTTCTTCCACGTACCAAACCACAGAAAGACAATCTTCATGTCACGCTCCCTGGCCTGGGCAATCAACTTGTCCGTCAACGCAAACTCGAATCGTCCCTCTTCCGGCTCGACCAGTTCCCAACTCATGGGAAGCAAGAGCGTGTTCATGCCAAGTTTTTTCGCCTGCTCCCACACGCCCTCCATGTAGGCCGGATCGGACGAATTAGAATTGTGCACTTCGCCCGCGATGGCAATCCACGGTTTTCCGTTGTTCGTATAGATGGTTCTCTGACTGCTCATAAAAATACCTCCTCATATATCATAAGTTTCCTGGCATCGGCGTACGGGTACCGACTTGTCTCCTTGCGCCAACACTGCCATGTTTTTGACTCTGCTATCATTTTACGCCCGAACGCCGGATTTTTCCATTTCAAATACCGACCCGGCCTACCTCCTTTCCCTTACCAAATCCGACCTTGAAATTTTTTTATTTTTACTTTCACACATTTCCCCCAACCACATATTATGAAACTGTAAACATCATCTTTGGAGGATTTTTAACATGAATGACAATTGTGGATGCGGATGTGAGAACAACTGTGGAGTATCCTGCGCGAACAACGGATGTGGCACCGGAATGTCTTCCTGCCTTTGGATCATCCTGCTGTTGATCTTCTGCGGCGGCGGCTGTGGCTGCAATGGCGGCAGCCTCTTCGGCGGAAGAGGTGACGGATGCGGCTGTGGCTGCGGCAATGACAGCTGCATGTGGATCATCCTGCTGCTCATCTTCTGTGGTGGCTGTGGCAACGGATGCTGCTAATCACGACCTTTTGAACCCCCGTTACGACGTGCGGCCCGGTCGGGCCGCGCGTCATGACGGGCAACCCCCGGTATCGATGTGGGAAAGGCAACACAATCCCTACACCGACGTATGTATAAGCATAAATCCCCTGCATAAGCACAAATCTCTGCTGCAGGGGATTTCATGCATACCCTTCGTCCCGGGCGCATATATTTTTACAACGTAAATCCCGGGAGTGCCTATGGAAAAGCAACCGCCCAGACCAATGACCTTATTTGATGAATTGACGATGCCTCCACAGTTTCGCATGATGAAGTTGATGCTTGCCTACACTCCCGCCGCGACGAGGCCGATGCTTGCCATCCTCATCAAATTCATGGAGCTGCAGCACACGATACAGATCTTTTCAGAAAATCCAAACGCCCTCTCCCCGTCACAAAGCATGTCTGAAAAGGGACAGGCGAACCCGCAAGGATTCTCGCTCTCCATGATAGAGGAAATCCTGCCATACCTCTCACCGCCGGAACGCGAAATGTTCGAAAACATGCGCAACATGATGAACATGATGGAAATGATGCAGATGATGCAGGAAATGCAAGGAATGCAGGGAATGCAAGGAAACGAGGACGCACGGCAAACATCAGACGCGGAAGCAACACGGGACATGGGCGAAGACTCGGATGCAGGGCAGGCACAAAACGCGTGGGAAAATACGGACGCACCTTTCGCAAACGGCTTTCCCTCCATGAACCCGATGGACTTGTTACAGAACATGCTTTCCCCAAGCCAGCAAGAAATGTTTCGCACATACCAGAACATATTTGAAAAGGAAGGAGGAGACTCACATGAACGAATGGATGAACAACCCACAACTTAAAAACCTTGACCCCATAAAAATGGAGCTGATACACCGAGCCGCCGAGCAGACGCAAGGCAAGTCGGGGCGCGACATGGCTCCCATCATGATGGCACTCATCACGACCGCAAACAAAAAGGGAATCCGTTTTACTTCCGAAGAAATCGGACTGATATTAGACATCCTGAAAGAGGGAAAGTCCAAAGAAGAACAAGCACAAATCGACCGCACGATCCAGATGGTACAAGGCTTAATCAAAAAGAATACATAAGTCTAAAAATAAGCGGAGCCCTCAAATTTTGTTCTTTGACGGACTCCGCTTGTCCTTCTTTGCGATAATTTCAACAAGACAAGCCTCCCATGTCGGCCCAATGACATTTCGCCAAACGGCCCGCCCGAAAGCCAACAAGTCAGCGTACCGACCGTGATTCGTACTCTTTCTTCACGTTTTTCGCCAGATGGGTGCGCGAGACGGTCAGCACCATCGCGATTTCCATCAGCATGCAAAACACCGAAGTTCCGCCCGCGGAAATAAACGGCAGGGGAAGCCCCGTGTTTGGAAACAAGTTACAGTTCACGGCGATATTGATGATGGCTTGTACGGATATATGTAAAAACACGCCGAATGCCAGCACGAACCCGAACAAGCTTTCCGAGTTCATGGCCACCCGGACAATCAGGTATAACAAGTAGCTTATCATCAAAATCGTCATAATCGCCCCGAACACGCCCAGTTCCTCGCAAATGATGGAAAAAATCATGTCATTTTGCGATTCAGGAATGCCACCCAGTTTTTGCACGGAATTTCCCAGCCCCTTGCCCATGAAGCCGCCGGAACCGACCGCGTACAACGACTGCAGCACCTGATATCCCGAGCCCGAGGCATATTTTTCCGGGTCTATCCACGCCGCGATGCGAAGCACCCGAAACGGCACGTCCTCCAAATTGTCAGGATCCGGCATGTTTTGCGCGATGTTTCGAACGTAGAGCGCGACGAACGCGAGTGCCCCTCCCATCGCCGCACAATGAAGCTTCCATGTCTTCGTGCAAATAAAGCTGATGCCAAACGTGATTGCCAACACGACGACGCTACTGCTCAAGTCATTGGAAATGCGCAGAAGCATCACGGCGGGAATCCCCCCCACCGCCCACAAATAAATGGTCAGGCGGGTTTTGTCCAACATCTTGTCATACTTCGAAATCATGTAGGCGAGGAAGATAATCACGCCAATTTTCACGACCTCCGCCACCTGAAACTGCATCGTTCCCAAAGCAAGCCAGCGCGTGGCCCCCTTTACATTCACGCCCATCGACGTTTCGAGCAAAAGAATGCAAACCACGGAAAATCCATAGGCCAAATGCGCCAATTTCCCGAAAAAGTCATCCCGGATGAAGAAATAAACGAACGCCATCCCCGCGAAACCAAGCAAAATATATTTCAGCTGGTTCTTCAAATAGTAGAACGAATCATAGCCATAGTCCGCGCTCATCGAACATTCGTATGAAGAAGCCGAATAAATCATGACAAGGCCGAAGCAACACAAAAACACGGTCATGGTTATGATGGTCAAATCCGTCCGGTTCATATTCTCCTTGATTTCTTTTACAATCTTGTTCTTATTTACCTTTCCCACAAATACGTTCACTCCCCAATTCATTAATCATCTCCCGGCAACGCCCCTCGCGCCGATGCACCAGATACCAACACGCCAACCCATACATTGATGCCGGCATCGGCGTACAGATGCTATTCTCCCCGAAAATAATCCTCGGCCGTCTCCCGTGCCTTCAGTATACCATAATTCCACTGCCGAAGCGACATGTCTTTTTGCAAAATATATTCAAAATACTGATTTTTCTGTACGACGAGAAAATTTTCATCCGACGTATCACTCCAATTCCCATAATTTTCCTCCAAATCGGAAACCATCTCCGGCTCTATTTTTGCAACATAGGGTGCCGCGTCCTCCGACAGAGACATCAAGTACCACACGTCCGTCATCCGCATCGTTTCCCAGTTCTTTATATTATAAGAAGCAATCACCGCGTCCACCCGCACGAAGGAAAACACGATGTAGCAACAAGCCAGTACCGCCACGCCATACTGAAACAGTGGAAACTTTTCCTTGAAAATGGCCACCATCATGCCCGCCATGACCAGCGTCAAAACTACCAAAAACCATAATACCAAAATCCGCAAAAACGTCAAGCCGTACGCGCCCACGTAAAGAATCATCCGATATGCCGCCGATGCCGTCATCACGCAGGTGCAAAGGGAAATCACCAGCAAAAGGCCGTTCAGTACCTTGTGTTTCTGAAATACTTGCATGCAGACCAGAATCATCACGATATTGATCATGCTCACTGACAAGAGTTGCCAAAATCCCTCATGTGCGTACTGCGAATAGGTCAAGTTTCCCGGCAAAGTGCCGGCCCGCAAAAACAAATACACAATCTGCACTACGGCGTAGAACACGTAAATGACTGCCAAGATGGCCACGAACGTGATGCCCGTCAAGGATTCGGCTCGTTTCTTTTCCCCGTTTTTCGCCCCGTCAACGTTCTGCCTGAACAGCCCGGCAAAAAAAGCATAAAACAAAACGACTCCCACGAAAAAGTCAAACGTGATGAAAACGCCCTCGACAAAACTGATATCCTCCAAAAAAGTAATCATCCATTCCGCGACAATCAAATCCGAACTAATCAACAGCGGCAATACGACTAACAGCACCAGGCATGCCAGCCCCACGCCTTTTAAAATTGCCGAGATTTTCTTCTTCCTTTCCGAAACTTCCGCCCCCTCGGCACGATACGTGGCGGCATGGGAAAACACCTTAAAAAGCGATGAAAGACAACTCCCCCAAAGCACGAACAAGTTCCGCATGTATATCAGAAAGCTCCACTTCCCATCTTCATATAATTGATGCAACATCGCCGCGCTAAACAACATCACGATGGCCACCTTGTTGAAGAAGTGGAAAAAATCGTTCGCGGTCAGGCACGTCGAAATCCCCAGCAAGGCCATTGCCACCAAATAGGGAAGCGTGCACGGCCGAAACCACTGCCATCCCTTCGTCTTACTCATTTCACCGCCCTCACTTGTTGTCTCCTGACGGATTTTCCTTAAACATAGGGCCGCGAACGCAAGCGTCGCCACGACTAACAACAAAAACGTGATTCCCGCCGGATTACGATACATGCAAAACGTGTAAACCACGCCATACAACAAGCTTACGCCCAAAAAGTAAGGATACGCCCTTTTCATGCCTTTCGTGTAGGCGCTCTCCTTGGGGAGAATCCCCTGAGAAGCCGAATATTGTCCGCCCGCGTTCCCCGCCTTTCCCACTTCCTGCGCACCCATACCTCGCTCGTTATCGATTGCTGGCACAGTCGCGCCTCGCTCGTTCTCAATTATCGGCACTCCCGTACCTCCCACGTTCTCGGTCGCCGACTTCACATCCACCACGTTATCCTTGACAAGCACCATGTTTTTTTCTTCCATTACGCTCTACCTCCATTTCCGCAAACACTCATCGTTACAGTTCAGCCAAGGCTGAACTGTAACGGGCATATGACCATTAAAAATCGCTTCGCGATGGGTCATATGCTTTCTTCCCATCACGTTTTCATGCGGTCCGCGCAGTAAATGCGCAGACCTGGTTGAACTGTAATCACTCATCTTCTCTTATCCGCCTCTTCTTTCTTCTGCCTCATCCTTCCTTTTCCATCTCATCCGCCTCGTCCTCGACATACTCCAGTATGTCGCCGGGCTGGCAGTTTAGTGCCCGGCAAATCGCGTCCAACGTGCTGAAACGAACGGCCCTCGCCTTATTATTTTTCAAAATCGAAAGATTCGCCATCGTGATGTCAATCTGCTCGGAGAGCTCTTTCACGCCAATCTTTCGTTTCGCCATCATCACATCCAAATTCACAACGATACCCATGACTTCCTCCTTTTGACCTTTCCTAATACATTCGAAATCCGCCCTATCGGGCTTCTTTCTCATGTTTTTGCGAGTCGCAAATGCATGCGTCTTCATGCTGGCATGAAACGCATGACCTTTTCGACTCTGGTGCCTCATATCGTTAGGTCGTTTTCTTCCTTATACCGTACCGCCTCGCGAAAGACACACGCCAACACCTCGCTGAATAGTCCCGCAATAAAGAACGTCAAAATAATGATAAATGTCGCCGGAGAGGGAACGACAAAGATTTTCGTTCCATACATAAGGGCCACGATGACGCTGATAATCCCCATTCGTTTCAAGCTGTCCACATTCTCGCGGACAAAGCAATTCTTATTCAGCACTGTCCGCATCATCTTACGCAATTCCCACAATATTAATAAACCGCACACCCCAGATCCGATCAGTATCACCAGCATAAATCCATAGTATTTCGTCAATTCGCTTTGGTAGTATAACCCCGCCAGCTTTAGTGTAAACGGTACCGTCGCAATCACAATGATTCCCGACACGAACATAAAATCCAACACCCACTTTGTCATCTTTATCAAACTTTCATTCTTCATATTCCCTTCTCCTTACAATGAGCACTTAATGCCTGTCTTTTGGGCATTTACGTGCGAATGTACTCCGCGTATCTTCGCAAGCCTTCTCACAAGCTTAGCATCGCTTCCATCATACAATATCACATTTCAAATCATTTTTCAATAGAAAATTATTGTTTTTCGATAATTTTCTATTGTTTTTCATGTATCAAAAAGACACGGAACCATATATCACCATTCTGTATCTTGCAAATTGTTTTGTCATGACGTAACATTATGATGCCAGGGTCAAAAGGTCATGTATGACATGCTTGCATGTCAATACATGATTTTGGGATTGCGGGAGCACAAAAAATTTCATGTAAAATATAGACTTTACAACGCTTATGAAGAGTGGTATATTCTTTGTAAGCATTATTTTTCTGGATATCTGAAATCGTTTTTACGATTCTTATGCAATGATGTCGAGGATGGGCTGTTTGATCTGGTTGCTTTATGCGATGTTGATTCATGGATAGCCGTTTGACATGACATTCATGCAACTTGCGGCACTGCAATCTTGGAAATTTCAATGCTTATATTCAATCAAGAAAAAAGCAGAGGGAATTCCGAGAGCGGCAGGAGAACGAGCGGCCATTTTTTGACGTTCGCTTAAAGGATGGAGCGTTATGTTTTCGGTACGGAAGTTTCCTCAAAAAGGAGGACGTATGCAGGAAAAAGACGTAGTATCTGTCGAGTATTTTGAAGCGCCCGAGCGATTCGCGGATTTACTGAATGGCTATCTGTTTGACGGAAAACAAGTAGTAAAGCCGGAAAACGTGCGGGAAAGAAATCGAGTTATTACGCGGACGAGGCGTGATGGACGACAGTTAGAGGGTGGATTTGTAATTCGGGACGTGATGCAGGAGATCGGTTTCGGAATGCAGGTGGCACTCGTATCATTGGAAGAACAATCGGACATCCACTATGCCATGCCGATTCGGGTGATGAATGCCGATGCCATAGTTTACCAGCGGCAATGGAAAAAGAGACGAAAAAAGCATTGGGAGAAAAAGGATTTGAAGGGAGCGGAATTTTTATCGGGATTTTCCAAAACGGATAAATTGATTCCAACATTGACACTCGTCCTATATTGGGGCGCGGAAGTTTGGGACGGGCCGAGAAGCCTAAAAGACATGATGGATTTGTCTGGCATCCCCGCGCATTTGAAAAACCGTGTGGCGGATTATCCGATGGAATTGTTGGAGGTTCGAAATTTTTCGGATACCAAACGGTTCCGCACGGATGTGCGCCAAGTGTTTGAATTTTTGAAATATGCGGCGGATAAGAAAAAGCTGGCAGAATATGTAGCGACGAATCAGGATGTGTTTTCAAAACTGGACGAGCAGGCATACGATTTGATAAGTTGCATGTCAAAATCCAGTGAATTAAAAGCAATCAAGAAAAAATGTCAGGACAAGAAAGGTGGAAGGGTAAATATGTGCAAGGCGATTACGGACATGATAGCGGACGGAAGAAAAGAAGGAAAACAAGAAGGAATACGTGAAGGGGAACTTTTATTTGCCCGGCTTACGCAAATTTTACTGAAAGATGGGAAAGTAGAAATTTTATCCCGTGCGGCGGATGATGAAGGGTATCGTAAAGAATTGTATAAGCGGTATGGAATCGAACGGTAAGTTTGGCCTATACTTATAAGGTAAATCAAGCGGGAGGGCTATCGGGAAATAGATAGTTCCAAATAGGAGCCGATGAGACTCATGTGAGTTGATATAAGACCACGTTTATGATCAAGCTCCAGGATCATGAGCAGCGGAAAACCCGTGCCTATTCAGACCAGACATGGACATTGGAAGGAACATCCAGACCATTCGCTACCAACGTGATCTAACGCAAGACCAGGTTGTTGCAAAATTGAATCTCATGGGCATTTCCATCTCCAAAAGCAGCTATGCCAAGCTGGAGACGAACCGCATGAACATCAAGGTTAATTTCTTAACCGTGTTTTTGCGCATGAAAAAAGGGGGCAAAGCCTTTGATAATTCAACCAATACTTTACCCCCCCTATTCATTCTCGTAAAATGCAATCACCATCCTTTGCCCCGCCTTTTATCCCGCTATTTTTCAACCGCTTTCAGCACGTACAATCTGGAGGCAAAATCCGCGCATTCTGCAAAATTTTCCCTTCGGATCATTATGTCATCAGACGTAATCAATCCGATATTCATCAACTCGTCGCCAAAATAGGTCTTTTTCGTCTTTTGATTCTCATAGCAAAAATCTGGGTTCAGCCCGCAAAGCCGCACTCTCGTAAAAGGCTTGCTCGCATGATTGAGCACGCGGTACCATCCGACAATCGCTTCCTTTTGATCCTCGCTTACCACCATCCAACACGTGACATTGCCCTCAAACGGACTTTTAAGCCTATAAAAGGTTCCAAACTGTAGCAAGTGGCGGTATTGCTTCATGAAAATAATCTGCTCCTTCACCATTTCCTGCTCTTCACTTGTCAATTTATTCAAATCCAACTCATATCCAAATGTTCCAAAATACGCCACGTTTGCCCGCGTGCTTAGCGGCGTATTGCGAAGCACCTGATGATTCGGTGCAACCGACACATGACTTCCAATACTGCTGACAGGATAACAGAAAGAAGTTCCATATTGTATTTTCAAACGCTCAATGGCATCCGAATTATCACTTGCCCACCCTTGCGGTGCGTAGTAAAGGATTCCCGGATCAAACCGCGCGCCGCCGCTTGCACAAGACTCGAACAATACATGCGGAAAGTTCGTGTTCAACCGTTCATACAAGTCATATACGCCCAAAATGTAGCGGTGGAACACTTCTCCCTGCCGCTCTGGAGGAAGTGCTTCGGAATAGCATTCCGTAATGCTCCGGTTCATGTCCCACTTGATGTAGGAAACCTTGGCCTCGCTCAATATTTTCGCCATCATCTCATAGATATGATCCACGACTTCCTTCCGTGAAAAATCCAACACATACTGATTTCTGCCATGTGACATGCTTCTCCCCGGCGTGGCCAGAACCCAGTCCGGATGCTCCCGGTAGAGATTGGAATCCTTGTTTACCATCTCCGGCTCAAACCAGAGGCCGAACTTCATCCCCAGTCCCTCGATGCGCTCGGCCAGCCCGGTAATTCCATGGGGCAGCCTCTCCGGATTCGCCAACCAGTCCCCAAGTCCGGCATGGTCGTTGCTCCGTGCGCCAAACCATCCGTCATCCAACACGAACAACTCCACACCGCATTCTTTCGCCTTGCTGGCAATCTCAATCAGACTGTCCTCCGTGAAATAAAAATACGTCGCTTCCCAGTTATTATTCAAAATCGGGCGCGCCTTATCCCGCCAATACCCCCTGGCCAGCCTCTTCTGGTATAGCCGATGGAAGGTCTGGCTCATGCCATTTAACCCTTCCCCTGAATACACCATGACCGCCTCTGGAGTCTGAAACGCATCTCCCGACTCCAACAGCCAATCAAATCCCATCGGATGAATTCCCATCAAAACCCTCGTGGTATCGTATGTATCCACTTCCGCCTGCGCGAGAAAATTACCGCTGTATACCAGGCTAAAGCCAATCACTTCGCCCTGAAATTCATCAGCCGTCGGCCGTTTTAACACGATAAACGGGTTATGCTGACTCGAAGAATGTCCCCTGCGGCTGTCCACCGCCTGAATTCCCTGCTCGAGCCTTCTCATCTTCAAATGGCGTTCCCTCGCCCACGCCCCGGAAAATTGCAGCCACTCATAATCGGAATCCGGCAAGTCCATACAAAGGCTCATCGCCGTCGTCAAATGTAAGGGTTCCGTTCCTTTGTTTGTGATTTTTGCACTTCTGGCAATAATTCCACCTTGGGCAAAAATCGTATATAACAACTCCAATACCACGCCCGTCAGTGAATCCTCCAACGTCAAAATCAATGTCTCCGCCTCGTCCCCGCTCTCCACGTAAGTAGCCGGAAGCCCGCAAAGCTTTGGCTTTCCTTTGCTGATTTCATGCGATTTATACTGGAAATCACAAAGCCTGCTGCCATTTTGCTGCAAAATCTCTATGGCCGGGCGGCGGAAATCCGTCGTTCCATATACCCCGTACTCTTGTTTCACATGCTCCAACGACAAAGAGTAATCCCCCTCGAACACGTACGAAGACATGGAGCGGTATGACATCTCGTATAAATAGGCGTAGTCTTGCTCGTGATGTACCCGTTTTCCAAAATACAACTGTCCCATGTGCCCATTTGAAAGCACCGTCATGATATAACTGATTTCCTGATTATACAAATGAAATATCTTTGTACTTTCCTCAAATACTATGCTCATAAAAACCTCCCGACTTCCTCGCAGACAGATACACGGCTCTTCTACGGATTTGACCTTTTCGTTTACATAGCGTAAGTATAAACGATTTATTTCATAATGTAAATGAAAAGTTTGTTTCAATAATGGCATCGTGACCATGCCTCCTAACGCCCATCGAAACTCCTCATAATCCAACGGATATAATTGTAACCTCGTCTCTTCACTCGGAATCTCAATGTTTTATATATTTTTTTGATGGATAACAAAGAACCCGTCTCAATATAATCATATCGACCATCCTTTACCAGACGCTTGATTGCGGGAATTGAAAGCGAAGAAACCGGCTATGTGCTGGTAAAAGATTTAAGTCGTGTCAGCAGAGATTATCTGCAAGTGGGATTTTACAAGGAAGTCATGTTCAAAGAGCGCGGTGTACGCTTTATCGCCATGGCAAACGGACAACCTACTGTACCCCTCTCCAAAAGTGTGATATAATTTTTTGAAAAAGTTTTGGATTTGATGTAGTATTTGCCGCTGAAACCGTAGTATATAGGTGAAGCCGGAAAGGAGGCGGTGTGATGATAGAAGATGAAAAAATCATTGAAATGTTTTTTGGGCGTTCAGAACAGGGCATACGGGAGCTGGATATAAAATACGGTAAAGTTTGCCACAAGCTATCGTATAACATTGTAAACAGCAGACAGGACGCGGAGGAGTGCGTCAATGACGCTTACTTAGGGGCGTGGAACGCAATCCCCCCTGCGAAGCCAGACCCGCTACTGGCATACATCTGTAAAATTGTTCGGAACATTTCACTGAAAATCTATTACAGAAAGGAAGCAGCCAAACGAAACAGCACTTACACGATTGCTATGGAGGAAATCGAAGCCTGTATAGCAGACCCGAACACAGTGGAAGCCGAGATTGAAGCCAGAGAGTTAGCCCGTATCATTGAGGAATTTTTGGACACGCTGACCCTCGAAAATCGCGTTATCTTTATGCGCCGCTATTGGTTTTCCGACAGCTACAAGGACATAGCCGAGTTTGTAAGGCTCTCGGAGAAAAACATCTCCGTTCGGCTGACCCGTATCCGCGAAAAGATGAAGCAATATTTGATTGAAAGAGAGGTATTTGTATGAACGCGAAAAAGTTTTCCGACGCTATGAGCGAGCTTGACAGCAAGTACATTGACGAAGCCCTCAATTATAAAAAGAAAGCCACACAGAAAGCAAAGAAGCCCGGCTGGATTAAGTGGGGAGCTATGGCGGCTTGTTTTGCCGTTATAGTAGTTACAGCAGTATCCATTTTGCCGAACTACTTGAACCAGCAAGGTACTACACCGCCAAATGCCCCCAATGGCGTTATTGCTGATAACTCAAATGACGATACACAGCCAGCAGCCCCTGAAATCCGTATCAGCATGAGCGATATTATTACGAATCAAGTTGACGGCTTTACAAGTACAGATTATGCGCGATATGACCCTGAAACAGATAATGAAATTATCTGGAACAAAGAAGATCTTGTCGCTTATTATAGAACTGATTTGACACCTGCTTATATTCCAAATGGCTTGACGGCTTCTCCACAAAATTATAATGTAACGGTCTATATCAGGCAAGACGGCAGCATTACAGAAGATACCGTTCAACTCGGTTTTTATCAATCAGAGAATGTTTCTGTCAAACATGGTTTCTCTATTACAGCTTCAAAAATAGGAATTGTCCAAACTTGCATCTATCTTCTGCCGGACAGCGAAATAAAGACTTCCGATATTGAGGGGACTGCGGTTACATTTGGCTATCAGTCTATGCCGTATGGCCCTTACGATTCTGAAACACATGAACCTGCTGGTTACTATGATATGTATATAGCGGAATTTAAGCATAACGGCATTGAGTATCAGATTGTTGCTGAACAGATGGAAGTTGAAGAAGTCGTAAAAGTTGTAGCGTCTATCATAACTGGACAAAAAGATATTGCGATTGACGAAGGCCCTTATATGGAAAACGATAAGGACATTCCTGAACTTCCCAATGCCGAGCCAAATTGGATTGATTAAGACTCGACCAACAAGCCGCCCTTTCCATGACGGAATTGTATATCCGAAAGGGACTGCACCTCGACTCACCGGCGGAGATATAACCAAACCAATCATGTAAAATATTTTTTTCTTTCATAAAAACACTTGACCTTCACACGGTGTCAGGGCGTAAAATGAAACCATCAAGGACGGGCGCGCCACAAAGCGCACTCCTACGAATCACCACCAAGGAGGTCACATGAAGATGAGGACGATAAAGGAAATGTCAGACTTGACGGGTATCAGCGTGCGCATGCTCCGCTATTACGACCAGGTCGGTCTTTTAAAGCCGACGGACAAGAGCGAGGCAGGATACCGGCTTTATGACGATAAGGCACTGGAAGAACTGCAACAAATTTTGTTCTTCCGCGAATTTGACATTCCATTAAAGGAAATCAAATCCGTCATGGACAATCCCGCTCTTGACAAAAACCAAATACTCAAGATGCACCGTAGCATGTTGCTTGAAAAAAAGGAACGTCTCGAACACCTCATCGAGAGTATTGACGACATTTTGAAAGGAGAACAGCAAATGAACCAGGAAATATACGACCAAACGAATCTCGGTCAAAAAGCATTTACCCCGGAGGACATGGAAAACTTGTACGAATCCATCATGTCCAACATGCCGGACGCACAACGCCATGATTTCATAAAAACATTTATAGAAGCAAACACACAATTGTCCATGGAAGAAAAAGAAAAACTACTTAAGAATTGCAACATGGAAACCTTCCACCGGCTTTTTATCCGCAGTGCCTCCAGCGAACGGGCGCAGAAAAATTTCCAGAAAATGGTGGAATGGTACGGGGACAAGGAAAGTGCCATGGCGGCCGGGGCCGCCCCCGCCGACCCACAGATTTTCAAAGCGTATCAAAACCGTCTGGACAACGTCATGAAAAAGCTGGCCGCCAAACGCGGCGCGGACGTTTCCTCCTTTGAAGTGAAAGAACTCATCGGCGAATATGACTTCGTGTCAAAACAGCTTTACCAGATGAAAGAGGTGAAAAAACTGGTACAAGACCTTGCCGGGCTTTACAAGGACAACGAAAAAGCACATGCCGCGCTCGACGAACAATACGGGGAAGGAACCGCGGACTTCTTCGTGCAGGCGGTGGAAGAATTTTACAAGTAAACATGAACCATCGACACCCCTCCCGCCGCACATGGCCGGGAGGGGAAAATACAACTTAGCATCCAAACAGTTTTGCCGCCTTCTCCATCTTATCCGCAATCTTTACCCCGAAAGGACACCTTGTCTCGCAACCCTTACAGCCAACACACTCGGACGCTGTATGCGCAAGTGCCTCGTAATGGGCCTTTACGCTCTCGGGCACCTTGCCCTGCCACACCGCCAAGTCGTAAAACTTATTTACCATGGCAATATCAATATCCACCGGACATGGCCTGCAGTGCCCGCAATATGTACACTGTCCCATGTAGGAATGAAGCGGTGCCGAAGCGATTACGGACGCGTAATCCCTCTCGTCATCCGTCGCCATTTCATAGGAAACCGCCTCGTCCACCTGTTCCTTCGTGTCATATCCGCAGAGAATCGAGCACACTCCCGGCCTTGTCAACGCATAATGAATGCACTGGCAGGGCGTAAACGCCACGCCGAACGGCGAACTTTTTGCATCAAACAGCCTCCCGCCGCAAAATCCCTTCATGACCGTGATGCCGACATTCTTCTCTTCACATAATTGATACAATTGTGCCCGTTCAGCATCAATACCGGAAAGCCCCTCGTCGTAATTTTCGAACATGTCATCCAGGTTCTCCGTGGCGGGCTTCATGTCAAAAGCGGGGTTGATGGAAAAAAGAATCATTTCGATGATTCCGGACTCCGCCGCCAACTTCGCCATCCGTGGGTTGTGCGTGGACATTCCGATATGCCGGATGATTCCCTCCTCGTGAAGTTCCCGTACATAGTCAAAAAACTCCCCGTTCATGCTCCGCTCCCACTCTTCCTCGGAGTCCACGTAATGAATCATTCCCAAATCCACATAATCCGTGCGCAACCTCTTCAATAAATCCTCAAACGCGGGCTTCACGTATTTTAAATCCCTCGTCCTGGTATACTGCCCGTTCTGCCAGGTCGAACCGATGTGTCCCTGCACGATCCACTTGTCGCGGTTTCCTTCCATGGCTTTCCCGATAATGTCCCTCGACTTCGGATCGGGCATCCAGCAGTCGATGATGTTGATACCCTTTTCACTGGCATAACGCATAAGTTCCACCGATTCCGCTTCCTCGTGCCGCTCCAGCCATTCTCCACCAAAGCCAATCTCGCTCACCAGCAATCCCGTTTTTCCCAATTTCCTATACTCCATAGCGAACCTCCTCGTATTCTTGCAGTTGTGAACCATGTTGACATTCGTTTCCCTCATGGTTATAATGAATTTTATTATATCGTGAACAAACATAGATAGCAATATCCTATTTCATGTTTTTATTGCACGCCCTCACCAAAGGAGTGACCATTCAGCACGGGCTGAATTGCCATAGGCATCACCCGCATTTTTCATTTGCCCTTGGCAAAGCGGGCGATGCATCGACCAGATTTACGTGCATCCTCCGAGCCAGTCAGCGTAGTGACTGGCTCGGAGCCAAACACCATCAAAGGAGGGACTTACTCATGCGCAATTTAAAATTAACCTTGTCCTATGACGGCACCCGCTACCAAGGATTTAGCAAGCCCCAGTCAAAAGAGAAAAAAGCGAAACAAGACGGCATAGAACCGCCGATAACGGAAAAGAACGCGCCGCAAAACACGGTTTCGGCCAAGTTGACGGAAACCTTAAGCCGCCTGGCCAAAGAACCGGTCGAATTATTCTGCGGCGCGAAGACGGATCCCGGCGTACATGCCCTCGCACAAACCGTCAATTTCCATACCTCCTGCCCACTCTCCACAAGCGAGCTTTGCCGCTCCTTAAACCATTACCTTCCGCAAGACGTCTGCGTCCACTCCATCTCGGAAGTACCGGAACGTTTTCACGCCAGTTTGAACGCCCGCGCCGAAGTCTATGAATGCCGGATTCTAAACGCACCGATGATGGATCCGTTTTTGCGCAAGTACACGCTTCATGTCATGAGGCCGCTTGACGTCGCCGCGATGGAAACAGCGGCAGAAATATTACTGGGAAAGCATGACTTCCTTCCTTTTTCGTTCGGGAAAGCCAAAAAGAAAAAATCCACGGAACGGGAATTGACTTCCATTAAAATTACGGCCATGCCGAACACGGATTTCCCTTGCGAAATCCGCGTCTGCCTGACCGCAAACCGCTTTTTATACCAGATGCCCCGCCTCATCGTCGGAACACTTATTGAAATCGGACTTAGGACGCGCGCCCCCGGCTGCATCGAACACATCCTTGCATGGCAGGAAAACCCAGGTGCCCCTTGTGACCCGCATGGACTCTATCTAAAGGAAATCCTATACGACAAATAAGCTCACCAGATGATACATAAGAAAGCTCACCACCCATGCCGTGGCCAACTGGTACGCGATAATCGCCGCCGTCTTTTTCACGCTGCCGACCTCGCGGTGTATCGTGGCGATGGTCGCCGTGCACGGCACGTACAACAGACAAAACGTCATCAACGCGTAAGCGTTTGCCAATCCGAAGCCCATCTTGCCGAGCACTGCCGCGAACGCGCCCATGCCGCCCGCCGTCGTGATATTCTGCACGCCAAACAACACGCCGCAGCTTGACACCACGACTTCCTTTGCCGCGATTCCCGAAATGAGGGCGACGATAATCTGCCAATATCCCAGTCCGATTGGGGCAAACAACGGCACGGCCGCCCTCCCAATCATGGAACCGAAACTCTGGCCGATGTCCGTCGTGTATCCTTGCGGGCCAAAATTCAACACCACCCACATGATAATCGATGCCACGAAAATCACGGTTCCCGCTTTCGTCAGGTAATCTTTCACCTTCTCCCACACATAAATGGCAATCGTCCTCGCGTTCGGTGCCTTGTATTCCGGCAATTCTATCAAAAGCGCGTGCTTGGCCTTGCTCCCGTCTATCTTGGAAAGGACAAACGCCGTCGCCACCGCCACGACGATACCGAGCAAATACATCGAATAACATGCCAGCATCGCGTACTTTCCAAAAAACATGGAGGAAAACAGCACGTAAATCGGCAGCCTCGCGCTGCACGACATGAACGGGGTAATCAGAATCGTTTTCAGCCTGTCCTTCGGATGTTCCAACGCGCGCGAAGCCATGATGGCCGGGACGGAACAGCCAAAGCCCAGAAGCATCGGCAAAAACGCCCGCCCGGACAAGCCAATGCCGCTCATCAAGTCATCCATGATATAGGCCACGCGCGACATGTAGCCGCTGTCTTCCAAAAAGGCCAATGCCAGGAACAAAATGAAAATATTCGGCAAAAACGTCAAAATCCCGCCGACCCCGGAAATAATTCCGTCCACGATCAGCGACTGCAGCATCGGGCTGACGTTCCAGGCCACCAGCACTTCTTTCACACCCCCGGAAATCATCTCCAACGCGATTTCAAAATAGCCCTTCAGCCAATCCCCCACCGTGAACGTGAGGAAAAATACCAACGCCATGATCCCCAAAAAAAGGGGCAATCCCAGCCACTTGTCCGTCAAATAGCTGTCGGCCTTCTCCGTACTTTCCACCTTGCGCGCCTTGCCTACCACCACGTCGTCAATGACTTCCTCAATAAAGTCATACTTTTGCCGGATCAATTCTTTCTCATAGCTATGGTCAAGAATTTGGGGAAGTTCAAGCGGATATCTTTCCATCACCTGCGCATCCTGCTCCAACAATTTAATCGCATGCCACCGGGGATTCTCGATTTTCGGCCACTTTTCTTTCAGCCTTTCCATCACGACGTCAATCTTGTCCTCAATCTCGTCCGTGTACACCATCGCATACTCGCTATGATGGTTGTGGACGTGCGCCGACTGACCCGAATGATGATGGATGAACGGTCCCTGCCCCTGATAATCCCTATGATGCGCCACGGCATGCAGAAGGACTTCCAAGCCGCTTCGCTTTCTCGCCGAAACCGGGATGGCCGGAATGCCTAGCATCTCCGGCAGGCGGTGCAAGTCAATCTCCATGCCCCGCTCCTCCACGATGTCCATCATGTTCAGGGCCAGCACCACCGGCTTCCCCAGTTCGATCAACTGCAATGTCAAATAGAGGTTGCGTTCCAAGGAAGAGGCATCCACCACGTTCACGATGACGTCCACGTCCCCGCCCATGATGCATTCTCTGGATACCTTTTCCTCCATCGTATAAGAAGTGAGGCTATAGATTCCCGGCAAGTCAATCAAGCGAAACTCCTGTCCCTTATATTCCGTGCGCCCTTCTTTCTTTTCCACGGTCACGCCCGGCCAATTGGCCACTTTCAAATTGGCTCCCGTATAAGCGTTAAAAAGCGTCGTCTTTCCACAGTTGGGATTGCCAATGAACCCGACGCTGATAACCGGAGACTTGGCCACCCGTTTTTTTACGTCCTGCGCGCTCATACAGATGCCTCCTTCACGATGATGCTATTCGCGATGTGCCTCCCAATGGCAAACCTGGTTCCGCGAAACTTCACGGTCATCGCTCCCCTTTTATCATTATTTAGCACAACCACCAAAGTCCCCGCCGTCAGCCCCAAGGCCTCCAACCGCCGTTCCAGATTATGCTCCACTTGTATGTCAATTACCTCGTACACGCCCTTGTTTCTTCCTTCTTTCAATGTCATACCCTTTTGCTCCCTGGCCAATTACATCCACCCGCACGGATGCCACCTCTCGAATGCCCCACATGAAAGCCGTCCACTCTTGCCGCCAGCCCACGATTACAATCTTCCGTACAATTTCGTCATCTCATAAATTTGCTCAAGCACCTCGTCGGTCACTTGCCATTTTTTCAGCCGCCAGGTCCAGTTCCCGCCCAGCGTGGAAGGATGGTTGATACGTGCCGTGCCGTCCAGATTCAAATAATCCTGAATCGGAATCATGCACAAATCCGCCACGCTCCCCATTGCCAACGCCACGAAGTCCAAGGCAAGCGAATCCTCGTCCAATGCGGCCTTTCGCATGTACTCCTTGGCGAATGTGCGGCACTCCTTGCCCGCCGTATGGTACCAGTCGCGCGTCGTCGTATTGTCATGTGTTCCCGTATATACGACACAGTTTGTCGTATACGTGTGCGGAAGGTAGTTCGCGGATTCCCTGGAATCAAACGCGAACTGGATGACCTTCATGCCCGGAAAACCGCTGTCTTTCAACAACTTATACACCGCGTCCGTCAAAAAGCCCAAATCCTCGGCAATGATGTCTTTCTTGCCCAACTTCTCTTCCACCGCGTAGAACAAGTCCATCCCCGGTCCTTGCATCCAACGGCCACTCACCGCATTTTCGGCACCATACGGAATGGCATAGAACGATTCAAACCCACGGAAATGATCAATACGCACGATGTCATACCATTCAAAACAATAGGCAATCCTCTTCAGCCACCACTCATACCCTGTAGCCTTGTGGTATTCCCAATCATATAACGGGTTTCCCCACAACTGCCCTTCCGCCGAAAACGCGTCCGGCGGGCAGCCCGCGACGGATGTCGGAACGTTCTTCTCGTCCATCAAAAACAATCTTGGATTCGCCCATGTGTCCGCGCTGTCAAGAGCCACGTAAATGGGAATGTCCCCGATGATTTCGATACCCTGGCGATTGGCATACTCATGCAGTTCTCTCCACTGTTTGGCAAACTCGTACTGCAAAAAGCGATAAAAATTCATGTCCGCGGACAATTCACCTTTCGCCCGCTCCAACGCCTGCGGCTCCCGATCACGATATTCCTTTGGCCACTCCAGCCAGCTCTTCCCCTGCTGATGATCCTTAATTGCCATATAAAGGCAATACTCCTCCAACCATTCCCTGCTTTTATTTACAAACTCCCAATAATCTTGTCCCGGCTGGAAACGCTCACAAGCAATCTTCAAGACCTTGAAACGGTTGAAATACAATTTTTCATAATCAATCTCGTCCTCGCGCTCTCCGTATTCTTGTTCCCTGCACTCCCGCACGCTCAGAAGCCCGTCCTGAACCAGGCGTTCCAAATCAATAAAGTATGGATTCCCGGCAAACGTGGAAAATGACTGGTAGGGGGAATCCCCATAGCCGGTCGGCCCCATCGGCAAAATCTGCCATCGCGCCTGCCCCGCCCGTTTCAACTGGTCCACGAACTCATAGGCCTCCTTGGAAAAACATCCGATTCCGTAATTGGACGGCAATGAAAATATGGGTAATAACACTCCGCTCCTTCTCATCTTCGTAAAACTCCTTCTCTATTTTAATGAATATATATAATATACCACGCAAACCTTTCCCCGGCAACCTTTCGCACGATACAAAAATGAAACGGGGCGGTTTTTACGCCGCCCCGCCCGGTTACCACTTCACCTTTCCAGTATAATATAACTCGACCGGGTCAATCGGGTCAATCGGATTTTCCAACTTCGTCTTGTTCCTGCGCCCCCAGGCTCTTACGAGCTGCCCGCTCTTGTTATAACACCAAAAAGAATACGCGTATATCTTGTTAATTTTGCCCAACTTCTTCAACGTCGTCTTATTGTAAGCCACGCCGCCAATCTCCAGTTCCTTTTGCTGGTGGAACAAGGAAATCAACTCTGTCTCGCAAGTCACCGGCTCCGGCAAAATCGTGTATGCCCGCCCCACGCAGTCCGGCTTGTGGGCGTCGCTCCCACCCGTCATGACCTTGCCATAGCACCTTGCCAGGCTCGCCGCCCCGGCGTTCGACTCCTCCGACTCGCAACAATTGTACCCTTCCACAAAGTCAAACCGCTTTATCAACTCCGGTTTTTTATAATAGCTTCTCGTGTTCGTAAAGCTCAAGTACTTTTCCCCGCACGGATGGGCGGGACCTAATATGCCGCCGTTCCTATGTACCAAGTCAATCAACGTCGCCACCGACAATCCCCGAAGTTCCAACAGCCGGATCTTTACCCCTTCCGGCATGATAACCAAAATGTGTCCCGCGTCCCTCGTGTCATACTCGATACCTTTGAGTACCACGAAGTCCGTATGTCTCTTTCCCTTTATATGATTTTTCCAATAGCGGTATCCATTATACGTGTTATGATCGGTGATGACCATTCCCTGAAAGCCCTTGCGCTTTAGAAGGCTGATATATTCTTCCACGCCGACCTTGCTGTCAAGAGAGCCCTCTTTTACATGACAGTGCATATCGATCTTCATCGCCAAACCCCTTTCCCTTTTTCTCTTCGTACTGTCAATCCCGTCTGCCATTGTGGCATTTCGCCCTCTAAGTATACAACTTTTTATGCCATATGGCAATATCAGCCTTCATTTTTCAAATCATTTCCTACTATTTTCCTATGACTTTTCACGGATACTCGCCCTTACGGCGGCGAAACCACACGCAAAAAGAAGTGGATGCAAATTGACCGTTCAACTTACATCCACCTCTATTCGCTTATTGCCTCCATGTCCATGGGACCATACCTCTCTTTCATCAAACTCTCCGTTTTTTACTTAAGTTTTCGGTGGTCCGTACCTCCTTTTCTTAGATTCCCGCCGAACCAACCTCGAATAAGAACTTCGTCCGAAAGGAATTTTGCTTCTCACATGACTTTCTCGTCATCATGCTCTTTCTTCCTTCTCCTTCTTACCAAATATGAGATTGCATCCTGCGAGTCAAAACCTTATGAAACTTTATATGAAAAAGATAACTCTTTATCTTTTCCGTATTGTTCATTCAGTTTTATTTGTTGGACTTATATTACTATATTTTTTCCTATTTGTCAATATGTTTTTTGAATTTTTTTATTATTTTGTCAATATGATTTATAACAAGAACATGTCATTCATTTATATTTGATATCGCTGTCGATATTTACAAAATATTCTGATAATTTGTCGACATCTGACCCAAGAACTGAAAGGGAACAAATCGGTTTGTGTTGACTTTTCCGTCCGCAGTCTTTAAAATAAAAAGAGTTTTAATCAGCGTCGGCGTATAAATGCCACGCTCCTCACGCTATCGACCATCAAATCTATCAAATATTAAAAGGAGTTCATAATTATGGAACATTTCATCATCCCGGAGGGGTACCGCTCTCCGCTGACCATCCGCGAGACGGAGGTCGCCATCAAGGAAGTCAAAGACCACTTTGAACGGTCACTGGCCAAGTCGCTGCATTTAACCCGCGTATCCGCGCCATTGTTCGTCCGGCCTGAATCGGGCCTTAACGACAACTTAAACGGCGTGGAGCGCCCGGTTTCTTTTGGCATCCGCGAGCAGGACGAGGCCGTCGCGGAAATCGTGCATTCCCTGGCCAAATGGAAACGTCACGCTCTCATGCATTATGGTTTTCATTCCGGCGAAGGACTTTATACCGACATGAGCGCCATCCGCCGCGACGAGGACACGGACAACGTTCATTCCATCTATGTCGATCAGTGGGACTGGGAAAAGGTCATTTCCAAGGAAGAGCGCAACATGGAAACGCTCATGTACACCGTCCGCAAGGTATTTGCCGCGCTCAAGGAGACGGAAGAATATATGGCAAGACGATACAATTACATAGAACCCCTGCTGCCGGACGACATTTCATTCATCACCTCGCAGGAGTTGGAGAACCTCTACCCGAACCTCCTGCCAAAAGAGCGGGAGACGAAAATTGCCAGGGAACGGCAGGCCGTGTTCATCTCCCAGATTGGAAAGACGCTGGCCTCCGGTCAAAAGCACGACGGACGTGCCCCGGATTATGATGACTGGGAACTAAACGGGGACATCATCGTATATTATCCCGTCCTTGGCACGGCGCTGGAACTGTCCTCCATGGGCATCCGCGTGGACGAGGAATCGCTTGCCAGGCAGCTTTCCCTCGCGGGTTGCGAGGAACGGCGCGAGCTACCATTCCAAAAGGCACTGTTAAACAAAGAACTGCCTTACACGATTGGCGGCGGCATCGGCCAGTCACGCATCTGCATGTATTATTTGCGCAAGGCACACATCGGGGAAGTGCAATCCTCCATCTGGCCGCAGGAAACCTGCCGCCTGGCGAACGAACACGGCATACAGTTATTGTAGCATCCATTTTAAATTCCTTTTCACGCTTGGACGTGATCCACTCTCCGGTCGTTGCCAAACAAGTGCCGCCAACACTTGGCAACCTCCCGGAGGGTTCTTGTGTCATAAGGATACGAAACTTCCTAATGACACAAGCTCCCCTTCCGTCTGGCTGATACCACGGATTACTTCGCACTACGCGCTCCCATAATCCTAAAACACCTCAAATACCGTTCTCTCAGTCTTTCTCATACCCGTTTTTCTTATAGAGTATCAAAAACACCAACACGCTAATGACCAGTTCCCCAGCCAGCACCGCGACGTCCAACGGCTTGACCATGTACCTCGTTTCATTGGCAAAACAATTCGTCATCTCCGTCAGCACCCCGGTAAACAAAAACCCCGACACCTTGCGCAGCGTCTCCGACAAATTCCCGAGAATGGGAATCATCATAAACACCATCAGCAGCGGATAAGCAATCAGGCTCGCGTTCATCTGGTTGCTGGCACAGATTCCCACGACCATCCCTAGCACGCAGCTAATCAGCGAAGCCGTGACGCTGACCAGGAAGAATGCCGGCATCGACACGTATTCCATGGAAACCTGGCTGATTAACAGCACGACAAAATTGACGGCCACCGTAAGCACGAACGGAAAAAGGATGCTCCCGACAAAATACTGGCCTCCCGTGATGGACGAGGTCATCAGCACGCGCAGGGTATGCTTCTCCTTTTCCTCCGCAATCGCCATTCCCACCATCATGAAACCGTCCATGCAAATGTTCATGCTAATTCCCAGGCTTAAAATGACCCCTGTCAGTATCGGCGGCAGTTCCCCGCCCACCATCGAGCCATATAGGACTTTGTACATCAACACCATGCCTACAACCAGAATAGGCCCCAGCATGACCGACGCGTTCCGGCTGATGCAGATCCACTTGATTCTCGCCACCGCAAATAATTTGTTCATGTTTCCCATTGTATTACCCATAATAAGACTCCTTTCACAATCTCGATACTTAACCCGAATCCCTCAGGCACTTAACGCCTTTCCCGTCACTTGCAAAAACACGCTCTCCAACGTCGGTTCACAAGAGTGGATGCGTTGTACTTGATTCCTCCTCATCCAATCCGCAATCATGTCAACGTTCTCAGAAGTCTGCTCCAAGACAACTTCCTCTTTGCCGTCAAGAAGCACCCGATACCGCTTGTTTGTGTTGTACTTCAAGCAAAGCTCCTGCGGGGAACCAAATTCCACGATTTCCCCCTGATGCAAAAGTGCCACGCTGTCACAAAGCTTCGTCGCCTCCTCCATATTGTGGGTCGTCAGGAAAATGGCCATCCCTTCCGCTTTCAAGTCCAGAAGCATCTTGTGAATTTCCACCGCCGTCGCCGGGTCGAGGCCGCTCGTTGGCTCATCCAAGAATAGGATTTTCGGCTTGTGCAGCACCGCCCTGGCAAGGACGAGCCGCTGCGTCTGCCCCTTTGACAATTTACCCGCTTGTTTTTTACGGTGTTCGCCCAGGCCGACCTGACGCAGCACCTCCTCCACCCTCGCATTCGAAACGCCCCATATCTGCGCGAACATGACAAGGTTCTGCCACACGGTCATCTTTTCATAAATGCCGCTATTGTCGGAAACCACGCCGATTTTCTCGTAAATGGACGCGTCGATGTTCGTGGAATCCGTCCCGAGAATCCTTGCCTCGCCGGAGGTCTGCCGAAGCTGCCCGGTGATAATCTTGATGGTGGTCGTCTTTCCCGCGCCGGACGGTCCTAAGAATCCAAGTACCTCGCCCGGATGCAAGGACATGCTGATGTCCTTAAGGGCCAAGTCCGTCTTAAATCGTTTGGAAATGTGCGATAATTGAAGCAATATGTTTTGTTCCATATCCTAACCCTCTCTTTCTTTATGTCGATATTACAATTTCATCTGACAAAGGTATTCTAACATTTGATATAGAACAAAGGAAAAAATGTGCCCGAACGGCACGACTGACTGCCTGAAATGAAAAATGAGCACGTAAGTGCTCATAACGAACCGTCTGGTAAGCTCGGCAACGCCTCGCTAACGGCGACGGCATGTATCGCACGTAAGTGACCAAAATACGGTCACTAAGTGCTCATAACGAAAGTAATTTCGATTTCATGTTTTTGGAAAATATGCAGGTCTCTCCGTTTTTCATACAGATTTCCCGATGCTTTAAATCCAGTTCCGCAATCTGACCCACGTTCACGAGGTACGCCCTATGAACCCGCAAAAATTTGTCCCCCAACGTTTCCTCCAACTCGCTCATGCTCCCGATGAAGTCAATCCGGTCATTCTTTGCATGGAGTTCCAGCCGGTGCGTCCGCCCGGTCGTCTCAAAGAACATGATTTCATCCATGGGCACATGCTTGACGACATCCATCACTTTCAGGGAAAAGTATTCGCGTTCCTCTCCCTTCTCCTTATGCATCCGTTCCGTGATAATCTTAAGGCAATGCTTCAGGCCGTCCCAAAGCCTCCTCTGGTCTCCCTTCACGATATAATCCAAGGCTTCCAAATGATAACGGAACGTCTCGAACGCAAGGTCTGAAAACGCAGTCACATAGACGAGGAACCCTCTGGAATCCAGTTTACGAATCTCCTGGCCGAGGGCAAATCCGTCCATGGATTCGCCCTTTAGTTCCACGTCCAGAAAATATACCCCGCGTCCCGGATTTTTTCGCACGGCCTCTATAATCTCCTCGGGATGCCTGCTGCATAATACGATTTCCATGTCGTACCCTTCCATCAGAATCTGTTTTTCCAGATATTCCCTTTGCATGGCAAGCACGGAAGCATCATCCTCACATATGTATACTGGTAACATCCATTAACCCTCCTGGATTTTTAATTCCTGGATAAAATAACCATCCTGAATAGTTGTAAGCGGCAACACTTTGTCATACCTGGCCAAAATCCGCTTATAATTTTCAAGCCCGATGCCACGATCCTCCCCCTTGGTGGAATACCCGGACGTTCCCAACCTATGAAAATCCACCGCCGAATACAAGGAGTTTTTCACACGAAACGTCGTATAACCGTCACGACAGCTAATCATGACATGAAGCTTTCCGTCATCCTTACCCCGCACCTCTTCCACCGCATTATCCAAAAGGATCCCCAAGGCTCGGCACAAGTCCGTGGTGCGCATCCTCGTCTTCTCAAACGGATACAACACCTCCAACTCGCAATGCACGTCTTCCTCCTGCATCACTTTCATTTTTTCCAGGAACAAGCCCTTCACTTCTGTCACACGGATATTGGCAAGCTGGTTCATGATGCGAATCTGACTTCCCACTTGTACGTCAAAGTCCTCCGTCATCTCCTGAATGTATTCCTGAATCGCCCCTGCATCGCCCTCCTTCGCCTGCAAGTACATTCCTGACATCATGTTTTTAAAATCATGCCGAAACCTGCGCACTTCCTTCTGCAGTTCCTCCAGATTCCGGATATAGGCTTCTTGCTGCCGCAGGCTCACCTCCTGCTCCTCAATCCGTTTTCGCTGCATTTCCTTTTGTCCGACGAACAAAAAGATAATATAAAGAACCAGAAAGAACACGAAAGCCGCCGCGGGATTATACCCGACATCCTTCTCGCTTCTTTCCATCCACTCCTGAAAAATCTGAGATAAAACCGGACAAAACGACATAAAGAACAAGAAAAACCTTTTTCGCTTATATTCCTCCCACTGCCAAAACACCTCTCCGACTTTCGTCTTATATAGGTAAAGCAACACGAGCAAAAAGCAGCACGGGGTCAAGACCCATTCCTGGAACAGATATTCCATTCGCTCTTCCCAAATCTCCAAATAATAAAATTTGTTCGGTGTAAATATATCCGCCAGATTCCAGCCAAACTCACGCAGCAGTTCCAAAAATATGGCCGCAGCCAGACAAGTTCCGTGTGATTTCCCATATGCCGCCCGCAAGAGCAAAAAGATCCCGGCAATTTGAATATATTCGATTATAATCTCCCCGCCGTTATGCTCCCATGCAAAAAAACCGAATTCAAAAAAAATCGTGGCAATCAAGGAAATCAGGAATACATATAACACCAACAATCCCATGATGACAGCATAATGTCTTCGTCCCTTGCGCGGCATATTGCAAAAAAGCAGAATCGACGCACAAGTAAAAAAAATCGTGTCCAGACCCACGCTCACCAAATTTCCACATAGTACTTCGAAGAAAGACATTTTTTCACCTCCGTTTTACCCAATCCGCCAATCAAAATGCCGTACGACCAACGCACGGCATTTCATACCTTTTATAAACCCCACTCTTCTTTTTCATGTCCAAACCTTGACGCCAACCGCCATTCCATGTTGCGCGGCGTGCCTGTCTTCCGCCAACGCCCTTGGATAACGAATCAACCCATGGTTCTCGAACGGATCATTAAAATAGTACCCTTCCTCGTCATAGCCGACCAGCAACATGCAATGTTCATTGGAAATCCAAGTGAACTCTTCCCCGGTTTCATACAGTTTCCAAGAGGGGCCGACAATTGGTTCCCTCATGTTGATACACGCCCAATAAAGCACGGGAAGCCCCTTGTCAATATAATCGGACAAAAGCGTTTCCGTCGGGGTGCCCGTCTCGTCCACCACTTCGTATCGTCCCTCGCATATCGCTTTGAGGATTTCCTCGCCCGCCGCTTTGCCCGTAGGCTCCTTTAGCGCCTTCCCAAGCGCGTTGCACATGACCGGCGCATAGCATCCGAACGAATCCTCGTCATAGGGGCTTCCGCAAAAACATTTCCACGGATCCGGCCCATAAATCACGCCGTCTCGCTCCTCCATGTCTCTTCGCTCCAAAAAACTCCCGATAAACTCGTCCACCGTGATTTCCACGCCCAGAAACCGAAGCAGCATGACCGCCGACACACTCTCGCACCCCGTCGGATAGCGCACGCTTTGGTCAATATACGGAACTTGAAGAACCCGCGCCGTCATTTCGCCGCATCCACGGCCTTGGCTTCTTTCGGTTCGTCCTTGCCGTCCGCATATTTTCTCATGAAACTCAACACGATAAGGAGCATTGCCAGACTGATTGCCAGTACGATCCACCACACCTTTATGAAACCGGCAATGATGTAGCCCATGAAGCACACTACCGCGACCACCACGGCATACTGCATCTGCGTGGACACATGGTTGATGTGGTTGCTCTGCGCGCCCGCCGAAGACATGACCGTCGTGTCGGAAATCGGGGATATGTGATCGCCGCAAACCGCGCCCGCGAGCACCGCGGAAACCGCGATGACCATCATCTCCAAGTTGTTCGGGAACAGTGGCACGACAATCGGTACCAAGATGGCAAAGGTTCCCCAACTCGTGCCGGTAGAAAACGCAAGGAAAATGGCAATCGCGAACATCACCGCCGGAATCAGCGCGCTGGCCGAAGCATTTCCGCCAATCAGGCCGGACACGAACACGTCGATACCAAGCGCGTCGCCAACTCCCTTCAAGGACCATGCAAACACCAGAATCGTCACGGCCGGAACCATCAGCTTGAAGCCGTCCGCCAAGCTGTCCATGAATCCCTTGAACGTGATTACCTTTCTTGGAAGATATAAGGCCATCATGAAAATAACCGTGATCAGCGTGGCAAAAATCAGGCTTGTCTCCGCGTCGCAACCCGCAAACGCCGTCACGACGTCAGTCGCCCCGTCCAGATAACCCGTATAAATCATGCCAAAAATGGCCGACACGATTAGCACCAGCACAGGAAGCACCAGGTCAATCACCTTACCGTTGGCAGACGTTTTCTCCGGCTCCACGTTTGTAAATTCCTCGCCGCCGGACGTAAACAAGTCACCGTTTTCCGCGTTTTTCTCATGCTTTTTCATCAAACCAAAGTCGAAACCGCTAAGAATGACGTACAATACCATCACCAAAGTCAGAAGCGCGTACAAATTATACGGAATCGTCCGTAAAAACAACTGGAACCCGGTAATCCCCGCGTCATCCGGCACATAAGAGTTGACTGCCGCAGCCCAGCTGGAAATCGGCGCGATGATGCAGACGGGGGCGGCCGTCGCGTCGATGATATAGGCCAGCTTCGCCCTCGACACTTTAAAACGATCCGTCACCGGACGCATCACGGAACCGACCGTCAAACAGTTAAAATAGTCATCCACGAAAATCAAGACGCCCAGCCCGGTCGTCGCCAAAAGCGCACTTTTCTTGGACTTGATTTTCTTTCCCGCCCAGTTTCCATATGCCGCGGAACCACCCGACTTTGCCATCAAAACGACGATCATGCCGAGCAAAATGTCGAAAATCAGGATATTCAAGTTCATGCTGTCCTTCATGATGTCAAAAAACGTCACGAACGAATTCCACGGATGGAATCCGGAATACAATAACGCCCCGACCGCCACGCCGATAAACAGCGAGCTATAAACCTCCTTCGTCACCAGGGCCAACATGATGGCCAGAATCGGCGGTACCAGCGACCACCAGGTACCAATAAACATAGAACCATCCATCACACCTTACCTCACTCTCTTTTGTTTTTTGTGTTACCATTCATGGCCATGTAAAAGTCCGAAAACGAATTCGTCAGGCTTTGCTTGTAAGAAATTGGCTATCGAACTTTTATGTGGCCGGAATCGGTATCCCCTCCCTTGTTACCGTAACTCTTCCTTGATGGCCGCAAGCAACTCGCCATACTCTTCAAACGCTTTCAGTTCAGGATGCGCCGCCTTGATGGCATCCGTACTGCGAAACAGAAATCCCGCCCTGCTGGCCTCAATCATCCCCAGGTCATTAAAGCTGTCCCCGCTGGCAATCGTCTCGAACCCGATGGACTGCAGCGCTTTTACCGTCGCATATTTCGAATTTTCCACGCGCATCTTAAAGCCCGTGATTTCCCCGTCGTCCGCCACCTCGAGCGAATTGCAGAAAATCGTCGGCCACCCCAGCTTCTTCATCAAAGGCCCCGCGAACTGGGAAAACGTGTCGCTGATGATGACGACCTGCGTAAGCGACCGCAACTCGTCCAAAAATTCCCGTGCCCCGGGAAGCGGGTCAATCTTCTCTATCGTCTCCTGAATCTCCTTCAAGCCCAGGCCGTGCTCCTTCAAAATGCCAAGCCGCCAGTTCATCAGCTTGTCATAATCCGGCTCGTCACGCGTCGTCCGCGTCAGCTCCGGTATTTTGCTGGCCTCTGAAAACGCAATCCAAATCTCGGGCACCAGCACCCCTTCCAAGTCCAAACATACGATATCCATGTCTTATCCTCCAATATCCCTTCATTCGCTCATTTACATTAGGAAGTTCATCCTTCGCCACAAGCTCGCTTTCATTAAAAGCCGCTTTCGGTCAGATTCCGACGGACTGTAACAGAAGCGCAATCAACATGACCGGCGCGACCACCTTGATCATAATGACATAGAGCATCTTCCGCTGGAATTTATAGCCGCCCAGCGTCACCTCGTCAATCACCGTCTTCGGCTTGACCACCCATCCAATCAATAGGCATGTAAGCAGGGCAACCAACGGCATCAGGCAGTTATTGCTGATATAGTCCATGATGTCCAAAATCTGTCCGACCGCTCCGTTTGGCAACGTGAACTCAAAATACAAGAAATTGTAACCAAAACAAACGATGAGGCCGAAAACAAGCGCGTAAACCGTCACCAAAATCGTGCTCTTATGCCTGGTAAATTTGAACTTGTCCATGATGCTCGACACGATGGCCTCCTCGACGGAAACCGCAGAAGTCACTGCCGCGAAAAATACCATCACGAAGAACAAGGTTCCGATGACATTTCCGGCAAAACCCATCGCCTGGAACACCTTCGGCAGGGACACGAACATCAGTCCCGGTCCGGCCGACATTCCCTCCGTACCCATGAACGTGAATACCGCGGGCACGATCAGCATGCCGGCAAGCATCGCCACAAGCGTGTCAAAAAATTCGATATGGTTGATGGACTTCATCAGGTTCGTATCCTTCTTCGCATAAGAACCGTACGCCACCATGATGCCCATCGCCACGCTGATGGAGAAGAACAACTGCCCCAGCGCGTCCATGATGACGATCATAAGCTTACGGAAAGTCATCCCATCGAAATTGGGAATCAGATAAATCCGAAGTCCCTCCAAGCCGGTTCGCGTAACACCGCCCTCGTCCGTATGGCTAAGCGTCAGGCTGTAAATCGCGATACCAATAATCAAGGCCAAAAGAACCGGCATCAAAATCTTGCTATAATTCTCGATTCCTTTGTTTACGCCGCTATACACGATAAACGAGGTCGCAGCCAGGAAAATGACCAAAAATACGATTGGCTGCCATTCCCCGGTAATAAAGCCGGTAAAATATCCGTCAGCCGCCGCGTCCGTCCCCTTGCCGGTCAAAAACGCGACCAAGTACTTCAAGACCCATCCGCCGATGGTACAATAATACGGCAGGATGATAATCGGCACCAGACATGCCAGCACGCCGATAAATCCCCATTTGGGATGAATCATCTTGTACGCCGTCAAAGGACTCTGCCCCGTCTTTCGCCCGATGGCAATCTCCGTCGTCAATAGCGCGAACCCGAACGTCAACGCCAACACCAGGTAACATAAAATAAAGATGCCCCCGCCGTCCTTGGCCACCAAGTAGGGAAACCTCCATATGTTCCCCAATCCCACCGCGCTTCCCGCGGCCGCCAGAACGAACCCCAGCGTTCCCGTAAAATTACTTCTCTTTCTCTTTTCCATCCATAAAGTCCTCCAATTCCTTTTCTTTTAAAAATAGACATTTTGTTTTATTTTATCCTATATGGCGCAATGCGTCAATTAGTTTTTTTCAACTGCCAAAGTCCGTGAACGCAAAAACGCGTCAAAAGAGCCATAAGACACCAATGCTCTTTTGACGCGTTACGCCGTACCTTCACCGTGGCCACGCAACGGCCACGAGTCATACGTGACAATCATTCACTTCATCCACTTCCTACGCTTCTACGAACACTTCTTTTCCCATGCCGCAAATCGGACAAACCCAGTCATCCGGCAAATCCTCAAACGCCGTGCCCGGCTCGATGCCCGCATCCGGATCACCCACCTCCGGGTCATACTCATAGCCACATGGCTCACAAATGTATTTCTTCATAGTCACTTCACCTGATCCTTTCCGTATTCTTCCCCATGTTCCCATGGATGATAATAAATTACGAGGCTTCAAAATAGTATTTCCTTTTTAAAGCACTTTTATCATAACAAATTTTCATATCATCTGCAACGCCCATGTCAAAATTTATGAGAATTTTACAATTATTGTTACTCAACGTTGCGCACTAACGGTATTTCGGCTTCGGCCGGTAATATTCAAAAATCACCGCGTCGTTGCCCTCCTCATTTTTCGGATCATGGGAAGTCCAGGCCACTCGCATCGCCCCCAGCTTCTCCGCCACCTTTACGGTAAATGGCTTTTCCCCAATGCAATACGCGATAAACTGCGGCCTTCCAACAAAGTCCAAAAGGCATCCCGCCGCCATCCGCATGACAAGGCCTTTCTTTCCCAGGCTTTCGACCGGTGCGGCAAGCTGCCCGCGCAACACCTCGCGCGCATGGAACCGAAACCATGCGACGATGCCAGGATGAAAACTCTCGATGCAGTAGTCCCCCTGGTAGTCTTTCAGTATCTCATAAGTCTTTTTACACAATTCGTCGTTCCTGCTGCCACCCTTCAGCTCCACGATCAAGGGTTCCCTGCCGCCGACGCAGGCAAGCACTTCCGTGAACAGCGGTATCGTCTCAACCGTCCCGCACAGCCTAAACTCGCGAAGTTCCTCGTACGTTTTTTCCTCCACCCGGGCATCCACCCCACAGACACGGTTCAGGGTATCGTCGTGGAACACGACGACCTGCCCGTCCTTCGACAATTGTACGTCCAGTTCGCTTCCATAGCCGGCATCCGTGGCCGCGGCAAACGCTGCCAGAGAATTCTCCGGGACGCTTTTGTCCTCCGTGTGAAGCCCCCGGTGCGCAAAATTTCGATATAAGAACGGGGCCTTCTTCTCCTTCGGAGCCCGATATGGAGCCGCCAAAAACAAAGGGAACGTCAAGACTGCCGTCCCCGCCATCCATAAGTTTTTCTTTTGTTTTGCCATGATACGATACCTCCCGCCAGTTTTCCAATCGCGCATCTTTGATATTTCTTAACACGAATTTTTCTAGCCACGAATTCTTCATAACTAATATATCCCTTTTCTTTCCTTTCGTCAATTTCCCCGCTTGTTTAATATATAAAAATATTGTAAAATATTATAAACGCAACGTAAACAAAATGTCCCTCGGCGCATCGCCCATAGGACAGACAAAAATTCGGAGGTGTAACATGAAACTAAACAACAAACGTACCATCCTGGTCGGTCTGGCGTTCTTGTCCATTTCGGCTTTCTGGCAGATGTATGACAGCATCATCCCCCTGATTCTGACCAACACGTTCCACTTGAACGAGACGTTCTCCGGCGCGATCATGGCCGCGGACAATATTCTGGCATTGTTTTTGCTGCCACTGTTCGGCTCCATTTCCGACCGGACGAACACGCGTATCGGAAAGCGCATGCCTTTCATCTTGTTCGGAACCGGCTGCGCCATCGTCCTTGTCAACATCCTGCCGATTCTTGACAACGGCTATGCGGCGGCAGCTTCCCCGTTTAAGACGGCATCCTTCATCATTGTGTTGGGGCTGCTTTTGATCGCCATGGGAACTTACCGTTCCCCGGCCGTGGCCCTGATGCCGGACGTGACCCCGAAGCCCTTACGCTCCAAGGCGAACGCCATCATCAACCTGATGGGCGCGGTGGGCGGCGTTCTTTATTTAATCGTCGCCGCCGTCATGTATCCCACTTCCAAGGTGCAAGGACTTGACCACGTCGACTACCAACCGCTGTTCATCGTCGTTTCCGCCATCATGTTCCTCGCCATCTCGGTACTGTTTTTGACAACAAAGGAACCGGAACTGGTAAAAGAAAACCGTGCGCTCGAAGAAAAGCACCCCGAATGGGATCTGGCGCGGGACGACGGCACGGGCAACGAGGTTCTTCCCGCCCCGGTCAAACGTTCCCTCGGATTCTTGCTGGCCTCCATCGCCCTTTGGTTTACCGGTTATAACGCGGTCACGACCTGGTTTACCACCTATATCGGCCAGGTCATGGGAGAGGGGCTCGGCGGCGCCTCGACCTGCCTGATGGTGGCCACGGTGGGTGCCATCGTGTCCTACATCCCGATTGGCTCCCTTGCCGCCAGGGTCGGCCGCAAGAAGACCATACAGTTTGGCATCACGTTGCTGGCGTGCTGCTTTTTGCTTGGATACATACTGACGATTACCTTCACGTCGGTCAACCTCATCATGTACGTCGTGTTCGCCCTCGTCGGGCTGGCCTGGGCGGCCATCAACGTCAACTCCCTGCCCATGGTGGTGGAAATGTGCAAGGGTTCCGACATCGGAAAATTTACCGGCTATTACTATACCGCCTCCATGGCGGCACAAGTCGTCACGCCGATTGTCGCCGGTTCATTGCTGCGAGTCAGCTACCACACGTTATTCCCCTACGCCACGTTCTTCGTGGCATGCAGCTTCGTCACGATGCTGTTCGTAAGGCATGGGGACGTGAAGGCAGAGGCAAAACGCGGGTTGGAAGCCTTTGAGGACATGGACGACTGACGTGCAAGAAGGTTTCCGAACAAGGAGTCCGGCTTGCCGGACTCTCGCGCCGGAGCGCGGCTGCGTTAGCAGCCATTTTCCTTAGGCACGAAGTGCGCATCCCCAGGAGGGTTTTGTGTCATAGGGAACGAAGTTTCCTATGACACAAGAATAAAACAAGGGCATATCGAAATGACATGCCCTTGTTTTAATATTCAGCCACTGATAATTTCATAGCAATTCTTTCCCCGTTCCTTCGCCTTATACAATGCCTTGTCGGCCTCCATGTACATCTCCTCAAACGTCATCGGCCCCTCCTCGGGCATGTGCAACCTGCCGCCCACGGAGACATGGACATATCTCTGACCTGCATCCGGCCGTCCCTCCGCTTCCATTACCGACTCCAAATGGCCGCTTTCACAGCAAATCCGGTTGATACGCGCGTTCAGTCGCTTGACGACCTCCTCCACGTCACTTTCACTTTCCACGTCCGCGAGCAGGATGGCAAACTCGTCCCCGCCCATCCGGCCGACGATGTCAAGTCCTCGCACACTCTTCTTTAAAGCGTGGGCCACCGCCTGAAGCACCTTGTCCCCGACATAATGCCCGAACTGGTCGTTAATGGATTTAAAATCATCCACGTCAAGCATCAGCATCGCGATGCCGTGCTCCCCGGAAAGCCTTTCCGTGACGCACTGGGTAAACGCCCCCCGCCGCAAGGCTCCCGTCAACTCGTCATAATACAATTCCGCCTTCCCGAACTTTTCTTTAAAATCATAAAGTTCCGAAACGACCTCGTCCGCCGTGCTGCGGCTATCGTACCAAAACAGCTGATACTTCTCCTTCGTATCGTCACAATTTTCCAACAAGGCGGACATCTCTTTTGACTTGCCCATCCCTTCCGCACCCTCGGAAACCAAAAACACGACGCAGCAATCCGCAAGTTGGAAGTTGACCGTCTGGAAATGCGCCGACATGTAGGAAACCGCCTGGCTTACACTTTTTTCCGCCATTGCCATGTTTCCATAATAAACGTAGGCAACGAGCGCGAACTCCTTTTTCCAATAGAGCAGTTCCCCAAGAAACTCCCTAAGTCCCAATTCATTATAAAACCCCGTTCTCCGGTTATAGTATTGGTGAGGGCTTTCCGCCGTCATCATGATGCCCATCATCATCATCGACATGCCAAGCCCCGTCACCAAAATATAGGGGAAAATCATTTGAAGCGCCGCGAACAAGGCAAAAATGAACACCGACGCACAAATCACCCTCCGCTTTTCCGGTGCCACGGCCCTGCCATATCGAAACACGTTGTACAAAATCAACGCGAGCGTGTAAACGACCCCGACATAAAGCACGTACGCTTTCGCTCCCAAAGAATACGAACCATGCACGGTGTCAATATACTCAATCGGCAACACGACGATTCCCAAGGCGCAAACCGCCCAAATAACGGCCGTCCACCTCTTTTCCCAAACTTTGTTGTAACTTCCATCCCTCTCGATGTACGAAATCACATAATAATACATCAAAAAACAAACGCTTAGCAGTGATATCAGGAAAATAACGTGCCAGACATAGTTGAACGGCTCCGATACCACGTCCCGGTGATTCACGGCATACTCCGTGACCACGTCGGAAACCAGGTTGCAGATCACCATCACCACCATGATGACGAACACGTCGGAAGCACGCGTACGGAGCCTCTTGTTTTTCCAATAATAGAAAAAGGAATATGATACCAATAACAAACACGCAATCGGCATCTTCAACATCGTATACACTCGTTTCCCCCCTTCAAACGTTCAGCGTCCTAAAACAGCAATCTCACGCACCCATACATTCCCGCGTCGTTTCCCAACGTGGCCAACGCCATCTTCGCCTCCCTGCAGGCATGGAACGCGCTCTCCTTGTAATATTTCTCGAGTCCTTCGATCAAAATGACGCCCGCGCGTGACACGCCACCACCGATGACGAACACCTCCGGATCCGCCACCGCGGCGACCGTGGCCAATGCCTTGCCCAGTACGCGGCAGAGCATGTCCACCAGTTCCTTTGCCAGTTCGTCATGCTGCTTTGCCGAATCGAAAATGTCCTTTGCCGTCAATTCTTCAAACGATGACAACATCGTCTCACGGGAATCCGCTGCCATCATCTTCTTCGCCACCCGCACGATACCGGTCGCCGACGCATACTGCTCCAGGCATCCGTGAAGCCCGCAGCCACATACGTCTTCCTCGTCCCCGTTTACCACCATGTGTCCGATTTCGCCGCCCGCGCCATGCGCGCCCGCCACAATTTTCCCATTTATAATGATACCGCCGCCGACCCCGGTTCCGAGCGTCACCATGACCATGTCCTTGCAGCCTTCGCCGCCGCCCTGCCACATCTCGCCAAGTGCCGCGACGTTCGCGTCATTGGCCACCTTCACGTACATGCCAGTCTTGGCGGACAGCTCCTCCGCCACGCTCACGACGTCCCAGCCCAGGTTCACGCACTTATGTACGACGCCCTCCTCGTCCACCGCGCCTGGTACGCCGAGACCGATTCCGCGCACGTCGTCTCTCACTATCCCCCGTTCTTCCATCTTCGACAAAACGGCCTCCGCCACGTCGTCCAAAATCGCGGCCCCCGCGTTCTCTGTATTCGTCTTAATCTCCCATTTCTCCACGAGCTCCCCGCTCATCTCGAACAAGCCAATCTTACAAGTCGTTCCACCGACGTCCACGCCGAATCCATATTTTTCCATGAAAAACTGCCTCCTCTTTCAACCCACCCCATGGATGTAAGTCTGATTTTCTTTTCAATAAGTATACCTGATTTTGCGATGTATTACAATACTTTTGTCATTTGAGTTTCTCCATTTTCAACAGCCTAATCCCCATCAAGTCGCTTTCGGTCAAAATTGAAATATGGCACCGGCCACGGCCGAAAGCAGGATAAAATAAATCGGATGGAGCTTTTTCACCTTCGGCACCCAATTCGTCAGCACCAGAATCACCACCGCCAACAGCAAATGTTTTATTTCCAAATGAGCATTGGCAAATTCAAATATCGTGTCAATCTGGAACACCGACATCAGCACGATGCCGACCCCCGCCGCCCCGATCAGCCCCACGGAAGCAGGCCGCAGTCCATAAAAGGCTCCGTCCACGTAACGACTTTTGCGAAATTTATCCAAAAAATAGGCTATGACGATGATCACGATGATGGACGGCGTCACCAACCCCAACGTGGCAACCACCGCGCCAAAAATTCCCCCAAGCATTCCATGCGCCTCCATCCCGGCGGTAAATCCGACATAGGTCGCCGTGTTTACGCCCAACGGCCCCGGCGTACTCTCCGCCACCGCGATCATGTCCGCAAGCTGCGCGGAAGTAAACCATCCCGTGGCCTGCGACATGTCCTGCAGGAAAGGAATCGTCGCCATCCCGCCGCCAACGCTGAACAGCCCCGTCTTAAAAAATTCTATAAATAATCGAAGATAAATCATTTCCCCATCCCTCCGTCCTTCTTCAATTTGTCACTCTCGTCGGTCGTGCCCCCGGCCTTCGTCGCCTCGCCACTTCCTGAAGCTTCCCCGGCCTTCGTCGCACCTTTCTCCGGTTTTTCCTTGCGCACTCCCAGCATGGAAAGCGCGATACCCACGATGCCCGCCACAATCACGTACAAGACCGGCGACAAATCCATAAAGATGGAACCGACGAACACGAGCGCGAAGACGACGAACGTCCATGCGTCCACCACGGCCGACTTCCATAGTTTCAACACCGCGTTCAAAATGAACACGCAGACGCAGACGCGAATCCCGGCAAACGCGTGTCCGATCCAGACGATGTCCATAAAATTGTGCAGCACCGCCGCAATGACCGTGATGATCACCAGCGACGGGAACACCATGCCCAGCGTCGCGACGATGCCGCCCGATATCCCTTTTTGCTTGTTTCCGATAAAGGTCGCCACGTTGACCGCGATGATGCCCGGCGTACATTGCCCGATGGCATAATAATCCATGATTTCCGAATCGTCGGCCCACTTTTTTGACTCGCATACCTCCCGTTGCAAAATCGGCAGCATCGCGTAACCGCCGCCAAACGTCATCACGCCAATCTTGGCAAACGTAAAAAACAGTTGCAAATACTCACTCATACACAAATCCCTCTCATTTCTAAACATTTCTTTTCTAAACATTTCTTTTCCAAACATTCCTGCGCCATCTTGCGACGCAATCCCGCAAGAATTAGTATCGCTAATTCCCTAAAAAATATTATCACAAGACGAAAACAAGGGCAACAAGAAATTTGAACTTTCTTGTTGCCCTTGTTTTTTCATTACCTTATAGTTTTCCCTCGTATTCCATCAGCTTCCTTCTCAAATAGGAAAAAATATAATCCTGCCCCTCTTTGTCACTCCCGGCAAAGGCGTGGCATTTCCTTGGAAACCGTTTTCCGGTCACCTCGACTCCCGCCCGCATTAAGCTTCTGGCGTAGTTTTCCGCCTCGTCCCGCAAAGAGTCGCACTCCGCGCTGATGACCAACGCATCCGGCATTCCTGCCAATTCTTCCTCCGGCAGATAGTACGGCGATATGCGCTCGTCCTTCAAACCAATCTTATCCGCGCAATAGCAAATCGTGAACACGTCCGCCGCCTCCGGTGCTACCGCCCCTTCCCCATAATACTTCTCCCTCGGGGGTGTCGCGAAATCCAGTGGCGGACAATTTAATACTTGTGCCAGAAACCACGATTTTCCCTCGTCCTTCAGCATCTTGCCCACAGTCGTCGCAATGTTCGCACCGGCACTGTGTCCCCCGATGAACATCCGGCTTCTGTCAAATGGAAATTCTTCCTCGTCCCCATAAAGATACACCAACATGTCGTAAATATCTTCCTTGTCAGCCGGGCAAAGGTATTCCGGTGCCAACCGGTACTCCATGTTGATTACCCAGATGCCCATCACCTCGTGCAATCTGGCACAAAATTCCGCGTCGGATTCCGCCTTTCCCGCCACAAAGCCGCCGCCATGGATATTAAAAAATACCGGTGCTCCTGCTTTGGCAGGATATACGAGAACCTTGCCATTTCCCGCCCTCGTCGGCAGAGCATGTTCCTCACCCAGATACGCCGTCATGTTTTCTAGCGTTTTCTGATCCCCTTCACGCATCCTATTTACCAGTTCCCATGCCTTCTCGTCCACCAAATGATTTCCCTCGTTCATTCGTCATCGTCCTTTCTTATTCCTTCTTCTCCAGCGCCTTGTCCACGTCCATAAAGTACAAAAGCACAATCAATCCCACGGTAATCAATACCGGGAACCACAAAAACATGAATTTGAGCATCCCGATTGCGGAAGCCGGCTGCTCGGCCGCATTCGCCACATACCCGCCAATATTTAACAAGATACCGCAGATTGCGCTTCCCAGCCCTGACCCGACTTTGATGCCCATCGAAGAACAAGAGAACACGACTCCACCAACGCTCACGTCACTTTTCCTGCGAATGTACTCCGCCGTGGAAGCCATTAACGGATAGGATGTCGTCTGAAATACCGCCGTCCCTATCGTCGCCACGGCGATTCCCGACAAAATAATCCCTAACATGCCCGCCGTTCCGCCTCCCGCGCACAATAAGCGTCCGACAAGCGCGATTCCCATGCCAGTCAGGTTCACCTTCCACACGTCCATTTTCTTAACCACCAACGGTACAAAAAATGCACACGCCATCGTTACACCATAGTTTACAATCACCAAGGTGCTTAACAAATCCGGATTGCCTAACACGTAAGTCGCATAATAGGCCGCTGACGTCTGAAAAATCGTTGCAAAACTATAGCAAAGAACCATCGCTCCTAAAATCAGATAAAAATATTTGCACTTCAATACTGCGGGAAGCACCGTTTTCAGATTGTCTTTTGTAGCCTGACTTTTTACATCCGCTCCACCTGCCACTTCTTCCTCTGGCAATTCTTTCACCGAGAATACAGAAATCGTGTTAATCACGATTGCCAATATGCCATAAATGATTGCCAAATTTCTCCAACCGTTTAATCCGCCGCCCAACGCCGCGGCAGCACCTAGTGTGACAGAGCCCATGATCATGTATGACAAATTGCCCGCAATCGTCCGATATCCCGTAATCTGCACCTGCTCTTTGTTATTCTTCGTAATCAAAGACATCAACGTGGAATAAGAAATATAACCGCTGGTGTAAAAAACCGTGTTCGACAACATATAAAAAATAAAGAAATATGTATACTGCGCGGTACTCCCCCAACTTGTCGGAATGGCAAACACCGCGACCAGCGAGATGGCAGCTCCGAAAATGGAACCAAACATCCACGGCCTCGCTTTCCCCATCTTCGTATTCGTCTTGTCAAGAATACGTCCGAATATCACGTCCGACACCCCGTCAAACAGCCTCGCCACCATCATCAACGTGCCGACGATTGCCGCGTTCAACCCTGCGACATCCGTTAGGTAAATCAGCATAAAACTGGATATCAGACAACTGATACAGCACCATGCGCTATCCCCGATTCCGTAGCCAATCTTGCCAAACATCGTCAAATACTTTCTGTCACCGGTTCCATAAGTCATTTCCACCGGCATTTTCAATTGTTTCTTTTCGTCCATTCTTCTTTCATCCTCCTCATGTTTTTGCCCCCGTCATATGTGGCTTACTTTCATTTTAGACTTATACAAGTAAAAAACACATGAAGAAAACGAACATTTCCTAGAAATTTCTGCGGTAGGCGTCTGTCTCCCCGCATGACTCAATCCATGCCCCCAAAGCTGTTTGCCTTACGAATTTCCGACGGTGAAATCCCTTTTATTTTACGAAAGGTCCGTGTAAAATAACCATAGTCCAAAAATCCCGTTCTCTCGGCGACCTCGTACAACTTATAATCCGTTTCACGAATCAATTCTTCCGCCTTGTCAACACGATATTGATTGACATATTTCACAAAGTTCATACCCGTCTCACTTTTGAAAATCCTGCTGAAATGCCCGGCGGAAATTCCCAAATATCTTGACAGTTCTTCCACGGTAAACTGCTCTCTATAGTGCTCTCTGATATAAGAAATCCCCCTTCCCACCAAAACGCCATACGCTTGCTTTTCCTTTTTCCCCCGCAAAACGTCAAACAAAATTTCTCCCCAACACAAAATGGCTTCCTCAAATCTGTCAATTTCCAGAATTGACTGCCGAAAACCTTCGTTTCCGTTCGCCACCAGAACCAGATTCCCCAAAAGGATTTCCTGCACCCGTTCCTTGCGTATCCCGAACAACTCCCGCTTACAACGGTCAATTTCCTTTTCTAATTCCTTTTCGTCCCCCGTTTCCATGATGGCCTGAATCCTTTTATTCAAGTTCTCTCCTGAAAACCCTTGCCTTTGTTCTTCCGACTCAACACACGTCTTATAATCCAGGCATCTGCCCGTCCCATAACAATACTTGTACTCCAGCGCCTTTTCCGCTTCCCCATATATCTTGGGAATGTCCTTTAAATATCCCATTCTTCCCACGCCCGCCGACACACTTCCCCGCACGCTCGCGCGGTTGATTGCCTCAAGCATCCTAATAAGCCGTACCTGCAAATGATACATTAAAAGCGCAGAATCAGCCACATTGATTAATAGAAATGCCTCCGTTCCTCCCATTAGAAATATAAAATACTTATATCCGGCAAGATATTTTTCTATATTTTGCAGGCAAATGTCCCGCAACTCGTCCTCCGTATCCAGGCTATATCCGACTATGTCATCCCGCATCACACATCCGATTAACGCCCGAATGTCTCCCATATCACACTGAAATGACAAAAAACTCCGGATCGCTTTTGGATTCGTCAACTTTTTCTGAATAATATGTTTAATCACTTGGTATTTTTCATACTCTTCTACCATGACACGATTCTTCTCGTTGACCTTTTCCCTCTCCATTTCATCCATAATTTTTAATAGGAGTGCCCGGATTTCTTCCCTCCGAACCGGCTTTACCAGATATCCCTCAACGCCAGATTTCATGCCCGCCACGGCCAAATCAAAGTCCTGAAAGGCACTTATAAAAATCACATGGCAGTTTTTTTGCAAACCCCGTGTTTTTTCCACCAATCCAACAATTGATGCCGTATCGGAAGCCTCCAAAAACAAAAGGTCATATTTTCCCGCCTCCAAACACGAGAATGCTTCGAATTCATTTTTGACGCATCGAACATGCACGGCCTCTCCACCATGCCCATGCATATCGATTAGCACGTCCCGCCCATCAAGCATGCAATCGCATGTATCCATTTCTTTACCACTCCCGTCATCGTCGGCAATCGTCCCTGACAGCGTCCCCTGCATTTCCCTCACAAGTTCCTTACGGCTTTCCTCATCCACTCCGACAAACAGTACCTGCATCTTTCGTTCATCCTTTCAAATACGTTCCCAAAACGCCAATACAGTAGCTTCCTCTTTATTTTAACGTTTCATGCAAACACAAAATATTGGTAAAACAAACATTTCCTTGAAAATTCTGATATCATGCTTCGTTTGACATGATTCTTTTAAAATGCTACTATAGTGACTGAATTTGCGTGTATCATACCATTAAAAATAAAAGGAGCCGCCATGAAGAAAAATGATTATATCCTCGCCGCCTTCATTTTCTTGTTTGCCGGATTACTTTCCGCCATTATTTTCGTTTCGGGAAATGAGAGGGGAAACTTCGTCACCGTCACCGTGGATAAGAAAGTATACGGAACCTACTCACTCAGCGAAAATCAGGACATCGAAATTGACACCGAATTTGGCCATAACGTTCTCCACATTGAAAACGGGAGCGTCAGCATGACAGAAGCCGACTGCCCGGACGGGTATTGTAAACGACAAGGTGAGATTTCCACGGAAAAAGAGGCAATTGTCTGCCTGCCGCACAAACTGATTGTAGAAATTGAATCTGCAGATGAGCAAAACGAAGAAGACTATGATTTTCTGGTAAGATAAACTCCCATCACCATCACCGTGCAAGAAAGGATGAAACATGAGTAAAAGGATTTCCGCCTGCGGACTCTTAGTCGCGCTGGCCATGATTTTTAGCTATATCGAAACGCTGATTCCCATCAACCTGGGACTCCCCGGCATGAAGTTAGGCATTGCAAACCTCGTCATCGTCATCGGCCTTTACTTGTTAAAGCCACAAGAAGTGCTGCTCATTTCCCTCGTGCGCATTTTCCTCATTGGCTTTCTGTTTGGCAATGGCATGTCCATCCTCTATAGCCTGGCAGGCGGGCTTGTAAGCTTTTTCGCCATGCTGCTTTTAAAACGCAGCGAAAAATTTTCCGTCGTCGGGGTGAGCCTTTTCGGTGGATCCATGCACAACGTCGGGCAGCTGTTTATCGCAGCCGCCGTCGTTGAAAACGCCAAGATCTTTTATTACCTCCCGCCGCTTCTGTGCGTCGGATGCGTGACCGGAATTCTGATTGGACTCCTCGCCCTGCGCATTTTGCCAACGGGGCAGAAAATCATACAGAATGCGGGAACCCTATGACGCGTTGAAAAGCATGTCTGAAATAGACTTGAAATCTTTTTGGAAATTGTTATACTAATAATGCAGCCTAATGACAACAAATTCAAAATCATGGGAGGTTCACTTATGGGCGCGGCAGTGGCAAGACAACCAGAATCCTACACGATGGACGACATTTACAATCTGCCGGATGGACAACGGGCAGAATTAATTGACGGTGAATTATACATGATGGCCTCGCCAAGCACGAGGCACCAACGAATCGTCATGGAATTATCCTACCAAATCAGGGATTATATTGGGGACAAAAAGGGCGATTGTGAGGTTTTTCCCGCTCCCTTCGCCGTATTCTTGCATGCCGATGACAGTCTTTACCTCGAACCCGACATTTCCGTCATATGTAACAAGGACAAACTGACGGACGAAGGCTGCAACGGCACCCCGGACTGGATTATCGAAGTGGTTTCACCGTCAAGCAGGTCTATGTACTATAACAAAAAATTATTCAAATACCATGCGACGGGAGTCCGGGAGTATTGGATTGTAGATTATGAACGCAATCTAATCACGGTTTATAACTTTGAAACCGGAGAAATGATGGACTATTCCTTTTTAGACAAGGTAGGTGCCGGTATTTACGAAGATTTGGAAATTGATTTCTCCAACATAGCGATTGATTAAACTCCCTCTCCACAAAGGCATACTTCCTTATGCGGCTGACGCGATACTCACGGCAGATTTCATCGGCCGTGAGTATAATACACAAGAAAAAGAGTCCGGCCACGCCGGACTCTTGCACCAACTGCAGTCGGCCATGTATTCTTACATGGTCGTCTTTTTATGCACACGGGCACCCAAAGGAAGTATGTCGATTTCCCATGACGTTTCCTCACGCCACCTTTTTCTTCTGTCTCGAATCCCTCTCCAGCTTTGCAAAAAACCGAACCAGCACGATAACCGCCGCCACCGCCAGCACAAGCTCCGCCGCAAACTGGGAATACGCCAGCCCGTACATCGGGATGAGGTAATTCAAAATATAAATCGCCGGAATTTCCAAGAGGAGTTTCCGCATAACGGCAAACACCAAGGCATGTTTTCCCATACCGACCGCCTGAAACACGCCGACCGCCATAAAATCAATGCAAAGGAACGGCAATCCCAGACAAAACGCGCGCAAAAACCGCGTCCCGTAAGCAATGATGACTTCGTTGTCCATAAACATCCGAATCAACACGCCCGCCCCGAAGAAATACCCGATTACCACGGCCACGATAAAGCCGATGCTGATACTTCCGGCAAACAAAAATCCCTTTTTCATCCGCTTATGGTTTCCGCTGGCATAATTATAACTAATCAGCGGCATAATCCCTTGTGAAAATCCCATGGACACGTACATTGGAATCATGTTGATTTTTTGTGCGATGCCCATCGCCGCCACCGCGTCCGACCCATAAGAAGCCATGAAATTGTTGAGAATCGTCATACCCACCACGTTGAGCAAATTCTGTATGGAGGCCGGGATTCCCACGCCAAACACCTCGCACACGATGCGCTTTTTTATACTGAACTTGCGCGGGTCGATGCAGACATAGGTTTTTCCCCTTTTATGCCAAATCAGAATCAAGAAGTACAAACACGCCACGCAATTGGAAATAAACGTCGCCAATCCTGCGCCCGCGGCACCCATGCCAAGTCCCCTTGGAAGGATGAAAATCGGATCGAGCACGATATTTAACAAGCACCCGCTCATCGTCCCGATACTCGCATGCATCGCCTCCCCTTCCGAGCGCACCAGATATCCCATCACGACATTCAAGATGGCCGGAACCGCCCCGCAAATCACCGTCCACTTCAAGTATTCGCTCGTCGCCGCAATCGTGTCCGGCTCGGCCCCCAGCATATGTAGGAGCGGCGTGTGAAAAATCAGGCTCAGCAGTGAAAACACCACCCCGCTCACCAAGGAACAGTAAAACACGAAGGCAGAACTTTTACTGACCGTCTCGTAATCCTTGCGCCCCAGCGCCCGGCTCATCATGCTCGAACCGCCCACGCCAAACAAGTTGTTGACCGCGTTGAACGCCAAAAGCACCGGTGCGGCCAACGTCACCGCCGCGTTTTGAATCGGGTCGTTTAACATCCCAACGAAATACGTGTCCGCCAGGTTGTACAGCACCATCACCAACGTTCCCATGATGGTCGGTATGGATAGTTGCAGTACCGCCTTCGGAATGGGCATTTGCTCAAATAATTCGGTCTTGTTGTCATCTCTCATCGTAAATCACTCCACTTTCCCACATCTTTATATTTCATATCTTAATGTTCCATTTTTAATCCAACTATTTCATGAATCGCGGTTCTTTATAATTTTCTATATTTTTTCCCTTTTGTGGCACCATTGTCTTCCAAAGAATTCATCGCCACCAATTCCCGAAGTAATGCCCTTGTCCTACGTTCTTTAAGACCAAGAATATCCATAAATTCACTTGCTTGATACCATACTCCCGGTTCCATGATTGACAATATTCTTTCATAGTGCATTGTGGTTTTTTTCGGCACTTTTTTTCGGCACTTTTTTTCGGCACTTTTTTTCGGCACTTTTTTCTCAACCTTTTTCTTAAAAGAAAGCCTCAATATCGTCCTTTCGACATCATCCAATTTTTCCTCGATTTCGGGTTCTTCCCATCCTTCCTTCTCCCACACGGCAAAAAGCTCCGGCACGCCGCTTCCCGCCCTCTCGCCAATGTCAATCAGGTTAAACATTTTCATCAACGCCTTATTACGAGGATCCGACTGGCCACCCAGCCTCATCTGATATTTTCCCACACGGATGCCCCCCGGGTTCTCCAAGACCAACATGTCATTTTCCTGCTTGATCACGACACCTCTTGGGACAAAAAAATCTGTATTTACAAGACAATTCGCCAACACCTCCCTGAGCACCCTATGGACGGGCGTATCGTCTATGCGGTCCCCGCCCACTATTTTAAACGGAATCTTCACATTTTTGATAATCTTATTATAAACACGGAAATAGAAATCGAACAAATTTCCGCTCCATTCGCCCGAACTCGACTGCAAACGATCCGTCCACCTTATTGTCGGGTCTAATAATTCCCTATAATCGAGGAAATATTCCGGATACTCCCTCACAATCCTATTTTCTTCCCCAAACATCAGAAGCCCCGCCGCCGTTGGGTGCACGCTCCCGTCCTTTCCCTTTTCGGCAGCACCAATTTTCTGCAAATACTCCTCGTCATTTAAATTCGCCCACGGATGTCCCGGCTTGAACGACCGATGTCGATTTCGGTAACTCTGTATCGTGTCCTGATCCAACTGCCCAATGGCCATACTTTCCACGATCCTCATGTCCATCGTGCTTTCGGTTTGGTCCCGGAGCATAGATTTCACTTGTAGCCTTGTACACCGATAATCGCCCTCGTAGTTTCTTTTAAACGTCCCGCCAAACATATCGTCATTGATAAATACGGGCTTTTGCTCCCGCTTGGCCATGGGCACGTAAATCACCATGACCATGTCTTCCCCGACATCATATATTTTCACGTCATCATCTGATAACAGATTGATGCTAACCTTTTTGTAATTGTTAACCGTGTCCCAAAAATCTTTCAAGAGCTTTTCTTTCTCCACACGTTTCAACCCCGTGGTCTTCCATCTCTTCTCCCCGTCTTCTCTCACACCAAGGATAATGACACCGCCATAGCAATTGGCAAAGGACGAATAGGTATCCCATAAAGATATCGGCAATCCGCCTCTCGCCTTCTTCACTTCCCGACGATTATCTTCTTTATAAGAATCAAATTTCGCAATATCAAACAAACATTCCATCTGCTATCACCTCGGTTTTTATTATATACCATTCCCAAATGATTTACAACGCATAAAAAGCACCCTTCAAAATTTGTCAGGTGCTTGGTTACTATTCACGGCCTGCGGCCGCGATAGTAACGGCATTCGGCCGCTTATGCTACCGCATGCTCCGGCTTTTCCATCACATTCTTTGCCGATTGCACCGCCGCACGCCCCGGCTTTGCCATCACAGCCTTTGCCGGTTGCGCCGCGCGCTCTTTCGGCATGAAGAACATCAAAACCGCCAGCACTCCGTAGCCAACTACCTGGCAACCGACCGCCCCGAAAATGAAGAACCCTTGCACGAGGCCGCTCTGCGCCGTGATGACCTCCATTGTTGACGGAGCCTGATAACCAAACCCGGTCAGGCAGGCATTGAAGATACATAGTGCCACGCCGCTGCTTAACGTCGCCACCACGTTGTACACCGACGAGGAAAAGCCGTCGCATCTCTCTCCACTTTGTACCTCGACGTCGTCAAGCGCGTCCGCCAGCATCGCCGAGAGCATGAACGTGGAAGGAATCAAGCCAATCGCCTTGATAAACTGCCCCGCCAACACCAACGTCAGGTTCGTCGGGTTAAGCGCGCACAAAAGGCACCCTGCCACCGCGATGACGAAGCCGCCGCCCATGGCCTGCTTTCTGCCAAGCTTCTTACAAATCGGCCCGCAAAGGAACACGCCCAAACCCAGGGGCATATTTCCCAATCCGTAAAACAACGCCTGCGTAATCCCGTCATTGTAGCTGCCCAGAACCCAGTTGCAATAGTAAAAGATGCTGGAGCTTGACAATGCTGAAAAAAGGTCGATGACGATGACGTAGACCATCACCAAAATCCAGTAACGGCTCTTCAGACAAGCTTTCAACTGCTGCTTCATGCTTAACCTCTTTGATAAAACCGTTTCCTTTTGAGAAACAAGTTTGGCCCGCATGACATTTTTTCCTTGTAAGCCGTCTTCCTTCGCTTTACCATTGGCCTCCTTTGAAATGGCATCCTCCGTCAGCCGCTTCTTCGAAACATGTTCTTCCTCCGTCACCCGTTCCCTCGTATAATAATATTCGAAAAGCAGCATCGGACAGCAGACACAAGTCACGATGGCAATCGTGGTAATCCAGGCCTTCTGGTCCACGCCCATCAACGGTACGAGAAAACACGGGAAGAGAATGGCCAAAAACGAACCCGACAACATGAACTGCGCGTTGCTAAAAACGGACAGCTTTCCACGCTCCGCACTGTTTTTCGTGGACAACGGCACCAAAAGCGTGTGGCTCGTTCCATACGCGGTGTAACCGATCGCGTAGAATAAGCAGTAACTGGAAAACACCCAAATGACCCGAATCCAGTCCTGCCCCTCCGGAACCAAAAACAACAGCAGCATGCTGATTAATAAAATCGGTGCCGAAATAAAGATCCACGGCCTCGCCTTCCCCTGCGGGGACGAGGTACGGTCGATGATTCGCCCCATGATGACGAAGGTGATGGCATCCAAAATCCGACAAACCAACGGAAACGAGCTTAAAAACGCCCCGCCCCAGATGCCGGCAACATCAACGACATCGGTATAATATACATTCAGGTAACTCGTAAGAATCCCACTCATCAGCGTCACGCCAATGGGACCGAAAAAATATCCCAGCCATTTCTCCTTGCCGCGCACATGTTCTCCTTGAACACGCGTGTTAAAAATTCGAGATGATAATAATTTCATGATATATGCCCCTTTCTTTTAAATTTCCAACTCGTGTCTTGTTTTTATGTTTCCAATTATAAATACTGCTGCACAAAATTTCAACAAACAATTATCAGACTAATGTTGGATTTTTCTCTTATGCCTCGTTTTCCGCCGATTAGCAAAAAATTTGTTACTTTTCACAAAATCGATACATGTGGTAAAAATAACACGACAATGCAGGGCAGACTATGATATACTGAATAAGGCAGTATTACATGCAAACGATGCCTTTCTCAACACACGTATTGGCACCATGACGCATTCACATATACAAAGGAGATTGAAATGGACGTACAGTACAACCTTGACCTTTTTAAACAAATGGTTTCCTGCAATTACCCGATACGTTTTAGCAGCTATGACAGCGAATTAAATCCCCTCACGCCCCAAAACGAGACCGATTTTTTATTTGACCTCTTCATTTCCACTGACAAACATAAAGAATACCTAATCAAACACTCACAACATTTTGACGTACCCGTCTTGTTTGACAATTCTTTGGGACTTACCTGGGCCGCGGTTTTTGAATGCCGCAACCAAAAACCATTGATTTTTCATGTTATGGGACCCGTCTTCATCTATGAAAACTCGTCCCATTGGATTGAAAAGGAACTGGACAACTACCAGCTCTCCATACGTATAAAGCACCAGTTCATACAGACACTGCATACGATTCCGGTGATACCGGCAAACATATTTTTCCAATACGTGACGATGTTCCACTATTGCCTGACCGGAAAAAAAATCAACATTGCCGAATTTGACATCAAAATGCAGCAAAGCCAAGGAATTCACACTACAAAATCCTTGTCAGACAAAAGGATGACGGAATCCAATCCCGGGCATTTGGGCGTATACAAGCTAGAAACACAATTAATGAAAATTATCGAGGAGGGTCGGCTTGACTATCAGGAAACCCAGTCGAAAGCCGCCTATGCCAGTACGGGCATCAAAGCCAACCTTCCCGACCAAATACAACGGATAAAATATAGTAGTGCATCCTTCCTCGTCCTTGCCAGCCGTGCCGCCATCCGCGGAGGACTACCCGCCGCCACCGCTTACTCGCTAAACGACAAGTATTTAGAACAGATTGACTGTTGTACGACGGCAATCGAGCTTGCCAACGTCAATCACCGTTTTTACCACGATTTCGTCCAACGGGTGCATGATTTGAAACAACGGCCGCAGATTTCCCGTCCCATCCAGACATGCGTCGACTACATTTCCATGCATGTCACGGATAAAATCGAGATTTCCACCCTCTCCTCGTTAGTCGGCTACAGTGATTGCTATTTGTCGCGCAAATTTAAAAACGAAACCGGCATTAACGTCAAACAATATATTTTGTCGGCCAAGATGGAATATGCAAAAGTACAGCTTGTCTCCACCGACCATAGCATCTCGGACATTGGTGCCGTACTCGGCTTTAGCTCGCGCAGCCATTTCAGCGACACTTTCAACCGGCAGGTCGGCATGTCGCCACAGCGATATCGGGAAACACACGGGAGAAATTGAAAAGAGACATGTCATTTTATGAAGGGAAGGATTTTCAGATGAACAAGAAAGAAAACTCGGGATATATAAAGACGCATCAGATGATACAAAAAAGCCTCCTCGCATTGCTAGAGCAAAAAGACTTCAAAAAAATCACGGTCAACGATGTCTGCACGCTGGCAAAAATCAACCGTTCCACTTTCTATGCACATTTTCAAGATTTATATGCCGTTCTGGAAACAATCGAACAATCATTGGAAAGTGCCCTTATGAACGCGTATGCGGCAGACCACACTTTAAACGACAACATCATGTCCACGGATTACCTGGTTATTCTCTTGGAGCACATTAAGGAAAATAGTATATTTTATCAGGCGTATCTGTCCGACACTGCCTCCTCGATGTTGGACAAAAGCATGGAGATGCTGCAAAACCAAATCGTACGCCCGCTTCACCAAAAGCTAAACATGCCGGAACGGTACGGAACATACTATTTTAATTTTTTTAAAACAGGCTTTATCACCGTACTCAGACAATGGCTGGCAGACGGCTGCCCGGAATCCTCCGAACAACTTGCCGCGATTATCGTTTCCTGCATTCCGGACTTTCCGCCGGAGTTATTCATTTTCTAAACTTGTTTGTGCCGCACAGATTGACCGAACCTGCGCGGCACGGACGATTCCTATACCTTTCATCCACACGAATTTTCCCCTAACCCGCCATTCTCGCTTAGATTTCCTCCTATCGCTTCGAGAAGCCTCCCCCCTTCGATTTCGATTCTGCCGTCCGCGATTTTCAGGCGGTACGCCTCTTTGCCCAAACTTTCATTTATTTTTTCCGACACCGCCGCTTGTGCGGAAACCTCCCCGCCCATCAACACCATTTTTTTCGGCGCCGGTACAATGGATGGTGTCATGACTTTCTCCTCCTTCACGCCCTAAATTCAGCAAGCATTTCCTGGATCATCGCCTCGTCCATGATTCCTTCCAGTTTCTTTTCCACGAGCCTGCCAAGAATGTCCACAAAGTGGCCCATGCCGGCCGCGCGCGCCTTCTCCACCATCGGTTTCCATTCCTTGATGATGGCCTCCTTCTGCGCCTCGCCTTCCAAGTCGGCCTCCGCCATGGAATAATGCCGGATTCCATCCTCATCAAGCACGCGCACGTGTTCCTCGCATCGTTTTACGAATTCCTCATAATCCTCAAGGCCGTTCCAAGCCGCTTCCGCCACCGCCAAAAGCCGCGGAAACGCCAGCTTTTCCAACCTCTCGCGATCTTCAATCCGTTCGCTCCAAAACGTGGCCTCCACCCCCAGCAAATTTCTTGCGGCGACTTGCGAGCCGTCCCGCAAGACGGGCTTCAAATTCCGCATCCTGCGCATTGGCGTCAGCATCGGCTCATAGTCAAAATAGAAAGCGGGCGTGTACGAATAAATACATTTGCGTTTTCCCTCCGCCAGTTCCTTACAGTATCCGGCATCCTCTTCCTCGTCCCAATATTGCACGACGGCCCGCGCGTCCAATTCGCCGGACTTCATGCACTCGTTCCAGCAGACGGCGGTTCTGCCCTTCTCCTGCAAATGTTCCAGCACTTTCTTCGTAAACCACGCTTGCAAAGCCTCCTCGTCCTTCAAGCCCTCGGCTCTGATTCTCGCCTGGCAGGCGGGACATTTCTTCCACTCCCCTTTGGGTGCCTCGTCCCCTCCAATATGAAAGTACGGATATGGGAACAATTCCATCACCTCGTCCAGCAAGCAACATACGAACTGCAAGACCACGTCCTTTCCCGCGCAAAGGATGTGCTCGTGAATGCCAAACATGTTCTTGACTTCCAGTTCTTCCCCGCTACAGCTCAAATGCGGATAAGCCGCCACGATGGCACTTACATGCCCCGGCACGTCAATCTCCGGAATAATTTGCATCCCTCGAGCACCGGCATACGACACGATGTCACGTATCTGGGCTTTCGTGTAAAACCCGCCATAGCGGCTTGCGTCCGGCTCCGTGCGCCAGGAACCGATTTCGTTTAGGCGTGGAAACCGCCCACTCTCCAACCGGTATCCCTGGTCGTCGCTCAAATGCCAATGCAGGCGGTTCAACTTTCGCAGGGTGCACTGTTCAATCATGCCCTTGATGGTCTCCACGTCAAAGAAATGGCGGCTGGAATCAAGCAGAATCCCACGATGCTCGCAAGCAGGCGCGTCCGTAAATGTCCCACAGTCGCACGCCCCGCCGCCTTCCCGCAACATCCAGTAAAGCGTCGTCAGGCCGTTCGTGATTCCTTCCGGGTCATGCGTCGTCACCTTGGCTTGTTTCGGGGTGATTTGTAACATGTACGCGCCCGCGACTTCCCCGTGCTTCCCCTCCTGCTCGTCCTTTGGCAACATATTCAGGCAAATCGCCGCCGTCTCACGTTCCTTCCACTGCACATAACTCCACGTCCGACGAAGCCTGATTTTCGTCAAACGGTCTTCCAAGACCGTCATGTAGGCCACCGCGCCAAATATGCGCACCTCGTCCTCCGGCAGGACGAACCTGCCCTCTTCCCTTCTTTCCTCACCGCTCATTTTCGGAATCATAGAATTCATTTTTCGTTCCTCCCTTATTCAAAGTATTAGAATTAACACTCTCTTTTAGAAATGAGTTTCATTTCGCGAAACTTTTGCGCTTCCTTCCTCTTCTCATGATAGCCACGTCACGTGCTCGTTCGAGATGACGGCCCGAAGCCGCAGCCCTTCATCCACGAGCAGGCAATCCGCCCATGAGCCCGGAATAAGGCTGCCAATCTTTCCTTCCATGCCTATGCTTTTTGCCGGATTCATGGTCACCGCCCTTACCGCCGACTCCAACGGAATGCCGAATGACACCGCGCTGCACATGCATTCGTACAAATTGGAAGCTGAGCCGGCAATCACCTCGTTTGCCCGGTTCGCCAAAGTCACCTTGCGTCCTTGCTTTTTTACATGCTGCCCGCCAAGTTCATACTCTCCGTCCGGCATTCCACAGCTTTCCGTGGAATCACTGATGAGCACCACCCGTCCATCGCCAAATAACTGAAACACATTACGGATGGCCGCCGGGTGTACGTGCATCCCATCACTGATAAGTTCCACGAAGACATCCTCCCGCTCGGCCGCCGCGCCTAGAATCCCCGGGTTCCTATGGTGGTACGAATTCATGGCATTAAACAAATGCGTCACATGGTCGGCTCCGCCATCAAACGCATCCTTCGCTTCTTCATAACTCGCCGCGGAATGTCCCAACGAAATCCTGACCTTGCCCGCCGCGCGTCTCATGAATTCCATGCCTCCCGGCCGCTCCGGGGCAAGTGTCACAATCCGAATCCGTCCGCCGCACGCCTCGTTCAAGCGACAAAACATTTCATAATCCGCAGAGACGATGCAGTCCGGATTCTGCGCGCCGCACTTTTCTACCGACAAAAACGGCCCTTCCATATGGATTCCCACAATTCGCGCCATGGAGCTTGCCACTTTCGCACCCGCACCTTCCGTCGCGCTTTCTCCTCTGCCTGCGCTTCCCATCCCACGTAGCAACGTCGGCACGGTGGCATAAATATCCGCAAGCCGTTCCTCTGGCAACGTCATCGAGGTAGGACAAAACGATGTCACACCAGATTGATACTCGTATTCCGCGATTTTACGCAGGCCTTCCACGTCCCCGTCACAAAAATCATGCCCCATGGCTCCATGCGCGTGTACGTCGACCAGCCCTGGGATGACGTAAAGCCCGGCGGCATCGATGCACCGGGAATTCTCGCTCGCCGTCCCAGCATTGAATCCTCCCTGACTTTCTCTGGACGAGTCTGCCCCCCATCCCTGCCCCATTTTTTCCCAGGCAGAACGTTCCACGACCCTCCCGTCCACGCTATATAACGATATCGGATGGAACTTTCCGTCCGCTCCAAACACCAAGCCATTCTTAATCTGCATCTTTTTCTCACTCCTGTCCTTTACAAAATACTATAACGATTTGGATGAATAAAAACAAGCATTTACAAAAATATTGAAAGAGAAATCATGTTTCATGAAAACTCAAAAAAATTCAAAATATTTTGAAAGTACTTTCGGTTTTTCTCAAAAAATGATATCCTATGAAAAGAATATCATGCAGATGCAGGATGATTTCGCGTGCTGACCTATTTACTTTCAACAAACAACCCGCCTGCCGAAAAAAGGAGCCTTGACAATGCCAAATTTTAATCTTCCACACCATATACAAGAATGTTACTCACATTTTACGTCGACCGAAAAAATCATCGCGGATTTTTTCTTACGCAATAAGCAAAAGGGAAACTTTACCGCAAAATGCGTCTCCCACCGGCTACACGTTTCCGAGGCTTCCTTGTCGCGTTTCGCGCAAAAAATGGGATATCATGGATATCGGGAATTTGTCTATCTGTATGAGTCATCCTTGGCAGAAAACGAAAAACCAGCAGGCTCCCTGCCGCCCTCGGACGAAGTATTTTCCGTCTATGGAACCATCTTGTCCCGGACGGCAACCTCCGTCGATGCCAAACAATTAAAACGAATCAACGGCCTGCTTTGCAAGGCCGGTCAAATATTCGTCTACGGGCTCGGAAGCTCCGGCCTGGCCGCCATGGAATTTGAACTTAGAATGCTGAAAATCGGTTTCGACATCAAAGCCATCACGGATTATCACCAGATGGTGCTCAATGAAACGCGCCTGAAAAAAAGCAGCCTGGTCATCGGCATCACCTTGAGCGCCCAGACCACGGAAATCCGCGACTCGCTGCTCTTTGCCGCGTCAAAGAAAGCCAAAACCCTCTGTATCACCGCCGGACACGAAATAGACTGGTTCTCCCAGATTGACGAAGTCCTCCCGGTGTCATCCATAAAGGGATTAGAATACGGGAACATGGTTTCCCCCATGCTCCCGCTCCTACTAAACCTTGATTTACTTTACGCCCTCTGCCTTTCGACGAAAAAGAAACGAGACGGCGCTGAAAAAAATGAAGAGGAACACGCCCTCTGGGAACGCCTAAAGCACTACCATGGTAAATAACGCCATGCATCCTTTTCCCCGCGCTTCACGTTCCACAGTGAAAACGGCCGCCGCTCTCCGTTCACGCCACCATGTCATAGACGCCATACGTTACAGCAAAGACAAAGCCTCCTCGTCCCCGACCAGAACCACGTTCGGGTGAAGCTGTAATACCGAAGCCGGAACCCGTGGCGTGACTGGACCCGAAACCGTGTCCTTCACAGCCTGTGCCTTCGCCTTGCCCGAAGCAATCAAAAGAATCATCTTCGCCCGCATGATAGAACCGACACCCATGGTGTAGGCCGCCGTCGGCACCTCGTCCAAAGACTCGAAAAATCTGGCGTTGGCCTCCCGCGTCCCTTCCGTCAGCGTCACCATGTGCGTCCCGTCAGCAAAGCTTTCCGCCGGTTCGTTGAATCCAATATGGCCGTTGTTTCCGATTCCCAGAAGCTGCAAATCGATTCCGCCCATCCCTTCAATCACCTTGTCGTAACGCGCGCACTCCGCGACCGCGTCCTTGTTCAAGCCATTCGGGACATTCGTATTTTCCTTTGCGATATTGATCTTGGAAAACAGATTTTCATTCATGAATGTTATGTAGCTCTGCTCATCTCCCGTTCCCAGCCCCTTGTATTCGTCCAAATTTACCGTGCGCACGGCGGAAAAATCCAGTTTTCCCTTCTGGTACTGCTTGGCAAGCCTCTTATACGCCCCGATGGGAGACGAACCCGTCGCCAGTCCCAGCACGCAATCCGGCTTCAAAATCACCTGCGCCGCAATGATGCTCGCCGCACGGCGGCTCATCGCGTCATAATCCTTTTCCTTGTAAATACGCATAAACCTTTACCTCACTATCCGTTTGTCGTCGGGAAATCCGCAAACAACGCATTCCCGCAAAATTCTTCCTTAAATACTATATCTGGTTTTGGGAAAGAATGCAAGCAAGAATTATTTTTTAGCCACAATTGTTACTTTTCACGGGGTGAGGAAACAAGGAATAAAGCGTTGAAGCGTAACCCACAATTCCCAATCGTTTTATGATTTTTTCATTCTTCATTACTTGTGATTTTCACCATGCATGGCAACGTAGTAATTGGCCGGATTCGATATCTAACTGTCATTTCTAATCTTTTAGAAAATAACTCCATTTTTATTGCCGCTCCCACGCCCTTATGTTAGTATAGGCATAAGAAACAAGCAATCGTCACTCAAAATGAAGGAGGAAGCAATCATGAAGCTGATAGAGGTTCAACTAACCAAATACGCCACCCTCACCGGCTTTTTACACGAGCCCAGTGCAGAAATGGGAAATATCGATACCCACCCGGCAATCCTCGTCCTGCCCGGCGGCGGTTTTCGCATGTGCAGCAAGCGGGAGGGCGAACCCGTGGCGATGGCATTTTTTGCAGAGGGCTATCAGGCGTTTGTCCTCGACTATACGCACGTCACGAAGAAGCCGGATGCCACGATCGAAGACCCCATGCAAGACGTCCAGCTTGCGCTTGCACATTTGCAGGAGCATGAAAAAGATTACCGAATCGCCCAGCACAAGATGGCGATGATTGGATTTTCCGGCGGGGGCCATCTGGCCAGCGCGTCCGCCACACATGGGCCATTGCGCCCGGACGCATTGGTTTTGGGCTACCCCGGCATCGTCCATAGCGACTTGCGCGCCCTGGAATGCCCCGATATCATCGAGTCGATAGACGAGCATACGCCGCCGACGTTTTTGTTTTCCACGCGCGACGACCAGGTCACGCCGCCGGTGCACCCGCTTACGTTCGCCCAGGCACTGGATGCGGCAGGCATAGATTTTGAATTACATATTTTCCGCAGCGGCGTACACGGTCTTTCCCTCGCCAACTCGCTTACTAGCAACGGGGATAAAAAGAATGTCAACCCTATCTTTGCACAGTGGTTTCCCATGTGCATCCAGTGGCTGACAGACAAGCTGGGTGACTTCACGATTTACGGCGTGAACGACGGACGATTCGGGCGTTACGGCATTGACACGCCGCTTAATACCTTACTGGAAAATGAAGAGGCAAGATCCATTGTCATAGGAAGCCTGCCAATGATTGCACAAATGCAAGGGCATCCGATGATGCAAACGGCCACCCTGCGGCAGATACAAGGGTATGTTCCACAGATTTCCAAGGAAACGATGGCGGAACTTGATGCAAAGCTGCAGCTTTTAAAGTGAACTACCCTCATGGTAGGTTTGTCCGGTATTCACCAGGCGTCATCCCCGTCTCTTTGCGGAACAACTCGCCGAAATAGCTCTGGGAGCCAAATCCCAGAGCTTCACTGATATTTTGTATTTCCCGGTTGGTGGTGCGTAGCAAAAGTTTTACCTTCTCAATCCGCATTTTGCCGACATATTCTTTGATTCCGACACCGGTCTCCTTCCTAAACCTCCTGCTAAAATAGTAATCCGCATACCCCAAACGGGAAGCCAATTTGAAACAAGATGTCATACGCATTTGGGTCATGTGGATGAATGGCTCCGCTGACACGGTAAAAATCCCTGGTCGGCCACATTCCAGAACCATCCTTGACAAACTCCACACCTATTACTACCGCCCCGCCCGTAGGCAGGGAAAATGCATCCTCGGATACTTCAAGTCCTTGAAAAACCGCATTCTCTTTGTAATCAAACATTTCTTTCTCCTTTTCATGTAAATTTGTTGATTCCATTCTATCTGTACATCGGAGAAATGCGTTATCGTCATTTTGTCAACATTCTCAATTTTTCGTCTTTAAAAAACAAATAAATACGGCCACTCGAAAATACGAATAGCCGCAAAAAATTCAATCAGACTTTATATTTTATTAATTCATCGAAACTTTTTCCTCTTATCAACCATCTTTGAAAACACCTTTCACAGCTTTGACGCCCTTCTCCAAAACATCTCAAAATCAGCAAACTCCGGCAGATAAATATCCGCCAGCTCCCAAATTTTTTTCAAATACTTGTCATTCGACTTGTCATAGACGGCGGCAACGGGAAAGCCCGCCCGCTTCGCGGTCTGGATGGCATGCCACGCGTCCTCGAACACCAGTACCTGGGACGGCTCCAAATCCATCTGAAGCGCGGCGGCAAGAAACACGTCCGGATTACGCTTGTCCGTCCCCATCTCGGTGCAAGTGACAATTCCTGAAAACCACGAAGCGATTCCTAACCGCTTAAATGCCGCATCCACGAACTTGCGCTCCCCGGCGGTCGCCACCATCATCGGGAGTTTGCGCTCGCGAAACTCCATCAAGAACTCCCGCACGCCGTTCTTAAGCGGCACGCGCTTCTCATAATAATCCTTCACCTGATCCTCGATTCCCGCAATCACTTCCCGCACCGTACGTTCCAGATGATAATGCTCGATGAGATAATTCGCCGCCTGCTCCATGTTCATCGTATATAACTTATCACTTAAGCCTTGTTCCGCCTCCACGCCCTGGGAACGCAGATACAACTCGTCCACGTTTTCCCACATCGGCATGGAATTTAGCACCGTGCCGTCCACGTCAAAAATAATCCCCTTAATCATCGCCTGTCCCCCCTTTGTCACTTACAAAACTCTTTTGTACCCGCCACGCACGGTGCCCCTGCACGTATAAAGCCAGATAGCCGCGTCCCGCGAAAGAGCCAAACGGCAACACCGTCCGCCGCTTCCGCGGCTCACCGCAGGAAATTCTCAATGATGACCGCTTCCGCCTCTTCCTCGGACAGTCCAAACGTCTGCAGCTTCATCATCTGTTCGTCATTGATACGTCCAATCGCCGCCTCGTGGATAATCTGCGCGTCCACGTGCCTGGCATTGATTTCCGGGATGGAGCTTACCTCTGCCTTGTCCATGATGATGGAATCGCACTGGACATGCGCCCGGCAAAGGTTCTCGCCAATCGCCTTGGGATGGAAAATCTGTGTCGACGTTCCCTTCGCCACCGAACGGGAAATAATCTGCGCCGAGCTGTGCTCCCCGAGCAGCTTGACCTCCATGTCAGATACCGCGCCCTGCTCCTCGTCCGTCATCAACTTCTCGGTCACGAAAAGCTTCGCCCCCTCGGAAAGCTCCACGAACGTCTCCCGCTTCGTTTTGTCCACGCCCTTGATCTGCGTCGTCTCCAGCGTAAAGACGGAATCCTCCCCGACATAAATCTTCGTCACCGGGTTGAGTACCTTGCTGGCGGTCTTAGGACCTTCTGCATAATGGTTCTCCACATATTTTACGTTCGCATGTTTCCCCACATGGAATGCATGAATTCCGTCATGGCGGCTCTCGCTGCAGCCCGAACCATGAATCCCGCAGCCTGCGACAATCGTCACGTCCGCTCCGTCCTCCACGTAAAAGTCATTATAAACGACATCGACACCTTCCTTCGTCATCACGACCGGGATGTGCACCTGCTCATTCTTCGCCTCTCCGCTGATGAAAATGTCAATGCCTGCCTTATCCTCTTTCTTCACGATATGAATGTGACGGCTGTCCCCGTGGCACACCGCCATCCCGTCAAGGCGCAGGTTGTACGCCCCCTCCTGCTTAAATCCGTAGGAATCTATCACGTCAAGTACTTGTTTCGTAACGTCATTAATCTCCACAGAGAACGCCCCCTTTCTGCTGCCTGCAAGCGCAGGACTCCACCTCTTCCCCGAACAGCTGCGGCATGACTTCCTTCGCGTCCCCGACCGACTCCACCTTTCCGCCCGAAATCACCATGATACGGTCCGCCATCCGAATAATGCGCTCTTGATGGGAAATAAGAATCATACCGGCCTTCCTTTCCTTGTGAATCTTCTCAAAGCGCTTTACCAGCATGGAAAAGCTCCACAAGTCAATCCCCGCCTCCGGCTCGTCAAAAATACACAAATCGTGTTCCTTCGCCAACACCGTGGCAATCTCGATCCGCTTCACCTCGCCGCCGGAAAGCGTCGCGTCCACCTCGCGGTCAATGTACTCCATCGCGCACAGCCCGACACTGCTAAGCAAACTGCAGCACTCATCCTCCATCAAACTCCTGCCCGCTGCCAGACTTAGAAAACGCCGTACCGTCATCCCCTTAAAGCGGGGCGGCTGCTGAAAGGCAAAGCCAATTCCTGCCTTTGCCCGCTCGTCTATGGACAGCTCCGTGATATCCGTCCCGTTCAAAAAAATCCGCCCGCCGGTCGGATGGTTGATGCCAGCCAACAGCTTCGCCAGCGTCGACTTTCCGCCGCCGTTCGGCCCCGTGATGACCAACATCTCCCCGTCCGCCACAAAAAAGCTGACATCTGAGAGAATCTCGGCCTGCTTTCCTTCCGACGTTACTTCATATGATAAATGTTCAACTTGTAACATGTCGTCACTCCTCTTCTTACTATATTATAAAATATCGGGGTTATAAAATATCAGGGGCAAAAAATCTTTAATCCCCAATGCTCCCACGAACCGCTCCGCACGTTTGCGCTTTCACAACTTAAGCGCACCTCGAAGCCTCCTATAAAACTGTAATACGACAAAGCGATTTTGTCAACTCTTTGTTATGATTCACCGCCGGATTAACCATGCATGGGATGGCACCAAGACACAAAAATAGACAAACGACTTGCAAAGCTTGCTTGCAGAAAGCCGTTTGTCCATTTTTATCCGACCGGAATCAGTCGCCTCGTCGTTACTATTCACGGCCTGCGGCCGCGATAGTAACGGCATTCGGCCATTTAAAATCGCCTACGGCGATGGCCGAAATGCCCAATCGGCACCATCACTTTAGCGGCCGGTGGCCGTGCGGCGGGGCGCACAGCCCCGTGAATAGTAACGCCTCGTCCGCTTATTTCACCTTATACTTTCGCAATGTCAATCAACGTCAGCTTCTGCATGTCCGTATTCTCCAGACTGGTAATCAACGCCCTCGCCGTGTCCATCGCCGTAAGGACGTTTACGCCGGTCTCGATGGCATTCCTGCGGATGACGAATCCGTCACGCGAATGCTCCGCCCCCTGCGGCGGCGTATCAATAACCAAGTCAATCTCATGTCCGAGAATCAAGTCCAAAAGGTTTGGCGACTCCTGCTCGATTTTACGCACGGCAATCGCCTTCACGCCCGCGCCGTTCAACGCGTCCGCCGTCCCCTGCGTGGCAAAAATACGATATCCGATGGAGGCAAACCTGCGTCCGATTTCCACGGCCTCTTCCTTGTCACCCTCGCGCACCGTCATAATCATGTTCTTAAACTTCGGCAAACGAATGCCCGCGCCGATAAACGCCTTGTACAAGGCTTCGTCAAACGTCTTGGCAATCCCCAGGCATTCCCCGGTAGATTTCATCTCAGGCCCAAGGCTGATGTCCGCATCGTGAATCTTCTCAAACGAGAATACCGGCATCTTGACCGCCACATAATCGGCCTCCGGCTGCAATCCCGACGTATAGCCCAGCTCGCGCAGCTTGTGTCCGATGATGACCTGTGCCGCCAGCGGCACGATGGGAATGCCCGTCACCTTGCTGATGTACGGCACGGTACGGCTCGAACGCGGGTTGACCTCGATGACATACACGTCGTCCGCCCCGCAGACGATAAACTGGATGTTAATCATGCCGATGACATGCAAGGACTTCGCCAGCCGCCTCGTGTACTCGGCAATCTTGTCCTTCGCCGACTGACAAAGGCTCTGCGCCGGATATACCGAAATACTGTCTCCAGAATGAATACCGGCACGCTCAATATGCTCCATGATGCCCGGAATCAAAATGTCCTCGCCGTCACATACTGCGTCGACTTCGATTTCCTTGCCCTGCAAATATTTATCTACCAAAATCGGATGATCCTGGGCAATCCGGTTGATAATGCCGATAAACTCATCGATATCGTGGTCATTGATGGCAATCTGCATCCCCTGCCCGCCAAGCACGTAGGACGGCCGAACGAGTACCGGATATCCGAGACGGTTTGCCACCTCCTTCGCCTCCTCGGCGGTAAACACGGTGCCGCCGGTGGGCCTGGGAATCTCGCACTCCTCCAAAATCTCGTCAAACAATTCCCTATCTTCCGCCTTGTCCACGTTCTCCGCGGAAGTTCCCAAAATCGGCACGCCCATCTTCATCAAGCTTTCCGTCAGCTTGATGGCCGTTTGCCCGCCGAACTGCACGACCGCCCCGTCCGGCTTCTCAATATCAACGATGCTCTCCACGTCCTCCGGGGTCAGAGGTTCAAAATACAATTTGTCCGCAATGTCAAAGTCCGTGCTCACCGTCTCTGGATTATTGTTGACGATAATCGTCTCATACCCTTCCTTGGAAAACGCCCAGGTACAATGTACGGAACAAAAGTCAAACTCAATTCCTTGGCCGATACGAATCGGGCCGGAACCAAGCACCAGCACCTTCTTGCGCCCGGTCGTGCGAATGGCCTCGTTCTCACTGCCATAAACCGAATAATAATACGGCGTCTCCGCCGCGAACTCCGCCGCGCAGGTGTCTACCATCTTATAGGCCGCCACGATGCCATACTCATGACGCAGGGCGTGAATCTCGCACTCCCGCTTGCCGGTAAGCCTGGCAATCACTTCGTCGGAAAATTCAATCCGCTTCGCTTCCTTTAACAATTCCGGGGTCAACGGCTTCGTCTGTAACTTGTGCTCCATCTCCGTCAAAATGGCAATCTTGTCGATAAACCACTTGTCAATCCGCGTGATGTCGTGAATCAACTCATAAGACATGTTGCGGCGCAAAGCCTCGGCAATCCGCCAGATGCGCATGTCGTCCACGATGTAAAGCTGCTCTTCCAGTTCCTCATCATCAAGCTCCGAAAAATCATAAGACAAAAGACAATCCACATGCTGCTCCAGGGAACGGATAGCCTTCATAAGTGCCCCCTCAAAATTGTCACAAATACTCATGACCTCGCCCGTCGCCTTCATCTGCGTGGAGAGGGTGCGCTTCGCGCTGATGAACTTGTCAAACGGCAGACGCGGAATCTTCACCACGCAGTAATCCAGCATCGGTTCAAAGCTCGCATACGTCTTCTGCGTGATGGCGTTCTTAATCTCGTCCAACGTATAACCGAGGGCGATCTTGGCCGCCACCTTGGCAATCGGATATCCGGTCGCCTTCGAAGCCAGCGCGGAAGAACGGCTGACACGCGGGTTTACCTCGATGACACAATACTCGAACGTGTCCGGATGCAGGGCGTACTGCACGTTGCAGCCGCCAGTGATGCCAAGCTCGCTGATGATGTTTAACGCCGAGGTACGCAGCATCTGGTATTCCTTGTCACCCAGCGTCTGCGACGGGGCCACGACAATCGAATCCCCCGTATGCACGCCGACCGGGTCGATATTTTCCATATTACATACGGTAATGCAGTTGCCGTTTCCATCCCGCATCACCTCGTACTCGATTTCCTTCCAGCCGGAAATGCACCGCTCCACCAGCACTTGTCCGACTCGGGAAAGGCGCAGGCCGTTTTCCAAAATCTCCACCATCTGGTGCGAATTGTTCGCGATGCCGCCACCGCTGCCGCCCAGCGTATAGGCCGGACGCAATACGACCGGATAGCCGATTTTGTTGGCAAAGGCCAGGCCGTCCGCCACGTTCTCCACGACGAGGGAAGCCGCGATCGGCTCACCGATTTTCTCCATCGTCTCCTTGAACATCAAGCGGTCCTCCGCCTTTTTAATCGTCTCCGCCGTCGTGCCGATCAGGCGCACGTTATGCTCCTTTAGAAATCCCCTCTCCTCCAGCTCCATAGCCAGATTCAAGCCCGCCTGGCCGCCGAGCGTCGGCAACACGCTGTCCGGCTTTTCCTTCAAGATGAGCTGTTCTACCACTTCCACTGTCAAAGGTTCGATATATACCCTGTCCGCGATATCCTTGTCCGTCATGATGGTGGCCGGATTGGAATTTAGCAGTACGACCTCCACGCCCTCTTCCTTCAGCGAACGGCACGCCTGCGTCCCCGCATAGTCAAACTCCGCCGCCTGGCCGATGACGATCGGGCCGGAACCAATCATCAGTACCTTTTTAATGCTATTGTCTCTTGGCATTATTTTGCACCTCCCATCATGCTGATAAACCGGTCAAACAAATATCCGGAATCCTGCGGTCCCGGGCACGCCTCGGGATGAAACTGCACCGTAAAAATATGTTTACCGACATAGGAAAGTCCTTCGTTCGTTCCATCGTTGACATTGACAAACGCCGGGCGCGCCACCGTCTTGTCCACGCTGTCTGTATCCACCGCATAGCCATGATTCTGGGAGGAAATGTACACCCGATTCGTCTCAAGGTCCTTGACCGGATGGTTGCCGCCCCGATGGCCGTATTTCAACTTATACGTGGACGCGCCGGTAGCGAGAGCCATCAATTGATGTCCCAGACAAATCGCGAATATCGGTATGTCCGTATGGTACAATTTTTTGATTTCCTCGATAATGGATGTACAGACCGACGGGTCACCAGGGCCATTGGACAACATAATCCCGTCCGGATTAGAAGAAATAATCTCTTCCGCAGATGTATGAGCCGGATAAATCGTCACCTCACACCCACGGTCGTTGAGTGATTTTGCAATATTGTTTTTCGCGCCCAGGTCCAAAAGCGCCACTTTCATCCCGTCACCGGCAAGCGTGCTCTTCTCCTGGCACGTCACCTTGGAAACAACGTCGCCAACCGTATATGCCTTAAGTCTGGGAAGGATGGTTTTCAAATCATAACCCGCATTCGTGGTAATCATGCCGTTCATCGTCCCCTTCTCGCGAAGAATCTTCGTGAGCGCACGAGTGTCAATCCCGGCAATTCCCGGAATGTCGTGGCTTTTCAGAAAACGCTGAATCGTCCCCTCACTGCGGAAATTACTCGGCATACGCGACAACTCACGCACGATATAACCGTCAGGCCACGCCTTTTTCGATTCCATGTCAGGGGTAATCCCATAATTGCCAATCAGCGGATACGTCATCACGACCGCCTGGCCGGCATAAGAGGGATCCGTCAATACTTCCAGGTAACCCGTCATCGAAGTATTGAACACGATTTCGCTAATCATCTCACGGGTGGAGCCAATGCTTGTCCCCGTAAACACAGTCCCGTCTTCCAGTATAAGAAATGCTTTCATCTGCTCACCTTTCCCTTCTGTAGAATTTGATCACATCTGTGACGATTCACGGAGCCGGGCGCTCTGCCGCACGGCCGTCCGAGACTTTTACAGTAAGTTGGCATAGTAAAGGCACCCCTGACCACCTTTCTCAAGAGTGCCTCCTTGTGCTCAAATTGTTAAGATTATACTATATATGGATTCGGATTTCAACCCCTTTTTCAACTTTTCTAAACCTTGCCTAAACCATCACCTAAACCCTTTTGTCAGGCTTGTCTTTTCTATCAAATATGATTAAAAAAGTGACATTTGGCAAATCAAAACAAAAGGACCCAAGAACGTCCTTCCTGAGTCTTTTCTAGTTATGCCACAAGGGCAACATGTCCCCGTTTTCATCAAATTCAGCCACCTGCTTTTCCACCTCGGACACGATGGCCTGCATATGAATTTCCATCAGTTTCTCCGCCTTTTTCGAATCGTGCTCCCGTATGGCCTGCATAATGTCATCATGCTCTACCACGTATATGCTGCCCATCTCCCTCGTACGCAACACCTCTATGGTAGATTCAATCTGCTTTTCTTCAAAAGCCAGAAGGGAAAGCACCGCGGACATAAATTTGTTATGGCTTGCCTGGGTGACGGCCAGATGAAAATCCAAAGCCGGATCTACCGGATCCTTATTATCCACCACATACTGATGATGTGTGGCCAACGCTTCCTCCAACCTTTTCAAATCCTCTTCGTCCGCATTTTCCGCCGCCAGCCTGGCAGCCTCCACCTCAATCAGTTTTCGCACGCGCATCAGATCCACCATTTCCGTATATTCATTTACATGAATCCTCCGGCTGATATCCTCCCGCATCCTGGCACGGGCAATGCGGTTTTCCAGGCCATCCAACCAAATTTTTCCCGCCGGAGTCAGGATTCTCCCCTGATTACTTCTTTGTACGGTATACTCTTTGGCATCCAGCATTTTCAAATAACGGCCAATGGTAGCCGTACTGCTCTCCACGCCGCCCTCGTCCAAATCCATTTTCAGGCTCCAAGAACCAACCGGCCCATTCTTTTGATCAATGGAGCGAGCAATCAGGTACATCATAGAATCAGCCTGGGTTTTAAACACGCCAAGCTGCATTAATTTTTTTCTTTCATCCGTCTGTTTCACTACGCACACCACACTCCCATACCTTTTTTGCATATAAGTAGTCTAACATATTAAACCATAAAAATCAATTGCCGCCGAAAAACTCGACAGCCGCTTTCTATATCGATTCGATCTGTGTGCATCCGCCAAGCGGCCATTATCCCGACCGACTCAGGAAATGCACACAAATCCAACCAACGCATCACGGTTCGCCGCCCAATCCGAACGTTATTATTCTCCCTCTAATTCCGCAGGCGGCACGATGGTTCCGTCTATGATTTTTTGCTCATATTCCGCAACCAAGTCTTTAACTTCTTGCGGAATCTCCATGACGTCGTCCTCCGCGAAGATACATTTTGTCATTCCTTCTTCCAGTCCCCAGTTCACGACACCGGCCTCGAATTTCCCTTCGGCAAATTCTTTCATGGTGCTGTAAACGGTCTTGTTGTGATCCGAGAAATTGGAAAATGGTACCTGGCCGGGAATCGCCGTACTTTCATCCACGCAGTTCCCAATCATGCACACATCCGTGCCCCGCTCCTTGACCGCTTCCCGAATTCCCATGGAAGAGGACGCACATACTTGCAAAATCATGTCATAGTCTTCGTCCAACAAGGTATTTGCCAATTCTTTTCCCTTGGTCGGGTCTTCAAACGAACCCACGTAAAGGTGCGTCACCTCGATCTCTGGATTCGCCTCTCTTGCACCTGCCTCAAAGCCCGCGATGTTTCGGACATTGTCTCCCACGGGAGCCCCGGCGATCACCGCCACTTTGCCCGTTTTGCTCATGGTCGCCGCGGCAAGCCCACACAAGAAAGAGGCCTCCTGGTCCTTATAATTGATCGTCTTTACATTGTCCATTTCCAAATCGCCCAACACCTGGACAAACATCACGTCCGGATATTCCGGCGCGATCCTGGACACCGCGTCCTGCATTTGGGAAAAGATACAGAAAATCAAATTATAACCGTCATCGCACATGGAACGAATACTGTCCTCATATTCTCCCGCTTCCGGTTCCAGCACCTTGATTTCATATCCAAAATCTTTCGCACCCGCCTGAAGTCCCGCATAACAAGCGTCGATGGGGCCGTCATCCCCTAGCTTCTGAGGCGTGATCATGGCAGCCTTAAGCGTCTTTTCCTCCTGCCCTTGCTCCTCTTGTCCGCCTTGCTGCTCTCCTTGTTCCTCACCCTCTTTTCCGCATCCGGCAAACAATGCCATTGTCAGAATGAGCGCCAACCCTAACGCCAACCATTTTTTTGTTTTCTTCATGCTTTTTTCCTTCCTTTCTTTGAAATAGTATTGTACTTTTTATGCAATCCTTTCTTTCAGCAGGCCTCCTGATCCTTCATCCCTTTTTTCTTCTTCAGACGGTCAAAACGCACAAAGGTCAGGATTACCACCGCAAGATAGGGCAGCATCAAAACCAGCTCAGAGGGCAGCTGCATCAACTGCACTCTGTTGGACATTGCCTCGGCAAAGCCAAAAAACATGGTAACGGCAATCAGCCTTAACGGATTTCCCTTGGAAAAGACAACGGAGCCAAGGGCGATAAATCCCCGTCCGACCGTCATTCCCTGCGTAAAGAGGGACAAAAAGCCAAGGGATATCTGAACGCCTGCCAAACCGCACAGAGCCCCGCCAATCAAATTACAGATAAACCGGATACGCAACACCTTTACTCCCACCGTGGCGGCCGCCTGGGGGCTCTCCCCGCAAGCCAGAACCTTGAGGCCGAAAGGCGTCCGATATAAAATCACCCAGGTAAGCAATGCAAAGGCAAAGGTGAAATACACGATCCAAGTCTGGCCGTTAAACAAATCCCCGATTATCGGAATCCCGCCCAGGACTTCCGAGGAAATTTGAGGAACTCCCACGATTCTTTCATCTACCAAGGAACCGGACTGGTGAAAAATCTGCTTCAACAAGAAAATGGAAAGGCCGTCCAGTAAAATATTCATGGAAAAGCCCACCACCAACTCGTCCCCTCCACAGATGGAAGTCAGGAAATAAAAGACAAGGGACACGATTATGCCCGTGGCGATGCCCGCCAGTGCGGCCAACACCCAGCTTCCGGTAAAAAAGCTGCAGGCCACCGCGAAAAAGCCTCCCAGAAGCATGGAACCTTCCAGCGTGATATTGGTCACCCCCGCCCTATCATTATAAAGTGTTCCGGTTCCGGCCAATAAGATGGGAGTAGCCATCCGCATGGTCACGCCCAATATGCCAAGATCAAGCATCCTTTTCACCTGCCTTTCTGTCAAAACGAAGTACCACTGACAATTTCTCCGCAATTTTATCAAATCCGATATACTTCGAAATCAACCTGGCCGACACGAAGCATATAATCAGCCCTTGGATGACCGTGGCCAGGGAACGAGACACGTCCGTATATCGCTCCACCGCCAGGCTTCCAGATTTGAGTGCCCCCATAAATATCGCTCCTATCAGGGTTCCAAGCGGCGTGGAACTCCCCAGCAAGGCCGTCAGGATTCCATCATTTCCAAAACTGGGAGCAAAGCCTGATTCAAACCGCCAGCGCATGGACATGATTTCTACCGCCCCGCCAAGACCAGCCAGGGCACCGCTTAACAGCATGACCAGAATTCTCATGCGATCCACTTGTATCCCCCCGTACCGGGCGAACGTGGGATTCATCCCGCTCATCGAAATGCCATAACCCAACTTGCTTTTTTTCATCAGCCACCAGAACGCCAGCACGACGAACAGCCCTATAAAAATGGCACCCGTCAACTGATATCCCGAAGCCAAAGGGGAAAACTGAGCCTGCTCGGCAATCCGCTCGGTCTTTAGGGAGTCCCCGTTGGTTCCACTGGCCAGAAAATAGTAATGCACGATATAATCCGTCAAATGAATCGCCACATAATTCATCATGAGGGCCGGAACAATCTCACTGCCGTTTAGTTTCACCCGGACAAAGGCCGGAATAAACGCCCAGAGGGCACCGCACACACACCATACTGGTCAGCATCATCATGGGAATCAAAATGATACCCGGCACCCCGGTACAAGTAACGCCCACGATGGTAGCCGCCAGACTGCCGAAATACAACTGACCGTCAATCCCAAAGTTAAACATGCCGCCCCGGAAGCTCAAGGCCGCGGCCACCCCGGTAAACATAAGGGGCGTGGCCCAACGAAGGCTGGTCGCAATGTTTTTGGCAGAGCCAAAGGCTCCCTTGAGCAACGTGGCAAACACTTCTATGGGATTATACCCAAATAACGCGACCATGATAAATCCGATTAAAGTTCCAATGAAAATCGCCGCCAGGGCGGTGCGTATATTGATTGGTTTTTGACGAAATTCAAAATTCATGAGCGTCCCCCCTTCATTCCGGCCATCATCAGACCAACCTCTTCTTCGCTGCTGTTTTTGGGGTCTACTTCTCCCACGATGGCTCCATTGTACATTACGATGACCCTATCACTTAAGGACATGATCTCGCCAAGCTCGCTCGATACCAGGAGGATTCCTTTTCCGGCATCCCTAAGCTTGATTAACTGCTCGTGGATAAACATGGTAGCGCCTATGTCCACGCCCCGGCTGGGCTGGGCCGCAATCAGGATTTGAGGATTGCGATAGATTTCCCTGGCCACAATGGCTTTTTGCAGATTGCCGCCGGACAGCGCGCCGGCCGGTTCTTCAAGAGACGCATATTTCACATCAAAATTTTCATACTGCCCTTGCGCCACCGAAGCCGCTTTTGAATAGGAAATCATGCCTGGAGACGTATAATCCGGATCGGACAGTCCTCCCATGATAAAGTTTTCCAAAAGCGTGGCCGAAAGAGCCGCCCCCATGGTCTGCCTATCCTCCGGAATGTGTCCCAGTCCCGCCTCACGCCGCTTCAGCGGCAAATCACTTTGCCGGATTTCCCGGTCGCCAAACACGATCCTTCCCTGATACCGCGTAGTCATGCCCGAGAGCACCTCGATCAGCTCTGTCTGCCCATTGCCCTGCACTCCGGCAACCCCGAGGATTTCTCCTTTCCTCACCGTAAAACTCACATCATTTAACATGGTGACGCCAAACTTATCCTGATAATATAAATGTTCCGCCTTGAGTACTTCCTCTCCCGGCTTCGCCTCGTCCTTTGGAACCTCAAAACTGATTTCCTTTCCTACCATCATAGACGCAATCAGCTTTTCACTGGCCTCGGCCGTTTTGACCCCCCCGGTCACCACGCCGCCCCGAAGTACCGTGATGTCATCGGTGACACTCATCAACTCCCTCAGCTTATGCGTAATCAGAATTATGCTTTTTCCTTTTTCTTTTAAAAGAACCAACGTATTTAAAAGCCCTTGGATTTCCTGGGGCGTCAGCACCGCCGTGGGTTCGTCCATAATCAGGATGTCCGCCCCCAAATATAATACCTTGAGAATTTCCACCCGCTGCTGCATGGCCACGGGAAGATCCTTTACAAGAGCCTTGGGATTCACCGGCAGGCCATACTCCTCGCCCAGCCTCTCCACCTCTTTATTGGCACGATCCAGATCCAGAATCCCGGTTTTTTTGCACATGGGCTTCCCGAGAATAATATTTTGTGTCACCGTCAAGGAACCGACCAGGGTAAAATGCTGATGAACCATCCCGATACTGTGCGAAATGGCATCTTTGGGATCCTTCAAACGTACCGGCTTCCCGTCAATCAGAATTTCTCCGCCGTCTGGATGGTACATTCCATAAAGCACCTTCATAAGCGTCGTCTTTCCCGCTCCGTTTTCTCCAATCAGGCCGTGTATGCTTCCCCAGCGAACCTGCAGGGTAACTTCCTGATTGGCCACGACGCCGGGAAACCGTTTCGTGATATTCTTCATTTCTACTGCGTACGCCAATCAAATCCCTCCTTTCCTCGTGTTTATTACGATTCATAGTCACTTATGATTGTCAATTGAAAGACCCCGGAACGTAATTTCCCCAACCGGGAGTCCCCACGATCCGTTCCCCGTCATATACCATGTTTCCCCTTACATAGCAGGATTTTACCCTTCCGACAAATTCCATGTCCTGATAAATGCCTTTTACGCTTTTCGTCTTGGAAAAACTCTTCGCCCCGTCATAGTGCCAGCGTTCCTTTAAATCCACTACCACGATGTCGGCATCCGCTCCCGGCATCAGGCTCCCTTTACCAGCAAGTCCCATGATCCGGGCCGCGTTTCCCGCCGTCAATGCCGCCAAACGTGGGAGGCTTAAGCCTCTTTTATGGACACCCTCGGTCAAAAGTCCGGGCAACATGGCGTCATAGCCGCCGAATCCACAATATTCCTTCCAGAAATCTCCATGAACCACTTTTTCCTCGTCACTGTAAGGGCCATGATCCGAACCGATGGTGTCAATGGTTCCGTCAAACACATAGTTCCAAAGCTTCTCCACGTTCTCCCGGCTCCTAATCGGAGGATTGCATTTGGCATAGGCCTTTTTCTCACGCAAAATCGTTTTATCAAACAATAAGTAATGAGGACAAGTTTCCACCGCCACGTCGGCTCCCATGGATTTTTGCCGTTTCAAAAATTCCGCCCCCTCGGCTATGGTCATATGGCAGATATACAAGCGGCCGTGATTTGCCTCGGAAAACAATACCGCCCTTTGGATTGCCTCAAGTTCCACCCACCATGGTCTTGCCTCGTCATGCATGGCCTCATCCGTACAATGGCACGCATCCATCTCCCTGCTGCCAAAATCCGCCGCCTCGGCATTTTCCGCATGAACACCAATCAGCCCGCCGAATTTTGCCGCCTCCCTCATGCCACGAATCAGATGGCCGTCCGTTATCTGCGGATAATCTGGATTGGCAAAAGACATAAAGCCTTTATACGCCACGCAGCCAAGCTCATGAAGCCGTTTCATATTCTCCACGCAAGACGGTGTCAAGCCTCCCCAAAACGCAAAATCCACAAAGGCATTTTTATCCGCCACGTCCAGCTTTAACGAAAATCCCTTCTCGTCCGTCACCGGGGGGACACTTAACGGCATGTCCACCACCGTGGTAATCCCGCCGGACGCCGCGCATGCCGTCCCATGATACCAATCCTCACGGTAATTCATGGGCGAAGGATCCCACATATGGACGTGGGTATCAACCAGTCCCGGGAGAAGAACCTTTCCGGTCACGTCAATCACCTGACAATCTGATATTCTTCCCTCCGCCCCCTTGCTTAATACTCCCGTAATCTTTCCGTCTTCCACGAGAAGAGAGCCGTCCGTCACTCGATCCGGCAGGACGATCCGCCCCCCGACAAACAACGTTCTGTTTTGCAAACAAATCCCTCCCATCTTCTTTTTTCACAGCTCATTGTTGATGAGTCATGCTGTATTTATAATATACACAAGTAAAACAGATATGTCAAGTATTTTTTCGTCGTTTTTTCTTGACAATCGAAATAAATGCTTGTATGATAGCTTTATACTGCTCATTATTGATGAGCTAAATAATTATATAACGGAGGTAACTCATTATGAACAATGATTCATCCATGCGACCCGCGAAGCTTTATATCCGCCCATCGGAAGCGCGTTTTCAGGATGACTACCGTCGCTGGCAGGGAATCCCTTCTATCGAAGTGACGGACAACGGACGTATTTTCATTAATTTCTATTCTGGACAAGACGCGGAGGTCGGCGGCAACATTATGGTTCTTTGTACAAGCGACGACAACGGAAAAACTTTCCGCTCCTGCGAAGCGGTCGTGGAGCATCCGGATTTGCAATGCCGCATTTATGACCCTTGCCTTTGGATTGATCCCCACAAGGTGCTTTGGATGTCCTGGACCCAGGCAAAAGGATTTCATGACGGACGAAGCGGCGTATGGGTCTCCCTTTGTGAGAATCCCGACGCCGACCGGCTTATATGGACCAAGCCCCGCCGCATCGCAAACGGCATTATGATGAACAAACCCATCGTCACCTCCAAAAAGGAATGGCTGTTTCCTACTGCCATCTGGTGCGATACAAGCGGAAGCGTCCCCACGGAACGCCATGGATTGGAACATGAACAATTTTCCAATGTGTATGCATCTACAGACGAGGGAAAAAACATAGCCTTAAGAGGACATGCCGACATTCCAAACCGCAGCTTTGACGAGAACATGATCGTGGAGAAAAAAGACGGCACCCTTTGGATGCTTACCAGAACGTTTGACGGAATCGGGGAGAGCTTTTCCGTAGACGGCGGGCATACCTGGACTCCCGGCAGAAAAAGCCACATCGACGGTCCCTGCTCCCGTTTCCATATAAGACGGCTAAAATCCGGACGGCTTTTGATGATTAATCATTATCAGTTTGATCAGAGAATCGATTTGGATGACATCATGAGCCAGGGAAATGTCAAATCCTGGAAGGGGCGCAGCCATCTCACCGCTCTTTTAAGCGAGGATGACGGGCAGACATGGCCCTATTCCCTTCTTTTGGACGAGAGAAATGAAGTCTCCTACCCTGACGCGAAAGAGGCCGCAAACGGATACATTTATGTGACTTATGACTGGGAGCGCGTAACCCAAAGGGAAATCCTCATGGCTCGCTTTACGGAAGAGGACATTTTAAACGGAAGCCTCTCCTCTCCTGACGGGAAATTACGGATACCGGTAAACAAGGCCACCGGCCAGCCGAATATTCATTGAACAAAGCGTTTCGCTTTGCGAGCGCATTCTCTACTTAAAGAAGGAGCGTGTCACATCCATCATCATGTGACACGCTCCTTTTAATAATTCCAATACACTTTCACCGTGTTCATGGCCGGATCCTGCAAGTAATAATACTCCACGTTCTGCAGGCCGTAAACCGTCATAAACGTCTGGGCGGCTTCCTGGAACACGTTCGCCTCCATATCCGCAAAAGCCTGGACGCACAATTCCTCTGACGCAAATTGACACAAAAACTTCCTCTCCCCATTATAGATGTCCTGGTTCATATCCTCCAAAACCCGCTCCGCGTTATACCCTGCGTAATACCTTCCCCGCATTACGTAATAATTATAATCCAAGGACGTGCAGGCCGGAAACACCACGAGGTCATCCATCACGCGCTCCTTCAGCATCTGCTCGTCATTACAACACAGATAAGCATAATCAATCTCGCTGCTTTCCAACGCCTCGCCTTCCTCCGTCCGCATATATTCCGGGTCTCCGAACGTGACGTCCATCTGATACCAGTTCCCGTCACACTTGACCAGATTCCACGCATGCGCCTCGCCGTCCGAACAAGTCCCCGTCACATAAATGCATTCTATCCCCATCTTTTGCAGCAAATACTGTGCGGAACGTGCGTACCCCGCGCAGACCGTCTGCTTTCCCACGAGCGCGCTGTACATGTTCTGATTGTCCGGCGCACCTTCCACATAATCCACCGTATTGACCAGATATTCAAATACGAACTTGATACGTTCATACTCCGGAATCTGGTCAAACCGCTCGGCCGAGGCCTGCGCAAGCAGCAACGTCAAGGCCATCTCCGCCTCCAAGTCAATTTGCTGCTGCTTTGCCAAACGTTCCTCCTCCGTACAATTGTACTCTGCCGACAATTCAGAATACGTAGGATAATAGGTGGCCTGGAGTCCTCCCGTACACCAAAACAATTCCGGCCTGTCAAGCACCAGAAAATAATAAATTTTCGTGAGCAGGTCAAAGTCACCGGTATGGACGTATATGGTTTCCTCCCTTTTCTGTACCCCCTGCAATATTTCCTTGTAAATCCGGCGTTCTTCTTCATTCAAATTCTGATAATAGTATCCCCCGGTAACATCCTCTTCCAAGACGGTGAGTTCCTCGAACGGAACCTGGGACTCGCTGACCGCCTTCTTCAAATCCTGCGGCAAGTCTGGAAGCAGCTTCATCACCCCGGGCAACGCCACGGCCACGATGACACAAGTCAATACGAGTACTGCCACGGCCTGCAACACCGCTCCCAAACAGCCCAGGCAACCTCGTTTCTTTCTTCGCCTTTTTCTTTGCTCCATCTTTCATACCCCGTACATTCAAACCAACATGACACCGGCGCACGGATGACGATCGTATTGCCATTCTCGCGCCGACGTTATTCTTTAGTATAACACAAATCTCGGCATCCGTGACATATTTTTAAAAACGTTCGAAAATCACCTGAAAACTCAATTAAAACTTGACATTTTCCACGCCAAGCCGCAAAATATGTATGATACCAAGGTCGAAAAGTCCTGCGCCACATGCTTGCATGATGGGGCTGGACCTTGAGACCTGCCAAAACATGAGGAAGAAGCCCGATAGGGCGGATTTCGAATGTTTTGAGAATTGCGGGAGCACGAAGTGCGTAGCAATTCGTCGGTATCATTATGATGACACACAAACGCCGAAAAGTCCTGCGCCACATGCTTGCATGATGGGGCTGGACCTTGAGACCTGCCACCTTAAGTGTTGATTGTAAGAGGAAAGATATGGACGACTCGAGAAACCTGCCAGCACAAAGCATATTGGACACAAAGCATCTAGAAAGGCACCATAGCGCGGACGGCATCTTGCAAGTCTACCGCATTCCCGGACAAGGGCACCTGCGTTATCACATCCAGGCTCCCTTTTACCTGAGCATGGCGTACAACCTCAGCGGGCTGCAAAACAGTATGGACAGCTATTTTTCCATCTCGCCTTGCGGCAAGCCTTTCTATAACAGTAACCTATCAAAGATTCCACATGCCGGCGGCAACTCCCCGCTGCACCAGCACGACTATTTTGAGTTTTTGATGGTGCTAAAGGGAGAAGTCATCCAGCGTATCGAGGACAAAGAGTACTTATACACGGCCGGCTCCTGCTGCTTGATCAACCGCAACATCATCCATACCGAACGCTACGTCGGAAAATGCACGGTACTTTTTCTTGCCCTTTCCAACGATTTTGTCAAAGAATTAATTGACGCGGGAAAATGCTCCCTCTTCGCCGTGGAAGACGCCCCGCGCCAAAACGCCGTGTTCCGCTTTATGGAAGAAAACATCCACACCGACGAGCAAAAAGACTACCTTGATTTTTTTCCCACGTTCCAAAACACCGAAAGCGCGCAAATGCTCCATGACTTCGGGGACAAGTTGATTCGGACACTGCTTTTTCCGTCCCTTGGCTCCACCTATCTGCTAAAAGGAAGCATCTGCCAGATTTTTTCCTACCTGGGAAACCCCGTGCAATACCACATGGTACCGGTCAAGCTCCATTCCGGTGCCGACTTCCTGATATTTTTGCGCGTCCGCAGTCTGTTAAATGATACCAACGGGCGGATGACGCGCACCGAATTGGAAAAAACTTTGCATTACAGTGGCAACTATCTAAACACAATCGTCAAACGCCATACCGGCATGTGCCTTTTTGACTATGGCATGACGTTTGCTCTGGAAAAGGCAAAACAACTGCTGGAAACGACGACGCTGTCCGTTTCCGCCATCGCGGAACAACTAAAGTTCGGAAACAAGACGCATTTTTACAAGCACTTCAAAGAGAAATATGGAGTCACCCCGCAAGAATATCGGCGGGGTTTGTCACATGCCGAATGACGGTTTCCTCTATTCTTCCACTCCCCGCATATTTCACTTCTTCTGCACGTATTTCAAACAATCCAGCGTCACCGCCACCAATATGATGATTCCCGAAAACACGAACTGCAGGTTCGTGTCGATGCCCAGTATCGTCAGGGAATACGTCAAGGCGGTAAAAATGAACACGCCGACCACCACGCCGGAAATCCTGCCGATGCCGCCGGTAAAGGACACGCCGCCGACCACGCAGGCCGCGATGGCGTCCATTTCCCAGCCCTGCCCATAGGCGGCGGAACCGGAGCCGACCATCCTCGCGCATTCTAGCCAGGAACCGAAGCCATAGAGGATGCCAGCCAAAACGAACGCGCCCACCGTCACGCCAAACACGTAAATGCCAGAAACCGCCGCGGCCTCCGGGTTGCCGCCGACCGCATAAAGGTTTTTCCCGAACGTCGTCTTATTCCAGATGAACCACACGATGGCAACCGCCGCCACCGCCCAGAGAATGATGGTCGGGAAACCGTTAATCTTTGGAATGACCATGGCCGGAATCGTCGGTTCGATGGCGCCAAAGGACACGCCCTTCGTCGCATACGTGACGAGCCCGAAAATGACCAGCATGTTCGCCATCGTGGAAATGAACGGGTGCATTTTAAATTTGGCGGTAAAGAATCCCGCGACCGTCGTAAAAAACGTGCATAAAAAGACGCACATGACCAACGCAAAAACCACCCTAAGCCCGACGGGCAGCCCCGTAAAGTCAAACACGTGTCCAAACACCGAACCCGTGTTGATTCCCTGGTGCATGATAATCGTCGCGGTCGTCATGCCCATGCCGACCATGCGCCCGATGGAAAGGTCGGTGCCGGTCAAAAGAATCAGCCCGGCCACTCCGAGTGCCAGAAACATGCGCGGGGAAGCCTGCTGCAAAATGTTCAGCACGTTATTATAGGTAAGCAGCGGCGTGTTTTTGACGATTGGCGTGATAATGCAAAGCGCGATGAAAATCAACAAAATGGCGATGTACAAGCCATTTTGCAGAAGGAACGACCTGCGGTTAAACGTATATTGGTAATTTTCCCACTTCCGCTCTCTCGTCTCCCGAAACGTGAACTTTGACATCCGAAGCAGGTCGATCAAGTGGTATTTGTAATTGAACGCCGCATGCTTCCGATCCTTGATTCTCTGAAGTTCCTTTTCCAGTTCGACGCTTCCTTTCTGATATCGCTCCCTTGCCACCGCCTTTTCCCTCTCGCAGCTTTCCCTGACCGGCTGGTAATATTCCCGGTCATAATGTGCCTCAAGGTACTCCTGCGCGTCCGCGACCAACTTGGAAACCGCGTCCTTGTTTTTCGCCTCAACTGCCCGCGCCTTTTCCAATTCTGCCCGCGCGTTAGCGATTCTCTCCTCCTTTTCGCCTTTCGTTAGGGAACGGTCCCTTTTTATCCCGTCAATCTGATTTTGAAGGGAGAGAACCTTGTCCGTCCCGTCCGAGCGAAGCGCGTCAACCTCCGCCTGAATTTTTCCCACGTATTCCTCAATTGGCCGACGCAGATTTTGCTCCTCCTCGGCCGTGAGGATTTTGCCATTTACATTCGCCATACGATTCGTCTCCCTCGTTATAAATATTTCGCGCTAAGCCTTAATAATTCCTCCTGACTTGTCGCCTTCGTCTCAACAATTCCCGATAGCCGTCCGTTCGACATGACGCCGATGCGGTTCGTGATTCCCAATATTTCCGGCATTTCGGAGGACACCACGATAACCGTCTTTCCCTGCTTCGCCATACGGATGATCAGCTCGTAGATTTCATATTTCGCGCCGACGTCAATGCCCCTCGTCGGCTCGTCCATCATAAACACCTTGGGTTCCCGCTCGAGCCATTTTCCAAAAATGACCTTCTGCTGGTTTCCGCCTGAAAGACTCGCTATCATGTCGTCCGGCCCCATGCATTTCGTGCGCATGACCTTGATTTCATTGGTCGTCGCCTTGACCATCTTCGGCTGGGAAAGCGCGCCCCTGGACTTGTACTGCCGCAGGTTGGCAATCGTCGTGTTGAAGGTAAGGTCGCCCTTTAAAAAAAGCCCGTTCGCCTTCCGCTCCTCCGTAATGAGGGCGAAGCCATGCTCCATGGCCTCCCTCGCGCTGTTAAAATCCATCAGGCGGCCGTCAAGGTACACGTGCCCCGCCGCCCTGGTGCGCACGCCGAACATGGTTTCCAAAAGCTCCGTGCGTCCCGCCCCGACCAGTCCGTACAAGCCGAAAATCTCCCCTTCCCGCACGTCGAAGGAAATGTCCTGCAAGTGAGGGTCGAATTTCGTGGACAAGCGCCGTACGGACAAAATGGCCTTCCCCGGCACGTTGTCAACCGGCGGGAACCGGTTGTCCAGGGAGCGTCCGACCATGGCCGCAATCAACTCGTCCATGTTCGTCTCCCCCGCCCCCTTCGTCATGACCAGCCGCCCGTCGCGAAGCACGGAAATCTCGTCGCAAATTTCAAATATTTCATCCATTTTATGCGAAATATAAATCAGGGCGATTCCCCGCGCCTTCAGCATCCGCACCATCTCGAACAGTTTGTCCACTTCCTGCACCGTCAAAGAAGAGGTCGGCTCGTCGAGGACGATCACCTCGGAATTGTAGGAAATCGCTTTGGCAATTTCGCACATCTGCCGTTGTGACACCGACATGTTCCGCATTGGCTGCGACAAGTTGACCGTCATGCCAAGCTTGCGGAAAAGTTCCGATGCCTCCTTTTTCATCCTGCCCTCGTCGACGATCCCCATGGAAGCCTTCGGGTAACGCCCGAGAAAGAGGTTGTCCACCACGTTTCTGTCGAGGCATTGATTCAATTCCTGATGCACCATCGCGATACCATTTTCCAGCGCGTCCTTGGGGCCGGAAAAATTGACTTCCCGACCTCCAAGGAAAATGCCGCCCTCATCCTTCTGATACGTGCCGAAAAGACATTTCATCATGGTGGATTTCCCAGCGCCATTTTCACCCATGAGCCCCATGACCGTCCCCCGCTTCACGTCCAGGTTGATGCGGTCGAGAACCCGGTTCCTGCCAAAGGACTTGCTCATGCCGCGTATTGATAAGATGACGTCATCCTTTTTTTCTTCCATTTTTTTACTCCTTGTCTATAAGCTTCCTCTCCTTAATACGCCCGGTGACACTTACATCCTTTTGCTTACTGGCTCAGCAATGACGTGTAGGAGGCCGCGTTGTCCGTTTTCACCATGTTGATGGCGAACGCGTCATACTGGCCGGGATTTCCCAGGCGGTTCGTGATGTTGGACTCCGTCTGTCCGTCGCCGCCGATATAGTCCACGTCGAGATTTAAAAGGTCGTCGTAATTCTGCAAAAGCGGCTGATACGTCGAGCTCAAAAAATTGTCCGACGCGTTGTAAATGTCCAACCACACTTTCTTTTCGGCATGCTTGTCCTCGTCAAGCTTTGCCGACACGGGGCCGTACACCTTCGTGGAGTCTAAAAAATCCTGATAATTTTCCGCGGTCACCGCGACGTTTAATGCATAATAGGAACGCTCGTCGGCCTTGTACACGTACACGTCCTCGCCAAGCACGTTGCCCGCCTCGTCCTTCGTGCCGATCCCGGTATCAATGTCCACGCCGTCGAGCGCGTTTCGAAGCACGCGAAGCGTCAAATATGCCTGCACGTCCGCATGCTGGCTGATGGTTCCGCCATACCCCTCGGCAATGGCCGCCACCGCGTCATTGTTCGCGTCATAACCGAACGTGGGGACCTTGTTGTCCTTTGACCATGCGTTAAACATGGACATGCCCATCCCATCGTTGTTCGAGATGACCACGTCAATCGCGTCGCCGAATGAAGAAGACCAGGTGCCAATCGCATTCCCCGCCGTCGCCGCGTCCCATGTCGCGCCCGCGGAATTTTTCATTTCCTGGGAGGCAAGCTCGCGCACCACGTAAGTCTTCCCGTTCGCTTCGATGTTGCCGTCCTTCACCATGTTGGAAGCCCCGTCCGTGTTCGTCCCGACCGGATCGCTGTTGATCCCACCGTCTTTTTCAACCCCGGTGCCAAGCGCCTTGCGGATGCCCCTCGTGCGGGCAATGGAATCATTGTGCCCGATGTCGCCGATGGCCAGCACGTAACCAATGACACCGTCGCCGTTTCGATCCATCTTGTCAATGTTGGCCTCGATGTACTCCTTCACCATCTCGCCTTGCAACTCCGCTCCCTGGTTCGCGTCAAATCCCACGTAATACGTGTCGTCATTAAAGCTCAAGGCCGTCATGTCCAGTTCCCCGGTGGAGCTGTTCGACGGCTGACGGTTGAACCACACCAACGGCTTGTCCTTGTTCGCCACGTTCGCGGAAGCATCACCCGATTCCTGCTTTCCACCGTCATCCGACGCGCCGCCCTTTCCTCCACACGCGACAAGTGAAAGCGTCAACATCCCCGCCATCACTAAACAAATGATTTTTTTCTTCATGTTCCATTCTCTCCCTTCTATATCCGGCACGATGTTTTATGCCATTACTAATCACGCGGCCGCAAGCCACGAATAGTAACAGTATGTCCCATATTTAAAAAAGAAAACGTAAAAGGGCTTGCAAATCTCATTTTTTGTGATAAAATGAGCGATGGCAAAGTAAAAAGAAGAAAACAAAACGGAATTTCAATTCCGATTGAACTGAAAGAGAGTGTGGATTTTTTTATGAAGACAAAACGAGAAGACGTAAGGAACATTGCCATCATCGCCCATGTCGACCATGGCAAGACGACTTTGGTGGACGAACTTTTGAAACAGAGCGGCGTATTTCGGGAAAACCAGGAGGTGGCTGAACGCGTCATGGACTCGAACGACATTGAGCGTGAGCGCGGCATCACCATCCTTTCCAAAAACACCGCGGTATTTTATAAAGGAACCAAAATTAACATCATCGATACCCCGGGGCACGCGGACTTCGGCGGCGAGGTGGAACGGGTGCTCAAGATGGTCAACGGGGTCATTCTGGTCGTGGACGCGTTCGAGGGCGCGATGCCGCAAACCAAGTTCGTGCTGAGAAAAGCGCTGGAGCTAAGCCTCCCCGTCATCGTCTGCATCAACAAGATTGACCGTCCCGAGGCGCGCCCCGACGAGGTGATTGACGAGGTGCTCGAACTGTTCATGGATTTGGACGCGTCAGACGAGCAGTTGGACTGCCCCTTCGTCTATGCCTCCGCCAAGGCGGGCGTGGCCGTTTTGGATTTGACCGACGAGGAGAAAAACATGGAGCCGCTGTTCGAAACGATTCTCGACTACATTCCCGCACCGGAAGGCGACCCCGAGGCTCCGACGCAAGTGCTAATCAGCACCATTGATTACAATGAATACGTGGGCCGCATCGGGGTCGGCAAGGTGGACAACGGCAAGATTGCCGTCAACCAGGAGGTGCTGATGGTCAACCACCACGACCCGGACAAGCAGAAAAAGGTGAAAATCAGCAAGCTCTATGAGTTCGACGGTCTAAATAAGGTAGAGGTTCGTGAGGCGACCATCGGCTCCATCGTGGCCATCTCCGGCATTTCCGACATTGCCATCGGCGACACGCTGTGTTCCATCGACGACCCGAAGCCGATTCCGTTCCAGAAGATTTCAGAGCCGACGATTTCCATGCAGTTCATCGTCAATGACAGCCCGTTTGCCGGGCAAGAAGGAAAATATGTGACCTCCCGCCACATCCGCGACCGGCTGCTGCGCGAGTTAAACACCGACGTCAGCCTGCGCGTGGAGGAGACGGAAAGCGCCGACAGCTTCAAGGTTTCCGGCCGCGGCGAGCTGCATCTGTCCGTCCTGATCGAGAACATGCGCCGCGAAGGCTATGAGTTTGCCGTCAGCAAGGCGGAAGTGCTTTACAAGACGGACGAAAACGGCAAGAAGCTCGAGCCGATGGAACTGGCCTACATCGACGTACCGGAAGAATTTTCCGGCGTCGTAATCGAAAAATTGAGCCAGCGCAAGGGCGAATTGCAAAACATTGGCACGGCCAGCGGCGGCTACTCCCGCCTGGAATTTTCCATTCCCGCCCGCGGTCTGATTGGCTATCGCGGGGACTTTTTGACCGACACCAAGGGAAACGGCATCATCAATACCATTTTTGACGGTTACCAGCCTTACAAGGGTGACATCCAGTACCGCAGGCAGGGATCCTTGATCGCGTTCGAGACCGGGGAATCCGTCACCTACGGCTTGTATAGCGCACAGGAGCGCGGAACGTTGTTCATCGGCCCGGGCGAGCGGGTTTATTCCGGCATGGTCATCGGCGAGAACGGCAAGACCGAGGACATCGAGCTGAACGTCTGCAAGACGAAGCACTTGACCAACACCCGCTCTTCCTCTGCCGACGAGGCCTTGCGCCTGACACCGCCGCGCGTATTAAGCCTCGAGCAGGCGCTCGACTTCATCGACACCGACGAACTTTTGGAGGTCACGCCAAAGTCGCTGCGCATCCGCAAGAAAATACTGGACTCCAGAATGCGCAAAAGAAGTTCGATGAAATAACTCTATACATTCACTCCTTTTCATGTTATAATCTGAATATAAGCACGGACAAAAAATCATGTTTTTCTGTGCAATTTGAACAAAAAAGGAGTTGAACAGTATGAATTTTATCATCAGTGGAAAGAACATCGAAGTAACAACCGGACTACGCAACGCGGTCGAGCAGAAGCTTGGAAAACTGGAACGTTATTTCACTCCTGAAACGGAAATCATCGTGACCCTGAGCGTGGAGAAGGAGCGCCAGAAAATCGAGGTGACCATCCCGGTCAAGGGCAACATCATCCGCTCCGAGCAGACAAGCAGCGACATGTACGTGTCCATCGACCTCGTGGAGGAGGTCATCGAACGGCAGCTTCGCAAATACAAAAACAAACTGATTGCCAAGAGCCAGGGACACCCGACGGCATCGAGCTCCGGCAACAGTTTCAAAAAAGAGTTCTTCGAGTCGGAAGAAGAACCCGTCGAAGATGAAGACATCAACATCGTGCGCACCAAGCGTTTTGGCATCAAACCGATGTTCCCCGAGGATGCCTGCGTACAGATGGACCTTTTGGGACACAATTTCTTCGTCTTCTGCAACGCGGAAACCGACGAGGTGAACGTCGTATACAAGAGAAAGGATGGTTCTTTCGGATTGATTGAACCGGAGTTTAGCTGATTCTCATTTTTCTCGCCAACAAAATACCAGGGGTTGCCAACGCAACCCCTTTTTCATGCCATCTTTCATTTTTCATCCAACACCTTGCGCTCCCCGCCTATCTCGGCAAAGAAACAAGACCCCGCCCGCCGGGTTCGCGCCCTGGCATTCGTCGCCTCCGCAATTTCCTTTTTAAGTCGCCCCTCTTCTTCCTCCGAGACCAGCACGTCCAATTCCACCTCGTCCGTGTAACGGGAGTCCGCGACGGGAATCCCCCTTTGTCCAAGCAAGTATTGAATTTTTCCCAACCCGGTATAATCGGTCGCGATTGTCAGCAAAAAACCGCTTTCCTTGCAAATCACGGTACTCGCCAGAATGCCTTCTTTGGCGGCCTGCGTATAGGCCCGCACCAGACCGCCGGTTCCAAGGAGCGTACCGCCAAAATAGCGGATGACGACAATCATCACGCCCCGCAGCCCTTGCCCCCGTATCACCTCGAGAATCGGCCGTCCCGCCGTCCCCGACGGCTCCCCGTCGTCACTAAAGCGCTCTTGTGGCTGATTTTCCTCAAGGACATATGCCCAACAATGGTGTCTGGCATCCCAATACTGTTTCTTCACGTCCTCAAGAACCTTTAGTGCCTCCTCCTCTGTCTTTATTGAAAATACCTTGGCGATAAAACGCGACTTCTTCTCGACGATTTCCGCGCTACCGCCCTGATACACCGTCTGATAACTCATCTTCCTTGTCTCCTATTCTTTCCGTTTTCACTGTCACACGGTATCACCGCGAGGATGCCCCTATGCCTTCCACGGCCAACAACGTTGCACGGGTTCCCTCCCATTACACTATACCAAAATCTCGGAAATCACAAGATTTTCTTAAGTTTTTTTATCAAAATATGAACTTTTTGTTTTTCCCCTTTATTTAAAACTATAAGTTTGTTATAATAAGAACACTTGGCGAAATTTAGCTGAAAGTAATCAGGCCAGTACACTCGTGAGTGACCGCTTTATTTTCAGTCGCTACGCTAGTGCGAATAGGAGGTTTATGATTCATGAATTATGGAAAAGAACCACTTGAGAAGAAAAAGGAACAAATCTCCTCAAAAAAACCAATGAAGAAGAAACGTGTCGGCGTGCGTTTATTCCATGCCCTTCTGATTTGCTTTCTTTTACTTATCATCCTGGCGGTCGGAGGCGTAGGATATTTTGCGAAAGTCATCATCGACGACGCTCCCACCATCACCCCGGACAACGTAAGGCCGAAGGGTTTTTCGTCCTTTGTCTATGCAGAGGCGGATGGTTCCTTGTTGGAGAAATTTTCAGACGCGGACGCAAACCGTATATATCAAACTATTGACGCGCTCCCGGACTATTTCGGCAAGGCTTTCGTCGCCGTCGAGGACGAGCGTTTCTACCAGCACAACGGCATCGACCCGCAAGGCATCCTGCGCGCGGGCTTGCGTACCGTCCTCTCCGGTTTCAGAAGGCGCGAGGGAGCCAGCACGTTGACCCAGCAATTGATTAAAAACAACGTCTTTCCCGACTTTTTGAACGAGGCCACGTTCATGGATAGCCTAAAACGAAAGTTACAAGAACAAGTGCTCGCGCTCAGCATTGAAAAACAGATGAGCAAGGACGAGATCTTGGAAGCCTACATGAACACCGTGAACCTCGGACAAGGGTGCTACGGCGTACAAGCCGCGGCCCAGCGCTATTTTGGCAAGAACGCCTCAGATCTCACCTTATCCGAAGTGACCGTGATTGCCGGCATTACGCAGAATCCCACGGCCTACGACCCCACGGTCTATCCAGAGGACAATGCGGAACGACGAAAAACCGTCCTGACCAAAATGTTGGAGCAAGGTTACATTTCGCAAACGGCGTATGACGAGGCGATTGCCGACCCGGTGTATGATCGTATAAAGATTAACGCACCGCTTGAAGATACCCGGCCATACAGTTATTTCATGGACGCGTTACTGTTACAGCTTTACGAGGACTTGCAGGAACGAAAAGGCTACACTTACCAACAAGCGCGGGATTTGATATTTAGCGGCGGCCTGCAGATTTACGCGACACAGAATCCATGGATTCAATGGATTTGTGACGAGGAAATCAACAACCCAAGCGTTTATTCCTCATTCGGGGCGCAGTACGGGGTGGAACTTGCCATCTCCGTTTATTGGGCGGACGGACGAGAAGAACAACATTTCAGCAAGGAAATGTTCCATCAATACATCAAACAAGCCTGGAATATCGAATACCCCGTTTTCTCCTCACAAGAGGAGGCCTATGCGGCGGTCTATGAATACAAGTCCACGCTTGGCATCACGGAGGAGGACACCGTCGTCGAACGCATCGACATCACGCCACAGCCACAAGCTTCCGTCGTGGTCATGGATCAAAAGACCGGAAAAGTGTTGGCCATCGGCGGCGGACGTGGGGAAAAGACCGCAAGTCTCTCGTTCAACCGCGCGACGGACAATCCGCGCCAGCCGGGATCGTGCTTCAAGGTGCTTTCCACCTTCGCCCCGGCCATCGACAGTTGCGGCTATACGTTGGCGAGCTCGGTTGACGACGACGAACCGTTTACCTACGCAAACGGGGAGAAGGCCAAGAACTGGGACAACCGCTATATCGGGCCGACCACCATACGAAGGGCAATCGCCCATTCCATCAACGTCGTCACGTTGAAGACGTTGACCGCGATTGGTCCTCGGACAGGCTATGACTACTTGATTAATTTTGGATTTACCACGTTGGTCGAGATGGATGAAAACGGTAACACCGACATCCAGCAGGCGACCGCACTTGGCGGTGTCACGAACGGTGTCACCAATCTGGAACTGACGGCCGCTTATGCGGCGATTGCCAACGGCGGCGTCTACAACAAGCCAATTTTCTATAGCAAGGTACTTGACCACGACGGCAACGTCTTATTGGATAACAGCACGCCGGAGTCGCGCCGCGTCCTGAAGGAGACGACGGCCGCCTTGCTTACCAACGCCATGGAAGACGTCGTCAATGGTCCTTATGGAACCGGTGGCGAAGCGGCCCTGCCCAACATGGCAGAAGCCGGCAAGACCGGCACGACCGATGACAGCCGCGACCTCTGGTTTGTCGGTTATACTCCGTACTATACGGCCGGCGTGTGGGGCGGGTTTGACGCATACAAGCCAATGGCCAATATTTACAGCCAGTCATGGCACAAGACACTGTGGAAAAACATCATGACCCGGTTGCACGCGGATCAGCCGTACACCGCTTTTACGATGCCGGCCGGCATCCAGAAGCAAACCGTCTGCTCCAGAAGCGGGAAACTTGCCAGTTCGCATTGTGGATCCACCATCACAGAGTATTTCGCGGCCGGAAGCATCCCGGCACAGCGTTGTACCTTGTGTGAGGAAGAATGGCAGAAAGCCGAAGAAGAAAGGATAAAGCAAGAAGAGGAAGAAGAAAGAAGACGACAGGAAGAGGAAGAACAAAATAACCAGAACGGGGAAGGCGGCAACGGGGAAGCCCCGGGCGGCAATGAAGGCGGAAACACCGGCAACGAGGGTGGAAACACCGGCAACGAGGGTGGAAACACTGGCGGCGAGGGTGGAAACACCGGCGGCGAGGGCGGAAACACCGGCGGCGAGGGTGGAAACACCGGCGGCGAGGGTGGAAACACCGGCGGCGAGGGCGGTGGTGCCTGACACCGTTCACGCAAAACAAAGGTTCCTTATAAATGAACTAAGAGTCCGGCTTGCCGGACTCTCTCACCGGAGCGCGCCTGCGTTAGCAGCCATTTTCCTTAGGCGCGAAGTGCGCATCCCCCGGAGGGTTTTGTGTCATAGGGAACGAAGTTTCCTATGACACAAAAAAGTGGAGGCATTCGCTTCCACTTTTTTAGTAACCCGTCTTTCGTTTTCCGCCTTTCGTTCCTTGTCTTTCATTCCACGCCTTTAATTTCTCTTTCTGGTCAGGTTTTCCTGCACGCGCTTATACAACTCTTGCGCGGCATTATATCCCATCTGCTTCTGCCTATGGTTGACCGCCGCGGACTCCACGATGATTGCCAGATTCCGTCCCGGACGAATCGGAATGCTATGGCACACCACTCGATTGCCTAAAAATTCCGTATATTTTTCCTCCAGTCCCAACCGGTCGTATTCCTTGTCGCGGCTCCAGTCCTCCAACGTAATGACCAAATCAATAGACTGGTTCTCCCGGACACTTTGTACACCAAACATGGACTTTACGTCCACGATACCGATGCCTCGTAGCTCAATAAAATGCCTCGTGATGTCCGGTGCCGATCCAATCAACGTGTCATCGCTAATCTTGCGGATTTCCACGACGTCGTCCGTCACCAGACGATGTCCCCTCTTAATCAACTCCAACGCGGCCTCGCTTTTACCGATGCCGCTCTCTCCCATAATCAATACGCCGACACCGTATACGTCAACCAACACCCCGTGAATGGAAATGCATGGTGCTAGCTTTTCATTCAACCACCGTATCAATTCTGCCGTAAATGCCGACGTGGCCGATACCGTCTGTAAAACGGGAATGTCCTTCTCCGTCGCCATTTCCAAAAGCTCCTGATCCGGCTGAAGCTCCCTGCTATACACGATACAAGGAATCTTATGCGAAAGCAGTTCCGTATAAATCTCCAGCTTCCGTTCTTTCTCCAACTGTTCCAGATAAGTATATTCCACGTAACCAATGATTTGTACGCGCTCCTCGTCAAAATGTACGAAATATCCGGTCAACTGCAAAGCCGGCCGGTTAATGTCCGGAACCAAAATCTCCTTGTTTACCAAATCCACCATCGGCGTCAGATTCTTTAACTCCATCCGTTCCGCCATCGTATTTAACTTTACGCCACGTCCCATTCTCTTCCCATTCCTTTCTATAAATAATGTCGCTTCAAAAGGCATTTTGACGTCATGATACACGTCTTGCTGGTTCACTGCCGGAAAAATTGATATACGGACCGCGCCGCCTTTTCATTCATTCCCGGAATCTTGGAAAGTTCCTCCACCGTCGCCGCCTTGATTTCGTCCAAACTCGCAAATTCACGCATCAAGGCTTTCCTGCGGGCCGGCCCGATTCCAATGATGTCATCCAATATAGAATGCACCTGCCCCTTTCCTCGCAATTGCTTATGAAATTCAATCGCAAAGCGATGGGCCTCGTCCTGGATCCGCGTAATCAGACGGAACGCCTCCGACGAATGATCAATCGCAATGATTTCGTTTTGATAGTATAATCCCCTCGTGCGATGATGGTCATCCTTTACCATCCCGCACACCGGGATGTCAAGCCGAAGGTCGCCTAACACCTGCAGCGCGATATTAACCTGCCCCCGGCCGCCGTCCATCAAAATCAAGTCGGGAAACAGCGTGAATCCGCCTAACTCCTTGCTTTCCTCGCGCTCCCGCAATCCGTGGGTGAATCGCCGCGTCAACACCTCCCGCATGCTCGCATAATCGTCAGGGCCTTTGACTCCCCTGATTTTAAACTTACGGTAATCGTTTCGTTTCGGCTTTCCCCTATCATACACCACCATGGAGCCGACCGACTCGAAACCATTGGTATTTGAAATGTCATAGGCCTCCATCCTTCGTATGTCTTTCAGGCCAAGCAGCCCCTCAATTTCCTTTACCGCCCCAATCGTGCGACCTTCCTCCCGCTTCAAACGCTCCTTGTCCTTCGTCAAAACCATGCGGGCATTATCCGCCGCCAGCTCCACCAATTTTTCCTTCGTCCCTTTCTTGGGTACGCGGATGGAAACCTTCGTCCCTCGCTTCGCCGTCAGCCACTCCTCAATCAAGGACGCTTCCTCCAGTTCCTCCTGAACCATCAGTTCCGACGGAACGAACGGAGTCCCTGCATAATATTGTTTGATGAAGCTGTCCAAAACGCTTCCCACCGTCTCTCCCTTTATGATTTTCAGGTAAAAGTGATCCCTTCCAATCAGCCTGCCGCCGCGAATAAAGAACACCTGCACGACCGCGTCCTCCTCTTCCATCGCCGCCGCCAAAACGTCCCTGTCCTCGCCGCTTGAATCCGTAATTTTCTGCTTCTGGGCAATCTTTTTCACGCTTCCTAAAAGTTCCCGGTATTCAATCGCTTTCTCGAACTCCAACTCCTCGGCGGCCTGATTCATCTTTTCCGCAAGCTCCTTCAAGAGACCGTCAAAATTTCCGTTTAAAAACCGCAGTACCTCCCCAATCGCTTCCGCGTACTCCTCCTGTGAAACATAACCCTGACACGGTGCTTTGCACTGGTGGATGTGGTAATTCAAACATGGCCGCTCATTTCCGATGTCACGCGGAAGATTGCGGTTACAAGTTCGAATGCAATACAACTTGTGCAAAAGATCCAACGTGTCACGCACCGCCTGACTACTCGTATATGGGCCAAAATATTTACATTTGTCCTTTTTCATCTCCCGCGCCAGCATCACCCGCGGAAAGGCCTCGTTCACCGTTACCTTGATGAACGGATAAGCCTTGTCATCCATCAGCATCGTGTTATATTTGGGACGATGCTCCTTGATCAAGTTGCATTCCAATACCAGTGCTTCCAATTCCGAGTCCGTCACAATATATTCAAATCGCCGGATATGGGTCACCATCTGCTCAATCTTGATTCCTTTGTTACGACTCGTCTGAAAGTACTGCCGCACCCGGTTCTTCAAGCTAATGGCCTTTCCCACGTAGATAATTTGATCCTTTTCGTCATGCATGATGTAAACGCCGGGTCTCTGGGGAAGCTTTTTCAATTCTTCCTGAATGTCAAAATTATACTCTTCCATTTTTTATAGTGCCTTCATTTTTCATAAAAGACAAGGGAGGCATATCCGCCCTCCCTGCCCGTCTTCCTTTTCTATTCATCAACTTCACCATCAAACAAGCCACTTTTTTCCGTCATCTCTTCAGCCGTATCTTCCCCAAGCCTTTTCACCTCTTTCATGGCAATCCTGCCCTCTTTCCTCGGCTCCGTTCCTGATTCGTCCGGCTCCTCGATGCCCTTCACTTCGCGGAAAATCTTCATGAACTCTTTCCCGGTAATGGTCTCCTTCTCAATCAGGAACTCGGCAATCTTATCAAGCGCTTCCCGGTTCTCGGTCAAAAGACGCTTCGCTTCCTCATAAGCAGTCTTGAGTATCGCCATAATTTCGCCGTCAATTTCGGCTGCAGTCGCCTCGCCACAATTCTGCACCGCACGTCCATCCAAATACTTATGCTGGACGGACTCCAAACCAATCAACCCGAATTTTTCGGACATGCCATACTGCGTGACCATCGCCCTGGCAACCTTGGTTGCCCGCTCGATATCATTGGACGCTCCCGTCGTCACCGTGTCAAACACGATTTCTTCAGCCGCGCGTCCCGCTAACAGTCCTGCCAGCATCGCCTCCAACTCGCTCTTCGTGTTAAGGTACTTTTCCTCCTCTGGAGTCTGCATCACGTAGCCCAACGCCCCCATGGTCCTTGGAACGATCGTAATCTTCTGAACCGGCTCGGAATCCTTTTGCAACGCGCTCACCAACGCATGTCCAACCTCGTGGTAGGACACAATCCTTCTCTCTTCCTCGCTCATGATACGATCCTTCTTTTCCTTGCCGACCAGTACGACTTCCACCGCCTCGAACAAGTCAGATTGGCTGACCACGCCCCTGCCGCGCTTTACGGCGTTAATCGCCGCCTCGTTAATCATGTTGGCCAAATCGGAACCCACCGCGCCGGATGTGGCCAACGCGATTGCCTCCAAATCCACGCTCTCATCCATCTTCACGTCCTTGGAATGCACTTTCAGCGTATCGACACGCCCCTTTAAGTCCGGCTTGTCCACAATGATGCGCCGGTCAAACCTGCCCGGCCGCAACAGTGCCGGATCCAAAATCTCCGGACGGTTGGTCGCCGCCAACAATAATAATCCGTTATTCGTGTCAAATCCATCCATCTCTGCCAAAAGTTGGTTCAACGTCTGCTCGCGCTCGTCATTTCCTCCAAGCGACGTATCACGCGACTTGCCGATGGCATCAATCTCGTCAATAAAGACAATACACGGAGCCATCCGCTGCGCCTCCTTGAATAAGTCACGAACGCGAGAAGCACCCACGCCGACGTACATCTCAACGAACGCGGAACCAGACAACGAAAAAAACGGTACCTTGGCTTCTCCCGCCACTGCTTTCGCCAACAACGTTTTACCAGTTCCCGGAGGTCCCACCAACAAAGCCCCCTTCGGAAGCTTGGCACCAATTCCGGTGTATTTTTCTGGATTGTGCAAGAAATCCACAACTTCCTGCAAGGACTCCTTCGCCTCGTCCTGGCCCGCAACGTCCTGGAACGTGACACCCGTCTCTTTTTCCACATACATTTTCGCATTGCTCTTGCCAAATCCCATCACGCCGCCCATGCCGCCGCTCTTGGCCGCTTTCCGCATCACCACGGTGAACACGATGGCAATGGCAATCAATGGCAAGAACATGATCAAGGTCTCCAAAAGGATCGCGGACATCGTGTCCGGCTGCTTCTCCACGATTTCTACTCCGGCCTCGTGAAGACGCTCGATCAGCCCGTCATTGGTAAGGATATAAGTGGCATAATAATCCGGCCTCTCTTCCTCCTGATTGGCCTGCCCGAACAAAGTACCCCAGCCATAAACACTCGGCCGGCCGGCAGCTCCTTCCTTCTCATCCGACGAATCCTTCTTATCTGATGAATCATCTTTGTCGGCCTCGCCGCGCAATTCCTCCGTGGTCTTCATCGTGATATAAAGGCGTGGAGACTGATACGTCACTTTCTTGACCTCTCCCGCATCCACCTTTTCCAGAAACTTACTGTAGGAAATCTCCTCCGGCCCTTGTCCTCCCGACATGGAATATAAACTCATCACAACAAAGGCAACCAGCAGCGTCATCACGATGACAATGCTTATGCCCTGCCGGTTCCTTGGATTGTTGTTGTTATTCTGATTGTCCATCACTTTCCTCCTCAAATGCACTACCTACTATATTATAAAGATAGGTTCTGCATAAATCAATAAAAAGATTGTGAAAATATTGTAAACACACGTCGTTTTGGTTACTATTCACGGCCTGCGGCCGCGATAGTAACGGTATTCGGCCATTTAAAATCGCCTACGGCGGTCCTAAGTGCCAGTGGCACTTGTTTAGGACGGACCGAAGCGGAGCGAAGAAGGCCGAAATGCCCAATCGGCACCGTCACTTTAGCGGATGGTGGCCGTGCGGCAGAGCGCACAGCCCCATGTATAGTAACCAAAGCAACCGGAAAAACCGAAAAAAAATAGGAAAGCATTGTAAACAAGCGGTATTTTATAGTATACTAATAACGTGATTTTTTTAATGAACTAGAGAATGGGAGAAACACGACATGAAAATTGGATTTGACAACGAAAAATACCTCACCATGCAATCGGAACACATCCGGCAGCGCATTGACCAATTTGACCACAAACTATATTTGGAATTCGGTGGCAAGCTCTTTGACGACTTCCATGCGTCCCGTGTCCTGCCTGGCTTCGCGCCGGACAGTAAACTGCACATGTTAAAACAGTTAAGCGACCAGGCGGAAATTATCATCGTCATCAGCGCGCGCGACATTGAAAAAAATAAAATCCGCGGCGACTTAGGCATCACCTATGACTCCGACGTGCTACGGCTGATGGACTCTTTTCGTGAAAACGGGCTTTACGTCAGCAGCGTCTGCATCACGCAGTATTCCGGCCAGGAAAGTGCCACGCTGTTTAAAAACCGACTGGAAACCCTCGGCATCAAGGTTTACCAACACTACCACATTCCCGGTTATCCGGCCAACATCCCTCTCATCGTCAGCGACGATGGGTATGGGAAAAATGATTATATCGAAACGACCCGCCCGCTCGTTATCGTCACGGCTCCGGGACCTGGAAGCGGAAAAATGGCCACTTGCCTCTCACAACTATATCATGAGCATAAACGGGGAATCCATGCGGGATATGCCAAGTTTGAAACATTTCCCATCTGGAACCTGCCCTTAAAGCATCCTGTCAATCTGGCTTATGAAGCTGCCACAGCCGATCTAAACGACATTAACATGATTGACCCTTTTCATTTGGAAGCATATGGAAAGACGACCGTCAACTATAACCGTGACGTGGAAATCTTCCCGGTGCTCAATACGATTTTTGAAAAAATATATGGGAAAAGTCCCTACAAATCCCCTACCGACATGGGCGTAAACATGGCCGGAAACTGTATTTGCGACGATGATGTCTGCCGCAATGCTTCTTGTCAGGAGATCATCCGCCGCTATTATGCGTCTTTAGCTTCCTTGTTAAAAGGGGAATGTACGGAAATCGAGACACAGAAGCTGGAACTTCTGATGAACCAGGCCGGGGTCTCAACTGCCGACCGCCACGTCGTGGCCGTAGCCATGAAACGTGCTGAAGACACCGGCGTGCCAGCAGCAGCCATGGAACTTCCGAACGGCCGCATACTGACCGGCAAGACCGGGAACTTGCTCGGAGCGTCTGCCGCTCTTCTGCTAAATGTATTAAAAGAACTGGCCGGACTCGACCACAACCTGAAGATTATTTCTCCCGAATCCATCGAACCGATTCAGAAACTAAAAGTAGAGTATCTTCGGAGCAAAAACCCGCGCCTGCACACCGACGAAGTCTTGATTGCACTCTCGGCCAGCGCCTCTGGAAGTGAAAGTGCCAGGCTTGCCCTCCAGCAGTTACCAAAACTGGCCGGTTGCCAAGCCCACACCACTGTCATGCTGTCCGACGTGGATGTCAAAATCTTCAAACGACTGGGCGTACATTTGACTTGCGAACCAGTTTATGAAAACGGACATATGTACCATTAAAGATTTAAAATGAAAACAGCGTCGGTATACAGATAATTTTTGCATCTGTACACCGACTTTAATTCTTATCTTAAAAACCACCATGCCAACAGCGAGACGCACCGCTGACATGATGGTTTTTATTCTCTCTGGCAACAAGTCAAACGATTATGCCATAACGCACCTTCACTTGCCCTTTACCAATATCTTTCCAACATTTTTTCCGCCTCTTCCTGACTGGCGGAAAACTCCTCCATAAGTTGCCCGGCTATAGAGCCCATATCATCGGTATATCGTCTGCTGGCATTGATAAATGCACGAACAGAAGCCTCAGTTGTAGCATCCTTCAAACTATGAATCGTATCCTGCAACTTGCTGTTTTCATCCTGCAACTTGCCGTTCTCGCTCTGAAGCCTGCCGTTCTCGTTCTGAAGCTTGCCGTTCTCGTTCTGAAGCTTGCCATTCTCGTTCTGAAGCTTGCCGTTCTCGTTCTGAAGCTTGCCGTTTTTGCTCTGAAGTTCCATGCTTTCCCCCTTCAGCCCATCCACTTCATTTTGCAATTCATTTTTTTCGTTTTTTAATCCGTCCAACTCATCTTGCATCTCGTCCATCATATACCGCACGGTATTGCGATCCAGTTCGCGTAATTCTTCTGAAAACATCCCCATCACCCTTTCAACATTCTGGCATATGGTGTAAATCTCCTCATACATACGCCGAAACTCTGGATAACGTTCTATCAGGTCCAATATTTGTTCCGGCCGACTCGCGCTAAAGAAAGATAACCACGCCTCCAATTTGTTCTCTATAGTTCTATTTTGCATTCCGGCCTGAAAAATGTCAAGAGGGATGAAAACATATTCTTGCAAAAGATCAAGCTCCAACCCAGTATTAAATACTTGCTTTGAACAATGTAGCCAGGTTTCAGGTAATTTATGAAATTCTTTGGGACTCTTTTCAAAAAAGACAATCGTATATACCTTATGAATGTCCCGATAACTAAATTTTTTTCCTTTCTCTCCTCTAACCCGCTTATATTGACGCAAAAGCAAGTCCGAAGAATAGCAAGCACCGCGCTGGCCGGGAAAGGCATAACCAATCTTCTGAACTTCCACATTACTAATGCTTCCATCATCCAATTCAACAACAATATCCATAATCACAAGCGACGTCTCATCTGCTAAACGAGTAGAATCCGCAGGTAAAATCTCCAACACCTTCACTTCACGCCCAAGCAAAAGAGAGAGTAATTCTCCCAACCGTTCCGGTGCATATTCCGGGCTCAAGATCTCTTTAAAGAAAGCATCATAAAGAATACGATTCCCACTTGCGCCACTGCAAAAATCCAAAAAATCTTCCTGAAAATTTTCTTCCCAATTGTAAAAAATATGACTCAACCGCTCATTTTTCTGAATCTCCTGCAATATTTCCTCCCGCATACGAATCATCGGGAAAACAGACTGCAACTTATTTGACATAGACAAATCCTCCTTAAACTATGAACATTTATCGGGATATTGTGAAGAATTGTTACCATTTATAAAACAATAAATCTCCTAATTTCAATAGTAACCAAGAATTCACGTTGAAAATAAGATGCCCTACGGCAGAAAAGAAGAGGACAAAAAGACTTTTGCCCTGCTGATGTCACACCGTCCTTACTCAAAATAAGCCTTGCAGAACGTTTGGAGCTTCTTTCCTATTGAACTTTCTCGTTATACCCCTATCCTTTGATGTTTTATATACCTCGCCATGCTCCTCATTGCGCGCCGATAAACAAGCCCTGACCGGTATGAAAAAATCATAACACAGACCAGGGTTAAAAATCAATGTGTATATTGTTGATAACTCCAAAAAGTTTGTTGATAACTTGTGGATAACTTTTTTCAAAAAACCTCTTTCTTTTTTTTCGAATCGGGTGTATACTCTTAAAGTAAATTTTTTAGCGACGATGACAATGGGGTCACGGCAGATGTTCGTGTCTCTCATTGTCTTTTTTATTTCTAAACGGACATGTCGCCTGGCGGCGGCACTACCATGGATGAATGTCGAAAACCATCGAAGAAAGGAAGCAAATGTTATGGCAGTAAAATATGTATTTGTTACGGGCGGCGTCGTATCCGGACTCGGAAAAGGCATCACGGCCGCGTCCCTCGGCCGTCTTTTGAAGGCGCGCGGTTACACGGTAACCATGCAGAAATTTGACCCCTACATCAATATCGACCCCGGAACGATGAACCCCGTCCAACACGGAGAGGTGTTCGTGACGGACGACGGCGCGGAGACCGACCTCGACTTGGGACACTATGAGCGTTTCATCGACGAAAGCCTGACCAAAAACTCCAACGTCACGACCGGAAAAATCTACTGGTCGGTACTGCAAAAGGAACGGCGCGGAGATTTCGGCGGAGGAACCGTACAAGTCATCCCCCACATTACCAACGAAATCAAAAGCCTGTTTTACCGCAACCCTGCCGCCACGAACACGGAAATCGCCATCATCGAGGTGGGCGGAACGGTCGGCGACATCGAAAGCCAACCCTTCCTCGAATCCATCCGGCAGTTTCAGCATGAAAAGGGACGGGAAAACGTCGCCCTCATCCATGTTACACTGATTCCATATCTGCGTGCCTCGCAGGAAATGAAAACCAAGCCGACGCAGGCCAGCGTTAAGGAGTTGCAAGGCATGGGAATCCAGCCGGACATCATCGTGTGCCGCTCGGAATATCCGCTGGATGCCGGAATGAAGGACAAAATTTCCCTCTTCTGTAATCTTCCGGCCGACCATGTATTACAAAACCTTGACGTGGAATATTTGTACGAAGCACCTCTTGCCATGGAAAAGGAACATTTGGCAGAGGTCGTCTGCGAGTGCCTTCATTTAGACTGCCCGGAACCAGACTTGTCGGACTGGACGGAAATGGTGGAAAATTTAAAACTCCCGACGCAGGACGTGACGGTCGCCCTTGTCGGTAAATACGTGCAACTGCACGATGCCTATATCAGCGTGGTAGAAGCATTAAAGCACGGCGGTATCTACAGCCACACTACCGTGCATATCAAATGGGTGGATTCCGAGACGATCACCCCCGATACCGTGGGCGAGCTTTTGGGTGATGTCAGCGGCATCTTAGTTCCCGGCGGGTTCGGCGACCGGGGAATCGAAGGCAAAATCGAATCCATCAAATACGCCCGGACGCACGATGTCCCGTTCCTGGGCCTTTGCCTTGGCATGCAGCTTTCCATCGTGGAATTTGCCCGCGACATCGTCGGTTATCATGACGCGCACAGCATGGAATTTGACCCGAACACGACCCATCCCGTCATCCACATCATGCCGGATCAGATTGGGGTCGAAGACATCGGGGGAACGTTGCGGCTTGGCTCCTACCCTTGTGTGTTGAAAAAAGAATCCAAGGCTTATCAGATGTATGGAGCGAACAAGATTTTCGAACGCCACCGCCATCGCTATGAGGTGAACAATGATTATCGTGGAATTCTTGAAGAAAACGGGATGATGCTCTCCGGCATTTCCCCTGACGGACGCATCGTGGAAATGATTGAAATCCCGGCACACCCGTGGTTTGTCGCCACGCAGGCGCACCCGGAACTGAAATCCCGGCCAAACCGTCCCCACCCGCTGTTTAAAGGATTTGTGGAGGCGGCACTGGCCAAATCGAAAGAATCGCTTGTATAAGGTATTAGGATATCCCCTAATACATGGTTCTATGAAACAGACGCTTTGCATTCATCAAAGTGCGCATGCCTGCTCTCCCAATTGCACGAGTCCCAAAACGTGATCCGCTACGTTTTGGGACTCGCATTCTTAAGTTTCCTCACAACCACAACGTCAGCATCAACCAGATAATCAGTCCGATTCCGGCCAGATACGCGAATCCAATAAGCAGGGCGCTCTTTAACGCCCCTAACGCCACCCAGCGCCGCTCTTGTCTGGAAAGCTGCAATTCGGGTCTCTCTGGTTCATCCACCTCCGAAATCCGTTCGCCTGGTTCACGAATCATTTCACCCTCTTCTCTTCGCCACAAAACCCGACACCTCTCTTTCTGCAACTTGTTGCCACGGCCGTAGGCCTTGATAGTAACGGCATTCGGCCATTAAAATGGCAGCACCATTATACTTTGATGGAAAATCCCTCATAAATCCCCACTGGAACCTCTTCTCCAAAAGAATACTCATCCATCATTTCCTTTTCAAACCGATATACGGTCACCATCTGTTTTTCCGGGTCGACAATCCAATATTCCCTGACCCCCGCCGTTCCGTACTTTAGCATCTTTTTAATATAATCCCTTGGCTTGCTGCTTGGCGAAACAATCTCTATTACCCAATCCGGCGCACCATGACAGCCATCTTCACCCAGTTTGGACGTGTCACAAATCACGGAAATGTCAGGCTCCAGATAATTAATGTCATCCTCACTTAAAAATATGGCAAACGGAGCTGGTAGCACTTCACAATTACCCTTATGGCTTTCTACATAATTCGCGATAATTTGATGCAATCTGCCAAGCATCCTTTGATGTGTCAGACTTGGAGAGGACATGTAATAAATCTGCCCGTCAATCAATTCCGCACGTTCTCCCTCCGGCAACGCATCGATATCTACAATCGTATAAACCTTTTCTTTTCTCACTGCATCCATTGTCCACACCTCTATTCCTTGGCGTTATTTTCCACGCTCCTACAACGAATAATTCTTTGCTTACATTATAGACAATATCCATAAAAAGTACAACTATTTTGTTACAATTTAGGCCGTGCGGTAACCCGCACGGCCTATCGAATAATCATCACTTTTCACGGCTGACCTACCCCACAGCCACAAACTATTCGTCATACAAATGACACACCACGTAATGTCCCGGCTCCACTTCCTTCTGCACCGGTGCCTCCGTCTTACAACGCTCCATGCACTGCGCGCAACGGGTGTGGAACTTACATCCCTTAGGCGGATTGGCCGGCGACGGGATGGAACCCTCCAATACGATACGGTTCATCTTCGCCTTCGGATCCGGAATCGGAATCGCCGAGAACAAGGCTTTCGTATACGGATGCAGAGGATTCTTGAAAATATCCTCCGTCTCGCCATACTCCACCAGGTTTCCTAAATACATGACGCCAACCGTGTCCGAGATATGCTCTACTACCGACAAGTCATGGGAAATGAACAAATAAGTCAGCTTGTACTTCTCCTGCAAATCGTTTAACAAGTTGATAATCTGCGCCTGAATCGACACGTCCAAGGCCGATACCGGCTCGTCACAGACGATAAACTCCGGATTTAAAGCCAACGCCCTGGCGATACAAATACGCTGGCGCTGTCCGCCAGAAAACTCATGTGGGTAACGGTCCTTGTGGAACGGCTGTAAACCACAGTTGTCCATTACCTTGTCGATGTAATCGTCAAACTCCGCCTTCGGCACCAATCCATGCTCGCGCACCGCCTCGCCGATAATCTCGCCAACGGGCAGACGCGGGGAAAGGCTGGAAAACGGGTCCTGGAAAATAATCTGCATCTTGGTGCGCATCGCGCGCATCTCCTTATTTGTCAGGTCATAGACTTCCTTGCCGTTAAACAACACGTCGCCACCGGTCTTCTCCCCGGCCAAACGTAAAATCGTGCGCCCGGTCGTCGTCTTTCCGCAACCGGACTCCCCTACCAGACCCATCGTGGTTCCCCGCCTCAAATTGAACGTAACGCCGTCCACCGCTTTCACATGACCCACAACGTGAGAAACCATGCCACCCTTGATGGCAAAATACTTCTTCAAATCCCTGACCATCAAAATGTATTGCGGATCATAGACCAAGGGTTTCTGGTTCTCTTGCTTGATTTCTTTTGAATCGCCCATTACTCTCCCTCCTTCTTTCCGCAATACTTATAGCAACTCACCTTGTGTGTTTCTGATAGGTTGATTTCCGGCGGGTACTCGCCGTTGCAATTCTCCACGCACATCTCGCAGCGATCTTTGAAATAACAATAATCCGGCATGTTAATCGGGTTTGGCACCTTGCCTGGAATGGAGTAGAGCTTGTCCACCTGACGGCCGACCACCGGCTTTGACGCCATCAATCCGATCGTGTACGGATGGGACGGATGCTCGAAAATATCTTCCGCCGTGCCCTTTTCCACCACTCTTCCGGCGTACATGACCACCACGTAATCCGCCATCTCCGCAATCACGCCCAAGTCGTGCGTGATCAGCATGATGGAGGAATTAATTTTGTCCTTCAACTGACGCAACAAGTCAAGAATCTGTGCCTGAATCGTCACATCCAAGGCCGTCGTCGGCTCGTCGGCGATAATCACCCTCGGATTGCATGCCAAGGCCATGGCAATCATGACACGCTGGCGCATGCCGCCCGACAATTCGTGCGGGAACATTGAATACACGCCCTCGCTGTTGGCAATGCCGACCATCTCCAAAAGTTCTATCGTACGCGCCTTTATCTCTTCCTTGCTCTTGCCTTCCCCGTCATGCAGTCCGATGACCTCATCCACCTGGCGGCCGATACGGAACACCGGATTCAGGCTGGTCATCGGCTCCTGGAAAATCATGGAAACATAGTTTCCCCGGATGTTTTGCATCTTCTCCTGCGGCATCTTTGTCACATCGTAAGCGCGGTCTCCCATGTTGAGACGAATCTCGCCCTCCACGACCTGGCCTTGCGGACGCTGTACGAGCTGCATCAGTGACAAACTGGTAACGGACTTGCCGCATCCCGACTCACCCACGATGCCGACCGTCTTGCCAATCGGCACCTCGAATGACACGCCGTCCACGCTCTTTACCGTTCCGGCATCCGTGAAGAAATACGTGTGCAGGTTATCAAACTCAACCGAATTTCTTTCATCATGCATCTTAGTCAAGTATTCCGACTCCGGCACGTTCTTGCGTTTCCGCTTTTTCTCCAACTCATTGGTAATCTTACGATTTTTCTTTGTAATCTCCCGGGATTCTTTTCTGGAAAGATATCCTTCCGCCTTTTTCTTTGCCATAATTCTCATCCTCCCTTACCGTTTCATCTTCGGGTCAAACGCATCGCGCAGACCGTCGCCCACGAAGTTGAATCCCAAAACGGCAATCAAGAGACAAATACCGGCGGGAATCCATACAAACCAATAATGGGTCATTACATAAGCACTGTTGACATCCGTGATAATATTTCCCCACGAAGCAAACGGGAATTTTACACCCATGCCAAGGAACGACAAGGTCGCCTCCATGATGATGGTAGAACCAAGGCTCATCGTGCAGGTCACAATCAACTGCGGGATGACGTTCGGAATCAAGTGCTTAAAAATCCTTCTGCTCACACGAATTCCGCAGGCCTCCGTGGCCGTCATGAATTCCTGCTCGCGCAAGGACAAAATCTGTCCGCGTACCAGACGGGCAATCGCGGGCCATCCAAGGAATCCCAAAATCAACATCAAATACAACATTCGAATCGAAGGATCCACCTTGGCCGCGTCCATCGCCGCACCGAGAATGATAATCAACGGCAACGACGGAATACAGTAAAAGATATCCACGATACGCATAATCAGCATGTCCACCCATTTGCCAAAATATCCGGCCAATCCGCCCAAGATTACGCCCAACACCGTTTCGATGATCACGACGATGAAGCCGATAATCAAAGACACCCGGCCGCCATACATCAGACGCGTCAACATGTCCATGCCGTTCGAATCCGTCCCTAGCCAATGCTCCTTGTTCGGCTTTGCATAACTGTCATAAACGTAAGTTTCCCTTCCTTGTTTCACCGACCACGTCATCGTAGTGGCATCATAGGAAATCTTGTAGGAATTTTCCACGCCGTCCTCATCGACAAACGTAAATTCCGTCTCGTCATTATCAATTACCGTTTCCAGTTCTTCCTTGAACACACGGCTCGGAACCACGTCGGCACTCTCGGATGACACCACGAACCGGCTGACATACCCCAGTACCGTCTCACCGTCCAAAATGTTTCCTTCTTCGTCCAACTCATATTCTTTCCCATTTGCCGTAAATGATTCCTCTTCATTCGTATACGCCTTCAAGGCACCATATTTCACGTCAAAAGAAACCTCCGCTCCCTCGGCATTTACAATATCCTTGGCCGCTATCGCCAGCATCGTGCCGTCCGCGGAAATCGAGTAAAGATCCTCTCCTTCTTCCAAGACCTCGTAAGTCGTCCCTTTATACTCAAAGCTATCCCGCTCATTATTGACGGCCAACTGAAACTCTGCCTGCAGGATTGTGTCAAACTTCTGTCCATCCGCCGCCGTATAACGAAAATCATTATTACGTACGACCCCGACATACTCCTTCATCTGATCCTCGTAACGATAAAACTGCTCATCCTCCCGATACGGGCTTATCACTCCCCCGATAAAGGAAAAGACAAACATCACAAGCAACATAATCAGTCCCAATACCGCCAAGCGGTTACGGAAAAATCGCTGCAACACCATCGCGTTTGGGGAAAGTACCTTGACCCGTCGGTCATCATTTAAGGAATACGGTTCTTTTTCTTGTTCATTTTGTTCTTGCATATTTTGCTTATTTTCTTCCATCACCGTCTCCTCCTTCCCTAATCCGCAATTCGCACGCGTGGGTCAACCACGGCGTACATGATGTCTGAAATCAAGTTGCTGGCCAATGTCAAAACCGCCAAAAACGTCATATAGAACATGGAGAATGGAATGTCGCCGATTCGCATGGCTTCATACGACGTGTAGCCGATACCTGGTATCATGAACAATGTTTCCGTAATCAGAGCGCCGGAGAACAATCCCGGCAGGGAACCGCCAATAATCGTCACCAGCGGAATCAACGTGTTGCGGAACGCATGCTGGTAAATGACTTTCTTCTCCGAAAGTCCCTTGGCGCGCGCCGTACGGATATAATCGGCATTCAGCACCTCCAGCATGTTGGTACGCGTATATCTCATCAGTGAACCGACCGAGACGATGACCAGGGTGGCAATCGGCAGAACTAAGTGGTTGCCCATGTCGAGAAGCCGCCCCATGGCATCCAATTTGGCATAATCACGCCCCACAAGGCCATAGAGGTCGAACCATCCCAAATTCACTGAAAATATCAATTTCAAAATCGTGGCAAAAAAGAACGTTGGCAGGGAAATACCTACCAAGGCACCGGCCGTTACCGCATAGTCGGTGCGTGAATACTGTTTCGTGGCCGCAATCACTCCTAACGGGATTGCGATAATCAACTCCAAAATAAAGGCAATCGCCCCCATGATAAACGAAAGCCAAATGACTTCATTAAACTTCTCCAATACGGGCACCGTATATTTCCAACTGTCGCCAAACTGTCCCCGTACCGCGCCGGACAACCAGGTCAAATAGCCCGGCAATATTCCTTTGTCCATCCCATAGGACGCATTCAACTGTTCCAGCCACTCCTCATATGGCTTCGCGCCGGGTGCCTGGGATAACTGGATGGCCGTATGCTCTACATAGGAGGACGGCAAACATCGCAGTATGGTATAAATAATAAAGGAAACGCAAAACAAAATCATAACTGACAAAAGCAGCCTCTTTATAATATATTTTCGCATGCAGACATCATTCCTCTCCGTGGTTTTTTGAACTTTCTTCCTTTTCCACTTTACATTTCTACGCTTTACAATAATAAAGCAAGTGAATACTCCTTGACAAACTACAAGGCATCACAGCTTGAATTTGCAACAAACTACGGGGTATTCACCTTCGCGGCAACCGCCAAATGTGCATGCAAGCATGCCCGCCCGGCTCGTTGCCCGCGGAAATAAAGCTTTATAAAGAACCAAGACTTCCATAATATGAAAACAAGAAGGAACCGCCTCATTAAGGGAGCGGTTCCTCCTTCAAGGCGTCCCACGTACACGACTTGGCTGTCATGCACGGTAAGGATGCCGCTTCAGATTGTTTTATTTACTCCCAATCTTATTTCGCTACAAGGTTCTCAGCCTCGCTCTTCCAGCTCCAATACGGAGTCATGTCTGTCGGCAAGGAAGAAATATCCACGCGCTCTGTAGAAACGATGTAAGCCTCGGAACGCTGATATACCGGAATCTCCACGCCCCAGTCCATGATGATTTCCATCGCCGCCATGTAAAGACCCTTGCGGTAGGACTGGTCGGTTGACTGGCGAGCCTTCATAATCAGGTCGTCCAAGTCCGCGTCATCAATCTGGTAGTAATTCGTGGAACCTGCGCTGTGATACAACTGGTACATATCCGGGTCGGCACTTGCCTGCCATGCCGCACACCACAATTCAGCCTCGAATGACTGGTAAGATGCAAACAACTCATCCTGGCTTGCCATATCATTTACGGTAAGGGTAAAGCCAATCTCTGCAAAAGCGTCCGCCGCATTCTTCAAAATCAGGAACGTCGGGTGGTCTCCCTGTCCGCCGCCGCCGATGTTTACGGTATACTCAAGCTTCGCGCCCTCCGGTGCCGCCGTCAGTTTCCCGTCTGCCACGGTGTAGCCAGCCGCCTCGAAGAATCCCAAAGCCGCCTGCTTCGCTGCAGCGTACTTGTCCTCCGCCTTCATATCAGAAGTATAAATCGGATTACCATCCACGTCCACGGAGTACGCCACCGCATAACCATCGTCCGTCACCTGCGGCGCCGCCCAGGACGTATTGGATATCGGATAGTTGATTACGTCTGCAGTCTCTCCATAGTACGAGTCAATACCTTCGTCACGATAAGCGGAGATGACCGTGGCAATCGCCTTACGCAGGTTCCTGGAAGCGTCAGAATTCGGCTCTCCGCCCACGTTTACATTGCCAGACGCGATACCAATATAACCATATCCTCTATAGTCAATCAACTTCGTGGTGATGACGGAACCGTCCATATCATCAGAACCATTGATTTCCGCAATCTGCTTCGTAACCTCGGATGAATAGGACGGGGAGGCGATATCCAAAATTCCCGTCTCCATACCATTGATCATGTCGGCCTCGGACGTCTCTCTAAAGTTCAAATGCTTCGTCTTTGCCAATCCCTTGTAATATTCCGGATTTGCCTCCAAATAAACAACCCTGTTGGAATACTCTTTAAACGTGTACGGCCCTGCTCCCAACGGAGTCGTGGTCTTCTCACGAATGATGGACAAATCTCCCTTCGGAAAACCGAACTTGTTGTTGTCATAATCATACTGCTCCTCGTCGCCATAATAATGAAGCGGGGCAATCGGGGTATTAAACTGGTAAATCATCGTCGCGTCCAGAGAATCTGCCACGATACGCAGACTGTAGTCACCCGTACGCTGAATACCGGAGATGTTGGCTGCCGAGTCACCGGTCTGCACACCGATGGCATACTTGTCATAATCTTTCATATAGGAGAACAAACTGCTGCTGGCCGCCTCGGCATCAGACATTGCAAGCAAATCTCCTTCATAAGTTTCACACATCAACTGGTACATCTCTTCTGCGGACTCTGCCTCGTATCCCCATGCGCCGGATGCCGCCTTGATGTCGCCTTCCTCAGCATATCCCGCGCTGATGCAGTAATCAATGATGCTCTGGGCAAATGCCGGACCTGCCACCGTGTCAAGATCCTCCCAGAACGCCTTCTGCGTCTCCTCGTCCCAATACGTGAAATCCGTGTTGTCACGTCCTGCCGCAACAAGCAGCTTGTACAACGTCTCCATACCGCTTCTGTACGCTTCCATTCCCTGAATCGGGGTAGAGTACATCGTGGTAGAACCGTCATACGTCGGATCCAAAAATACATACAACGAGAAAATATAGTCATCTATGTCAATCGGGGTGCCGTCTGAGAACTTCAAGTCCTCGCGCATCTTGAAATCATAGTACACCGTGCCATCCTCGTTCTCCGTCACGGTAATGTCCGCGGGACCCGTGTAGGTATAATCCGTGCCGTTGTAAGAACGCGTCTCGCCCTCGATACCGTTCAAAACCGGATTGGAAACACGATCCACGTACATCATGTACAATGACGTCAAGTCAACAATGTCCATGTCATCCCCGCTTGCCGCGAAGAACGGAGAAAACTTTCCCTCCAAGCCGTCTCCGATGGATGCCACGATCGTGTCTTTCGCCTCGCCGCCCTCCGCCTCGTCGGAACCTTTCTTGTCATCGTTACCTTTGCCGCCGCAAGCCGCAAGCATGCCGCAGCACATTGCCAGCGCTATTGCCACAGCCAGCAATCGTTTCCATTTTTTCATTTTTAATTCTCCTCCTTTTCCTTGAGCCTTGTTTAATAATAAGCGTATATGACCCGCTCCGCCCTGCTTGTCCTTGTCGCAATCCGCATTTTCAACGCCCCGCGATTCGCCGCAACCAGAAGTTTTATATATGCAGTATCCTATACTGCATATATCGAAGGGGGATATCCCCCTTCGCGCGTTGCCGTTATTGCTTATGCCGTGCCACTTTCTTCTTAAATTTTACACGGTTTAAGTGACTCAATAGACTTCTATTTTACAATTCTTCTACTATTTTGTCAATTTCTATCCGAACAATTCCATCAAATTATAAAATTTTTGGTTATGATTTCTCCCATTTCATTCCCGATACCAGCTTCCGCACCCACAACGCCAGAATCAGCGCGGCGGTCTCCAACACGAGAAACCCAAAGACCGCCCCAAGCCGTCCCCCGACACCGTTTTGAAAGAGGTAGATTCCTTCTCCCACGACGACTGCGCCGGAACAAATGGCGCAAAGGACGGCGCGTGCCGGAATCTGCGCCACGGTCGACTCATATACATGGGTCTTCAAAGGGTTCCCTCCCGTGGCGAGCCGCCCCATCCCCCAGCACACGCTGACGCATGCGACCAGGTTCGCCGCGTAGGGAAGCAGGACATAGGCGGAAGAATTCGTCCCCGGCGCGGTACTGCATCCTGCCGCCAGCAAAGTGCAAAGCAACGCGCCGCAAAGTATCCAGAGCCGCATCAATTCCTTTTTGAGGTTGTTTCCTTTCGAAATGCCGCCTACGAAGGTATAGACATCTCCCTCATAAACGTAGCTCCCATCCTCTTTCTTCTTATAAGAATCCAGATACGCCCTGCGTCCCTTTCTCTTTTTGTCGGCCATTCTTAACAAATCCCCTTCAGGTCAAACTCCGAAAGCCACTGGTTGGCCGCCTCGCACACGTCACGCAGGCACTCTTCCCCAAACGGGCTTTTCAGACCCGCGTTCTTTAAGAGCTCCGTGAACACCCGGCTGCCGCCCTGTTTGGTATAAGCCATGTAATGCTCCCACGCTTCCTTCTTGTCCTTCTGGATCATTGCCCAGAACTGCAGTGCCACCGTCTGTGCCAGACAATAATCAATATAATAAAACGGGAAGGAGTAAATGTGGTGCTGCCGCTGCCATCCCTCTCCCTCGCTATAGAACGGAATGTCGCCGTCCAGCTTCATCCAGGGCATGTAAACGCCGAGCAGTTCCTTCCAGACGTCGTGCCGCTCCCTCGGGGTCATGTCCGGCTTCTCGAACACGACGTGTTGGAAATGGTCCACCATCGTCCCATAAGGAATGAACGTCAACGCGCCTGACAAATGGCTATAGTAAAACTTGCGGGTATCCTCCCCGAAAAAGCCTTCCGACCACGGCCACGCGAAAAATTCCATGGACATGGAGTGCACCTCGCATGCCTCCATCCCCGGCCAGCAATAACTCATCGGCACCCTGTCGCGATTAAGCCATCCGGCAAAGGCATGCCCGGCCTCATGGGTGATGACTTCCACGTCATGCTGCGTCCCGTTGAAATTGGCAAAAATGAACGGCACCTCGTACTCCGAAAGGCTTGTACAGAACCCGCCTCCCGCCTTTCCTTCCGTGGACAAAATGTCCATCAGCTCGTTATCCAGCATCAGTCGGAAAAACTCGCTTGTCTCCGGCGAAAGTTCGTCATAAAACTTCTTCCCATGAGCCAAAATCTCCTCCGGCGTGCCGGATGGCTTCGGATTTCCCGAACGGAACGCAAGCGCGTTGTCGGCAAAGCTCATCGGATATTCTTTGCCCAGTCTCTTCGCCTGCTCCCTATAAATCTGATCCGCGACCGGCACCAGGTACTTCACGACGGCTCCCCGGAACTTCTCCACGTCATCCTTCGTATAGCAATTACGGTTCATCCGATAATAACCGAGGGTCGTATATCCGTCATAGCCCAGCTTCCGCCCCATGGCATCCCGCACGTGCACCAACTGGTCATACAAATCGTCAAACTCCGCCTGATGATCTTTGTACCACTGCCCTTCCGCCTTCCACGCCGCCAGCCTGCGCATATCATCCGCGTCATTTTTCAGCGGGGTGATCTGGGAAATCGTGTACTTCTTTCCCTCGAAAGGAATCTGCGCCGAGGCAAGCAACTTTTCGTAAGCCGTCTTCAACTCATTCTCCTTTTGAAGCTCCGCTATGATTTCCGGTGAAAACGTCTTGAGTTCCATCTCCGCGTTGACAAACATCAAATCACCGTATTCGGCCTCAAAATCCGCCCGGAACTTACTCTCGAGCATGGCTTTCGTCCATGTCTGGATGGGTTCGGAAAGCAACGGCATCGTCGCATCCCAAAACTTCATCTCCCCGTCGTAAAATTCGTCCCGCGTGTCAATGGAATGCCGTACGTTCGCCAACGTCCCCAGCGTGTCAACATGCTTCTCCCACTTCTCCTTCTCCAGGAAAACCTGCTTGGCCTCCTCATAGCTTTCGGCTTTCTTAAGCTGATCCGTCAGCGCGCCAATTTGCGCCTTCATCGTCTCCAAATCCGGACGTTCATAAGGCATTTCTGAAAATTTCATCTTTTTCATTCTCCTTTTCCAAATTTTGTCATTTGACCTTTCTACTCCCCATCTTAGCACATTCCATGCGGACAGTAAAGCCCGCGTTTTTAGTCGCCTATGGCTACGGCCTCGCCTGATAACGATTCAGATATGGCTTCAGCCTCTCCAAATCCGTGGTGAGCACGAGTTCCTCTGGAAAATTACAGTATTCTAAAATTTCCTGCACGTAACAAAAATTCCCCGCGTCCACGTCCACGTGCGCGTCGCTTCCCGTCGTCACCGGCACCTCGTACTGGCGGCACAAGTCCAACATCGTCAGCATGTTTTCCCTCGTTCCCACGCGGAAACTCTGCGGACGCAAGGATGAATTATTCAGTTCCAACAGCGTGCGTGTCTCCTTTGCTGCTTTCACCAGGCGCTCATAATCCATTTTGAACCGCCCGTCGTCCGGATGCCCGATGATATTCACGTATGGATGCCTCATCACCGCCAGGTACGCGTCCATCACCTCGTCCATCGTATGTCCCTCGCCAAAACAAGGAGCATGCATGCTCGCCACCACGACGTCCATATCCTTCAAGACGTGATCCGGTAAATCCAGTTCGCCTTGCGGGTTCATGATGTTGGCCTCGGTACCAAACAACATCTCCACACCATACATTTCACGTGGAAGCACGCCCAGGTTCATAAAATAGTACAACCCGCAACTTGACGGCATGTTCGGCGCGTGCTCGGTAATTGCCAACGCTTTCATGCCTTTCTTCTTTGCCGCCAACGCCATCTCGCGAATCGTGCTGTAGGCGTGCCCGCTGGCCAGCGTGTGGCTGTGCGTGTCTGCAATCAGTTTCATGTTGATTTCCTTCTTTCTTCTGTTTCTTTCATAAAACATACTTTGCAACTTAGAATCATGCTTTCTTATTTTACTACATTTTTTTCCATTTAGAAAGATTTTTAAAAAAATTTGCATTCCACATATTTTCTCCCGTTCGGCAAACACTAACCATGGCTCCATTTTGATGACAAGACGTTATAGCGCACGAACGATGACATGTTTTGCGCGCCGATGCCCAGCATACTGACACGGCTTAAAAATTTGAGACAATCGGAGGTAATAACCATGCTGACACCAAAGGAAAACAAAAAAATCATTGACGATTACGATTATTTGACAAACGCTGCCTCGTCGGGCGACTGCACTGGCCTGATTCCCTCCCTTCCGACCTCGGATACGGAACTGGAATCCTATCAGGACGTTTACCAGTACCATCCTTCTTTCTCGCAAGTGTGGCACGCCGCCAACGGCAAGAATGCCACCGGCGATGCCGCGGACAAGGCCAAAAAGGACGATTGACATCCATATCAAGCCGGCGCAATGTCCGCCAAATGGTATTTTACGAATTTTTTCCGTTACTTTTCACGGGGCTGTGCGCTCCGCCGCACGGCCTCCGTCCGCTAAAGTGACGATGCCGATTGGGCATTTCGGCCATCGCGAAAGCGATTTTGAATGGCCGAATGCCGTTACTATCGCGGCCGCAGGCCGCGATAGTAACCTTTTGCAAATTTTTCGACAAAAAATTCGATTTTCCATTGTCCTCGTATTTATTAAATGTTATACTGTAAAAAGTTGTAAAAGATAGAAAGCGAGGATTCTCCATTATGAAATGTCCGATTTGCGGAAAAGAAGTAACCTTAGAAAACAAACAAGTTGGCGTGGCAGAAAACGGCGAGCCAATCTTGAATCAATATGCGGTCTGCCGTGACTGCAAAAAGCAATGGAACTTGGACAAGCAGCGGGCAAAACGTGCCGCCACAAAAGCAAAAGCATCAGCCAAACCGCAGGCGGACGACACCCCGAGAGAGAAAGCTCCGGCGACAAAAGCCACAACGGCAAAACCGCAGGCCGAAAAGACGCAGGCAAGGAAGCCGCAGGCCGAAAAGGCTCCGGCAACGAAAGCCGTAGCGGCAAAGCCACAAGCGCAAAAGGCTCCGACGAAGAACCCCCAGGCTGACAAGGCTCCGGCGACGAAAGACACGACGGCAAAGCCACAAGCACAAAAGACTCCGGCGACAAAGCCGCAGGCCGACAAGGCTTCCTCGCAAAAAGCGGTTTCCACGGAAAATAGTCCCGAACCCGTGACGAGGCAGATTCCGCAAAAAAAGGTTAACGACGCCATACTCGCCACGGAAGCAACGAGCCAAGGAAACGCAGAGCGCGAAAATTCTGATACCGCGGCCAAAAAAGTTCCCGCAAAAAAGCCGGCTCGAAAAGCCGGGGGCGATTCCACGGAAAGACCGGCAAAAAAGGCCGAAGGAAATCCTGATATAAAACGTGCCCGCAATACAAATGCCGATTCCGACGCAAAGCGGGTTCGCAAGGCAAATGCCGGCTCCGACGCGAAGCGGATCCGCAAGGCGGATGCCGGCTCCGACGTGAAAAGAGTTCGCAAGACGGATACCGACTCCGACGCGAAGCAGGTTCGCAAGACGAATACAGACTCCAAGGCGAGACCTGCAAGGAAGGCCGCCGCGAGTTCCACCGAAGTCTCTTCAGATAAGAGAACCGCAGCTTCCAAGACATACGGCAACATTCCTTCTGAAAAGGAACGGGTCAAACGCGAGCGCATGGTTAAAAAAGGCTACGAAGACATGCTGGCTTCAGATCCAAAGTCCGCCGCCGCGAAAAAGCGGGCAGAGGCCGCAAAAAACGCGGCCAAGAGCGTCAAGGGAAATACAAAAAAAGAGCGTTATGACGATTACGACGAGGAATCCTTTGACGACCTTCCGAAGTTCCGCATCCTGCGCGTCATCCTGGGAATCCTTTCCCTGGCCGCGGGCGCGTACTTTGGTTACAACGGGTTCCAAACCAGTTCGTTGCCATATTACGTACTCGCCGGATGTACCTTGGTGTCCGGACTTTTGTTACTGATCCTGCAAATGAGCAACACATTATTCACCTACCTGATTCCTATGATGCTCTACACCGCGGGCGGGGTGTTTGCCTTTTTGGAACGCGATGACGACCCGATACTTTTATACGCGTCCATCATCTGCGTCGTATTTGGAGTCATGTTCCTGATTCTTGCTTTTTCGTCCAGAAAAGACGAAGAATACGATGAGGAATACGAGGATGACGAAGAAGATGAAGAGGATGAGGACTGGGAAGACTAATCTCGTTTCGAACGCAGTCGATGGCGGATGATTTTCATCCGCCATCGACATTTTACTCTTTTTACTTGTTTTAATCCTTTTCATTCATTTTACGCGTCCACTTTCATGACCAACGTCTGCGGCTCCAGCCCCTCTGCCGAGACGGTCACCTTGATTTCACCTGGCTCGTATCCGGCGCGAACCACCGCCAACGCCTTTCCATAATACGTCGTATGCGTATCCGAATGGAAATTCTCGCTCATGTTCGGCCTTGCCGAGCCAAATGCCTGCAACGAGCCCGCGCCCTCCACTTTCACCGTCACCTTGCGGTCTTCGGATGACTTGGTAATTCCGTTCTCGCCAGCCAGGTCAATATTCAAATAACACAAATCCTGCCCATTCGCCTTAAGTTCGGTCTTTTCCGGATTCAATTTCAAGGCCGTCTTGCCCGTCGCCGTGCGCATCTCGCTTCTTCCCACTTCCGCTCCCGACGCGTCATAGGCAATCGCCTCGATTCTGCCTGGCTGGTATGCCACGCCCTTGAAAAATGCCTTGCACTCTTTTACCGTCTTCCTGCCGTAAGATTTCTCGTTCACCTTCAATTCTACTTTAGCGGCATCCGAGTAAACCACGACCCTCGTCTTCTTTCCCTCACATCCGGCCCAAGACCAGCTCTCCACCGCATCCGTGTCCCTCCACATGGAAATGGAGGACTTTTCGCCTGAATGCGTCACCGGGTCTACGCCGATGGCCGGGGTATCCCGAAGTCCCCAGATAATCTTGCCCCACTCGACTTCCGGACGCTGCTTTCCGCAAATATCCACGATTCCCGCGCCTCCGGAGACAATCAGCCCGTCATTTCCCGGCTGCTTGAAGCTCTTGTACTGCACCGTGCCAATACCGGACTCACCCAGATAATCCCAGCTCGTCCACATAAAGTCACCAATCAAATATGGCAGCTTCTCCACCAATTTCCAGTTTGTATATAATTTTTTCGGCAATGTCTCGGAACCGACGATGATTCGGTTCGGATACTTGCTCCCGTCTGCCTCATAACGGCTGGTCGCATAATTATATCCGCTAATTTCCAGCTTGGAAAAAGCAACCTCTGTCGCCGCGTCCGATTTCTTTCCGGTGGACATCTTGTCCATCATGTCACCTGCCAGATTCATCAACATGTTGAAAAACGTGCTGGTCGGCATGCTGTCCATGCTCTGGCTTCCGGTCTTTTTATCCTCGCCGTCCTTGTCTTTTCCATACAAGCCCTTTCCCTTGGCGGCCATCGTGGCCAGCATGATGTTGACCCCCGCAGTCACGGCACGGGTAGAGTCCAAAGATTTTACGAACTCTGCCTGTTCGCCGCACAAGGCCTGCCCTTCGGGAACGCCAAGCTCGGAAATCTCGTTTCCAATCGAATACATAATCACGCATGGATGGTTATAGTCCTTTAAAACCATCGCTTTCGTGTCCTCTTTCCACCAGATTTCAAAGTCCTCTTTCGCGTAATCATATGGATTCTTGTGAATGACCCATTGGTCAAACGTCTCGTCCATCACGTACATGCCCAGACGGTCACAAGCGTCAAGCATTGCCTTGGACATCGGATTGTGGGAACAACGGATGGCGTTAAAACCGGCTTCCTTCAAAATGCGTACCCTGCGCTCCTCGGCATCGGCAAAATCACATGCCCCGAGGATACCATTGTCATGATGAATGCAGCCGCCCCGAAACAACGTTTCCTTGCCGTTTACAAAAAATCCTTTGGTGCTCCAGGACAACGTGCGGATGCCAAATTCCACGACGCACTCGTCCACCTGCTGCCCGTTCTCCATCAAGGACACCTTGCAGGTGTACAAATTCGGATGCTCGTCATCCCACGTCTTCGCGTCCGGAATGGTAAATGTATAACCGGCCTTTTCTTCTACGACTTGTGCTTCCGCGCTGGCTATCACGACTTCCCCGTCCAGGATTTCCACGTAAACCTTGTCCCCGCCAACTACTTTTGCGTCCACTTTCACGGTCTGCTCATCCGGCGTCGTTATCTTCACGCCGTCCAACGCGATATGGGACGCGTTTGCCACGTAAAGCTGCACCTCGCGATAAATCCCGCTACCGGAATACCAGCGGCTGTTCGGGCATTTGGAATTGTCTGCGATGACCTTCAGCTCATTCTCCTCGCCGATTTTCAAGCCTGCCGTCAACTCCGCGTAAAAATTGGAATACCCATAAGGGCGCTCGGCGACAAGCTCCCCGTTCAAATATACGGTCGCGTTCTTGTACACCGCCTCGAACTCGACGAATACCACCTTGCCCTCCCACTCTGCGGGAACCACGAACTTTTTCGTGTAAATATACTTGCCGCCTTCGAAATATCCGCCCGCCCCGGCCGTCGCGGCTTCCTTGCTGCGCGCCTCGTATATCATCGCGTCATGCGGGAGGTTTACCTCTTTTACGTCCGCCTCGAATCCCTCCTTGTACACGCTCCATCCACGGTTAAAGTCCTGCTTGACCATGTCCATTTTCCTCCTGACTTAGAATTTTAAAAGATCATGCCCTCGTCGAGGCGCAAACGATATACGCCCACGCGTCCCGTCATGCACCATCAAAGCATACTTAATTTTATTGTACTTCGTTTCATGACTTCTGTAAACCGACAATTTTGCGAAAACGTCCATTTAATCATAATAAACCAAAACCACGAAAGCATTTTTACTTCGAGAGATTCTTTTGCATCCATCTTCCCGTTTCCTTCATCTACACGTACTTATTCAAAAACTGGGCGCTTAGCTGGAACGACTTCACCGGATCCTTATCCACCCAATTCTTGTGGCTCTCCAAAATAACGGCGTCCACCCCGTTTTCCTTGGCAATTTCCACCATCTGAACCAGATTCATGTTGCCATATCCTAACTCCATGCTGTCAGACTTTAAAATCTGCCCGCCCGGGCCGCTCATGCGCGTCCCCCGGTCATTGATGTGGTACAATTTCATCCGATTTCCCAGCCGCCGCATCAACGCGATGACGTCCACGCCGGCCTCCGTCGGCCAATAAGAGTCAAATTCGAAGTTCACATACTCCGGATCGGTCTTTTCCAAAATCAAGTCATATGCCGTCACCCCAGGCTCCACCTTGCGAAATTCACAGTTATGGTTATGGTACAAAAGGGAAATCCCGCCCTCTTTCAAAAGCCCTCCCGCCTTGTTCAGCTTCTCCGCCAGTTCCAGCACCGCCGCCTTGTCCGAAAAGTCAAACCGGTGCATGCCGGTGATGACGACGTAATTCGTCTTAAAATCATTCGCCTCCTGGATGACGCCTGCCGGATCACGCAAAATGCTGCCCAAGTCCTCATGCACGCTGACCACTGACAACTCCGACTTTTGCATCAGCTTCCTCCAATCCAATTTCCCCGTCTTGCCAATCGGCATCCCCGCCAACGTCGTCAAGATGCTGACGATTGGCGGCATCTTCTTAATCATGAAGCCATTGAGCTCAATCGCATCATAACCCGCCTCCTTCATCAGGCGCATCGTCTGCACCGCCTTCTCCTCGCTCCCCATGACCGAACCAATTTGAATCATTTGTACCGCTTTTAATATCATGATTAAAATCCACTTCCTTCTTTCTATGTGATGCCTTTATGATACCATGCCTATTTTGTGGGCGAGTTCAAAAATTTGACATTTTGCTAAAATATTCGTTTTCATTTTTCATGCCGTTGACCAAAGCTCCACTACTAAAACGACCTCCCCGCAACTTGCCGCGAGGAGGTCGTTTCTCATCTCTTTCAATTCTTTATGTATGAACTATATGCTTGTCAGACTCATCTTACTGTTGTTCTGCCTGCGCCGCTTTCTTCTTCTCGGCCACGTTCTTCGCCACCTGAACCATTCTCTCCTTATCCAAGGAATAGTTCTTCATGCAGATAACGTTAATCAGCCAACCAATAATCGGAAGACCAAAAGTCACCACGACCCCCATAATCAAAATCGGCCAGGTCGGCGTGTCGCCCTGCTGCGGAACCGTGTCCACATATCCTATCATGGCGATACACGCACCTGCAATCAACGAGGATACGGAAGTAATCAGTTTGTCGATAAAGTTATATACGCCTGACAATACTGCCGGGAAGTAGTTACCGGAACGCTCCAACTCGTAATCCACCACGTCTGCCCTCATGGCACTTCCGGTCGTCGTCAACACCATCTTCGTCGCCGTAAAGCCAATCTGCAGAATACAAAAAATAACCAACGGTACGCCGAACACGCCAATCTTTGACATTCCTTTCGGTCCCAAAATCACGCAGAACACAATCATAATCACGCCCAAGGCGATGGATGCCCATGACCACACCGTCGTTGACTTCTTCGCGCCATAACGAGCCACGAAAATGCCACCGAAAAATGCAAATCCAAGTCCAACAATCATCGTCACGTTTCCAATCATGGCCGCCGCCGTGTAACTACCAATCAAAACGCCGCTCATCAACGTCGTGATGACGGACTGAGAACCAATCTGCTGTGCGAACTTGTCAGAGATACACGTCAGCATGTACATCTGCGTCTCCTTGTTGTCCTTCAAAACGGCCACGATGTCCTTGAACGTCACGCCCGATTTTTTCTTCTTGTCGCCACTCGACTTGTTGGCATCATTCACCGCCAACGCCTCGTACATCTCCGGCACGTCGACCTTGCGTACGCCGATACAGCACAGAACCATGAAGAATCCCGAAATCGCCACGTACAGCCAGCAGGCTTCGGCCAGACACGGCATGTCGTACTGATTGTCATGCCTCGGCAAAATGAGGAACGCCATGATGTTCGTAAGCAACATCGGTGTCAAATAAGAAAACATCGTAGAGAGCAACCCCATCATCGGACGCTGGGTCGGATCGTTGGTAATCATGATGCCAACCGTGCCGCCGCCCATGCCGTTAATCGTATATCCCATGATATACAACACATAAACAAGGATGAACACGATGACGCCGGCCACGCCCGTGAACTTGCCGGCAGCCCAGTCATACATCAAGATAACGCCAAGGGACGCGAGCAACCATCCGCTCACCAAGAAGATACGAACCTTCGGCAATTTCGGTGACATCTTCTCAAACGCGGTCGCAATCAATGCGTCCGTCACGCCGTCGAAGATACGCATCGCCATCAAGATACCACCCACCAGGATTGTCACGATACCGTAACCTTGCGTTCCGATGTAGCTTGCATACATCATCAATAAATAGAACACGATGCCACAACCATTATTCGCCGCTCCCAACAGCATCTGCAAAATTGTAGCCTTTCTGTACTGCACGCCGTCACGCGCGCTGGCGTTTAGCATGCCTCCCTTTTCTCCTGCCATTTTAAATATCCCTCCATTTTTCTTTTTTGCGTTGTTTATCCAACACATTTATTACTGTTGTTGATTATAAACTTTCTATAAACATCATGTATCCGTATATTCGTGATTTTATTCAGAAATTTGACAAGTTTTTAAATGAATACTCTGTTTAGTTAATAGCCTTGTCTTATGCATATACAAACTGAAAGTCAGGGCATGAATGGCGTATCTTCATCCATGCCCCGACTTTCATCTCGACTTTTACTTTTTTTCAAACATCACCCAGGACCTACTTCTCCGCCATCGCCCCGAGCACTTTCAAGCTCTCCTTCGGATACCTGGTCTGGGTGCTCCTATCCACCGCGATCAACCCGAACGTCATGCTAAATCCCTTCTGCCACTCAAAGTTATCAAGCAACGACCAATACATGTACCCCTTGACCGGAATGCCATCTGCCACACAGGCCGCGATGCCGTCCGTGGCTTCCTCGATAAACTCGCAGCGCCTTTTATCATCCGCGGTCGCGATGCCGTTCTCGGTGACGAGCAACTCACCCTCAAACTCGTCCGCCACCCGGCGCACGACATGAGCAATGGCCATCGGATAATCCTCATATCCCATCTGCGTCGTTCTCTCCCCCGGTTCCGCCGGGGCCACGCCATCCGCGTTGAATCGCTTCCTGCTATAGCTCTGCACGCCAAGGAAGTCATCGTCCTTGATATACGGCAGGTAATGGCTGAACTCGTCATCCCACTCCTTGGCCGCGTGCGCCTCGCCACCGGGGTACGCCTGCGTGTCATGAATGGAAAGGGTAAGGCCAATCTTCAAATGCGGGCAAGCCTCCTTCATGGCCGCTTTGGCCGCCTGATGTGCCTTCATCACGAGTATGTCCCCCTCCGGCGTACATTGGGAGACAAAGGTATGTACCGCCCTCGGATCCGCGATGCCGAATGCCTGCGCGGTTTCCATCATGCCCTGCATCATCGACTGCATGTCCGTGCTCATGTTCAACCCGACTTGCACGTCACTTTCTTTTGGTGCCGCCGCCTTGCTCTCTTCCTGCGGTGCCTGCATCCGCTTCATCATGCCCTCGATGATGGCCGCCAGCTGCAGACGCATGTTCGCCTCGTTAATCGTGCAAACGTACTCCAACTTGTCGCCAAGTGCTTCCACGACCTTTTTGCAATACGTGGCGAACCACTCCGCCACTTCTGGATTCTCCCATCCGCCCTTGGTAATCACCCAGGCCGGGGACGTAAAGTGCATCATCGTCGCGATCGGCTTCACGCCGTTTGCCAGACAGCAGTCAATCACCTTGCGGTAATGCTCGATTTCCTTCTCGTCCCACTTATCCGGCTCTGGCTGGATGCGTGCCCACTCAATCGAAAACCGGTATGTATTAAGCCCGGCGTCCGCCAACAATTTAATATCCTCCTCATAACGGTTGTAATGATCCACCGCCTCGCCGGACGGCTCCACGAAAGAGGAATGCTCAATATTTTCTTGCACCCAGTAATCACTGTGGACATTGTTTCCCTCCACCTGATGCGCGGCCGTCGCCGCCCCTACCATGAAACCTTTTGCAAATTTTGCCATTTCCATTCATCCTTTCTTTAAACTTTTATAATTATATTTCATCCATGATATCATTTCCGCGCTTCTTATTCTATCAGATTTTTGCTTTTTTGTTATCATATTTGCTTTTTTAAATTATTTTTACAAGAATTCATTCATTTTCTTTTGAAATTTCTTTGCATTCCCCTTGTCTTCTATATTATAATAGAGAAAGATTTTATGACAGCATTCCAACTGAGAGGAGAAGAACGATATGTTATTGAGACAAGACATTGACACCATCAAATTTTTACAACGGGTAAAGACCTGCCACGACGAAGTCATTTTTGAAACCACGGAAGGCGACCGCCTGAACCTGATGTCCACTCTGAGCCAGTACGTGTTCTGTTCCATCGCCGGACATCCCGACTGCTGGAAGAACAGTACCATCACCTGCAATGACGAAAACGATTACCAGGTGCTGGCCGATTTTTTATACGAGGAGAAAAAATAACATGAGCGTCCGTAAAAATCTGGACTTGTTTCAGAAACTAATTCGCTGCAGCCACGAATTATACCTATGGAGCTATACTCCCGACATGACATTGCTTCATACCAGCTGCCCGGACACGGACCGATCCGGCGATTATATTTTCATGGACGACCTGATTGACCATATTTTGGAATATTCAAAAACGGGACGTTATCCCCTGGTTCTATCCACGTTTTTGAATCTCATGTGGGTCGCCGCATTTGAACGGGAAAACGAAAAACTCAAAAGCATCCAGATACTGGGACCGATGTTTTCAGGGGAAAACTCCCAACAAAAGATTAAGGAAATGCTGGATAAGCGGCAATGGTCGGTACAATCCAAGATCAACGTGCTAAAAGGTCTGGAAAAAATCCCCATCATCCCAAGCAACCTGCTGGGGCAATATACGTTCATGCTGCATTACTGCGTGACGGGGGAAAAAATCTCTAACAAGGACTTGCAGTACATGACGTTCCCCTCCAAAAAAGAACGACATGAAGAAACCTCCATTGACAAGATTTCCGACGAGCATCTTGGTGTCTGGGCCAGTGAACAAGACTTTTTAAACATGATTCGCAGCGGAAACCGCGACTATCGAACGGCCCTGGATAGATCCAGCCTATTAAGCAGCGGAATCAAGGCAACCGCGACCGACTCCTTGGAATTGGCCAAGTACAACATGATCGTACTATTGACACTCGTCTCGCGCGCCGCCATCGACGGCGGCCTTTCGCCGGCCGTCTCCTATAACCTTTGCGACTATTATTCCCAGAGAACCATCGACTCCGGATCAACCAGCGAAACCTCCCTCCTGGCCAACACCATGTTGGAGGACTACGTGTCGCGGATTCAGGAAGTACACGGCAACATGGCAATTTCCAAGACGGTACAAAGCTGTTGCGACTATGTCACCACGCACATTGGCGAACGATTTACCATTGACTTCCTCGCCGCTCGCGCGGGATACACGGAATACTATTTTTCCCGCAAGTTCAAGCAGGAGATGGGACTAAGTATCAGCGAGTACATCAAGCAGGAAAAAGTAAAAAAGGCGGCACTTTTGCTCTCCACCACCACGATGAGCATCCAGGACATCAGCAACGAGCTTGCATTTAGTTCACGCAGCTATTTTTCAGATGTCTTCCAGAAAAGAATGGGAGAATCTCCTGGAGAATACCGAAAAAAACATTTGAAAATATAATGATAATCGAGTAGAGAAGATTTTTCTTCCCTACTCGCGCACCAGGCATCCGTCAGCTTTGGCTGACATACTTCCTTTGGATGCCCGTGTGCATAAATAGCCGGGGGACGAGCCATCTCGTCCCCTGATTTTCATTCGTTACCATCTGCTCTCTTAAAACTTCCATTCTCCTGCCGTCACCACTTCGCTTCTTCCGTCCGGCAGCTTGATCTTCGCCTTGACATTGGCCGGAACCACGAACTCATATTTCACGTTCCCGCCCTCGTAGCTCCATCCACTCTCGATTCTGCCGAGCGGCGACTGGTACGATGCCCTGGCATGCTGCAAAAGCGGATTCGGATGCGGCGCGATTGTAACTTCCCCGCCTTTCACCTTGATCCCGCAAACGCCGCCAATCAGCCAGCCCGAAATCGAGCCGTAGGAATAATGGTTTAACGAGGCATGCACGCTTCCGTCCTCCTTGACGCCGTCCCACGTCTCCCAAACAGTCGTCGCGCCCTTCTTCACCTCGTAGAGCCAGCTTGGAATCGTGTCCTGCAAAAGCAGCTTGTATGCCGTTTCCGTATAACCGTACTTGGTCAGCATCTCGCACAAAAACGGCGTCGAAAGAAATCCGGTATTCAAATGATACCCGTTTTCCGCCACCAGGGCGTTCAAGTCGGCCGCCGCCCGTCTTGCGTCTTCTTCCTCCAACAAGCCAAATGCCAGCGGACGCACATACATGCATTGACGTTTGGAATGAATCTTTCCGTTTTCAGTCTGCGTATACCAGAATGCCTTCTTCGCATTTTCAGAGACTTTCGCATAATGCACCGCGTCCTCCTCATGTCCCAGAATCCGCGCGACCTCGCCAAGCATCCCGGCAGAATAAGAAAGGTATGCCGTCGCCACCCCGGTCTGCCCGTTTTGTTCCACGCCTTCCACGCCAACTCCCGGCTCGCACCACTCGCCGTAATCCACGCCGTTGTCAATGCAGTAATCCTTGTATGGGTTCTTCTGCGCCTCTTCCGACGCGCCTCCTGCTTTCGCGCGTCCCTCCAGGAAGCCTACCCACCCCTTCATCATTTCATAATTCTCTTCCAAAATGCGCACGTCCTGATATCTCTGGTACATCGTGTAAGGAACGATGACGCTGGCATCTCCCCAGCCCGCCGAACCGCTCAGCAGTTTTCCGAAAAAGCTTTCATTATTGTTCATCGGGGAAATATTGCGCAACTGCCCTTCCGGATACTGGTTGATGCGGCACTCGCCCAGCCACTTGCGGAATACGGGATAGCAGTCCATCAAGTATAATCCGGTATTAACGAACACGCCCGCGTCCCCGGTCCACCCCGCGCGCTCCCTCGTCGGACAATCGGTCGGCACGTCGCAGAAATTTCCCTTCTGGCTCCAAATGCTGTTCTTTACCAACTGGTTGACATTTACATCGGAACACGTAAACTCCGCCGTCTGCTCCATCTTGGAATACACCGCGATGGCCGTAAATTTCGCTTCGGCAAGATTCAATCCGTCCAAAATCTCCAGCTTCGCATAACGGAACCCGAAAATGCAAAAGTGCGGCTTGTACACGTTCTTCCCTTCCTTGCAAATATACGTGACCTTCTGGAAAATGCCGCCCTCTACGTGCCGCTCTCCCGGCTGGTAGTTCTCAATCGTAAAATTCCCGTTCTCGTCCAACGTCTCGCCGTGCTGCAGCGTGACAGTCTGCCCGGCCGACGCAGTAATCTCCAATTCCACGTACCCGGCCAGGTTCTGCCCGAAGTCAATCACCGCCTCCCCGTTCGGCGTGGTGATGATTTTTCCTTCAAACCGCTCGAACTCCCCTATCGGCACGGAATTTGAAGCGGCCAAAACGGACGAGTCCACCTCTTTGATCTTCACCCCGTGCCATGCCCATGCAGACTCGTCCTCCTTCCTTGCGTCGTAAATCTCCCCCTGGCACATGTCGCTCTCCACGACGGGGCCGTCCTGCGTCGCCTGCCACGTCTCGTCCGAAACGCACGCCAACTCCCCGTCCACTTCCAATTGAAAGAACAAGGCAAGTTCCGTGCCAAACAAATTGCGCACGCCCTCGACCCCGGCGGCGCTACGATACCACCCGTCGCCCAAGATTACGCGTACTTCGTTTTCACCATCACGCACAAGCGTCGTCACGTCATAGGTTTGATAAGATAATTTTTCATTATAATTTCCCGTTCCCGGAGCCAGCACGAAATCGCCGACCCGCCTGCCGTTTATGTAAGCCTCGTAATTTCCGTGGCATGTGACGTATGCCCTGGCCGCCCGACCCGCCTTTGCCGAAAACACCTTGCGAAGAATGCTCGCCGGCTGGCGTTTTTTTGTATCCGTCGAAAGCTCCGGGTTCACCCATTTTGCCAAAAAGTCCTCTGCAAAAAGTAACCCGGCTTCGAACGTGGCTGGTTCACACCATCCGCCGCATGTCCCGTTTTCATCCCATAAACGCACGCTCCACGACACCTGCTGCCGGCTTTTTAAATCTCCGCCATAATACGCGTGCATGACGTTCCCTTCCACCTTGCCGCTGTTCCACAAAAGTTCCTCCCCCTCCATCGCTTGCACCTCATAGGCGGTCTGCGTGGCACCGCCTTCACAATTCCATGAAAGGTATGGTCTTTTTGTATCAATCCCCATCGGGTTCTCCATGTGTTCCGTTCTCAAACGTATCGCCTGCATGTTCTTGCTCCTCCTTAATATCCAAATTGTCTTTTTATGATAATTATAATGTTTTCTATAAATCCCGTGTTTGAATTTTATCCAATTTGTACATTTTTTTGTCAGCTATTATGCTTGAAAATAAAATCCAAAAAAATATAGTTTTTTTGCACAAAATTGTGGAAATCTGTGACAATTAATTGTATAATGTATGCATACCAAATGAAAGAGAGGGTTCACTATGAAACAAAACAATATGCTAGCAATGATTTTGGCCGGTGGCCGCGGAAGTCGTCTCCACGATTTGACGAACAAAGTTGCCAAGCCGGCTGTTTCATATGGAGGAAAATACCGCATCATCGACTTCCCGCTTTCTAACTGCGCGAACAGCGGAATCGACGTGGTCGGCGTACTGACGCAGTACGAGTCCGTATTGCTAAACAGCTACGTGGCCGCCGGCGGGCGTTGGGGTCTGGACGCGAAAGACAGCGGCGTCTACGTGCTTCCTCCCCGTGAAAAGGCGGATGCCAATCTGGACGTATACCGCGGCACGGCGGATGCCATTTCCCAGAACATCGACTTTATCGACAATTATGACCCGGAATACATATTGATTCTTTCTGGCGACCACATTTACAAAATGAATTACGCAAAAATGTTGGATTATCATAAGAAAAACAACGCGGATGCCACGATTGCCGTTATCGGCGTTCCGATGAAAGAGGCCAGCCGTTTTGGCATCATGAACACCGACGAAGATTTGCGCATCAACGAGTTTGAGGAGAAGCCTCCGCAGCCGAAAAGCAACCTGGCCTCCATGGGCATCTACATTTTCAGCTGGAAGGCACTTCGCAAGCTCTTGATTGCCGACATGAAGGATCCAGATTCCCACCATGATTTCGGGAAGGACATCATCCCGACGATGCTGAACTCCGGCAAGCGTTTGTTCGCGTACAAGTTCAAAGGTTACTGGAAGGACGTTGGAACCATCGATTCCCTCTGGGAAGCGAACATGGACCTTCTGGATTCCAACAACGAGTTGGACTTGAACGACCCGACGTGGAAGATTTATACGGAAGACATTACGACGTTGCCACACATCATCGGACCAAATGCCAACATCAACCGTGCCTTTATCACACAAGGCTGTGAGATCGACGGGGAAATAAAGAACTCCGTGTTGTTTACCGGGGCGAAGGTCGGCACCGGCGCCAAAATCATTGACAGCGTGCTGATGCCGGGTGCCGTCGTGGAGGAAGGTGCCGTCGTTACCCGCGCACTGGTTGCCGACGGAGTCAAAATCGGCAAAGAGGCCGTTGTCGGCAGTGCTGACAGCGAGAACATCGAACTTGTCGCAAAACGCGTAAAGGGGGTAGAGTAATATGAACAAAGCATTAGGTATCGTGAATTTTTCCAGAAGCCACATCCATGTAGAAGGATTGCAGGACTATCGGCCGATTGGTGCGTTTTCTTTCCTTGGAAGGTATCGCGTCATTGACTTTCCGCTTTCCAACATGAGCAACAGCGGGATTGAATACATCCAGATTTATGCGAACAAGCAGCCGCGCTCCTTGGTCGAGCATGTGGGGACGGGTCGTCACTACAATATTAACTCCAAGCGCGGGGACTTGCACATGCTGTTCTCCGAAACGAACATTGCGAACCCGATTTACGACACGGACATCGCCGCCTATATAAACAACCTGCAGTACATTGAACGCGCGCATCAGCCATACGTGATCATCGCGCCGAGTTACATGGTGTACACGATGGACTACAGCGAACTTTTACAGACACATGTCGAATCCGGCGCGGACATTACTCTGGTATACCATTCCGTTGACAACGCACGGGATTCCTATCTGGCTTGCGACGCCTTGAATTTGAACAAACAAAAGGGCGTCCTCTCCATCGAGCGTAACCGTGGAACCGCAAAGAATAAGAACATCTTCATGGACACTTACGTGATGAAGAAAGATTTGTTCATTGAACTGATCGAGAAGGCGCAAAAAATTTCTTCCATGTACACATTGCCGCAGATTGTCGACACGCAGTGTGAGGAACTTGACATCCGGGGCATCGCGCACCGTGGCTACTTTGCCTCCATCACGGACTTCAAGAGTTACTATGAAGCCAACCTCTCCTTGATTGACGCCAAGACGAGAAGCACCTTGTTCGACGAGGAGTGGCCAATTTACACGCGCACCAACGACTCCTGCCCGACCCACTACTTCGAGGGCGCGAACACGAAGATGTCCATCGTGTCCAATGGATGTACCATTGAGGGTTCCGTGGAGAACTCCATCATCGGGCGCGGATGCATCATCAAGAAAGGGGCCGTCGTAAAGAACAGCGTCATCCTTCCCGGTGCCACCATCGGCGAGGACGTGCATGTGGAATACCAGGTCGTGGATAAGTACTCGAAGATTACCCACGTCAAGGAGATTATCGGCAAACCGGAAAATCCGGGATACATCAAGAGAGAAGATCGCATTTAAAGGTTAGGCGTTTTCTCATCATCATCTCCTCCAATGTTACAAGGCGGCCGCGCGTAAATAGCGGGACGCACTAGGGAGACAATAGTCGATTTAATTTTCGTGTAAAAA
>CAOKHZ010000001.1 GCA_948468385.1 uncultured Faecalicatena sp. | reverse complement strand
ACCCACAAGAGTCCCTTATTATCGTGTCTTATTTCCCCACCCCGTGAAAAGTAACGTCTTTTTTTCTTTCCTTTTCATGAAATAATACTTGACTTTGGGTTTAGTATGTGTATAATGAAGAATGGCGTTACAAAAAGTTTAGTAATTGTAAGAAGGAATGAGTCATGAGCATAGAGGAACAGATTGGTATCAAAATACGAAACTTGCGCAATCAAAACGGCCTGACACAGGAAGAACTGGCGGATCGCACGGAGCTGACGAAGGGCTTCATTTCCCAGTTGGAACGGGGATTGACGGCTCCGTCCGTGTCAACGCTTTTGGACATCGTGGAGTGCTTGGGGACGAACCTCTCGGACTTTTTCCATGAGGATGACGACGTGCAAATCGTCTACTGCAAGGATGACTGCTTTGAGAAGGAGGACGAGGACGGAAACAAGATTACGTGGCTGATTTCGACGGCACAGAGCCGGAATTTAGAACCCATCCTGGTAAACTTGAAGCCGGGGCAGTCGCTGTCCGAGGATAAGCCCCACGAGGGGGAGGAGTTCGGATACGTCTTAAAGGGCGCAATCAAGCTTTATTATGGCGATTCGGCGTACACCTTGCGCAAGGGGGACTCGTTTAGCTTCCCCGCCACACGAAAGCATAAAATCTGCTCGGCTTCCAGCGGTGTTTCTGATTTTTTGTGGATCAGCACCCCGCCGAGTTTTTGAGAAAGTAGCGAGGAGGATACCATGCAAGACGTAATCTTACAGTTGGACGCGGTCAGCAAGTCTTTTGATGGGAAAAAGATTTTGAAGGATTTTGATTTGGAAATCAAGCGCAACGAATTCGTGACGCTTTTAGGGCCTTCCGGCTGTGGAAAGTCCACTACGCTGCGTATCATCGGTGGTTTTGAGAAGCCGGACGGCGGTCGGGTGCTGTTTGAAGGGAAGGACATTACCTCTCTTTCACCGGACAAGCGCAACGTGAACACCGTGTTCCAGAAATATTCGCTGTTCCCTCACATGTCAGTGGCGGAAAATATCGCGTTTGGGTTGAAATTGAAAAAAAAGAGCAAGCAGTATATCGACGACAAGATTTCGTATGCCCTGAAGTTGGTCAACATGACAAGTTACGCTCAGAGAAAGCCCGCTTCCCTAAGCGGCGGTCAGCAACAGCGGGTGGCGATTGCCAGGGCCATCGTCAACGAGCCGAAGATTTTGCTCCTCGACGAACCGCTCGGGGCGTTGGATTTAAAGCTTCGTCATGAGATGCAGCGGGAGCTGATCAAGATCAAGAAGGAGGTCGGCATCACGTTCGTTTACGTGACTCACGACCAGGAAGAGGCATTGACGATGTCGGATCGCATCGTCGTCATGAACAAGGGCATCATCCAACAAATGGGAACGTCGAAGAGCATATACGATGAGCCACAAAATGCTTTCGTGGCAGACTTCATCGGTGACAGCAACATCATTGACGGTGTCATGAAAAAAGATTACTTAGTGCAGATTCAGGGTGTGGACATTCCTTGCGTGGACGAGGGGTTTGGACGTGACGAGTTGGTGGACGTGGTCATCCGTCCGGAAGATCTGGTCATCGTGGCCGAAGCGCAAGGTTATATCAAGGGCATGGTCGTCTCCATCATTTTCAAGGGGGCTTACTATGAAATCAAGGTGAAGGCCGGGGAGTACGAGTGGAGCGTGCAGAGCGTGAACCCGGCGCAGATTGGGGCGATGGTGGGGCTGACCATTTTGCCGGACAATATCCAGATCATGCACAAGCCACTTTCAGAGGACGCGGAGGTTACAAAAGAGGATGAATGAAGGAAAGACCATGAACAGGCGGCCATGGCTTGCCACCCCGTACGTCGTGTGGGTGGTAGGATTTACGGTGATTCCGTTGCTGGTGATTTTCGGGTACGCGTTGACGAGCCGCGAAGGGGCGTTTACGCTTGCCAACATCACGGCGCTTTTTGAGCCGGTGCATTTGAAAGCGTTATTCTTTTCCCTGGAAATCGCCGTCGGCTGCACGATTATCTGCATTCTCCTTTCGTACCCGTTGGTGATGGCGATGCGAAGGCTAAATATGGGGCGGCAGGGGTTTACGATGTTCATTTTGATTTTGCCGATGTGGATGAATTTCATCCTGCGTATCTTGGCGTGGCAGTTGATTTTGTCCAATAACGGGATTTTGAATTTTGTTTTGCAAAAATTTAACCTTGGGCCATTGTCCCTGGCCAATACGGGAACCGCCATCATGATTGGAGTGATTTACGATTATCTGCCATACATGGTGCTGCCGATTTTTAACGCGGTCACCGAGATTGACGAGGATTTGATCGAGGCGGCACGGGACTTGGGCGCGAACTCGGTAACCGTGTTTTGTAAGGTGATTTTGCCGCTCTCCGTACCCGGCCTCCTTAGCGGCATCGTGATGGTGTTCGTCCCCTCCATGACGTCGTTTGTCATCGCGGACATGCTTGGCGGGGGAAAGCTGCAACTGATTGGCAACGTAATTGAGCAGGAGTTTACTAAGAGTGCCAATTGGAACATGGGAAGCGGCCTTTCGGTCTCGCTGATGCTGTTCGTGTTAATCAGCATGGCGTTCACCACGAAGAATGAAACAGAAGGGAAATCGTCGACGATATGGTAGAGAGAGTGAAAGATTTTATCAGCAGGTTTTACCTTGCACTCATCATCGTGTTTTTATATGCGCCAATCGCGGTCTTAATCGTACTTTCGTTTAACGACTCGCGCTCCCGCGTGGTGTGGGGGGGATTTACCCTGCGTTGGTATCAAGTGCTGTTTTCCAATCACCAGATCATGGACGCGCTTTGGACCACGATTGGGCTGGCACTTCTTTCGGCAGGGATCGCCACGCTGATTGGCGTGCTGGCCGCGTTGGGAATCCAAGCCATGCGGCGGCGCGGATATCAGGTGATGATGATGTTTACCAACATTCCGATGTTAAACGCGGACATCGTGACCGGCATCGCCTTGATGCTATGGTTCGTCCGCTTTATGCCGTTGGGATTTACAAGCGTTTTGCTCGCGCATATCACGTTCAATATTCCCTATGTGATTTTGAGCGTGATGCCGAAAATAAAACAGATGAATTTAAGCGTTTACGAGGCGGCCAGGGATTTGGGGGCGGGTGCCGTCTACGCGTTTTTCAAAGTGTTGCTGCCGCAGCTTATGAGCGGCATCGTGGCCGGCTTTTTCATGGCCTTCACGATGTCGATGGACGACTTCGTGATTACGTATTTTACAAAGGGAGCGGGGGTCAACACGCTCTCGACCATGATATATGGGGAACTTAAAAAGGGCATCAAGCCGGAAATGTACGCGCTGTCCACGTTGATTTTCGTGACGGTGTTCGCCTTGCTTTTGGTGGTGAATTTTCTACCAAAGAAAAAGGAAAAAAATTTGTAGATTTAACAAGGAAAGGAAATAAGAAAGATGAAGAAAAGGGCATTGGCGATGCTCCTTGCGGGGGCGTTCGCGTGCACGTCGTTGTTCGTGGGCGGGTGCGCGAAGGAGGCGGAAACGAAGGAGACGTTGACCGTCTTTAATTATGGGGAATACTTGGATCCGGAAGTGATTGAGATGTTCACCGAGGAGACCGGAATCAGGATTTTGTACGAGGAGGCCGTGACGCCGGAGGACTTGTACACGAAATATAAGTCGGGGGCGATTGAGTACGACTTGCTTTGCACGAGCGACTACATGTTGGAAAAATTAATTCAGGAGGGCGAATTAAAAGAGATTGATACCAGTTCGTTCGAGCACATCGGTAACGTCGGCGAGCGGTACTTTGAGTTTTCAAAATCTTTCGACCCAGAAAACAAGTACACGTTGCCGTACTTTTGGGGAACGGTTGGCATTTTATACAACAAAGACAAAGTAAAAGGAGAAATTGACAGCTGGGAAGTGTTGTTCAATGGGGATTACGCAGGCGAAGTGATTATGCAAAACAGCATGCGCGACAGCTACTTGGTGGCTCTCAAATATCTCGGATATTCGCTAAACACCACCGACCCGGAGGAATTAAAAGAGGCGCAGGACGTGTTGCTTGCCCAGAAGCCGGACGTGCAGGCATACCTCGTGGACGAGGTACGCGAGGAGATGGTGGCCGAGAACGCCGCCGTGGCGGTCATTTATTCGGGAGAGGCGTATCTCGCGCACGACTATAACGACAAGCTCATGTATGCCGTTCCCAAGGAGGGATCGAACCTCTGGATTGACGCGTGGGGCGTGACGAAATATTGCGACAACATGGACGCGGCGCAAAAGTTTTTGGACTTCCTCTGCCGCGAGGATGTCGCGCAGATGAACTATGAGTACATTTATTATTCCACGGTAAACGACGCGGTGGTGGAGAACATGTCCGAGGAAGACAAGGCAAACGGGGCGCTGATACCGCCGGAGGGGGTGCTTGAAGACTGCGAGGTGTTAAAGCAATTAGATCAGGACACGACGGATCTGATGAATGACTATTGGAAGGAATTGAAGGCAGATTAAGGACTGCCAAGATGAAGATGGTTTGTAAAAGAAGAAAGCGTGCATCAAATTAGGATGATTTGCAATTTGATGCACGCTTTTTGTCTTACTTGGTAAGCATTCTCGTCAATCACTTCGCGCCTTTCCCATAATAGTCGCAAATCTTATCCATCCGGCTGCTCATGTTCTCAAACAGCAAGTCCACCAGCGTGATGGCGACCATGGATTCCACGACGACGACAGCTCGGGGGACGATGATTGGGTCGTGGCGGCCATGGATGATTAGTTCCGTGTTTTCGCCATGCACGTCCACGGTCTGTTGCGCCTGGGCGATGGACGGGGTCGGCTTGAGGGCGGCGCGCAACACGAGGTCGGAGCCGTCGCTCATGCCGCCGAGGATGCCGCCGGCATGGTTCGTCCTTTTCTGGACTTGACCGTTTTCCATATAAAATTCGTCGTTGTTCGTGCTGCCGTTGCTTTTGGCCGCGGCCATCCCGCTTCCGAATTCCACGCCCTTCACCGCGCCGATGGAGAGCAGGGCGTGGCTTAGGCATGCGTCCAGTTTGTCAAAGACGGGCTCTCCGATTCCGACCGGCATCCCGTTTACGGTACATTCGATGACGCCGCCGGCGGAATCCTTCCCTGCCATCATCTGTGTCAAATATTCCTCGGCCTTTTGCGCCAGCTCGTTATTGGGCATAAAGAGCCGGTTTTGAGAAATCTCGTTGAGCCGGTAGTCCTTTTCCTTCACCGTGACCGGACCGACGGATTTGGCGTATGCCGTGACGTGGATACCAAGCCGTGCTAAAATCTGGGCCGCGACGGCTCCGGCGGCCACCCGGCCAATCGTTTCGCGTCCAGACGAACGTCCGCCGCCGCGATAATCCCGGAAACCGTATTTTTGCGTATATGTGTAATCGGCGTGGCCGGGACGAAACACCTCGGCGATATTTCCATAATCCCGGGAACGTTGGTCCAGGTTTCGAACCATCAGGGAAATGGACGTGCCGGTCGTCTTGCCCTCGAACACGCCGGACAAGATTTCCACCTGGTCGCTTTCTTTGCGTTGGGTCGTAAATTTACTTTGGCCGGGCCTGCGCCGGTCTAAAAATGTCTGAATCATTTCTTCTGAGAGGGAAACTCCCGCCGGACATCCGTCAATCACGACGCCGATGCCCGGACCATGTGACTCCCCCCAGGTCGTTATCCGAAATAATTTTCCAAAGCCAGAACCGCTCATAAAAAACACCATCCTCGTTATATTGTGAATTAGAAAATGCATAAACATGTAGTAATCGCCAACTTTACCCACGTTGGTAAAACAGTAAGCCGCATAAGCGGCAAAGAGCCACAAGCCGTCTGGTTTTACGCGCGTATGGGAAATGGTCGTGAATGGTAATCAAACCCATTGCTTTTTATTATAAAAGAAGAAAGGCAAACATGCAACGTATAATGTCCCTTTTTTAATGTCTGATTTTCACTTTAATGTTTAATTTTTTCTGAATTGGGATATTTTTCTGTACATTACGAAAAATACATGGTATTATCGAATCATCGTGAAATTCATGAATGGGGAGAAGGAAAATGAGCAAAAAGAAGCTTCCAGATCCAGACATCATTTATCTGGACGACGAAACCGAGGAGGAACACAAAGATACAAAGGACGATGTTGCCCGCCGTAAAAAGAATCACGGCAAGCGACAAGGAGGGACGACAAAAAAAGCGGATTCTCCCAAAGTGACCGGTTCAAAAGGGACTTCGTCCAAGGCGGCTATTCCAAAAGGGAGTTCGTCCAAAGCAGCAGTTTCAAGGGCGACTTCGTCCAAGGCGGCTACTTCAAAAGGGAGTTCGTCCAAAGCGACCGCTTCAAGAGGGGAGCTTAAAGGGACGAAGGGGGTAAAGGCGGTCTCTCCAAATGCGGCATCCAAGGAGAGGCGCGGTTCTTCAAATTGGAAGAAGTGGGCTATCGGGGGAGGCGTGACGCTGGGAATCATCGCCCTTTTGTATGGCGGGGTCGCTTTCTATTTCATGAGCCATTTCTTGATGAACACGGAAATCAACGGATATGACTTTACCGCAAAAAGTGCTGCAGAGGCGGAGGAGTTTTGGGCGGAACAAGTCAAAGGATACGCGTTGACGGTAAAAGAAAACGGCGGGCACGCGGAAACCATAAAGGCCACCGAAATTGACATGGCTTACAAGGACGAGGACGCGTTTGACAAATTGTTGCAAAAACAAAACGCGTTCCTCTGGCCGGCTTCTTATTTTCAGGATACCAAGATGGAGGTACCTATCGAGGTTTCCTATGATGAAAAGAAGCTTGCGCAAAAGATAGAAAATCTTGGTTGTTTAAAAAAAGAACAGATTCCGTCCGTGTCGGCTTACCCCAAGTATGACGGGGAGAAATTCGTTCCCGAGAAGGAAGTGATTGGCACGGCGGTCAATACGGAAAACCTGGACAAGAAAATCAGGGAATCAATGGAGGAACTAAATCCCATGCTTGACATGGAGGCGGAGGATTGTTACGCTTATCCTAGATATACGACGGAATCGCCGGAAGTGCAAAAGGCTTGTGATGACATGAATACGTACTTGCGGGCGAGCATCACGTACAAGATGGACACCGATGTCGTGCTTGACAAGGACACGATTTCCACGTGGCTTTCCACGGACGAGGATATGAACGTGATTTTTTCGGAGGACGCGATAAAGGCATGGCTGACGGAATTTGGCGACAAGTATGACACGTATGACAAGGTGCGTAACTTTACCACTCCGTGGGGAAAGGCCGCGGAGGTGCAGCCGGGAAAGGTAAGCTGGGGCGGTTATGGCTGGGCTGTGGATGAAGGGTCGGAGTTTAACGCGATTTTGCAAAACATTCGTGACGGGGCGGTTGTTGAACGCGAGCCGGCTTATTTGATCGGACAGCGGGCGGCCGTGCATGGTAACCCGGATTGGGGCGGGACGTATCTCGAGGTGGATATTTCGGCGCAGCATATGTGGTATATGAAGGACGGGCAAATCGCGTTCGAGTGCGACGTGATTACCGGCTTGCCAAATCCGGCCAGAAAGACCCCGGACGGGGTATACCGTGTTCTTGAAAAATGCACGGATTACACGATGACGGGAAATATCGACCCGGCCACGGGAGAACCGGAATACGTGTCCCACGTGGATTATTGGATGCGCGTGACCTGGGGCGGAGTCGGGTTCCATGACGCGACGTGGCAGCCGGGATTTGGCGGGGAATTGTATAAAACATATGGTTCCCATGGCTGTATCAACATGTCTTATAGTTCCATCCAGACGCTCTACCCGATGGTGGAAGTGGGGACGCCGATCGTGATTCACTATTGACAAGAGAGGATTCTATATATGTACGAATTGCTTAAAACAGAAGGGCGGGCGAAGCGGGGGCGTTTTCACACCGTTCACGGAAATATCGAGACCCCCGTATTTATGAACGTGGGAACGGCCGCCGCCATCAAGGGGGCCGTCTCCACGGACGACTTGCAACAAATCAAGACGCAGGTGGAACTTTCCAATACCTATCACCTGCACGTTCGTCCCGGTGACGAGGTCGTCTACAAGTTGGGCGGACTGCACAAGTTCATGAAATGGGACAAGCCGATCCTGACGGATTCCGGAGGCTTTCAGGTGTTCTCTCTGGCAGGGCTGCGTAAAATCAAGGAAGAAGGGGTGCATTTTCATTCGCACGTAGATGGGCGCAAGATTTTCATGGGACCAGAACAGAGCATGCAAATTCAATCCCATCTGGCCTCGACGATTGCCATGGCGTTTGACGAATGTCCGTCCAGCGTGGCCGACCGGCGTTATATGGAAGATTCCGTGGCCCGCACGACGAGGTGGCTTGTGCGTTGCAAGGACGAGATGAAGCGTTTGAACGCGTTGCCGGAGACGTTGAACCCGAGGCAAATGCTGTTTGGCATCAACCAGGGCGGCATTTATGAGGACATCCGTATTGAGCACGCCCGGCGGATTACCGAACTGGGGCTGGACGGTTATGCGATTGGAGGTCTTGCGGTCGGGGAGACGCATGAGGAAATGTATCGGATACTGGACGCGGTGGTTCCTCATCTGCCGCAGGACAAGCCGACCTATCTGATGGGAGTCGGCACGCCGGCCAACATTTTGGAGGGCGTGGAGCGGGGCGTGGACTTTTTTGACTGTGTGTATCCGTCGCGCAACGGACGGCACGGGCACGTGTATACCAATCACGGAAAACTGAATTTGTTTAACGCGAAGTACGAGCTGGACGACGCGCCGATCGAGGAGGGGTGTCAGTGTCCGGCTTGCCGAAGCTATAGCCGCGCCTACATCCGACATTTATTGAAAGCCGGGGAGATGCTCGGGATGCGCTTGTGCGTGTTGCACAACCTTTATTTTTATAATACGATGATGGAAGAGATTCGGAACGCTTTGGACGCGGGCGAGTTTGCGGCTTATAAAAAGAGGAAGCTGGAAGGAATGATGCAAGGGTGAGGTGAGAAATTTTTCACGGAAAAGCGAAAAAAATCTTGCAGTTATTGAAATTATTGTGTATAGTAGGTATATTGCATCAAATGAGATTTAGGAGGAAATGAAATGTCAGGATTATTAGTAGCGGAAGCAGGAGCGGGAGCAGGCGGCATTGGCGGCTTGGTGATTATGTATGGCGCGTTGTTCGCATTGCTTTATTTCTTTTGGATTCGTCCGCAGAACAAAGATCGGAAAAAGATGTCGGCGATGCTTTCCGCATTGGAAATCGGTGACAACGTGCTGACGAGCAGCGGGTTCTTTGGCGTGGTCATCGACATCGACGAAGAGCGCGGCGGCGTCATCGTGGAATTTGGAAACAACAAGAACTGCCGGATTCCGATGAAGAAGGAGGCAATCGTGGAGGTCGAGAAGCCGGGTGCGGCAGAAGTTGCCGAGAGCAAGCAGGACTCCAAGAAATAAGGATTGAGGAAAGAATCGGAAGAGAATCGTCTCCGGTTCTTTTTTTAACTTTTCAAAATCTTGGTCTTGAAACCGATAGGGAAATGCGGTATGATAAAAGACGATATTTTTGTCACAAGGAAAATTCGGAAGGGTTTGCTTGTCGGCATGGTCGCGCTTTGGCTCGCACCTTGGCGCGTGCTTTTAAAAGACAGGAAGGATGAATGAAAGATGAAATTAAATATTGGCGTGATAAAAGGCGACGGAATCGGCCCGGAGATTGTCACCGAGGCGATGAAAGTGCTTGACAAGGTCGCAAAGTCTTATGGCCATGAGTGCGTTTATACACAGTTATTGATGGGCGGAGCGTCGATTGACGTAAACGGGATTCCGTTGACGGACGAGACGATTGAACTGGCGGCAAAGAGTGATGCCGTGCTGATGGGCTCGATTGGCGGGGACGCGAAGACTTCCCCGTGGTATAGATTGGAACCATCGAAGAGGCCGGAGGCCGGCCTTTTGAAATTGCGCAAGTCGCTGAATTTGTTTGCGAATTTGCGGCCGGCGGTACTGTATGACGAGTTGAAGGGCGCATGCCCGTTGAAGGAAGAGATTACGGCCGGCGGCTTTGACATGATGATTATGCGGGAACTGACGGGCGGCTTGTATTTCGGGGAGCGTTCCACAAAAGAGGTTGACGGCGTGACGGTCGCCACGGACACGCTTACATATAACGAAGAAGAGATTCGCCGTATTGCCAAGCGGGCGTTTGACATCGCCATGAAGCGGCGGAAGAAGGTGACGAGCGTGGACAAGGCAAACGTATTGGATTCGTCCCGTTTGTGGAGAAGGGTGACGGAGGAAGTGGCGAAGGATTACCCGGAAGTTGCGTTGGAGCACATGTTGGTGGACAACTGCGCCATGCAGCTGGTGAAGGATCCGCGCCAGTTCGACGTGATTTTGACGGAGAACATGTTCGGCGACATTTTGTCCGACGAGGCGAGCATGGTGACCGGCTCCATCGGGATGCTCGCGTCTGCCAGCTTAAACGAGACGAAGTTCGGCCTTTATGAGCCGAGCGGCGGTTCCGCGCCGGACATTGCCGGGAAAGGGATTGCCAATCCGATTGCCACGGTTCTTTCCGCGGCCATGATGCTTCGCTATTCCTTTGACCTTGACGCGGAGGCGGATGTCATCGAACATGCCGTTTCCGAGGTGTTGAAGGCCGGTTACCGCACGGGCGACATCATGTCGGAAGGAAAGAGGCAAGTCGGGACGAGCGAGATGGGAGACCTGATTTGTAGCTATATCAAGTAAAACACATCGATTCCCCGTGGGCGGTTGCATTTTGGATTGCCGTTCACGGGAATAAAATGAAAGCGAGGACTTTAATGATGAGAAGTGATACTGTGACAAAGGGAATGCAGCAGGCACCGCACCGTTCCCTTTTTAATGCGTTGGGACTTACAAAGGAAGAACTGGAAAGGCCCCTGGTCGGCGTGGTCAGTTCTTATAATGAAATCGTGCCGGGGCACATGAACCTCGACAAGATTTGCGAGGCCGTGAAGCTGGGCGTGGCGATGGCGGGAGGAACCCCCATCATGGTACCGGCCATTGCGGTCTGCGACGGCATTGCCATGGGACACGTGGGCATGAAGTATTCTCTTGTGACGAGGGACTTGATTGCCGATTCCACGGAAAGCCTGGCTTTGGCGCACCAGTTTGACGCGCTGGTCATGATTCCGAACTGCGACAAGAACGTGCCGGGACTTTTGATGGCGGCGGCCAGAATCAACGTGCCGACGATTTTTGTCAGCGGCGGCCCGATGCTCGCCGGACATGTAAAAGGCGAGAAGAGAAGCCTTTCCAGCATGTTCGAGGCGGTCGGTTCTTATGCGGCGGGGAAATTCACGGAAGAGGACGTGACCGAGTTCGAGAACAAGGTATGTCCGACCTGCGGTTCTTGTTCTGGCATGTACACGGCAAACAGCATGAACTGCCTGACCGAGGCACTTGGCATGGGTCTTCGCGGAAACGGGACGATTCCGGCCGTGTATTCTTCTCGTATCCAACTGGCAAAGCACGCTGGAATGCAGGTCATGGAATTGTGGCGTAAGAATATCCGTCCGCTTGACATCATGACCGAGGACGCGATTCTAAACGCCTTGACGGTTGATATGGCACTGGGGTGCTCTACGAACAGCATGCTCCATCTGCCGGCCATCGCGCATGAGATCGGCATGGATTTTGAAATCGAATTTGCCAACGGTATCAGCGAGAAGACGCCGAACTTATGTCATCTGGCACCGGCGGGGCCGACTTATATGGAAGATTTGAACGAGGCGGGCGGCGTGTATGCCGTGATGAACGAGTTGAACAAAAAAGGCCTTTTGCATACGGACTGCATGACCGTCACGGGAAAGACGGTCGGGGAAAATATCGAAGGCTGTGTAAATAAAAATCCGGAGGTCATTCGTCCGATTGACAATCCGTACAGCGAGACGGGCGGCATTGCCGTGCTGAAAGGCAACCTGGCGCCGGACGGCAGCGTGGTGAAGCGTTCGGCGGTCGTGCCAGAGATGTTGGTACACGAAGGCCCGGCCAGAATTTTTGAGAGTGACGAGGATGCGACCGAGGCCATCAAGACCGGAAAGATTCATCCGGGCGACGTGATCGTGATTCGTTATGAAGGACCGAAAGGCGGCCCGGGCATGCGCGAGATGTTAAATCCGACCTCGGCGATTGCGGGTTATGGACTTGGCTCCACCGTGGCCTTGATTACGGACGGGCGTTTTAGCGGCGCGTCCCGCGGCGCGTCGATTGGACATGTGTCCCCGGAGGCGGCGGTAGGCGGCCCCATCGCGTTGGTGGAAGAGGGAGACATTATCAAGATCAATATTCCGGAATTGAAGCTGGAGTTGGATATCAGCGACGAGGAAATGGCGGCCCGGAAGGCAAAATGGCAGCCGCGCGAGCCAAAGATTAAGACCGGCTATCTGGCCAGGTACGCGTCCATGGTGTCTTCTGGTAACCGGGGTGCCATCCTGGAAGTGCCAAAAAGCGTGTAGGAGGCGTAGACCATGCAGTTGACAGGATCAGAAATCATCATAGAATGTTTGAAGGAGCAGGGCGTGGATACCGTGTTCGGATATCCGGGCGGCGCGATTTTGAACGTATATGACGAATTGTATAAACACAGCAACGAAATCAACCACATCTTGACGTCCCACGAGCAGGGGGCTGCACATGCGGCGGACGGCTATGCGCGCGCGACGGGAAAGGTCGGCGTGTGCTTCGCGACCAGCGGCCCGGGGGCGACCAACCTCGTGACCGGCATCGCGACCGCGTATATGGATTCGATTCCGGTCGTGGCGATTACTTGTAACGTCGGGGTGTCCCTGCTTGGCAAGGACAGTTTTCAGGAAATCGACATCAGCGGAGTGACCATGCCGATTACCAAGCATAATTATATAGTGAAGGACGTGAAAGACCTCGCCCCGACCATTCGCCGGGCGTTTGAGATTGCCAGGTCCGGCCGTCCTGGTCCGGTGCTGATTGACGTTCCCAAGGACGTGACGGCAAACAAGGCCGAATATACGCGCGCGAAGATTGAGGCGTATGTGCCGGATGATTCTCACATTCGTGAAGAAAGTCTCGATGTGGCCGTGAAAATGATTTCGCGTTCCAAGAAGCCTTATATCTTCGTGGGCGGCGGAGCCATTCTTTCCGGGGCGAATGAAGAATTAAAAGCCTTTGTGGATTTGGTTGACGCGCCGGTTACGGATTCCTTGATGGGAAAGGGCGCGTTTCCGGGTACGGATAGGCGTTACACCGGGATGCTTGGCATGCACGGGACGAAAACGTCCAATTACGGGGTCAGCGAATGTGACTTGCTGATCGTTTTGGGCGCGCGTTTCAGTGACCGCGTGACGGGAAATGCCAAGAAGTTTGCCAAGCACGCGAAGATTTTGCAGATTGACATCGATCCGGCGGAGATGAATAAAAATGTCGTCGTGGACGCGCAAATCGTCGGTGACATCCGAGTCGTTCTCGGCAAATTAAACCAGAAGCTTGTCAGACAGTCCCACCCGGAATGGATGGAAAAGATAGAGGCATACCGGCAGAAATATCCGATGAAATACCAGAAAGGCGTCCTTTCAGGACCATTTCTGGTGGAAGAGATTTACCGCCAGACAAACGGCGACGCCGTCATCGTGACCGAGGTGGGACAGCATCAAATGTGGGCTGCGCAGTATTACCGCTATTCCAGGCCGAGGACGCTTTTAACCTCGGGCGGGCTTGGAACCATGGGGTATGGACTTGGCGCGTCCATCGGCGCAAAGATGGGTTGTCCTGACAAGACGGTCATAAATATAGCCGGCGACGGATGTTTCCGCATGAATATGAACGAAATTGCCACGGCGGTCAGGCATCAGGTGCCGATTATTGAAGTCGTGGTCAACAATCATGTGCTTGGCATGGTGCGCCAGTGGCAGAACCTGTTTTACGGGAAACGTTATTCGGCGACCGTGCTGCAGGATGGGGTGGACTATGTAAAGCTGGCCGAGGCGATGGGGGCCGCCGGCTTTCGCGCGACCACGGAGGAAGAGTTCAGGGAGGCGTTTGCAAAAGCGTTGACGATTGGAGGACCGGTGCTGATTGACTGCCAGATTGACAGCGACGACAAGGTGTGGCCGATGGTTGCTCCCGGTGCCGCCATCAGCGAGGCGTTTGACGAGGAAGATTTGAAGAATAAGAAGTAAAAGGAGTGGATTTGAAAATGGGCAGAGTATATAATTTTTCAGCGGGACCGGCCGTTTTGCCGGAGGAAGTGCTCAAGGCCGCCGCTGAGGAAATGATGGATTACAAAGGGACGGGGATGTCCGTGATGGAGATGAGCCACCGTTCCAAGGCGTTTGAGGAGATTATCGAGACGGCGGAAGCGGATTTGCGCGAGCTTTTGCAGATTCCGGACGATTATGAGGTTTTATTTTTGCAAGGCGGGGCATCTCAACAGTTCGCCATGATTCCGATGAATTTGATGAAAAACAAGGTGGCCGATTATATCATTACCGGCCAGTGGGCGAAAAAGGCGGCACAGGAGGCGGAAAAATATGGCAAGGTAAATCGTATTGCCTCTTCGGCCGACAAAACGTTTTCCTACATTCCGGATTGCGGCGACCTTCCGGTTTCGGAGGATGCCGACTATGTCTACATTTGTGAGAACAATACCATTTATGGAACCAAATATAAAGAATTGCCGAATACCAAGGGAAAACTTCTGGTATCCGACATTTCTTCGTGTTTTTTGTCAGAGCCGATGGACGTAAGTAAGTACGGCCTGGTTTACGGCGGCGTGCAGAAGAATATCGGGCCGGCCGGAACGGTCATCGTCATTATCCGCAAGGATTTGATTACAAAGGACGTATTGCCGGGTACGCCGACAATGCTGACGTACAAGACGCATGCGGACGCGAAGTCTCTGTACAACACGCCTCCGGCCTATGGCATCTATATTTGTGGGAAGGTATTTCAGTGGTTGAAGTCCATGGGCGGACTTTCCGTGATGAAGGAGCGTAACGAGAAAAAAGCGAAGCTGTTGTATGACTACCTGGATCAGAGCAAGCTGTTTAAGGGCACCGTGGTGGCAAAGGATCGTTCCCTGATGAACGTGCCATTTGTTACCGGCGATGCAGATTTGGACGCAAAGTTCGTCAAGGAGGCCAAGGAGGCCGGGTTGGAGAATCTGAAAGGGCACAGAAGCGTTGGCGGCATGCGGGCGAGCATCTATAACGCGATGCCGTACGAGGGCGTGGAAGCGTTGGTGGCCTTTATGAAGAAGTTTGAAGAGGAGAATTTGTAAAATGTATAAATATCATTGCCTGAATTCAATTGCGCCGGTTGGAATCGAGAAATTTAACGAGGAGTATCAGCGGTGCGAAAATCACGAGGATGCGGATGCCATTTTGGTTCGTAGCGCCCTCATGCACGAGATGAAGTTTGGAGATAACCTAAAGGCGATTGCCCGGGCCGGGGCGGGGGTCAACAATATTCCGCTTGACCAATGCGCGGAGCAAGGCATCGTGGTGTTTAACACGCCGGGGGCGAATGCCAACGGCGTGAAAGAGCTGGTCATCGCCGGCATGCTTCTGGCAGCCCGTGACATCATCGGCGGCATCAACTGGGTACAAGAGCACGAGGAAGACGGGGACTTGGCCAAGGCGGCCGAGAAGCAGAAAAAGGCCTTTGCAGGGACGGAGTTGTCCGGGAAGAAAATCGGCGTCATCGGCCTTGGAGCCATCGGCGTGCAGGTGGCCAACACGGCCATCCATTTGGGGATGGACGTGTATGGGTACGATCCGTACGTGTCCGTGGACTCCGCCTGGCAGTTGTCCCGCAACATCCATCATGCCAAGACGGTGGACGAATTGTACAAGGAATGTGACTTTATCACGATTCACGTGCCTGCCTTGCCTGACACGAAAGGCATGATTAACAAGGAGGCCATCAGCCTGATGAAGAAAAACGTCGTGGTGCTTAATTTTGCCAGGGACGTGCTGGTGGACGGCGAGGCCATGGTAGACGCGCTGCTCTCCGGCGCGGTCAAGTGCTATGTGACCGATTTCCCGACTCCCGAGATTGCAGGGGTGAAGGGAGCCATCGTGATTCCCCATTTGGGGGCGTCCACGGAGGAATCCGAGGACAACTGCGCGAAGATGGCGGTCAAGGAAGTGCGCGATTACCTGGAAAACGGAAATATTACGCATTCGGTCAATTTCCCGGATTGCGACATGGGAAAGAAGGAAGAAGGAAGCCGGATTACGATTTTGCACCGCAACATTCCGAACATGTTGGGACAATTTACAGCACTGCTGGCAAAGGAAAACATGAATATCAACGTGATGGCCAACAAGAGCAGGAAGGAATATGCCTATACGGTGATGGACGTGGAGGCCGACATTCCGCCGGAAGTGGAAGAGAGGCTGGCCGCAATCGAAGGAACCCTGCGGGTTCGCGTGATACGATAAGATAAAGTACCGTGTTTACTGGCGGGAGGGAAGGAACGAACGAATGGAAGACTATCAGGAGCAATCTCTTGGCGGCCGCGTGTTCCAGCGGATTCGAGATGATATTTTGAATGGAAAATATAAAGAGCGCGATGAGCTGCGGGAGATTTCCCTGGGAAAAGAGCTGGGAGTCAGCCGGACTCCCGTGCGGGAGGCGTTACGTCGCCTGGAGTTGGAGGGGTTGGTTTCCATCATTCCCAACAAGGGGGCTTTCGTGACCGGCATCACGGCGAAGGACGTGAAGGACATCTACGCGATGCGCTCCAGCCTGGAAGGATTGTGCGCGCGTTGGGCGACCCGGCTTATCACGGACGAGCAGCTTGCCGAGCTGGAAGAAATCATGATGCTGTCGGAATTTCATGTGAAGCGCGAGGACGAGGACAACTCGGAACAGATTTGTATGTTAGATGAGAAATTTCACTCCGTTTTGTATGAGGCATCAGGAAGCCGCATTCTCGGCGGGATGCTGGGCGATTTTCACAAATACGTGCAATTGACCAGAAGGAAATGCGTTTCGTCGAAGGAGCGTGCCCGGAAATCCATCCGGGAACACCGGCAGATTTTGCGTGCGCTTCAGGAAGGGGATGCCGACCAGGCGGAGCAATTCGCAAACGAACATATTTTCCAGGTGATGCAATATTTAAAACGACAAGAAATAGAGACACAAGGATAGAAGCGGAGGATGAAATAATGGAAAAAATTAAAATGACGACACCGCTCGTGGAGATGGACGGGGATGAGATGACGAGGATTCTCTGGGGCATGATTAAGGAGCACCTCTTGGAGCCGTTTATTGATCTGAACACGGAATATTATGACTTGGGGCTGGAGCATCGTAATGAAACGAACGACCAGGTCACGGTAGATTCGGCAAACGCGACGAAGAAATACAAGGTAGCCGTAAAATGCGCGACGATTACTCCGAATGCGGCCCGTATGGACGAGTATGATTTGAAGGAAATGTGGAAAAGCCCGAACGGGACGATTCGAGCGATTTTGGACGGCACGGTGTTTCGCGCGCCCATCGTGGTGAAGGGCATCGAACCGTGCGTGAAAAACTGGAAGAAGCCCATCACGATTGCAAGGCACGCGTATGGGGACGTGTATAAGAATACGGAGATGAAAATTCCGGGGGCGGGCAAGGTGGAACTTGTCTACACGGCCGAGGATGGCAGCGAGACGCGCGAGTTGGTGCATGACTTTGTCGGGGCGGGCGTGGCGCAGGGCATGCACAATGTCAGCCAGTCGATTGAAAGCTTTGCCAGAAGCTGCTTCAACTATGCGTTGGACACGAAGCAGGACTTGTGGTTTGCCACCAAGGATACGATTTCCAAGAAATATGACCATACGTTCAAGGACATTTTCCAGGAAATTTATGACGCAGAGTATTCAGATAAATTTGAGAAAGCCGGCATCGTGTATTTTTACACGCTGATTGATGACGCGGTGGCCCGCGTGATGAAGTCGGAAGGCGGTTATATCTGGGCGTGCAAGAATTATGACGGAGACGTGATGAGCGACATGGTGTCCTCTGCGTTTGGTTCGCTGGCGATGATGACTTCCGTCCTTGTTTCACCGGAAGGGTATTATGAGTACGAGGCGGCGCATGGAACCGTGCAGCGCCATTATTATAAGCATTTGAAAGGCGAGGAGACTTCCACCAACTCCGTGGCGACGATATTTGCTTGGACGGGAGCTTTGAGAAAGCGTGGGGAGTTTGACGGCAACCAAGAACTGATGGCGTTTGCAGACCGTCTGGAAAAGGCGACGATTGACACAATCGAGGCGGGGGAGATGACGAAAGACCTCGCGTTGATTACGACGCTAGAGAACGTGACCGTGTTAAATAGCGAGGAATTTATCAAGGCAATCGCGAAGCGGTTGTAAAGAGCGCGAATCGCGGAAGAGCAAATTGCGAAAAAGCAGATTGCGAAAAAGCAGATTGCGAAAAAGCAAATTACGAAAAAGAAGTTGTGTGCATTCCGTTGCGCTAAGCACTTCAATGAGCCTCTTAAAACAAAAAATGGAAGCAGTGGCTTCCATTTTTTGTTTTAAGAGGCTCATTTACGTAGCATAAAGGTCGTTTACACAAACTGTTCTTCGAGGCATTCCCACTGTTCGTACAAACTTTCCAGTTCTTCCTCGTTCTGTGTTTTTTCGTTGACGAGTTCCTGGCATTTGACGGAGTTGGAGTACACGTCCTCGTGCGTCAAAAGTTCGTCGATGGCCAGGTTTTTCTCCTCTAAAAGGGAGATTCGTTCCTCGATTTTTTTCAAATCGTTCTTGCGCTTGCGCTCCCGTGCCTGCTGTTCTTTTTGCTCTTGCCAGCTTGCCTTGCCGCCAACATCCCTTCCTGCCACGCCAGGGGCGCCCGAGATGTCATTGTCAGGCGTGCCGTTGCCGAAAGTGTTCGTGCCGGTACCGCGAACGGCAGTTTGTGTGTCAACCCTTGCGGAGGTGGTCGAAGTTCTGGGAGCGGATGTGGCAAATTTACCATTTGCGGCGGTATTCGCCTTAGCCGGCGCATAGGCCGCGGTCAGTTCTTCTTTCTTTTCCAAATAGTAATCATAGTTGCCAATGTAATTGACAAACGTCTGGTTGACTAATTCTAAAATGCGCGTGGCCGTCTGGTTGATGAAATAACGGTCATGCGAGACGTATAGTACGGTTCCGGTATAATCGTTTAGCGCTTGCTCCAAGATTTCTTTCGAGGTAATGTCCAAGTGGTTGGTTGGCTCGTCCAAAATCAAGAAGTTGGCCTCGGAGAGCATCAGTTTCGCCAGTGACAGCCGTCCCTTTTCCCCGCCGCTTAAGTCTTTGATTTGTTTGAATACGTCGTCACCCGTGAATTGGAAAGCGGCCAAAGTGTTTCGAATCTGGGTGTTGGTCAGGGTCGGGTAGTCATCGGAAATTTCTTCAAAGGCCGTCTTGGCATCATGCAGGACGTGGTGTTCCTGGTCGTAGTATCCAATATGTACTTTGGTTCCCAGCGTGAAGGAACCCGTATCCGCTTCCAGAACCTGGTTCAAAATTTTTAAAAGCGTCGTCTTTCCCGTGCCGTTGTCCCCAATGATGGCGACGTGTTCCCCGCGCTTGATCTCAAAGCTGACGTTTTCGAAGAGGACTTGGGAATCAAAACGTTTTCCCAACTTGTCGATAGACAGTACGTCGTTGCCGCTGATACATGACGGCTCCAGGGAAAAATGAATTTCCTGCGTGCTTTCTACCGGCTTTTCTACCAGTTGTATTTTTTCCAGGACCTTCTCGCGGCTTTCCGCCCGGCGAATGGATTTCTCCCGGTTGAACGAACGAAGCTTTTCAATGACGGCCTCCTGCCGGTGGATTTCCCTCTGCTGGTTCAAGTATTCCTTCATCTGCGCGTCGCGGATTTGCTTCTTTTTGTCGGCAAAATCTTTGTAGTTTCCACTATACATGCGGATGCTTCCCTGCTCGATTTCAATCACCTTGGTCACGACGCGGTTTAGGAAAAAGCGGTCGTGGGAGACAATGAGCACGGCTCCGGGGTAATTGAGCAAATAGGTTTCCAGCCAGGCGATGGAATTTAAGTCCAGGTGGTTGGTCGGCTCGTCCAATAGTAAAATGTCCGGCTTGGTCAAAAGCAATTTTCCGAGTGAGACGCGGGTCTTCTGACCGCCGGAGAGGGTGGAAGCCTGCTTGGAAAAATCCTCATCTGAAAATCCCAGTCCTTTTAACACGCCGACCAATTCACTTTCGTAGGCATAGCCGTTTTTGTTTTCAAATTCCGTGGTCAGGCGGTGATAGGTCTCCAGCCGGGCCTCCAGTTCGTCGCCGGAGAGAAGCTTCAATTCTTGTTCAATCGAACGGATTCGATTTTCGAGCGCGATGATATCCGCTTGTGCCGTCCTTAGCTCTTCGTAAATCGTGTTGTCGTTGCCCAGATTCTGCTGTTGGGCGAGATAACCGATGCTTTTCCCACGGGTGAGGGTAACGGTACCGCCGTCAATCGGTTCCTCTCCCATGATCATTTTCAGGATGGTCGATTTTCCTGCTCCGTTGACACCGACGAGGGCGGCCTTTTCCCGTTCCTCGATATGAAAGGACGCGTCGCGCACGATGACGCGTTCGCCAAATGATTTATTTAAATTATGACATGCAAGTATCATAAAAACTCCTCCTGGAAAATATAACTCTAGTTTCATAGTATATCATAAAAAGACACCAAGGTCAAAGCACCTTTTACCTCAACATCATGTGATTACACAAGTAAAAAAATCGCAGAATGCCCCGCCATATATGTTCTTAAAATCGTTGACTTTGGTAAGACAATTTTATATAATAGTCAGGGATAAAGCGGGGAGGTCGGTGAAAGTGGAGACGAGAGGCATTTCTAGGGCGGTCATTGGCAGGCTGCCTAGGTATTACAGATATCTTGGTGACTTGATTGACGAGGGAATCGAGCGGATTTCCTCCAATGACTTAAGCAAGAAGATGCATGTGACGGCATCGCAGATTCGGCAGGACTTGAACAATTTCGGAGGTTTCGGCCAGCAGGGATATGGCTACAACGTCCGGTTTTTGCGGACGGAAATTGGCAGGATATTAGGACTTGACAAGAGCCACAACATGATTATAATCGGCGCGGGAAACCTGGGTCAGGCTTTGGCAAACTATGCCTCTTTCGAAAAGAACGGGTTCTTGATGAAGGGAATTTTTGACGTGAGGCCGGAACTCGACGGGATGATGATTCGCGGGGTGCCAGTGCGGATGATGAGCGAGTTAGAGACGTTTCTTGCGGAAAACGAAATCGACATCGCGGCGTTGGCCATACCGAAGGCGAGGGCGGTCGAGGTATCGGAAATACTTGTGAATAATGGAATCCATGCCATTTGGAATTTTGCACATACGGATTTGCGTCTGCCAAAGGACGTGGTGGTTGAGAGCGTACATCTTTCTGATAGCTTGATGAAGCTGTCATACAACATCACTTGTCACAAGAACGGCGAGAAGAAAGGGGCGGGAGTTTAGATGCGTTCTTTACCAGACGGGGCCTGGATGCAAAAGGCCGACGCGAGCACGATAGAGGGAATCGGGATTCCATCGGAAGTGTTGATGGAGCGGGCGGCGCTTGGAGTCGTGGAGTTTATGGAGGAGCAGTGCCTTGACAAGGGCAGGCTCCTCGTCGTTTGTGGTTCGGGAAACAATGGCGGGGACGGTTTTGCCGTTGCCAGGTTGTTGCACCAAAAGGGTCGGGGACATGACGTGACGGTGTTCTTTGTGGGAAAAGAGGCGTCCATGAGCCGGGAGTGCGGCCTGCAGGCCAGGATTGCGAAGAACCTGGGCGTGGAAATCGTCACTGAAATTCCAGACGGGGAATATAATATAATAATTGATTCCGTCTTTGGCGTGGGACTAAGCAGGGAGATTGGCGGGCGTTACGCCGAGGTCGTCGAATGGATGAACCGTCAGGGCGCGGTGAAACTGGCCATTGACATTCCGTCAGGTATTGACGCGAGAAGCGGCCAGGTGTTGGGCGTGGCTTTCCGGGCGGATTACACGGTCACGTTTCAATGTGAGAAATTAGGGTGCGTATTGTTTCCCGGAGCGGAATATGCCGGATTCGTGCACGTTTCGGACATCGGGATTGACACGTCCGTTTTCGTTAAGGAAGAAGACGTTTGTTTCACGTTGGATTCGAAGGATATGGCATGTTTCTTACCGCAACGGCCTGCCGACAGCCATAAGGGAACCTATGGAAAGGTGTTGATGATTACCGGAAGCCGCGGGATGGCCGGAGCCGCTTATTTGAGCGCGCGGGCGGCCTATACTTGCGGGGCGGGACTGGTACGGATTTATACGCATGAATCCAATCGTGCCATTTTACAACAATTGCTGCCAGAGGCCGTCATTTCCACGTATGGGGATGATGTTGTTGAAAGTGCCATCGGCGAAGGCGGCGTGGCGGATGTAGGGATTGAGAAGCCGGAAAGCGACGGGGAGAAATTGTCATCGCTTCTTGCGTGGGCGGACGTCGTCTGCATCGGTTGTGGGTTGGGGCAGGACGACATGGCCAAGTGGCTTTTGGAAAATGCGCTTTTGCAGTGCGAGGCTCCTTGCGTGGTAGATGCCGACGGCCTCAATCTGCTCTCACGCGACATGGGGCTTTTGCGGAAAACGAAAGCCGACGTGGTGCTCACCCCGCACATGAAGGAGATGTCAAGGATGATTCGTTGTCCGGTGGCGGAGCTAAAGGAACATCGGCTTTTCAAGTTGCGGGAGTTTGTCAATCAATATCCGGTGGTCTGCGCGTTGAAGGACAGTCGAACCGTGGTGGCGGCCGCCCGCAGGCAGATGTTTGTCAATACGGCGGGAAACAGCGGGATGGCAAAGGCAGGTTCCGGGGATGTCCTGGCTGGCGTGATTGCGGCGTTTTTGGCTCAAAAGAAGTCCGTTTTTGACGGTGCCATGCTTGGCGTGTTCGCCCATGCTTGCGGCGGGGACGAGGCAAAGAAGGGGCATGGCGGCTTTGGCATGATGGCACGGGACTTGCTTGATGGGATTCAAGCGTTTATGAAACGGTCAGAGTCAGAAAGAGACAGAAAAAGCCGAATTTATTTCGAGGAGAATGAAAATGAAGGAATATAACCGCATATGCGCCAACATTGATTTGGATGCCATTGCGTACAATATAGAACAGATGAGGCGGCGCGTCGGCGAGGGAACGAAGCTCGTGGCGGTCATAAAGGCCGACGCTTACGGGCATGGTTCGGTGCCCGTGGCGCGGACGTTGGAACCCATTTCCTACGTTTGGGGGTACGCGGTGGCGTCGTTAGACGAGGCGCTGGTTTTGAAAGAAAGCGGAATCCGAAAGCCGATTCTCGTGTTAGGCTGCGTGTTTCCCGACCAATATGCGGACATGGTGAAGCAAGAAATCAGGGCCGCCGTGTACACAAGGGAGATGGCGAAAGGGATGTCAGAAGCGGCCGCGCGTTTACGAAAAAAGGCATATGTCCATGTGAAGATTGACACCGGCATGGGGCGAATCGGCTTTGCCACGGATTCGGCCACGGCACGGGAGGAGACGGTACGAACGATTGCGGAACTGACTGCGTTGCCCGGAGTGGAACTGGAAGGGATTTTCACCCATTTTGCCAGGGCGGACGAAACGAATTGCCTTTTTACGGCGGAACAATATGAAAAATTTCGCCTTGTGACGGGGGGAATATCAAGGGAGGGAATCAAGATTCCCTTCGTGCATTGCGACAACAGCGCGGGAATCATTGATTATCCGCAGTATGGGCATAATCTGGTGCGGGCGGGAATTTCCATGTACGGGATGTATCCGTCCAACGAGGTGGGGCGGGAAAATGTTTCCCTAAAACCGGCGTTGGAGCTTGTGAGCCATGTCACGTTTGTCAAGACGGTGGAAGCGGGAACCCCCATTAGCTATGGAGGGACGTTCGTCGCTCCCAAGCGGCTGCGGGTGGCGACGATACCGGTCGGATACGGCGACGGGTATCCGCGGTCGTTGTCTAACAAGGGCGAAGTGCTCATTCACGGGAAACGGGCGCGAATTCTCGGGCGCGTCTGCATGGATCAGTTCATGGTTGACGTCACCCACATCCCGCAAACGGCCTTCATGGATCGCGTGGTACTGGCGGGGCGCGACGGGGACGAATGGATATCCATCGACGAGCTGGGTGAAAAGAGCGGGCGGTTTCATTATGAGTTCGTCTGCTGTCTGGGCAGGCGGATTCCGCGTAATTATATAAAAGGGGGAAAGGTCGTCCTGCAAAGCGAAGCGTTTTAATTATCTGTAGAAACCATTTGAATTGCCGCATGAGGCACGTTCTCGCAATCCTAAAACGATTACAATTCACGGCTTGACCGGCCGCGAATTGTAATCTAAAACATACATTCTGAATAAAACCCAAAAGAAGCGGGAATACTGAAATTACCGTCTTGGAAATGAAAGCGGAAATGAAGTAAAATCGGAGTGTGAAAGAAATTGGTTGTAAAACGAGGAGATATTTATTATGCGGATTTAAGCCCGGTGGTCGGTTCGGAGCAGGGAGGGATTCGCCCCGTGCTGATCATACAAAATGACGTGGGCAATCGTCACAGCCCGACCGTCATCTGCGCGGCGGTCACGTCGCGCATGAATAAGGCGAAGCTCCCGACGCATGTCGAGATTAGTTCGAGAAAGTATGACATTGTGAAGGACTCGGTCATTTTGCTGGAGCAGATTCGCACCATTGACAAGCAGCGTCTGCGGGAATTCGTCTGTCACATAGACAGCCACATGATGTTTCGGGTGAGTCAGGCCATTCGCGTCAGTCTGGAACTGGATACATAAGGGAAATGACACGCGAAGGTGCTTTACAGATAAAACAAAGCGTGGTATGATAAAGTACGGATTTCAAATAGGGAAAGACAAGAGAAGACAAGATAAAAGGAGATTGAAAAACATGTCAGGACATTCAAAGTTTGCGAATATCAAACATAAAAAGGAGCGGAATGACGCGGCGAAGGGAAAGATTTTCACGAAGATCGGCCGCGAGATCACGGTGGCGGTCAAGGAAGGCGGCGGCCCAGACCCGGCGAGCAACAGCCGCCTGCGTGACGCGATCGCCAAGGCGAAGTCCAACAACATGCCCAACGACACGATTGACCGGAACATCAAGCGGGCGGCGGGAGAGGGCGCCAGCGACAATTACGAGCATATTACATATGAAGGATATGGACCCAGTGGAACCGCCATTATCGTGAAGACGTTGACGGACAATAAGAACCGTACCGCCTCCAACGTGAAGAGCGCGTTCACGAAGGGCAACGGAAATATCGGGACGCCCGGCTGCGTCTCGTTCATGTTTGACGAGAAGGGACAGATTTTGATTTCCAAGGAAGATTGTGACATGGACGCGGATGAACTGATGATGTTGGCGCTTGACGCGGGAGCCGAGGACTTTAACGAGGAAGAGGACAGCTTCGAGGTCTTGACCGCGCCGGAGGATTTCAGCGACGTGCGCTTGAAGCTGGAAGAGGCGCAAATTCCGATGACGGATGCCGAGGTGACGATGATTCCGCAGACTTACGTGGAACTGACCAAGGAAGAGGACATAAAGAACATTCAAAAGACCTTGGATCTTTTGGAGGAAGACGACGACGTGCAGGACGTATACCATAACTGGAGCGAGGAGTAAGGACGATGAGCGATTATAGGATTGAGACGAAATGTATTCAGTCCGGTTATGAGCCGGGCAACGGCGAAGCAAGGGTGCTGCCGATATACCAAAGTACGACGTTCCGTTACACGAGTAGCGAGCAGATGGGACGTTTGTTTGACTTGGAGGAGTCGGGTTATTTTTACACCAGGCTGCAGAACCCTACCAACGATGCCGTGGCGGCAAAAATCTGCGCCCTCGAAGGTGGGGTGGCGGCGATGCTCACTTCTTCCGGGCAGGCGGCAAATTTTTACGCCATCATGAATATCGCGCAGGCGGGTGACCATATCGTGTGCGCCTCGGCGTTATACGGGGGAACCTACAACCTATACGCCCACACGATTCGCAAGATGGGGGTGGAGGCCACGTTCGTGGATCCGGATTGTACGCCAGAGGAGCTTGACGCGGCGTTTCGTGAAAATACGAAGGCCGTGTTTGGCGAGACGATTGCCAACCCCGCGCTGGTAGTTCTTGATTTGGAGAAATTTGCATCGGCGGCTCACGCGCATGGCGTTCCGTTCATCGTGGACAACACGTTTGCCACGCCGATTAATTGTCGTCCGTTTGAGTGGGGAGCCGACATCGTGACGCATTCCACGACGAAATACATGGACGGGCATGCGGCCTGCGTCGGCGGTGCCATCGTTGACAGTGGTAATTTTGATTGGGAGGCGCATGCAGAGAAGTTTCCGGGACTTACGACTCCTGATGAGACGTACCATGGGATTGTATACACGCGGCGTTTTGGAAAGGGTGCCTATGTCACGAAGGCCACGGCCCAGCTGATGCGCGACCTTGGCTCCATCCAGTCCCCGCAGAACGCGTTTTTGCTCAACATTGGTCTGGAGACTTTGCATTTGCGCATGCCCAGACACTGTGAGAACGCGCTCGCGGTTGCGAAATACTTGAAGAACCACGAGAAAGTGGCGTGGGTGCGTTGCCCGTCATTGGAAGGGGACAAGAATTACGAACTGTCGCAGAAGTACATGCCAAACGGCACCTGCGGGGTCATCACGTTTGGACTGAAAGGTGGCCGGGACGCGGCGGTGACGATGATGGACAAACTGAAGATGGTAGCCATCGTCACGCACGTCGCCGATGCCAGGAGCTGCGTGCTACATCCGGCGAGCCATACACATCGCCAGATGAACGAGCAGGAATTGCTGGAAGCGGGTGTCCAGCCGGATTTGATTCGTTTCAGCGTGGGAATTGAACATATTGACGACATCATCGCCGACGTGGAACAAGCGTTGCGGTGAGTTGCGTTTTAAAATGGTATGGATGTATACAATTTGCGTCCATGCCATTTTTGCACATGCGGGAAGTGCGTCAAAGCTGCCTTAAAACCGTATATTTCCAACGTTTTTTCACATACTAGTACCACGAATATGAAATGAGCGTCGGTGTTTGGATGCTTTGGTATCGTAGAGAATGGAGGTTTGAAAATATGTTGGAATTGTACGTGGAGGAGAAGCAAGGGCATCAAGAGAACCAGAAAAACATGGCAAATCAGGAGGAAAAGGAGAAGCGGGAGGAAAGCAAACGGGAAGAAATCAAGGAGACCGGAACCCTGCATCTTACCGGTGACAAGGAACGCCACAGAATCCAGCTTCTGACGATTATCGGGGAAATCGAGGGACACGAGGCGGTCGCCAGCAATGCGAAAGCGACGAAGTATGAGCACCTTCTCCCCAAATTGGCGGAGGCCGAGGACGACGAGGAGATAGAAGGCGTGCTGATTCTTTTAAATACGTTGGGAGGAGACGTGGAGGCGGGGTTGGCCATCGCGGAGATGATTGCCTCGTTAAGCAAGCCGACCGTTTCTTTGGTGCTTGGAGGCAGCCATTCCATCGGGGGGCCGTTGGCGGTCTCGGCGGATTATTCATTCATCGTGCCCAGCGGGACCATGATCGTGCACCCGGTTCGTACGAACGGGATGTTTATCGGTGTCTATCAAAGTTATAAGAACATGGAGCGGACGCAGGATCGCATCACCGGGTTCATTGCGAATCACTCCAAAATCAGTCAGAAGCGTCTGGAAGAGTTGATGCTCGACCCGACGGAGCTGGTAAAGGACGTTGGCACGATGCTCGAGGGCGAGGATGCCGTCAGGGAAGGATTGATTGACGAGGTGGGCGGCATCAGCCAGGCGATGCAGAAGCTGCGGGACATGATTGACGAGAAACGAAAAGAAAAAAATTTCTGATGACAGTCCGAAAAAAAGGTGTTATAATTGAAAAAGTATGTTTTAACACCAAGGGGGAAGTATTACATGGCTGCAAAGTCAAACAAAAGACCAAGAACGAAGGCTGCGAGGTCTGGAAAAAAGAAGGGGACTGTAAAGAAAAACCAGGAAAATGCCTATATACGCGAGGAGATTTTGATTCTCTGTTCGTTGGCGGCATGCATTTTGCTTATGATTAGTAATTTCGGGCTTGGCGGGTTTGCAGGGAAGCTCGTTTCGTCCGTGATGTTCGGCGTTTTTGGCTGGATGGCGTATCCGGTTCCGATCCTGCTTTTTGGCGCGGTTGCATTCCTAAGTTCCAACAGGGGCAACGCGCACGCCTACATAAAGGTGGTGGCGGCTTGTTTTTTGTTGGTACTGCTCTGTACTTTTTTTGAATTGGTCACGAACCCGTATAGCGAGGGCGTGGAACTGATGTCCTATTATTATCAGGCGAGCGAGCACCACAATGCGGGAGGGCTGCTTGGCGGATTTTTGATTTCCGTCTTGTGTCCTTCCATAGGCGAGGTGGGCGCTTACGTCGTCGTTGTGATTTTGGCGGTGGTCTGCGTGATTTTGATTACCGAAAAGTCGTTGTTAAAACCGTTGGGCAAGGGAAGCCGGAAGGTATACGAAGGGGCGAGGAAGTATCGTGAATCCAGTGCCGCCCGTGCGGCGTCAAGGCGTGAGGAGCGCGCGCGGGAAAGGATGAGCCGGGAGAACGAGGTTGATGACGGTGAACAAGGAGCACCTTCCAAGGCAAAAAGGAGGCACCGAAAGGTGTCGGGAGTTTCTTTTAACACGACATTGGTCGAGTCACATGAGGGCGTGGCGATTCGCGAGGGCGTGAAATCGCCGGAATTAAAGGAACTGAAAGTCGAGGCGGAGCCGTTTATGGAATCGGCGGATTTCCAGCGGGAAAGTTTGGGACGGGAAAACGTGGTACAAGAAAACGTCCAACAAGAGGGCGTGGATTACGGGAGTCTGAATCAGGAAACACCAAAACAGGAGTATTTGGAACAAGAACATTCATATCAGGACGGCTTGGAACAAGACATGAACCAAGACGGCCTAGTGCAGGATTTGAATCAGGGCGGTTTGAGACAAGAAACAACCCAGGATTTGAATCAGGAGGACGTGGGTCAGGAAAAAAGGAAACGCAAGACGAAGCAGGAGGAGCGGGCGGCCTCGGCGGAAGCGGAAGCCGCGGAGATGGAACGTTCCATCCAAATGCAGGCAGAGGAAGGGCAGGCGCTTGCGTACAAAGTGCCGCCACTTGACTTATTAAAGCGTGGCCCGAAGGCCAATAAAAATTTTGATGCCCAGCTTCGCGCGACCGCGACGAAGCTGGAACAGACATTGGCGAATTTCGGGGTCGGGGTTCATGTGACCAATGCAAGCTGCGGGCCGTCCGTCACGAGGTACGAGCTACAACCCGAGCAGGGGGTCAAGGTAAGCCGTATCGTGGGACTGGCCGATGATATCAAATTGAACCTGGCGGTTTCCGACCTGCGGATCGAGGCGCCGATACCGGGCAAGGCCGCCGTCGGAATCGAGGTACCGAATGCGGAAAACACGGCCGTCATGTTGCGGGATTTGCTGGAGTCCGACCAGTTCCAAAACAGCAAGTCCAACCTGACGTTCGCGGTCGGGAAGGACATCGGCGGCAAGGTGGTCGTGTCGGACATTGCCAAGATGCCGCACCTTTTGGTGGCGGGTTCCACCGGATCCGGTAAGTCCGTATGTATCAATACGATTATCATGAGTCTGATTTACAAGGCGAATCCGGAGGACGTCAAGTTAATCATGGTCGATCCAAAGGTAGTCGAGCTGAACGTCTACAATGGGATTCCGCATCTTTTGATTCCGGTCGTGACGGATCCGCGCAAGGCGGCAGGCGCGCTCAATTGGGCCGTTGCCGAGATGATGAAACGTTACCAGCAGTTCGCCGAGTATAACGTGCGTGACTTGAAGGGATTTAACGAAAAAATCGCCCAATTGCCGGATGACGATGACAAGCCGCAGAAGATGGCGCAGATTGTCATCATCGTGGACGAGCTGGCGGACTTGATGATGGTCGCGCCAAAGGACGTGGAAGGGGCGATTTGCCGGTTGGCGCAGCTTGCGCGGGCGGCGGGGCTTCATTTGATTCTGGCCACGCAGCGGCCTAGCGTCAACGTCATCACTGGATTGATTAAGGCCAACATGCCGTCGAGGATTGCTTTCGCGGTTTCTTCCGGCGTGGATTCTCGCACGATTATTGACATGAACGGCGCCGAAAAATTGCTCGGAAAAGGAGACATGCTGTTTTATCCGACCGGCTTCCCGAAGCCGGTGCGAGTGCAGGGGTCTTTCGTTTCGGACAAGGAAGTGCAACGCGTCGTGGAACATTTGATTGAAAATCATGGCCGGGCATCATATAGCGACGAGCTGGAGGAACAGATGAGCGGCGAAATTCCGGCGGAAGGCGTGACGATCGCGGAAGGCGGCGCGGAAGGGGACAAGAACAGCAGGGATCAGTATTTTGCGGACGCGGGGCGTTTGATCATTGAGAAGGAAAAGGCTTCCATCGGCATGCTGCAGCGCATGTTCAAAATTGGCTTTAACCGTGCCGCGCGCGTCATGGACCAGCTTGCGGAGGCCGGGGTCGTGGGGCCGGAGGAAGGCACCAAGCCGAGAAAGGTTCTGATGTCCAAAGAGGACTTTGAACAATATCTTACGGAAAACAATGGATGAAAGTACAAAACAAGGAGGTCACGGATGAAGACAGACATTCAAATCGCACAAGAGGCAGAGATGCTGCCAATCGGGGAAGTGGCACGAAGGGCCCAAATCGAGGAGGAAGACTTGGAGTTTTACGGGAAATACAAGGCAAAGCTTTCCCAAGATTTTTGGGAGAAGATTAAGGACAAGGAGGACGGAAAACTCGTGCTTGTCACGGCCATTAACCCGACCCCTGCCGGGGAGGGAAAGACGACGACGACCGTCGGGCTTGGCCAGGCAATGGGCAGGCTTGGGAAAAACGCGATTATTGCCCTGCGTGAGCCGTCGCTTGGGCCTTGCTTTGGTATCAAGGGAGGCGCGGCGGGCGGCGGATACGCGCAGGTGGTGCCGATGGAAGATTTGAACCTTCATTTTACAGGGGACTTTCATGCCATCACGTCCGCGAACAACCTTCTGGCGGCCATGCTCGACAATCACATCCAACAAGGAAACAGTTTGCAGATTGATCCGCGTCAGGTGGTTTGGAAACGTTGTCTGGACATGAATGACCGGGTGCTTCGAAACATCGTGGTCGGCTTGGGAAATAAAATGGACGGCATGGTACGCGAGGATCATTTCGTCATCACGGTGGCTTCGGAAATCATGGCGATTCTTTGCCTTGCGGATGACCTTGCCGATTTGAAAAAACGTTTGGGACAAATCATCGTGGCTTATACGTTCTCGGGCGAGCCGGTGACCGCGGACGATCTTAAGGCCACCGGGGCGATGACCGCGCTACTCAAGGATGCCATAAAGCCGAACCTGATTCAGACACTGGAGCATACCCCGGCACTGGTGCATGGCGGTCCTTTTGCCAATATCGCACATGGTTGCAATAGCGTACGTGCGACGCGGATGGCGTTGAAAATGAGCGACATCGTGATTACGGAGGCCGGGTTTGGTGCCGATTTGGGAGCTGAGAAATTTCTCGACATCAAATGTCGGAAGGCGGGCTTAAAACCGGATGCCATCGTCTTAGTGGCCACGGTTCGTGCCCTGAAATATAACGGCGGCGTGGCAAAGGCGGATCTTTCCAAGGAAAATCTGGAGGCGCTTGAAAAAGGCATCGTCAATCTGGAGAAGCATATCGAAAACCTGCAGAAATATGACGTTCCGGTGGTCGTGACGCTTAATTCGTTCGTGACGGACACGGAGGCTGAAAATGAATTCATCCGCAGATTCTGCGAGGAACGCGGATGTGAGTTCGCGCTCTCGGAAGTATGGGAGAAAGGCGGGGAAGGCGGTATCGCCCTGGCGGAAAAGCTTTTGGAGACGTTGGAAAACAAGGAGGGCCATTTCCATCCGCTGTATGAGGATGATTTGTCCTTAAAGGAGAAAATCGAGACGGTTTCCAAAGAGATTTATGGGGCGCGGGGAGTCATTTTTGAACCTGCGGCCGAGAAACAGCTTGCCAAGATTGAGGCCATGGGATTTGGCAATTTTCCGGTGTGCATGGCGAAGAACCAGTACTCGCTTTCTGACGACGCGGGAAAACTGGGTCGCCCGACTGATTTTGACATCCATGTCCGCGAGGTGTACGTGAGCGCGGGAGCGGGATTCGTGGTCGTATTGACCGGCGCCATCATGACGATGCCGGGGTTGCCGAAGGTTCCGGCGGCCAACAACATCGACGTGACAAACGACGGGAAAATCACGGGGCTGTTCTAGTTGCAATTTGGTTCACGTTGGCGTGAGGATGCACATGAATCTGTTTTCATTTACAGATGACATTTCGGAGGGAAGTGATAATTATGGCACGATTGATTGACGGAAAACGAATTTCACAGCAAATAAAAGACGAGTTAAAGGCGGAGGTGGAGGCTTTAAAAGGCCGGGGAGTCCATGTCTGTCTGGCGGTCATCCAAGTTGGAGGCGATCCCGCTTCGACGGTGTATGTAAACAATAAGAAAAAAGCATGTGCATATATCGGAATCGAGTCGGAAGCGTATGAATTGCCGGAGGATGTTTCCGAGTCAGAATTGCTTTCGCTGGTGGAACGACTGAATCAGGAGGGGCATGTGAACGGAATCCTGGTTCAGCTTCCGTTGCCCGCCCATATCGATGCGGACAAGGTCATCCGAACCATTTCCGCGGACAAGGACGTGGACGGGTTCCACCCGCAGAGCGTGGGCAGGCTGTGGATTGGCGAAAAGGGGTTTTTATCTTGTACGCCGGCGGGAATTATTCAATTGTTAAAACGATCCCACGTCGAACTGGACGGGAAGGAGTGCGTGGTCGTGGGACGCAGCAACATTGTCGGGAAACCGATGGCTGCGCTCTTGTTGCGGGAAAACGCGACCGTGACAGTCGCGCATTCGCACACGAAGAATTTGAAGGAAATTACGAACCGTGCGGATGTTTTGATCGTGGCCGTGGGAAAACGGCAGTTTATCGGGGCGGAGCATGTCAAGGAGGGTGCCGTCGTCATCGACGTGGGAATGCACCGTGACGAGAATAACAAACTTTGCGGGGACGTGAAGTTTTCCGAAGTGGAAAAGAAGGCTTCGGCCATCACCCCGGTACCGGGCGGCGTGGGTCCGATGACGATTGCCATGCTGATGAATAACTGCGTGGAGACAGCTCGATGGGAGGAAAAGGTACAATGAGGTGTATGAATTGCGGCGCGGACATTCCAGAGGGAATGCTGATTTGCCCGGACTGCGGCATGGAAGTTCAGATTGTGCCGGATTACAATCCGTTAGACGACGTTCTCGCGCGGCAGGTGAAGGGATCGGTGGCAGGTGCCACGAGGCCGCTTCGAACCGACGACATCCGGCGTTACCGCGGCAGAAACGAGCAGCAGAGTTCCAAGTCCACGCGGGTCTTAAGCCAGAGCGAAATGGACCAGATTCGGGCCGAGCGGATGCGGCGCGTCAGGCAGGATGCCATGCACAACGAAAAGGAACGGCAACGCCAGGTGATGTTGCGCAAGAAAAGGGCATTGAAGCGGAGACTGCAGGCTATCGCCACGTTTTTCGTGTTGCTGTTACTCGTGTTCGGGGTCTGCGCCTTCTTAATTTACCAGAATTCGTATGACGGGGTGATTCGGCATGCGAACCAGGCTTTGGGGAGCGGTAGTTTATCCGAGGCCGAGGTTGGTTTCCAGCGGGCCATTCAGAAGGACGCGGGGAGGCCGGAAGGGTATGCCGGGTTGTCCAAGGTGTACATAGAGCGGGAAGATTTGGAAGCGGCGGAAGCGGTGTTTATTAAGGCCGTGAATTCGCAGCCGTTAAACGTGGCGTTGTATAACGCGGCCATCGAGTTTTATATGGAAACCGGGCAGACGGATAAAATTCCGGGATTGCTGGAAGGGTGCGAACAAGGTGTACTGGAGGAATTGGAAGCGTACCAGTCGGACGCGCCGGCGTTTAGCTTGGCGGAGGGTACCTATTCCGAAGTGCAGGAAGTGACATTGACCGGCAAAGGAACCATTCACTATACGTTGGACGGGTCTGAACCGACGGCAGACAGTCAGGAATTTACGGAGCCGCTTTTGCTTGAGGAGGGAACCGTGGTCATCAAGGCGATTTGCATAAACGCGCTGGGGATTCCAAGCCTTTGCGTGTCCCGTACGTACACGGTGGAGATTCCGGTGGAGGACGCGCCGGCCGTGACCCCTTCCACGGGACAATACACGACCCCGACCCAGATTACGATCCAGGTTCCGGAAGGATACACGGCATATTATACGATGGACAACACGGAGCCAACCGCTTTCTCGACACGCTATGAAGGGCCAATTGACATGCCGGAAGGCCGGACGTTTTTTGCCGCCGTTTTGGTCAGCGATTCGGGAAAGACGACTCCGGTCACGAAACGAAACTATGTATTGACATATGAATAAAACTCTTGTGTTAAATCCTTAACGGTGGTATACTACACTGTGATTATTGGAAACACAAATATTCAAAGGAGGATGGGCATAAAACCATGTATGAGATTTTAAAAGCAGAAAAACTGGCTGAAAAAATTTACCTTATGGACGTGCACGCGCCAAGGGTGGCAAAGCACTGCCAGCCGGGACAGTTCGTCATCGTGAAGATGGACGACAAGGGCGAGCGGATTCCGCTTACGATTTGTGATTACGACCGCGAGGCGGGAACCATCACCATTGTGTTCCAAGAGGTTGGAGCGTCTACGGTCAAAATGGGAGAGTTAAAGCAAGGCGACGGTTTCCGTGATTTTGTGGGTCCGCTCGGCTGTGCCTCCGAATTCGTGACGGAAGACCTTGAAACGTTGAAGAATAAGAAAATGGTATTCGTGGCGGGCGGCGTCGGTGCGGCTCCGGTTTATCCGCAGGTAAAATGGCTGCATGAGCACGGGATTGACGCGGACGTGATTCTTGGGGCGAAGACCAAGAGCATGGTGATTTTGGAGAAGGAACTTACGGCGGTCGCCGGAAATCTTTACGTGACCACGGACGACGGTTCTTATGGCCGTTCCGGCATGGTGACGAAGGTGTTGGAGGATTTGGTTTCACAAGAAGGAAAAAGCTATGATGTCTGCGTGGCGATCGGACCGATGATCATGATGAAGTTCGTGTGCCTTCTTACGAAGAAATTGGAATTGTCGACCATCGTCAGCATGAACCCCATCATGGTGGACGGAACCGGCATGTGCGGCGCGTGCCGTCTGCAAGTCGGGGACGAGATCAAGTTCGCCTGCGTGGACGGACCGGAGTTCGACGGACATTTGGTGGATTTTGACCAGGCCATGAAGAGGAGCCAGATGTACAAGACGATGGAAGGGCGCGCGATGCTGAAGCTTCAAGAGGGTGACACCCACCATGGCGGATGTGGAAATTGTGGAGGTGACAACTAATGGCGAACGTATTAAATAAAGTACCTGTCAGGGAGCAGGAAGCAAAGGTTCGGGCGACGAACTTTGAAGAAGTATGTCTGGGTTACAATCAAGAAGAGGCCATGGAGGAGGCGAACAGATGTCTTGGTTGCAAGAATGCCAAGTGTGTCGAGGGTTGCCCGGTGGCGATTGACATTCCTGGATTTATCAAGGAAGTAAAGGAAGGCAATGTCGAAGAAGCGTACAAGGTGATTGGAAAATCTTCCGCGCTTCCGGCAATTTGCGGCCGCGTCTGTCCGCAGGAGTCACAGTGCGAGGGAAAATGTATCCGCGGCATCAAGGGCGAGCCGGTATCCATCGGCAAGCTGGAGCGGTTTGTGGCGGATTACGCGCTGGAGCATGACATCAAGCCAGAGGGCGCGAAGGAAACGAACGGCCACAAGGTGGCGGTCATCGGTTCTGGCCCTTCCGGCCTTACATGCGCGGGCGACCTGGCGAAAATGGGATATGAGGTGACCGTGTTCGAGGCATTGCACGAACTGGGCGGCGTGTTGGTGTATGGGATTCCGGAATTCCGTCTGCCAAAGCAGAAGGTCGTGGCGAAAGAAATCGAGAAAGTAAAAGAACTGGGAGTGAAGTTTGAGACGAACGTCGTCATTGGAAAATCCACGACGATTGACCAGTTGATTGAAGAAGAGGGCTTTGAGGCCGTGTTTATTGGTTCCGGTGCCGGATTGCCGATGTTCATGGGCATTCCGGGAGAAAACGCGAACGGCGTGTTCTCGGCAAACGAGTACCTGACCCGCAGCAACCTGATGAAGGCGTTTGACGATTCCTATGACACCCCGATCGCGGCGGGCAAGAAGGTGGCGGTCGTGGGCGGCGGAAACGTGGCCATGGACGCGGCCAGGACCGCGCTTCGTCTGGGAGCCGAGGTACATATCGTGTATAGGAGGAGCGAGGCAGAGTTGCCGGCGCGTGTGGAAGAGGTGCACCACGCAAAAGAAGAGGGCGTGATTTTTGACATCTTGACCAACCCGAAGGAGATTCTGGTGGACGAGAATGGTAACGTAAAGGGCATGAAGGTCATCAAGATGGAATTGGGAGAGCCGGACGCGTCTGGCAGGAGACGTCCGGTGGAGATTGCGGGTTCCGAGTACGAAATCGAGGTGGACACCGTCATCATGTCCCTGGGAACCTCGCCTAATCCGTTGATTTCCTCCACGACGAAGGGACTTGACACCAACCGTTGGAAATGCATCGTGGCCGACGAGACGTCAGGCAAGACCTCCAAGGAGGGCGTGTACGCCGGCGGTGACGCGGTGACCGGGGCCGCCACCGTGATTCTTGCGATGGGAGCCGGTAAGGCTGGCGCGAGCGGCATTGATGAATATTTGAAAAACAAGTAGAAGACAAGGTAACATGAATCATACCGGAAAAGGCGAAAGCACACGTCTTCTCCGGTATGTTTTTAACGGTTACCATTCGCGGCCACAGACGGCTTTATCGCTGGTTTTACGCATGTGGGAGAAAGGGCCGTGAATGGAAAGCATTCAGCAGGGAGAGTCCGTCATGAAAATCACGTTGCTCACGGTCGGGAAAATCAAAGAAAAATATTTAAAAGAAGCGGTCGCGGAATATGTTAAACGGCTTTCTGCCTACTGCAAGCTGGAAATCGTGGAGGTGACTGACGAGAGGACTCCCGAGCAGAGGTCGGACCATATGACGCGGGTCATACTTTCCACGGAGGCAGAACGGATATTAAAGCATGTCAAAGACGACGCGTTTCTTATTACTTTGGAAATTGACGGAAAAGCCCTATCCTCGGAAGAATTCGCGTCAAAGCTAGAAAGTCTTGCCGTCTCTGGGAACAGCCACGTCATGTTCGTCATCGGCGGGTCGCTTGGCCTGGGAGAGGAAGTAAGAAAAAGGTCGGATTTTGCATTGAGCTTTTCCAAGCTGACGTTCCCGCACCAGCTGATGCGCGTGATTTTGCTGGAACAGATTTACCGGGGGTTTCGCATCATTGCCGGTGCGCCATATCATAAATAGTTCTTGCGGTAACCGAATAGGACAAAAATCATTTGCATAGACTATTTACAAAACCCATGTGTGGCATTTTTCATGAAAAAAGAATATAAGACCATGTGCATCGGTGAGAAGCTTGCCGACGCGGCAAGCCTGCCAAAGGACGTCGTCATGGGGGCATCTGTGGTGACTGTGCTTGGAAGCGACGAGGTGATTATTGAAAATTATCGCGGCATCATTGAATATACGGATTCGCTCGTCCGCGTACAGACGAAGGGAAAGCAGATTCGTCTTTGCGGGAAGAGGCTGCAAGTGGAATACTATACAAATGACGAGATGAAAATTACGGGGTGCATATGTTCCATCGAATTTTGCACATGAAAAAATAGACAGGGGAAATCGGATGTAAGGAAATCAGATGTAAGGAAATCAGATGTAAGGAAATCAAAAGCAATAGAATCGAGGGAATCGTTTTGATAGAATCTATTATCCGGTACATGCGGGGGTATGTCAAAATCCGCGTGGAGGGCGAATCGACGGAACGCTTTTTAAATTTGTGCAGCCATCACAAAATATTCATTTGGGGGCTTGCGCCTTGCGACACGGCATACGAGATGTACGTCACGATTGACGGGTTTCGAAAACTGCGTCCCCTGATTCGTAAGACGCATGTCAAGGTCGCGCTGGTAAAGCGTCATGGATTTCCGTTTTTTGTATTTCAGAACAGAAAACGGAAATTATTTGTTCCCGGCTTTCTCTTGTGCGTAAGCCTGCTTTACGCTTATTCTTCTTTCATTTGGGACATTCATTTTGAGGGGAATGAAACGTATACCGACCAGGTGCTTTTGGAGTTTTTAGAACAGATTGACGTCACGCCCGCGATGCCAAAAGGACGGGTGGACTGCCCGCAAATCGTTAAGGAGATTCGTGAGGAGTATGACGACATCGTGTGGGTGTCCGTGTCAATTGAGGGAAGCCGCTTGTTTATCCATGTCAAGGAAAATGAAGACACGTTTCTGGACGAGGACGACATGGAAAACTCGGCTAGAGCGGACGAGGCGGTAAGCATGGAAAATGTCGCTCCTGCGGACTTGGTGGCCACGATGGACGGGACGATTACCGAGATTGTCACCCGCAGCGGCGTTCCGCTCGTGCATGCTGGGGATGTCGTGAAGAAGGGCGACATTTTGGTCAGTGGGCGCATCGAGGTTTTAAATGACGCGAAAGAAGTGACGGGATATCGATATTGCCGGGCGGACGCGGACATTTATGCCGACACGCAGCTTGTGTACGAAAATACGATTTCCCGAACTTACGAGGAAAAAGTGTATCAGCAAAAGGAGCAGCGTATACAATTTTATCTCACGGTGGGGGATGTACGCGTTTCCATTGGGAGCAAGGCTCATCCTTTTGAAAAATACGAGGTCAGTACGGAAGAGTACACGTTAAAATTGGGGGAAAATTTTTACCTTCCTTTGAATTATGGGAAAATCCATGTGAAATCATATCAAACAGAGGAAAAAAAATATGCGGATCGCACGGTACAAGAAAAACTGACGGAAGATTTTCAACTTTTTTGCCAAAAATTACAAGAAAAAGGTATTCAAATACGGGATAATAGTGTTAGAATATATTTGAACGGGGACGTGGCTTCGGCGCAAGGGACGTTATATTTGAATCAGGCCATTGCGGAAGCGGCGGATACGGAAATCATCGAGATGGTGGAAAGGAACGAAGAGGATGAGTCTATCAGAAGTGATAATTGACATTCCGGCGGAGCATGAAAAAAATGTATTTGGACAGTTTGACGTGTTTGCCAGGAAGATAGAACAAAATTTCCATATTACCCTCATCGTCAGGGACGGGGCGGTGAAGCTTTTGGGCGAGCAGGCACAAGCTGAACGGGCACGGCGGGTGCTAACCCAGCTTGTCGAATTGTCGCGGCGCGGAAACGTGATTACGGAACAGAACGTGGATTACGCGATTTCCCTGGTATATGAAAATCAAGAGGACGAACTGGTAGAGATTGACAAGGATCTCATTTGCCATACATTACAAGGGAAGCCCGTCAGGCCCAAGACCCTGGGACAGAAGGAGTACGTGGACGCCATCCGGAGCGGGATGGTCACGTTCGGGCTGGGACCCGCCGGAACCGGCAAGACGTATCTTGCCATCGCGATGGCGGTCACCGCTTTCAAGAGGAACGAAGTGGCGAGGATCATCCTGACCCGCCCGGCCATCGAGGCCGGCGAAAAACTTGGATTCTTGCCGGGGGACTTGCAAAGCAAGATTGACCCTTACCTGCGTCCGCTTTACGACGCGTTGTATCAAATCATGGGAGCCGAATCGTTTGCCAAAAATATGGAAAAAGGGTTGATCGAGGTGGCCCCGCTCGCCTACATGAGAGGGCGGACTTTGGATAACGCGTTCATCATCCTTGACGAGGCGCAAAATACCACCCCGGCACAGATGAAGATGTTCCTCACCCGTATCGGGTTTGGCTCCAAAGTGGTGATTACCGGGGACGGCACGCAAAAGGATCTGGCCGCGGGCACCACGTCCGGGCTTGACGTGGCCGTAAAGGTCGTGAAGGGAATCGAGGATATCCGCGTATGCACGCTGACGAACCGGGACGTGGTACGCCACCCACTGGTACAAAAGATTGTCAAGGCGTATGAGGAATATGAAAAGAAAGGAAACCGCGCCTCGAAAAGTACCGCGCGGAAGAAAAAGTCATGAGCTTGTACATGGAAGAGGAAGGTTTTACGTCGTTATCACTGGATGCCAAGGAGATTGCGGACATGGTCATGGAAGCCGCCCTGGAATATGTAAATTGCCCGTATGAGGCGGAAGTCAACCTGCTTTTGACGGAAGAGGACGAGGTACGGGAAATGAACAAGACGTTCCGTCAGACGGACAAGCCTACTGACGTGCTCTCGTTTCCCTTGCTGGAATACGAGGTTCCGGGTGACTTTTCACCGTTTGAGTGGCAGCCGGAGGCGTTCAACCCGGATTCCGGCGAATTGATGCTGGGGGATATCGTGATTTGTAAGCCGAAGGTGCTTGCGCAAGCCGAGGAATACGGTCATGGGGTACGGCGCGAGTTCGCGTTTTTGATTGCCCACAGTATGTTGCATTTATTTGGATTTGACCACGTGGAAGAGACACAACGCGAAGAAATGGAACAGAAACAGCGCGAAATCATGGAAAAACTGCAAATTTGGCGTTGAGGCTGTCGGTTTACGGAGGATAGTTTTATTTATGGCTGGTTCACAGAACACGAAAAAAACAAAAAAGGACGATTTTCTCCTTCAAGGCGCGATTTTGGCAATCGCCGCGGTAGTGGTCAAAATCATCGGCGTCCTTTACCGGATTCCTTTGACGAACATACTCGGGGATGAAGGGAACGGTTATTATGGGTATGCCTACGAGGTTTATGCGATGACGCTGATGCTTTCCTCCTTCAGCCTTCCAATCGCCGTGTCCAAGCTGGTGTCCGCGCGGATGGCTTCCGGGCAGAAAAAGAACGCGTTCCGGGTTTTTATCTGTTCCGTCGTTTTTGCCATCGTGGTGGGGATTCTTGCCGCCGTGTTGATTTTCATGGGCGCGGACTTTATTTCCGCCAACATGATGGAGTCGCCGTTTAGCGCGTATGCGTTGCGTGTGTTGGCGGTGGGGCTTTTCACGGTCGCGGTGCTCGGCGTTTTGCGGGGATACTTCCAGGGGTTGGGCACGATGATTCCGACCGCCATTTCCCAGATTATCGAACAGATTACCAACGCGATCGTCGGCCTGGCCGGGGCCAGCGTCATGATTAACATCGGCGCGCAGGTGGCCGAGGAGGCGAAAGAAGAATTATTAAGGCCGGCGTATGGAGCGGCGGGAGCCACCCTTGGCACCGTGATGGGATCCGCGTTCGCCCTTCTGTTTTTGGTGTTTACGATGTATACATATCGTACGACCATCCGCAGGCAGATGAAGCGGGACAGGAGGCGGCGCAAGGAAGGGTACGGGCGTTTGTTGAAAATCTTGCTGTTGACGACGTTGCCGGTCATTTTCAGTACGGCGATATATAATATCAACCAGATTCTGGACATGACCCTTTTTAACAAACTCATGGCGATGCAGGGTTACCCGGAAAAGGAGTACATGGCACTTTTGGGAATCTTTACCGGAAAATACAATACGCTGATCAACGTTCCGCTGGCAATGGCCAACGGCCTTGCCGCTTCCGTGATTCCCAGCCTGACGGCGGCCTATACGGAACGTAACCGGGCGCAGATTCACGAAAAGATCGCGCAGAGCACCCGCCTTACGATGCTGGTGGCGCTTCCTTGTACCGTGGGGCTCGTGGTACTGGCCTCGCCGTTGATGGTCTTTTTGTTTAACGATGACAGTGAGATTCCGGCCAGGCTTTTGACCATCGGGGCAATCACCGTGGTATTTTACGGATGGTCCACCGTCATGAATTCCATGCTACAGGGAATTAACAGGATGACGGCGCCGGCCAAAAATGCCGCCATCTCGTTGGTCATCCACCTGATTTCGTTAGTTTTGATGATGGTGGTGTTCAAATTGAACATTTACGCGCTGGTAGTGAGCAACATTATTTTTTCCATTTGCATGTGCATTCTTGACGTGCGTTCGATACGCAAGGCGTGCCGTTATCGCCAGGAATGGGACAAGACGTTTTTAAAGCCTTTGATTGCCTCCGCCATTATGGGCGTGGTGACGTATCTTGTTTACCAAGTCATGGACGTGGCAATCGGGGGAAGATTTGCAGCGACCGGAATTGCCATCGTGGCGGCGGTTATCGTTTACGCGATTGCCATTTTGAAATTGGGCGCGCTCTCCGCACAGGACATCATGGCTTTGCCACAAGGCAGGCGGATTTATATCTTGTGTGACAGATTGCGCTTGCTACCGCAAAGATAGAGTCCAAGTGTGTATAAATGAAGCGGGATAGGGCGATACTATCAAGAAAAAAGAGGTTTTGCCCTATGAAAGGAAAACATGATATTGCATTTGCCGCGGTCTTGTTAATGAGCGCGACGTTGATTGGATTTGGTTATCAGTTCAGTTATCAACATGCGATGAAACAACAAGAGGACGCGGCGGAAGTCGTTCCGGCACCCCAAAGCGTGAGCACGCAGGGAGAGGCGCAGGAAGCGCCACAAGAGGCGCCAACGCCGGGCGAAGGATATTATCTCGCCTATTTGAATGGATACGTCGTCGTTTATTATGCGGACAAGCATACGATATATGAGGTGACGGATATTGAATTGACGGGGCTTCCCGAAGAAGTACAAGGAGAAATCCTGGAAGGGAAGTATATACAAGATGTTAAAGATTTATATGGGTTTCTGGAGAATTACTCCAGTTGACGGAAATACAATGAAAATAGAATATTTTGAAACGTTGAATTGTAATCCGATTTGTGTTAAAATGGCTCGTGGCGAGTCATTTTTCACTTTATGGACAAAAAAATGATAAAGGAAAATGTCCTGAAAGGAGCATACGTTTCATGGATGAGCAAAAAATTAAAAGGATTAACGAATTATATCACAAATCGAAGGCGGAAGGGCTCAGCGAGGAGGAGACAAAGGAGCAAAAGTTGCTTCGTGCGGAGTATTTGGCCGCCATCCGTGGAAATTTGAAAAGCCAGCTCGATTCCATCGACGTGAAAGAGCGCGATGGCAGCGTGGTGAACCTGGGGGAAAAATATGGATCCAAAATCGGAAATTAGGCGTGTCAAGGCAAAGTCAAGGAACGGTTTGCCGTCGGACGTGAAGAGGCGTTATGACGAGGAAATCGTTTCTCGCGTGGCACGCCATCCTTTTTTCGCACGGTGTGAAATATTGTTCTGTTATGTCGCATGCAAAGGGGAAGTGGATTTGTCCCGCCTTATGGAAATTGCATGGCAAGGCGGGAAGAGAGTGGCCGTTCCCAGGGTTCGTGCAAAGGAAGATTGCGCAAAAGAACATTCCACGAATGAGATGGATTTTTTTGAAATACAAAGTTTTTCGGAGCTTTCGCCCGGATATGCCGGCATTTTAGAACCCATGCAAGGTAAAATTCCGATGGAAGTAAAACAAGGTGAAAGCGTTCTCGTACTGCTTCCCGGGCTTGCGTTTGACAAGGCCGGGAACCGCCTTGGGTACGGGAAAGGGTTTTATGACAAGTATTTGGAGCGGCATCCCATGTTTTACACGATGGGAATTACCTATTCCATGCAATGCGCGGAAACGTTGCCGGCAGATTCGCATGACAGAAGGGTGCAGGCCGTGATGACGGAACTGGGAGATTTCATGTGATTTAGAATTGCGAGAGCATAGGGCGGGCGGACGCTTCGCGTCCGTCAAAATATACCCATCCGGGTATACCACATCAAATGCGCTTTGCGCCAGCGGACTCTTCGAGTCCGTCAAGGTATGCCCGAGGGCACCCCTTAACGCATGCCCCTGCGGGGCGGGCGGACTCTTCGAGTCCGTTAAGGTATGTAATGACGAATAGAAAGGAAGTTACGAAAATGAGCGTGCAGTTGCCAGAGGATCCCGTGATGCTGTTGAGCGTCATCAATACAAAGCTAAGGGACTATTATACGGACTTGGCCGGGCTTTGCGAGGACATGCGGTTGTCGCGGGACGAATTATGTGCGAAGTTGGAACAGATTGATTATAAATATGACAAAGAGAGGAACCAGTTTGTATGACGTTAAATGACAGATTTATGACGGAGCTCCCTATTTCGGAGCCGGAGCGGCAATATTTTTACATAGCCAGGGCACGGGAGTACGTGAGAGAGGAAAGTAATCGTTTAGGTCGTCCCATGTCCGCGACGATTACCACCTTTGGCTGTCCGTTCGTGTGAGTAAACAAGATTCTGAAAAGTTATTGCAGGGCAGCGTACAAGGGAGGATTATGGAAAGAAACATAAGCGTTATCAAGGATGTGAACGGGAACCAGATTGTTATTGTGAATGATATTCGATTTAAAGGGAAAAGAAACATAGACTGGGATGAGGTTGAACAATATTTAAAACAGTATGTTGGAGAATTTATAGAAATTGCAGAGAGTAAAGAGATCATATATATTGGCAGTGATCTTCCTGATGAATATTCTGGTTCAAATTATACTGCAAAATTAAAAGGAGCATTGGCAAAGGCAAAAGCAAATGCTGCGCAAGGAATCCCAGAGATGATAGAAATTGCCCCAAATAAAAGATTTCGGGAAAATCTGGAAAGAAAACATGATAAAAATGCGAAATATGGCTGGTATCGATATGATTCCAGATTTGCAATACCAGTTTTTGATGAAAATAATGATGTTTTGCGGTATAATATATTTCATGCAGAACTGGTGATAAGACATTCTGAGAATAGAAAACTGTATTTATACGATATCATAAACATAAAAAAAAGAAACGAGCACCCCGCTTGAGCTATAAAGCTGTACGGTAAAAAACCCGCTTCTTTTTGTATATTATATGTTGGAAAGGGAAAAAAGTCAAGAGAAATGTATCAGGAAATTGATTTAGATAAAATAGACATTAATGCAGAGCCTCCCGCAGAAGAACCTGCCAGACAGTACTATTTTATGGCAAAATGCCGGGAGTGGGTGAAGGATTTTGAACAACAAAACGGCCGCTTACCTAAATCTTGTGTAACGACCTTCGGCTGCCAGATGAACGCCCGCGATTCGGAGAAGCTGGCCGGCATCCTGCGGCAAATGGGCTACGTGGACGAACCGGACGAGGAGAAAGCGGATTTCGTGATTTTTAATACTTGTACGGTCAGGGAAAACGCGAACCTGCGCGTGTACGGCCGTCTTGGCCAGTTGAACCGTTTCAAGAAGAAACATCCCCACAAAATGATTGCCTTGTGCGGCTGCATGATGCAGGAGCCGCAGGTGGTGGAGAAATTACAGAAAAGCTACCGGTTCGTGGATTTGATTTTTGGCACGCACAATATTTATAAATTTGCGGAGTTATTTGTGCAGTGCAAGGAATCCGACCGAATGGTCGTTGATATTATAGATACGGCGGACAAAATCGTCGAGGAATTGCCGAATGAGCGGAAATATTCATTCAAGTCTGGAGTCAACATCATGTTTGGCTGCAATAATTTTTGCAGTTATTGTATCGTTCCCTATGTCAGGGGACGCGAGCGCAGCCGAAACCCGCAGGACATCATCCGGGAAATCGAAGGCCTGGTAAAAGACGGCGTGGTCGAGGTGATGCTGTTAGGGCAGAATGTAAATTCCTACGGGCATACGCTTGACACTCCGATGTCGTTTGCCGGGCTTTTGCGCAAGGTGGAACAGATAGAAGGTTTGGAGCGTATTCGCTTCATGACGTCTCATCCGAAAGATTTGTCGGACGAATTGATTGCCGTCATGGCGGAATCGAAAAAAATATGCCGTCACCTCCATCTTCCCGTTCAGTCGGGCAGCACGCGGATTCTTGAGAAAATGAACCGGCGTTATACGAAGGAGCAATACCTCGAGCTTACGAAGCGTCTGCGAAACGCCATTCCGGACATTTCCCTGACGACGGACATTATCGTCGGGTTTCCGGGGGAAACGGAGGAAGACTTTTTAGAGACGATGGACATCATAGAAAAGGTACGCTATGACAGTGCTTTTACGTTCCAGTATTCAAAACGAAGCGGCACGCCGGCGGCAGCGATGGAAAACCAAGTGGAGGCGGATGTCGTAAAGGATCGTTTTGACCGGCTGCTTGCCCGCGTGCAGGAGATTTCTGCCGAGGTTTGTGGACGCTTTAAGGGCGGGGTCAAGGACGTGCTGGTGGAATCGGTCAATGACCATGACCACGCGCTGATGACCGGAAGGATGGACAACAATTTGCTGGTGCATTTTCCAGGGGAGGAAGCGTTGATTGGAAAAATCGTTTCCGTGAAATTAGAAGAATGCAAGGGCTTTTACTATATGGGAGCACGCGTTTTAAACGAATAGAGTTCACGGATAGGTACGTGGAAAACAAAAAAGGCTTATGAATGTTTTGATGAAAAAACGGCCATACTATGTGGCAGACAAAAGACTGCCATTTGCGGATGCCGCCAAAGGTATGCGGTATTTGCAAATCGTAATAAGATACGGCGATAGGAGGTCGTTTTTACATGAAAAGAGTCAGTGAGAGCCTTGTTCTTTTGGCCATTGGAGGAACCATATATTATGCCCTGGAGATGATTTTCCGTGGATTTTCCCACTGGACGATGTGGCTTTTGGGCGGGCTTTGCATGGTGTTTTTCGGCATGCAGGGCGTGTGGGTGAACTGGCAGGATCCGCTCTGGAAGCAGGTGCTTCGCGGCACGCTGTTCGTGGGATGCGGGGAGTTTACGACGGGAATCATTGTCAATAAATGGCTCAAGCTCGCGGTGTGGGATTATTCGAACCAGCCGTTGCAGCTGTTCGGACAAGTCTGCGCCCCGTTTTTGATTTTGTTTTCCGGACTGTGCCTCTTGGGAATTTTATTTTGCGGCTATTTCCTGCACTGGGTCTATAAGGAGGAAAAACCATCGTTTCACATCTTGTGATGATATAGGGGTAAAAGTTTATGGAAAAATATTTTTGACTCCGTTTTAGAAAAATGGTATAGTTATAGAAGCAAAATTGTCTTGACGTGGCGTTTGGCCGCGCCAAAGCGATGCGAGACTTAAGAAAAGGAGACACGAAAGTGGCTGAATTTACACCGATGATGCAGAAATACCTGGAGACGAAGGAGGAGTATCCGGACTGCATTTTGTTTTATAGACTTGGCGATTTTTATGAGATGTTTTTCGAGGATGCCAAAATCGTATCCAAGGAGCTGGAGCTGACCTTGACGGGAAAGAGCTGCGGGCAGGAGGAGCGGGCACCGATGTGCGGGGTGCCCTACCACGCCGTAGAGGGGTATCTGACCCGCCTCGTGTCGAAAGGCTACAAGGTGGCCATCTGCGAGCAGGTGGAAGACCCGAAGCTGGCCAAGGGGCTGGTGAAGCGCGAGGTGGTGCGCATTGTCACCCCCGGCACGATTTTGGATGCCCAGGCCATCGACGAGACGAAAAATAATTATATCATGTGTATCGTATACATTGCAGACCGGTATGGCGTGTCCGTCGCGGACGTGACCACCGGTGATTATTTTGTTACGGAGTTGCCCGACAGCGGAAAATTAAGAGACGAGATCCAGCGTTTTATGCCTTCGGAAATCATTTGCAACGAGGCGTTTTATATGAGCGGGATGGATTTCGAGGACATGCGGGGACGATTGGGGATTGCCGTTTATTCTCTGGATTCCTATTATTTTGACGACGCGGCGTGCAGGCAAAAGCTGTTGGAGCATTTTAAGGTGGCGACGTTACAAGGACTTGGATTGGAATCTTACGACTGCGGCATCATCAGCGCGGGCGCGTTGCTTTCGTACCTTTTGGAGACGCAGAAAAACGACTTGTCGCATATGACGCACATTACGCCATACATAACCGGAAAATACATGATGCTGGACGCTTCCACGAGACGGAATCTCGAGTTGTGCGAGACGCTTCGGGAAAAGCAAAAGAGGGGCTCCCTTTTGTGGGTGCTAGATAAGACGAAGACCGCGATGGGTGCGAGGACCTTGCGAAAATACATCGAGCAGCCATTGATTGACCGCGAGGAAATCGAGCGGCGTTTAGATGCCGTGGAGGAGTTAAAAAGGGAAGCGATTTCACGCGAGGAAATTCGGGAATATTTAGCCCCGGTCTATGACTTGGAGCGGTTGATTACCCGTATTACTTACGGTTCGGCGAACCCGCGTGACTTGACGGCGTTTGGCAGTTCTTTGAAAATGCTGCCGCCGCTTCATTATTTGCTGGAGGAGATGAATTCCCCGCTTTTGCAAAGTATTTGTAAGGATTTGGACACGTTAGAAGACCTTTGTTCCCTGATAGAACGCGCCATCGCGGACGAACCGCCGTTGGCGATGAAAGAGGGCAATATCATCCGTGAGGGTTATAACGAGGAGGTCGACACCTTGCGCCGCGCCAAATCGGACGGGAAGAGTTGGCTTGCCAAGCTGGAAGAGGAAGAGCGGGAAAAGACGGGGATTAAAAACCTGCGGATTAAATTTAACAAAGTATTTGGGTATTATCTCGAGGTGACGAATTCGTATAAGAACATGGTGCCTGACTATTATATGCGCAAGCAGACACTGACCAATGCCGAGCGTTATATCACGCCGGAATTAAAGGAACTGGAAGACACGATTCTCGGTGCGGAGGACAAGCTGATCGCGCTGGAATATGAATTGTACTGCGGTGTTCGGGAGTGCGTGGCGGCGGAGGTGGAACGGATTCAGAAAACCGCCAAGGCCATTGCCGCGCTGGACGTGTTTGCCTCCCTCGCCTTGGTGGCGGAGCGAAAACGTTACGTGCGCCCCGAAATCAACAAAAAGGGAGTCATTGACATCAAGGACGGCCGCCATCCGGTGGTGGAGCAGATGATACCGGACGGCTCGTTCATTTGCAATGACACGTATTTAGATGACAAGAAGCAGCGCATTTCCATCATCACGGGGCCTAACATGGCGGGAAAATCCACTTACATGCGGCAGGCGGCGTTAATTGTCCTAATGGCGCAGGTTGGCTGCTATGTGCCGGCAGAGAGTGCGAATATCGGCCTGGTCGACCGCATTTTCACCCGTGTGGGCGCGTCGGACGATTTGGCCAGCGGGCAGAGCACGTTCATGGTTGAGATGACGGAGGTGGCCAACATCCTGCGCAACGCGACCAGTAAAAGCTTGTTGATTCTGGATGAAATCGGCCGGGGCACGAGCACCTTCGACGGGCTTTCCATCGCCTGGTCTGTGGTGGAATATATCAGTAATCCGAAGGTTTTAGGCGCGAAGACGCTGTTCGCCACGCATTATCATGAATTGACGGAGTTGGAGGGCAAGATTGAAAATGTGAACAATTACTGTATTGCCGTCCGGGAAAAGGGCGACGATATCGTTTTCTTACGAAAGATTGTAAAGGGCGGAGCGGACAAAAGCTACGGCATTCAGGTGGCGAAGCTGGCCGGCGTGCCGGACGTCGTCATCGAGCGGGCGAAGGAAATCGTGGAGGAACTTTCCGACGGCGACATTACCGTTCGGGTCAATGAAATCGCCTCCCGGGATGCAGCACCGAAAAAGAGGCCGCGCCCGAAAAAGCAGGACGAGGTAGATCTGGCTCAGATTTCTCTTTTCGATACCGCGAAAGATGATGACGTGCTAGAAGAGCTTAAATCCATTGATGTCGGGAACCTGACTCCGGTTGACGCGCTGAATACGATTTACCGTTTGCAAAATAAGCTGAAGAATCGTTGGTAAGGAGGCCTCCAATGCAAAAAATACAGGTACTTGACCAGATTACAATTGATAAGATTGCCGCCGGGGAAGTGGTAGAGCGTCCGTCCTCCATTGTCAAGGAATTGGTGGAAAACTCGTTGGATGCCGGTGCCTCGTCGGTCGTGGTGGAAATCGAGGATGGCGGCATTTCCCTGATTCGTATCACGGACGACGGGAGCGGCATTCAAGGCGAGGACATCCGCAATGCCTTTTTGCGGCATTCCACGAGTAAAATCCGTGACGTGGACGACCTTTTGCATATTTCCTCGCTGGGATTTCGTGGGGAGGCTCTTTCCAGCATCGCCGCCGTTTCCAGGGTGGAGTTACTTACCAAGACAAGGGATGCCGAGGCGGGGGCTCGTTACGTGATCGAAGGCGGAAGGGAACATTCCCTGGAGGAAGCCGCGGTAGCGGATGGAACGACGTTCATCGTGCGCCAGTTGTTTTACAACGTGCCGGCGCGCAGGAAGTTTTTGAAAACGGCCATGACCGAGGCGGGACACGTACAAGACCTGCTAATGAGATTGGCCTTGTCACATCCTGACGTCGCGTTTCGGTTTATCAGCAACGGGCAGGAAAAGCTATGCACGTCGGGCAGCGGCAGGCTTGACGAGGTCATTTATAGTATTTATGGCAGGGAAGTGACGGCCAGCCTATTAGAGATGGATTTTGAAAAATACGGTCTTGGCATCAGCGGCTTCATTGGAAGGCCGGTCATTACCCGAGGCAACCGGAATTTCGAGACGTTCTTTGTAAACGGGCGTTATGTGAAAAGTTCTGTCATATCAAGGGCCGTCGAGGATGCCTATAAGGATTTTTCCATGCAGCACAAATTTCCGTTCGTGGTGTTGCATTTCCAGGTGGATCCGCAGAGCGTGGACATCAACGTGCACCCGGCCAAGATGGAGCTTCGCTTCCAGCGACAGCAGGACGTGTATGACGCGGTGTTCGAGGGGATTCACAGAAGGCTTTTGATGCCGGAGCTGATTGAGGAGGTGGAGGCTCCGAGGCCGCAGGAAGAAAAATTACAAAAATCACAAAAGCCGCAAGAAGGAGATTTGCCGGGAAGGGCGTGCAGGGAGAGAGGGGCGAGTCCGTTTCTTCTAACGCCCCGTGGAGGGGATTTGATACTGCGGGAGGAAAGCAATTACGAAGCCGCCGGGACGAAAAACGTGTCCGAGGGCGACGAAGCGAATGGGGTTTCGATGGTCGGCGGCGTGGAAAAGCCTATTCCTGACACGAGGCAGGAACGGGATGAGGAATATTTTATCCAAAAAATGCGGGAGCGGGTGCTTGCTTACCATAATCGTGTTTCCTCCGCCGAGACCGCCGGGGCGGGGCAGATATTCAAATCTGATTTGCAAAATGAACGTATCCGACAGGCGGCCGCGCTTGCAAGGCGGGACGTGTCAGAAGGACGGGAAGCCATGTTTGCAAGGCAAGATGCGTCAGAAAGACAAGCGGCCACGCCTATGGAAGGGACAGGTAAGGATACGGTGGCAAAACCAGGCGTATCAAAAACGCAGGGTGTGGCCGGGTCGCCCGAGCAGCTAAATCTATTTGACGAACATTTTTTGAAACGGGAGACAAGGGCGGAATACAAGTTGGTCGGACAGGCATTCGGCACGTACTGGCTGGTCGAGTTTCACGAGCAACTATACATCATTGATCAGCATGCGGCACATGAGCGGGTTCTATATGAGAAAACCCTGCGCGGGATGAAGAACCGGGAGTATACCTCACAATATTTAAGCCCGCCGATCATCCTCACGCTGACGATGCAGGAAGAAGAGACGTTGAAGACGCACATGGACACGTTCTCCCGCATCGGATTTGAAATCGAGCCGTTTGGCGGAAAAGAATATGCGGTACGGGCCGTGCCGGACAATTTGTTTCACATCGCGAAAAAGGAATTGTTGATGGAAATGTTGGATGCCTTGTCCGATGGATTGTCCATCAACATGGCACCGGAATTGATTGACGAAAAGATTGCATCCATGTCTTGCAAGGCAGCGGTCAAAGGCAACAGCAGGCTGTCGGCGCGGGAGGCGGACGCCTTGATCGGGGAACTTCTCACGTTGGAAAATCCCTACCATTGCCCGCATGGCAGGCCAACCATTATTTCCATGTCCAAAAGGGAGCTGGAAAAGAAATTTAAGAGGATTGTATGATGAAAAAACCATTGGTCATTTTGGCCGGTCCGACCGCCGTCGGCAAGACTGGATTTTCCATCGGCCTGGCCGAGGCGATTGGCGGGGAAATCATTTCGGCGGATTCCATGCAGGTATATCGCGGCATGGACATTGGTTCGGCAAAAATCAGGCCGCAGGAAATGTGCGGCATTCCACATCACTTGATTGACGTGTTAGACCCCGACGAGGAGTTTCACGTCGTCTTGTTTCAACAGATGGCAAAACGGGCGATGGAGGAAATTTATTCCCGTCAGAAAATCCCGATTCTGGTCGGTGGAACCGGCTTTTACATTCAGGCCGTGCTCTACGACGTTGATTTTGCGGCCGATGGCGGGGACGAGGCCTATCGCGGGGAATTAAAACGGCAGGCGCAAGCGAACGGGGTGGAGTATCTACATGAAAAACTGTCCGAGGTGGATCCGGAATACGCAGCTTCCGTTCATGCCAACAATCAAAAGAAGGTCATTCGCGCGTTGGAATTTTTTCATTTGACGGGGCGGAAGCTGTCTGAGCATAACGCGGAACAAGCCGAGAAATGTTCGCCGTACAATTTTGCCTATTTCGTGTTGAATGACGAGCGGGTTCAAATTTATGAGAGAATCGACCGGCGTGTCGATCAAATGATGGAGGAAGGTCTGGTTGAGGAAGTAAAGAGCCTTAAGGCAAGGGGATACACGCGGGACATGGTTTCCATGCAGGGACTTGGCTATAAGGAGATTTTGGATTACCTGGATGGCCGCATTTCCCTTTTAGAGGCGGTGGAAATCATCAAACGGGATACCAGGCATTTTGCCAAGCGGCAAATCACCTGGTTTAAACGGGAGAGGGACACTTGTTGGCTTGACAGGGAAAAATTTTGCCAAAACGAGGGAAAAATGCTGGACGCGGCGTTGGACGTGTTAAAAGGGCGCGGCATCATTTGAAACAAATGATACCATGGATTGCTATACACTACGTGTTCCTGCCAGCATCAGAATAATTGAAAATAACGGAGGAAAACGATGCGATTTGAAACAATGTACGAGAATTTGGGCATTTCAAAAGAAGTGTACGAGGCGGGGCGGCGAGTGGAGGAGTTGCTTGTGCCGAGATTTTGTGAGTTTGACAAAATCGCCGAATACAACCAGCTCAAAGTGCTCCACGCCATGCAAAAGAACAAGGTCAGCGAAGGGTGCTTCCAAGCCTCTAGCGGGTACGGGTATAACGACCTTGGGCGCGACACTTTGGAAAAAGTGTATGCGGATGTTTTTCATACGGAGTCCGCGTTGGTCAGGCCGCAGATTACTTGTGGCACCCATGCGCTGGCGTTGGCACTGGCGGCCAACCTAAGGCCGGGGGACGAGTTGCTCTCCCCGGTTGGCAAGCCATATGACACGCTGGAAGAGGTTATTGGCATTCGCCCGTCCAACGGGTCGCTTATGGAATACGGGATTACTTATAGACAAGTGGAACTTTTGGAAGACGGATATTTTGATTATCCGGCGATTGAAAAGGCCATCAGCGAAAAGACGAAGCTGGTCACCATCCAGCGTTCGAAGGGCTACCAGACACGGCCAAGCTATTCTGTGGAAAAAATCGGCGAATTGATTGCCTTTGTCAAGAAAATCAAGCCAAACGTTATCTGCATGGTGGATAATTGCTATGGGGAATTCGTAGAGCCTATCGAGCCGAGCGATGTCGGGGCGGACATGGTCGTCGGATCGTTGATTAAGAATCCGGGCGGAGGGCTGGCACCGATTGGCGGATACGTGGCTGGGCGGGCAGACTTGATTGAAAACTGTGCTTATCGGCTTACCTCGCCGGGACTGGGCAAGGAGGTCGGCGCTTCATTGGGCGTGATGCAATCGTTTTATCAGGGATTTTTTCTGGCACCGACCGTCACGGCAAGCGCCCTTAAGGGGGCGGTTTTCGCAGCTAATCTGTACGAACGCTTAGGATATGCCGTCGTGCCAAACGGCAAGGAGTCCAGACACGACATCATTCAGGCCGTGACGCTAGGGAGTGCCGAAGGCGTAATTGCATTTTGCCAGGGGGTTCAGGCGGCGGCACCAGTGGACAGTTACGTGACCCCGGAGCCTTGGGCAATGCCGGGATATGACAGCGACGTCATCATGGCCGCGGGAGCCTTCGTTCAGGGATCCTCGATTGAATTGAGCGCGGACGCGCCCGTGAAGGAACCATATGCGGTCTATTTCCAGGGAGGCCTGACATGGCCAAGCGCGAAATTGGGGATTTTGAAATCGTTACAATATCTGGTCAATGCCGGGGTGGTTTCCACGGAAAAATTGGAGAAACTATAAAAGTATACCTTGACGGACTCGAAGAGTCCGCCCGCCCCGCAGGGGCATGCGTTAAGGGGTGCCCTCGGGCATACCTTGACGGACTCAAAGAGTCCGCTGGCGCGAAGCGCATTTGATGTGGTATGCCCGGATGGGTATACGTGCATACTTGTATACAAAACGGGATAGGAGGCAGAAATGGGACATGTCATCGTTATCGGAGGCGGCGCGTCGGGCATGATGGCGGCCATCGCGGCTGCTTCTTGCGGGGCGAAAGTGACCATTGTCGAACACAAGGAGAGAATCGGGAAAAAATTGCTTTCCACGGGAAATGGAAAATGCAATTTTACAAACGCTTGCCAATCAGCCGACTGTTATTTATCTGACAATGGTGACTTTGCGTGGAATGTTGTCAAACAGTTTGGATCTGATGCCACTTGCGCCTTTTTTCAGGAGCTGGGAATTTACCCGAAAGAGCGGAGCGGCTATTATTATCCCCATAGCGGGCAAGCATCCTCGGTACTTGACGTATTAAGGATGGAATTGGCAAGATTGAAGGTCGAAATTCGCACCGGTCAGGAATGTGAGGGAATCGTTTCCAGGAAATCGGGATTTTGCGTGAAGTTGTCCGACGGAAACCTGACTGGTGACAAAGTGATTTTGGCGGCGGGATCGAAGGCGGCTGCCAAGACGGGGTCTGATGGATCCGGCTATCGATTGGCCAAGGCATTGGGACACCACGTCATCACGCCCTTGCCGGCTCTGGTGCAGTTGAAGTGTGCGGAGGGATTTTATAAGGGGGTTGCCGGAGTGAGGATACAAGGAACCGTCTCGCTTTTTGTCAAAGACAATGTAAAATATCGGTTTGTCGCATCCGATCAAGGGGAAATCCAACTTACCGCATATGGCATTTCCGGGATTCCCGTATTCCAAGTGAGCAGATACGCGGCGAAAGCGTTGCATGAGGGGAGAAAGGTGGTGGCAAGAATGGATTTCATGCCGGAATTGTCACAAGACGCGCTTGTAGAATATTTCACCCGGCGCGGCCTTAAACGGCCTCAAAAAAAGGCGGAGGATTTTTTGACCGGCATGTTTCCCGCCAAGCTAAACACATTGTGGCTTCGCCAATGTGACATCGAGAGGGCGGACATGGCGGGTGATTTGCCGTCCAAGAAGCTGCAGGCGTTGGCAGGGGCCATCAAACGGTTTGAGACAAACGTCGTCGCCACCAATTCCTATGAACATGCCCAGGTATGCTGCGGGGGCGTCGATACCAGGGAGGTGAATCAAGACACGTTGGAGTCGAGGCTTGTTCCGGGACTTTATTTTGCCGGGGAAATCCTCGACGTGGACGGCCCATGCGGCGGCTATAACCTGCAGTGGGCGTGGTCGAGCGGTTATGTGGCGGGAAAGGAGGCAGCCAATCATGCTTCGTGTGAACCAGTTGAATTTGGCACCAGGACACGGTGACGAGAAAATCAAGGAAAAATTATTACAAACATTTCGTCTGAAACCGGAGGAATTATTAAGATTCCATATTTTCAAGCGTTCTATCGACGCGCGGAAAAAACCGGAAATCTTTTATTCTTACACCATTGATTTCTGCGTGAAAAACGAGAAAAAACTCCTGCAAAAATATAAGGGGCGGCTTCGCCTTGTCACGGAGGCAAAATACAAGGCTCCAAAGCTTGGAAACGTCCCCTTGCCTTCCCGGCCGGTCATCGTCGGCGCGGGTCCGGCCGGACTGTTTTGTGCTTACCTGCTGGCCATGGAAGGATGCCGCCCAATCGTGTTGGAACGCGGCGCGGCAGTGGAAGAGCGTGTGCGGGACGTGGAAAAATTCTGGAAGGACGGCGTGCTGAATCCATCCTCGAACGTACAATTTGGCGAGGGCGGGGCGGGTACGTTCTCGGACGGGAAATTAAATACCATGGTGAAAGAACAAAACGGGAGAAATCGTTTTGTCTTGGAAACGTTTGTAAAATTTGGCGCTTCGGAAAGCATTTTGTATGAACAAAAGCCGCATATTGGCACGGACGTCTTGATAACCGTGGTACGCAATATGCGTTCGAAAATCATTCGCCTTGGCGGCGAGGTGCGGTTTCATTCCCATGTGACGGAAATGGAAGAGGAAGTTACGACGGACGGGGCGAAAAAGGTTATAAAGTCCGTAATTATCAACGGGCAAGAGAAATTGTATACACGTATACTTGTACTGGCGATAGGCCATAGCGCACGGGATACGTTTCATTTATTGCATCGTCACGGAATTTTAATGGAGCCGAAGGCGTTCGCGGTTGGGGTTCGCATCGAGCATCCGCAAAAGATGATTCAGGTTTCACAGTATGGGGACAAGATGGCCGACAAGCTGCCGCCCGCTTCCTATAAATTGACCCATGGCTTGGAAAATGGAAGAGGCGTTTATACTTTTTGCATGTGTCCGGGCGGATACGTGGTCAATGCGTCCTCCGAGGAAGGGCGGCTGGCGGTCAACGGCATGAGTTATTCTGCCCGGATAGGAAAGAACGCCAACAGCGCTGTCATCGTCACGGTCACGCCAAGCGATTATGGCGCAAGTGGGGCGCTCTCCGGCATCGAGTTTCAGCAAAGGCTGGAGGAAAGAGCCTATGAGCTTGGTGAGGGGAAAATTCCGGTACAGCGTTTCGACGATTTTTGCGCGAATCGTCCCACGACGAAGCTGGGAAAGGTCATTCCGCAGACAAAAGGAGAGTACCGTCTTGCCAACGTACGCTCCCTTTTTATGGAGGAACTCGCCGATTCCCTGCAACAAGGAATCTTCGCGATGGATAAAAAGATACAAGGTTTCGCCCGGCCAGACGCCGTCTTGTCGGGAGTGGAAAGCCGTACTTCGTCACCGGTGCGCCTTGTGCGGGATGAACATTTAGAAAGCGGGACGAAAGGTGTCTATCCTTGCGGCGAAGGAGCCGGGTATGCGGGCGGAATCACGTCGGCCGCGATGGATGGCATGAAGGTGGCCGAATCCATCCTTCAAATCACTTATTAAAAGTCTATGAAAAGCCTATACACTTTTTGGAAATTGTGGTAGAATGATGCAGAACACACAACAAACATGAACAGCCATGATGTAACCACATGGAATCGATCAAAGAAATGAACACGGAAGAGCGCCCTTATGAGAAGTGCGAGAAGCTTGGAGCGGCAAATCTTACAGACGTAGAGTTGCTCGCTGTTTTGTTGCGCAGTGGAACGAAGGGAGAAAGCGCCTTGCAACTCTCCCGCAGGATTTTGCACCCGCCCTTTGGAGCGAATGGGATTTTAAACATCCATCATTGGACTTATGATCAGTTGCGGCGGGTCAAGGGCATCGGGCAGGTGAAGGCCGTCCAGATCATGTGCCTTTCCGAGCTGGCCAAACGGCTGGCAAAGGCGGGGGCGGGAGAGGAACTGAGTTTTGAAAACGCCAAAAGCATCGCCACTTACTATATGGAAGAGATGCGCCACCAGGAACAAGAAAACATGAAGCTGCTTTTGCTTAACACGAAGTCCCGCCTGATTGGCGAGACGGACGTTTCCAGGGGAACCGTCAATGCGACGGTGATTTCCCCGCGCGAGCTTTTCGTGGAGGCGTTGCAGAAAAACGCCGTCTATATCATACTTTTGCATAATCACCCAAGTGGGGATCCCACTCCGAGCAAGGCGGACATTTGTACTACGAACCGGGTTCGCAACGCGGGGGACATGATTGGCATCGAGTTGCTTGACCATATCATCATTGGGGATAATTGCTATTTCAGCATGCGGGAAAAAAATTTACTGTAAAAGTCCTGGACGGTGTCTATGTAATGGAGGATCAATGAGTAAACATTCAAATTCATTAAAAAATAAATATTGGTTTGGCGGGTTGTGCATGCTTTGCGCGGCATTGATGCTTTTGTCTTTTTTTGCGGAGCAAGTGGGCGGGCCGTTCAAAATCGTCGCGAGTTTCACGGTGATTCCAATGCAGCAAGGTGTCAACCAGGTAGGAATTTGGCTGCACGAGTTCAGTGAAAATTTTAAAACCATGAAGTCCGTGCAGGCGGAAAACGAAAAGCTACAAGAAGAATTGGATATGCTGATGGCAGAAAACAGCGCCCTCCAACAGGAAAAATATGAGTTGGAGCGTCTGCGGGAGTTATATAAGTTGGACATGAATTATGCGGAATATGAAAAAATCGGAGCCCATGTGATAGGGTGTGATTCGGGCAATTGGTTTAGTATGTTCACAATTGACAAGGGCAGTTTGGATGGTGTCAGAGTGGACATGAACGTCATCGCGGGCAACGGACTGGTCGGAATCGTGACGGAGACCGGCCCCACGTGGGCGACGGTGCGTTCCGTGATTGATGATTCGTCCAATGTCAGCGCGATGGTATTGTCCACCTCGGACCGCTGTATCGTAAACGGGGATTTGACACTGATCAATGACGGAAAGTTAAGTTTTGAACAGATGGAAAACAATGACAACACGGTCGTAATCGGGGATCAGGTCGTGACCTCCCACATCAGCGACAAATACCTGCAGGGCATTTTAATTGGCTACATCAGGGAAGTGTCGGTGGATTCGAACAACCTTACCCGTTCTGGTTACATTACTCCGGCGGTGGATTTTAAGAACCTGCAAGAGGTGTTGGTCATCACGGAGACGAAGGAAGACGTAAAAAATAAAACGAACGCGAATGAAAACGTGAATTAGGAAGCGGCGCTTGTAAGCGCGATGATTTGGAAAGGGGAACCGCCACCACGATGAAGTTAAAGATGAAACGGGTTTTGATTACAATTTTATTTGTGTTATTTGGCTTTGTCTTGCAAGGCACTCTTTTTCAAAGGCTGGCGTTGGGGTCTATCAAGCCAAACCTCCTGCTTGTAATCGTGGCTTCCATTGGATTTTTGCGGGGGGCGAAGGAAGGGATGCTGACGGGCTTTTTGGCGGGCATGCTAATCGATGTCCAGTTTGGCGGGCTGTTAGGTTTTTATGCGTTTTTCTATATGGTTACCGGCTACGTCAACGGATTATTGGGCGGTACGTATTACGAAGAAGCCTTACGTATTCCGGTCGCGTTCATCGCGGCCAGTGAGTTTTGCTACGGGGTGCTGATTTATCTTTTAATGTTCATGCTCCGCAGTGAATTTGACTTTCCATATTATTTTAGTCATATTATCATACCGGAGCTCATATATACTATATTGGTGGCATTGGCGCTTTATCCAATGATACGCCTGATAAACTATCGGATGGAGACGGAAGAGAAAAGGAGCATGGGAAAATTTGTTTAAATTGATATTAAGACGCGGCAGACAGCAATTAAAAAAGTTTAAAAAGGCGATTGTGGAATCTCGCCTTTTCGTGTTGATTCTTGTATTCATCCTGCTTTTTTCCATTTTGGTGGGGCGCTTGTTTTATCTCCAAATCGTCAAGGGCGAATATTACATGGACAATTACAAGCTCAGGATACGTAAGACACGCACGATTGCCGGCACACGCGGCAACATCTATGACCGCAACGGCAATCTCCTGGCGTACAATGAACTGGCCTATGCGGTCACGATTGAGGACGACATCACCGGAAAGGATCGCAACGAAAGGCTTAACGCGATTTTGGCAAAGGTCATTGATATCGTAGAGTCCCATGGCGATTCCGTCATCAATAGTTTCGGCATCGTTTTGGATTCTTCTGGGGAATATGAGTTTGCCCAGACGAATCGAACTTTGCGGCTACGATTCATCGCCGACGTATATGGAGAAATTTACGTGGACGATTTGACGGAAAAGCAGAAGAACGCTTCCGCGGAGGAGTTGATTACGTATTTATGTACGGATGAGAATTATGGGTATGAAATCGACATAGAGAACCTGGACAAGGAATATGTGCTCAAGATGGTCAACTTGCGCTATGCAATTAGCTTGAACAGTTATCAGAAGTTTATTCCTACGGTGCTCGCTTCCGATGTCAGCGACGAAACGGCGGCTGCCATTATGGAAAACTTGGACGTCCTGATCGGGGTGGACATTGCGGAGGAGTCCCTGCGGCGTTATGCGCCGGGGAATTATTATGCCAACGTCATCGGCTATACGGGGAAGATTTCTCAGGAGGAATACGATGCCCTGGACGAGGATTTAAAAGAAAAGTATACGCTGTCGGACGTCGTCGGCAAGGCCGGAATCGAACAGACGATGGACGCCCTTTTGCAGGGAGAGAAGGGTTCCACCACGTTTTACGTGGACAGCCTGGGCAAGGTCATTGACACGGTCAGTTATAAAGAACAAGGCATTGGAAATGACGTGTATTTGACGTTGGATATGGAGTTGCAGGAGACGACGTATCATTTGCTGGAGGAGGAGATTGCGGGTATTCTATTGTCCAAGCTTCGCAACGTCATGAATTATGACCCAAGTATAGAAACGAACGCCAGCAACATCATCATTCCTGCCGATGACGCCTACCACGCTTTCATTAACAACTCCATCATCGACCACGAACACTTTTCTTCAGAATTCGCCGGGGAAACGGAGCGGGAGGTATACCAGGTGTTCCAGCAACGCAAGCAGGAGGTTCTAAGTGCCATAAGCGGTGAGTTGAGCGGGGGGATCGCGTATAAGGACTTGCCGCAGGACATGAAGGCATATCAGGACTATATCTCCATCGACCTTTTGCAGGAGAAAACGGGACTATTGATGTCGGAAGTGATTGACACCGCGGATGAAACGTATTTGGCGTGGGCGAAGGAAGAAACCATCAGCTTGAACCAGTTTTTAAATTATGCGATTTCCAAGAATTGGATTGACACGTCGCAGCTTACCGGGTATGTTTCTTCGGAACGCTATTCGGATGCCGCGCAAATTTACCAAGGAATCGTGAAATATTTGGAAGAATATTTGAGCGAGGATCCCGATTTTGACAAAATTCTCTACAAATATCTTATAAAATCAGGTGGAGTCAGTGGAAACCAGATTTGTGCGATTGTTTATGAACAAGGCGTTCTGCCGATGGACGAAGGATCTTATCATGGATTGAGAAACAGGGGGCTTGACGCATTCGACTGGTTGTGCGGCAAGATTCAAAGCCTGGAAATTACGCCGGGACAACTGGCCTTGGAGCCTTGTACCGGCTCGGCGGTGGTCAGCGACCCGAATACGGGAGAAGTTCTTGCCTGCGTGTCTTATCCGGGATATGACAATAACCGTTTGGCCAATAACATGGATGTCACTTATTATAACCAACTGGCTACGGGACTTTCCCGTCCGTTTTATAATAATGCGACACAGGAGCGCACGGCTCCCGGTTCGACGTTCAAGATGGTGTCTTCGGTGGCGGGCCTCTGTGAAAACATTGTTGACAGCGAGACAATCATTTCATGTACCGGGGAATTTGACAAGGTCACGCCGAGTCCGCGTTGCTGGATTTATCCAAGTTCGCACGGATGGCTTAATATCGTGGGGGCGATTGCCCATTCATGTAACATTTTTTATTACGAGATAGGATATGAGCTTGGAATGGATGAGAACAAGGAGTACGACAGTGACAAGGGTGTCGAGACGTTGAAAAAATATGCGACGGGGTTTGGCTTGGATCAAAAGTCAGGGCTGGAGATTCCAGAATCCGAACCACAGATTTCCAATCAGTTCTCCGTGCAGTCGGCAATCGGGCAAGGCACCAACAACTATACCGTCAGCCAGTTAAACCGTTATGTGGCCGCCGTGGCAAACAAAGGAACCGTTTATAAGCTGACGTTGTTGGACAAGACGACCGACGCGAACGGGAAGCGAATCAAGCAGTATGAACCGGAAGTCGTAAGCACGATGGATTACGTATCAGACGAGACGTGGAATTTGATTCACCAGGGAATGCAGCTCATGGTACAAGGCAGTTCCTCTTTCACGGGATTGGAGATCTCCATGGCGGGAAAGACGGGAACGGCGCAGCAAAGCGACGTACATGCCGATCATGCCTTGTTTGTCGGGTTCGCACCGGTGGAAGAGCCGGAAATCGCCGTCGCCGTTCGTATCGCGAACGGGTATTTTTCCAATTATCCCGCCGACATCGCGGGTGACATCGTGAAAGCGTATTTCAATTTGGTGCCAAAAGAAGAACTGGTGACCGGACATGCAAAGGAGGTTCAAACCTTCACCGTCAGGGGAGACTGACGCTGGAGGAAGAGCCTATGGAAAGGGAAATTTTCATGGAAAGGAAGGTTTATGGACAGGCTTGTTACAATTAAAAGTAACCGCTATGGGATGGAAATCCGTATGGCCGATGACGTGCCGTTTGACACGTTGCTGGCGCACATGAAAGAAAAGTTTGAAAGTTCCGCCCGCTTTTTCGAGGGTTCACATTTGGCAGTGTCCTTTGTTGGCAGGAAGCTTTCCTATACGGAAGAGGAGACCATTCTAGAGTTGTTTCGTGACATAACGAGTATCGACATTGTTTGTGTCATCGACAAAAACGCGGAGCACGAGCTCGTATACAGAAACGCCGTGGCAGGAACGATGTCCGGCTTTCAAAAAAAGGACGGGCAATTTTATCGCGGGACGTTAAAAAAGCACCAAGTCGTGGAATCGGATTCCAGTATCGTCATTCTCGGCGACGTGGAGCTTGGGGCGAAAGTAATCGCCCGGGGAAACGTCGTGATTGTCGGTAACTTGTATGGCAGCGTGCATGCGGGGGCGTGCGGGGATGACGCATCTTACGTCGTCGCATTGGACATGCGTCCGAAGCAGCTTAGAATCGGGAACATAGAGGCCAGGCGGCAAATCGTCTATCAGGAAAGCCTGAGCATAAAGGGGGCCAAGATTGCCACGGTAGACGCAGGCCGCATCTATCTGGATCCTCTCGTAGAGGATTAAAAAGCGATACTAGAGTTGAGGAGGAAATTACAAACATGGGTGAAGTCATCGTCATTACATCGGGAAAAGGCGGCGTAGGAAAGACCACTACGACGGCAAATATCGGAATCGGGCTGGCATTGGCCGGAAAGAAGACAATCGTCATAGACACGGATTTGGGGCTGCGTAACTTGGACGTGGTCATGGGTCTGGAAAACCGGATCGTCTATAATCTGGTAGACGTGATTTCAGGGGGATGCCGTTTGAAACAAGCCCTGATTCGTGACCAGCGTTACCCTGAGTTATATCTTCTTCCGTCGGCACAGACGAAGGACAAGTCGGCCATTTCGCCGGAACAGATGCGAAAGCTTTTGGCCGAAATCAAGGATGAGTTTGATTATATATTGATCGATTGTCCTGCCGGTATTGAACAAGGCTTTAAAAACGCCATCGCGGGTGCCGAGAGATCCATCGTCGTGACTACGCCCGAGGTTTCTGCCATCCGGGACGCGGACCGCATCATCGGGCTTTTGGAAGCCAGCGGAATTCAGAAAAATGAACTGCTGATTAACCGTATTCGCGTGGACATGGTACGCCGGGGAGACATGATGACGGTGGAGGACGTGACGGAAATTTTGGCAATTGACTTGCTGGGAGTCATTCCTGACGACGAGCAGGTCGTCATAGCGACAAACCAGGGCGAGGCCGTGGTCGGGACGGACAGCCTTTCTGGCGAGGCGTATGAACGGATTTGCCGCAGGATACTCGGCGAAAAGGTGGATATTCCAGACATTTGCTGCCCGGAAGGATTTCTGGAGCGAATCAAACATCTGTTTTCTGGAAAATAGGAGAGTGTGAGCATGAGTGTCCCATCTGTACGGATAGCAAAAGAACGGATTGTAAACCTTCTCGTTACCGACCGGTTGCAATGCACGCCCGGCACGACGGAGGACTTGTCCAGAGACATCTTTCATACACTGTCGAAATATATGGAGATAAAGCCGGAGTATTTTCAGGTGCGCATCACGCGCTCGGACATACATATTAAATATACGGGAGAAAAGTATTGAAAACATTATTACAGTTGATACGACGTTCGCTTTCGCGTTATCATTACAAAGATTATAAATTTAGCCTGGTGTTTCTGGTGCTGGCGATTTCCGTCATTGGTGTCTTCGTGGTAAGGAGCGCCGATTCATCGTACCAAAACAAGCAGATTCTGGGAATCCTTTTGGGAATCGTGGCCATGGTCGTGATTTCCCTGTTCGACTATGACTGGGTGCTGAATTTTTATTGGGTGATGTACGTGCTAAACCTCGTCCTGCTTGGAGCCGTCTTGCTCGTCGGGACGAACGTGAATGGGGCGACGCGTTGGCTGAACCTGGGATTTGTCCAGTTTCAGCCGTCCGACCTGACAAAAATCATATACATCTTGTTTTATGCCAAGTTGTTGACAAAAAAGGAGAAGGCGATGCGTGACCCGAAAATGATTATCGCGGGGGTCGCCTTGCTTGTCCCTTCCCTGCTATTGATTTACAAACAACCAAACCTCTCCAACACGATTTGCATCGCCCTTCTGTTTTGCGTTTTGATGTACATGGGCGGTTTGAGTTACAAATTCATAGGCACGGTTCTGGCAATCGGGGTTCCGCTGTTTATCGGCATGTTTATTTGGATTATCCAGCCCGACCAGCCGTTTTTGGAACAATACCAACAAAACCGTATTCTCGCGTGGTTGTATCCGGAAGAGTATGAATCCGAGGAGGCGTACCAGCAGCTAAATTCCGTCATGGCGATTGGTTCCGGCCAACTGACGGGAAAGGGCTATAATAATGACGCGACGACCTCCGTAAAGAACGGAAATTTCATCTTGGAACCACAAACGGACTTTATTTTTGCAATTATTGGTGAAGAATTGGGATTTGTGGGTTGTTGTGTGGTCATAATTTTGTTATTATTGATAGTGGTAAGGTGTATCACCATCGGCATGAAGGCGAAGAACGATGCGGGCAAACTCATCTGCGGGGGCGTGGCCGCACTGATAGGCATACAAAGTTTTATCAATATCAGTGTGGCGACCATGCTTTTTCCCAACACGGGGATTTCACTGCCCTTTGTAAGCTATGGACAGACTTCCGTCATCTGTTTCTATATGGGAATCGGTTTCGTGCTTAACGTCGGGCTTCAGCCGAAGAAGTATCAATAGACGAGATTAGGAGAGGTGGATGCTATGAACATTGGATTGGTTGCACATGACGCAAAGAAAAAGCTGATGCAGAATTTCTGCATCGCGTATAGAGGCATTTTAAACAAACATCATCTCTATGCGACGGAGACGACGGGCATACTGGTGGAAAACGTCACAAATTTGAACATTCACAAATATCTTCCAGGGCATCTTGGCGGCAAGCAGATGATGGGGGCGCAGATTGAACAAAACGAAATGGACTTGATGATTTTTTTCCGCGATCCGCTCACCCCACGTTCGCATGAGCCGGACGTGAACGATATCGTGCGTTTGTGTGACATGTACAATATTCCAATGGCCACGAACATTGCCACGGCAGAGGCATTGATATTGGCATTGGACAGGGGGGATTTGGATTGGAGAGAGATGTACAAGTGACGCGGGCAGGGGATGCGGCGCGAGAACGGGCGAAACCTGCACGGAAAGAAGACGTGGCGGCGAAAAGGCCGCACAGACGACAAGAAGAGTTGGCGCGTAAGCGGATGACACGTAAGAAGAGAAAGCGACAACGAATCTTGCTTTTGGTGGGAGTCGCCATCTGTCTTGCACTCGCAATCATTTGCCCGGGGACTCTGTTTTTCCTGAATCAAAAATATGCGAACACTGCCTATGGCATGCGATACGAGACGAACGCATTCACAAAAAGCTTGTATGAGGATCGCCTATACGCCTCTTCCTTGTGCGTCGGAACGGAAAAGGCGTTGGAATATGGTGACTTTGATAGCGACTGGGTCGGGTTTCACGAAGAGGTCGTTTATTTGGGCGAGAAAGCGGCTCTTTTTGACGTGGAACACTGTCAGACGTTGTATTCGAACAAGGTGTTTGAAAAACTATATCCGGCCAGTACGACGAAGCTAATGACTGCTTACGTCACACTGAAGTATGGCAATTTGGACGATGTCGTGGTCGTGGGAAGGAACGCGACGATATTTGAACCAGAGGCCGTATTATGCGGGTTGCAAGAGGGAGACCAGATTACTCTTTATGACTTGTTATGCGGGTTGCTTCTTTGTTCCGGGAATGACAACGCGGTGGCCATCGCGGAGCATATCAGCGGGAGCGTCGAAAGCTTTGCCGAGTTGATGAACGCCGAAGCTTGGCAACTTGGGGCGACGCACTCTCATTTTTTGAATCCGCATGGCTTGCATGAAGAAGAACATTATACGACGGCCTATGACCTATACTTGATTTTTAACGCGTGTTTGCAAGATACGCGTTTTGTGGAAATCATTTCCATGTATACTTATACCGGTACCATGACCGGGGCTGATGGGAGCGTGCGATATGGGACGTGGAGGCCGTCAAACTATTATCTGTCGGGAAACTGGCTTTCTCCGGACGGCATCCGCGTGATAGGTGGCAAAACCGGTACGACCAATGAGGCCGGTTCTTGTCTGGTGCTTTATAGTGTGACGTCAAATAGTTCGGACGGAGCGGAGCATCCGTACATTTCCATCGTGATGGGCGCGCCGTCTAAGCCGCACTTGTATAACACCATGGACATTCTTTTGGATGTCGCCATAGTTTCGGCGAACGACGTGGCCAACACGGATTCTTCGAGCGGAGTGGATTCTTCGGCGGATGGAGACTATAGTATTGCGACGGACACGCCGTCAGTGACGGACAGTGAAGTTTCGCCTGACACTGGCACAAATCATTAACATGAGCGAAGCGACGAATGCGGATTTCGGGACGAAATGACACAAAAGACAAAACCGCCGGTTTTGCCGCCAGCGGTTTTGTCTTAATAGAGAACGTCATTTATGCCTCGGACATGCTGTTGATTCGTCCATAAAGGCTGATCAGATAAAGCCCGAACAGTCCCACGACGGTATAAACGATTCTGGAAAGCCAACTCAAGTCACCAAAAAGGAAGGCGACCAGGTCAAAACGGAAAATACCAATCAAAAGCCAGTTGATTGCACCGATGATTACAATTGTAAGTCCAGTATTGTCGAACCACTTCATGTGTTATATCCTCCTTTTTATATCAATGGACATAGTATGTGTAAATATACTGGAAATATGCACGAATAGGGAGTATTGATTTGAAAGGACAGCAAAACAAGGTCACGACGATTCAAAAACGAAAAAATAAATGGGAGATGAACATTGGCATTTTATTGTTTGTCGTTATTCTTATTTATCTGGTCGTGACCGTATTCATGTATACAACCTCGAAACAAGTCTTCGTATATGAAGTGAGAAGGGGTAGTATCGTAAAGGATAATTCATATACCGGCTTTATCATGAGGGAGGAAACCGTGGTGGCTGCTCAAGACAGCGGCTATGTCAGTTATTTCCAAAATGAGAACGCGAAAATCAGGGCGGGAAGTGACGTGTATGCCATTTCCAAGCAAAAGTTGGAACCAACGGAGGATGATGTTGGTGACGAACCATTGTTGTTCCTGAACGAGGAGCAACGGCAAAGTATTTTGCAGCGTACGCAGAATTTTTATGAAAATTTTGACTCGAACAAGTTTTCCACGGTGTATTCTTTTAAGAACGACGTTGACTCCATCCTGCAAAACGCATCCAAACAGTCCCAAAATGCAAAGCTGAATGAGATGATTGCGAATAATGCGTCCTCAATTCCAATCAGCAAAAGTACCAGGGACGGTATTATCGTCATGACGTTTGACGGTTATGAAGACGCGGACGAAGAGAGCTTGTGTCAAGAAATTTTCGAACGTAGCGGCTATGAGTCCCACCATGTCACCAGTCAGACGAGCATAAAGCAAGGTGACCCTGTTTATAAACTCATCACGACAGATGATTGGAAAATATACATACAGCTTTCCGAGGAGGCGGCTTTGGAACTTTCCGAAACGACCATGGTCAAGACCCGGATTAACAAGGAAAGCGAGACAATCTGGGCTGACTTCTCCATCGTGGAAAAATCAGGCGATTATTACGGGCGGCTCTGCTACGACAATTCGATGATTCGCTACGCGAAGGAACGGTATGTGACGGTTGAGTTGATTTTGACCGACCAGAGCGGGCTAAAGATTCCCAAAAGTTCCGTGGTCGAGAAGCCGTTTTACATGGTCAGCGCGACTTATTTGGAGACAATCGGCGCATATAACCAGGGCGTCTTGCTTCAAAAGGATGGAGAAGCCGTATTCCGAAGCGTAGACATTTTCACTGCTTCGGATGACGAGCACATCTATTTGGATCCTTCCCAATTTGAAGGAGGAGACGTCCTAATCAAGCCCGGTTCAACGGAGACTTGTGTTTTGCAGGAGACCACGCCGCTTCCTGGGGCGTATTGCGTCAACAAGGGATATGCCGTTTTCAAACCAGTGCAGATTTTGTGTGAAAACGACGATTATTATATTGTCCAAGAGGGACTTTCACAGAGTCTGAGTAATTATGACCACATCGTCCAGAATGCGGACGTGGTGGAAGAAGACGAAGTCATATTTCAGTAAAAAAGAGAGGGGACAAGGTTCATGTCAAAGGAAAGCATGTTAAGAGAAAATCTAAAGAACGTAGAAGAAAACATTGCAAGGGCGTGTGACAAGGCCGGGCGGAGGCGAAAGGACGTGACGTTGGTCGCGGTCAGTAAGACGAAGCCCGTGGAAGTGCTTAAGGAAGCGTATGACCTCGGGGTACGCGTGTTTGGCGAAAACAAGGTACAAGAGTTGCTTGACAAATACGAGGCGTTGCCGAAGGACATTGAATGGCACATGATTGGCCATTTACAGACAAACAAGGTGAAATACATTATTGGCAAGGTGGCAATGATTCATTCGGTGGATTCGCTGAAACTGGCACAAACGATTGAAAAAGAGTCTGCCAAAAATAATTGTGTGACAAAAATACTGGTCGAGGTCAACGTGGCGGAAGAGGAGAGTAAGTTTGGCATACATGTCGACGAGGTCGAGGAGTTCATGGAAAAGTTGGCTGAATTCGACCATATTCAAGTGTGTGGCTTGATGACGATTGCCCCGTTTGTAGATAATTCCGAAGAAAATCGTGAAATATTCAAAAATTTACATAAATTATCTGTTGACATTATGGGGAAAAACATTGATAATAGGAATGTGGATGTGCTGTCGATGGGGATGACCAATGATTATGAGGTCGCCATAGAAGAAGGTGCGACCATGATCCGGGTGGGAACCGGAATTTTTGGTGTCAGAAATTATTTCTGAAGAGACGGTGCAAAAAACAAGATTGTATCAGCAGTATACAAGATAGGAGTATAATATGGGTGTGTTTGACAAGTTTCTGGATATCATGAAACTGAATGATGATGATTACGATGATGATTTTTATGATGATGACGAATACTATGATGACGATTATGAAGAAAAACCCCGTCGTTCCGTGTTCGGTGGAAAGAAGAGTAACAAGGATGACGGATATGATGATTTTGACATGGACGAGGGCGGCAAGTTCGCCCCGGCGAACAGTAACAAGATAACCCCGATGCGCCAGCCGGCGGCTAGAAAGAATAACGGGAACATGGAAGTGTGCGTGGTAAAGCCAAGTTCCGTTGACGATTCCCGAGAGATTACGGAGACGTTGCTGGCGGGCCGTACTGTAATTTTAAATCTGGAAGGGATGGATTTGGAAATCGCTCAGAGGATTATTGACTTTATTTCCGGTGCCACTTTTGCAATTAGTGGAAACCTTCAGAAAATTTCGAATTATATTTTTCTGATTACGCCGACGAACGTGGACATTACCGGTGATTTACAAGATTTATTGGGTAGTTCTATGGAAAATCCAAGCGTCCGCAGTAGATTTTAGGAAAGAATGAAAGAATTGTAAAGGTATGCAGAAAGAAGAACAGTTACTGGAGAAGCGCTTGGTTGAATTGTCGCGGGTCGCTTATCATCGCGAGAGGATTACATATTCTGACTTTTTGAATTTGAACGAACTGAATATTTTACATTCATTGCCGAAAGATACCCTTTTTACGAGATATTTTCTTTTCGGTGGATATGAATCTGCAGAGCGTCAGTTGGCGGCATTTTTGCCTGATGCTCTTTCTTTGCGTGTCGAGAACGAAGAATCTCTTTTCTTTGACGCGATATCGGTGATTAAGATTTCCCCGCTCCACGAAAAATATTCGGAGGAGCTTTCTCATCGCGATTATCTGGGGGCGATATTGAATCTTGGAATAGAGCGAAACAAGATTGGGGACATCGTGTTGGAAAAAAATTTGGCTTATGTGTTTGCAAGACCGCAGATGAAAGATTTTTTGATTGAAAATCTTGACCAGATACGGCATACGGCTGTTATGGCCAGGGAGGAAGAATTACATGGCTTTTCTTATTCTCCCCGATTCGAGGAAATGAAAGGGACGGTCGCATCCGTGCGTTTGGACAGTCTGCTTTCCCTGGCCTTTTCCTCTTCGCGCAGTAAGCTTTGCCCTTTGATTGAAGCCGGCAAGGTATTTGTAAATGGAAAGCTTGTTACGTCAAACGCGTATCAACCTAAAGAGGGGGATCGGGTTTCCGTGCGGGGCATGGGAAAGTTCCAATACGTGAAAACAATGGGGAACACGAAGAAGGGCAGGATTTCTGTTTTGGTTTATAAGTACGTATGAGATGAGGGGAACGATTGGGACTTGCAAGGTGATTTATAATTCATATAATTCAAGGGAGTTTGGGAATGGAAAAAAATAAGACGTTAAAAAGTTACGTGTATGCGGGAGTCGTCAGTTTGCTTTTAACGCTGCTTGATCAGTACACAAAATATTTGGCCGTCGTACACTTGAAGGGAAAACCGGCGTTTCCTTTGCTTTCTGGAGTATTTGAGCTGCAGTATTTGGAAAATCGAGGGGCGGCGTTCGGTTTGTTTCAAGACAAACAGCTCTTTTTCATGTTGGGAGCGGCGCTTATTTTTTTAATCGTCCTTTATTTTTATGCCAAAATCCCTCATTCAAAACGATATTACCTTATGCGGGTTTATGCCGTTTTAATCGTGTCTGGCGCGTTGGGAAACATGATAGACCGGCTTCGCTTTGAATACGTGGTAGATTTCTTCTATTTTAGCCTGATTGACTTTCCAATTTTTAACGTTGCCGATTGCTATGTCGTGATTGGCTGCATTTTGTTTGCATTTTCTCTTTTATTTTATTATTCCGAGGAAGAGCTTTCCTGCTTTTCCATTTCCAAAAGGACATGATGCAACGGGGAATCATGGTTTTGAAGGGTTCACGCGTTAGATGGAGGACGTATATTTATGGAGGAATTGCATTTTAGCATATTGAAGAATGAAACAAAAGAAACAAAAGGGGAACGCGTGGATAAGTATCTTGCCAAGCAGATGCCGGATAAAACGCGTTCTTTTATTCAAAAACTGATAAAGGAAGAATTGGTGACCGTCAACGGAGTCGTATTGAAGGCCAATTACAAACTTTGTGCGGGGGATGAACTTTGTGTGTCCGTTCCAGAAGCGAAGGAACCAGACATCCTTCCAGAGGAGATTCCTCTTTCCATCCTCTATGAGGACGATGATATTTTGGTCGTGAACAAGCCAAAGGGCATGGTCGTACATCCTGCACCGGGACATTATTCTGGCACGTTGGTCAACGCGGTCTTGTTTCACTGCAAAGGGCATCTTTCAGGTATAAACGGTGTCATGCGGCCGGGTATCGTGCACCGAATTGACATGAATACGACGGGGTCACTTTTAATTTGTAAAAACGATTTGGCCCATCAAAAGATGGCTTTCCAGTTAAAGGAACATTCCATCACAAGAAAGTACCATGCCATTGTATCCGGAAACTTGAAGGAGGACAAGGGGACGATTTTTGCGCCGATTGGCCGACATCCGGTGGATCGAAAGAAAATGAGCACCCACGCGGTAAATGCAAAAAGTGCCGTCACGCATTACAAAGTGCTTAAACGCTTTGAAAAGTATAATTATACCTACGTGGAATGTACGTTGGAAACGGGTAGAACCCATCAAATACGTGTACACATGTCCAGCATCGGCCATCCTGTTCTCGGGGATGACGTTTATGGGCCGGCAAAGTGCCCTTTCAAGCTGCAGGGACAGACGTTGCATGCCAAAATTCTGGGGATTATACACCCTTCAACGGGAGAATATATGGAATTTGATGCTCCGCTTCCCGCATATTTCGAGAATTTACTGGTTTTGTTAGAATGAGGGGAAATACATGGAAACGCATAGGCCGAACGTATTCATATATATTCTTTTCTTATAGGTGGTGTTCACAGATTAGTTAATTTGTATAAAATAGCTACAAAATTGTCAAGAGTTCTTGTAAAATTTGTGGTTTTCAGATATAATCAACATAATGAACATAACTTGATGAAAGGACGGTTCATCAGACTACGTGGGAGGATGACAGAAGAATGAAGACGAATACCATCATTACAATCGGAAGACAATTCGGAAGTGGCGGAAGAGAGATAGGTTACAAGATTGCCGAGGATCTTGGCATTAAGCTTTATGACAAAGAGATGCTTACACGCGCCGCGAAAGAAAGCGGAATCTGCGAGGAGATTTTTGAAACCCATGATGAAAAACCGACAAACAGCTTTTTATATTCCCTGGTCATGGATACGTACTCCGTGGGATATACCGGCAGTGCTTATACCGACATGCCGATTAACCACAAAGTTTTTCTGGCACAGTTCGATGCCATTAAGAAGATTGCGGACGAGGGACCATGCATCCTCGTCGGGCGATGTGCGGATTACGCGTTGGAAAATTATGACAACGTGGTCAGTGTCTTTATCCATGCCGATTTGAATGCCAGGATTCGCAGGATTGCCCGTATTTATGACTTGCCGGATAACAAAGCCAAAGACATGATTCTAAAGGCAGACAAACAGCGCGCAAGCTATTATGACTACTATACGAACAAGAGATGGTCCGATGCCGAAAGCTATGAATTGTGTTTGAACAGTTCCAGACTAGGTGTTGAGGGAACCGCGAAGATGGTGGAGCAGTACGTGGCGTTGAAAGAAAGTATTTCTATTAAGGACGCGAAGATATGATTATCTTCGCGTATTGAACCAATGTAAGGTCAATACGTTTTCTCTTATTTTTCTCAAAGAGTACCCGATATGGATGTCGGGTACTCTCTTAATGTCGGTACTAGTGACCGTGTTACTATCCTGCGACGATGTCATACTTCATGCATGCCACCCATTTTTTCCGGCCATCCTTTTAAGTTTCCATTGAGAATGGCATGAAACATCCTTTCGCGTGTCCCGGGGTGCTCCGTATTCAACTGTTTCAAGAGTTCCTTCGCATATTGCCGCTTCGTATATCCGTCCACCGGACATTTACTCTTGACGACCGGAAGCTGGTATTTGTTACGAAACCCGCAGATTTCCAGTTCGTCCACGAACATCAAGGGGCGTATGACGGTCAAATCCATGCGGTCAAGATACGTTTTGGGTGAAAAAGAGTAGAAACGCCCCTCGAAAATAAGGGAGAGCAGCATCGTTTCAATCATGTCGTCTTTATGGTGGGCATAAGCCACCTTGTTGCAACCAAGCTTTTTTATGGCATCATTCAAGGCACCTTTTCGCATCTTGGCACAAAGTGAGCAGGGGTTGGATTCCTTGCGAACGTCAAACAAGATATGATAAATATCCGATTTGACAATATGGTATGGAACCTCCAATTCCTGACATAGTTTCTGGATGGGGGATAAATCAAAATCTTGAAAGCCTAAATCCACGGTGATGGCGCTTAGCTTGAAACTCTTTGGATAAAACCTTTGCAGGCCTTGTAAGGCATATAAAAGCGTAAGGCTATCTTTTCCGCCGGATATTCCAACGGCGATATGGTCGTTTTTGTCAATCATTTGGTATTCATCCACGGCTTTTCGCGTATAACTTAACAATCTTTGTAGCTGCATGTTTTTTTGGCATCCTTTCTCATTCGGCTTTCGACTAATATAATGAATCGTTAATAGCTGGCCATTTTCGCGTGAAATATGTACGGTCATGCTGGGATTCTTCAGATTCTTAATCTTCCCGCAGGCGAACCGCTTTCGCGGCCATGCGACGTCGATCCTCGTCAATGGCGGCATAGTGCTTTTTCGTCGTGTTGACATCTTTGTGGCCTAATACGTCCGCCACCAGGTAAATGTCCCCGGTTTCCTTATATAACGCCGTTCCATAGGTGCTTCGCAGCTTGTGGGGCGTGATTTTCTTGTTCGGGGTCACTTGTTTTGCGTATTTCTTTACCAGGTTCTCAACGGCTTGTACCCCGATTCGTTTTCGCTGGGTAGATAGGAATAAGGCATCCTCGTGGCCGGGGAGTGGGATAGTGGCTTTCCTGGTCGTATAAAGATAGGATTTGAGGGCGTGTTCCACTTCCTCGCCAAAATAAACGACCATTTCATTTCCTCCTTTACGAATGACTTTCACGCCATTATTTTTGAAATCCACGTCCGGGATGTCCAGACCAACGCATTCCGATACACGGATGCCAGTTCCAAGTAATAACGTGATAATCGCTAAATCACGATTTTTATTTTTTTCATAATAACGTTTTTGCTGGTCGGACAATCCGTCGCCGCCATGTTCCACAAAATCAAGCAACATGGCGATTTCGTCCGCATCAAGGCGAATAATGGCCTTGTCATGCAATTTGGGCATGTCCACGAGCAACGTGGGATTTTTCTGGATAATTTGGTGCTTGAAATAATATCCGTAAAAACTACGAAGGGCCGACATTTTCCGCGCAAGTCCTTTTTCTTTGTTTGTGAGTTGCTTTTCCTCGTTTTTGTATACTTTTAAGTATTCTTGGTATTCCTCGATGTCCACGGGTTCGAGGCGTTCTAAGTCAGCCGGCGTAAACTGTTCGATGGAATAGTTTTTATAGATGGGATTGTTCTCCATCAAAAAGTGGAAAAACACGCGAATGTCGTAAGCATAAGAAATTCGCGTCTTGGCAGACATTGTCGGTTCGACCGCGCGAAAATAGTCTTTGACGAACGGCGGCAACGTCTTTAACACTTCGCGTAAACGCAGGGTGTTGTCTATGTATGTTTGTTCGTGGTATGTCTTGTTTTTGGAATGCTGTGACTGGCTCAAAATAAAACCCCCTTATCTGTAAAGTTTTGAACGTTTAGTTTTACATATTATTAAGTTCCCCACGGTATGGATTATAGCATATTATGGAAAACTTGTCCACATCTTTTGGAAAAATCGGCATTTGTCGTATAGATGTAGTTCGCTTCCAACAAGTACATAGGAAATTAAATGTATTGCGGAAACCATTTTTTAGAATTGTATCCAAGTATGCAATCATACGATTCTATTCTTAATAAATGGATCCAATTGGTGCGGGCCACGGCAATTTACCGCGGCCCGCGATACTTGGGTGAGTTTTTATATATCAATACATAGGGATGTATATTGATACCATTGATAAAAAATATATGCCACAGTTGCATTGCAACGGAAACTTGAAGAAATTTTGGAATATATTAAGGCACAATTTATATGTTATGCGGGAATGAAAACGTCAGTTCGTGGTGTCTGAATTCTGACAAACGACAAGAATTCGTTCCCCAGCATAGATGGTGTCCCCATTCAAATGATTCATCTCCTTTAAGATGTCTATATAATCTGTCAGGGTTCTGCAATCATCCGTGCAGTAGGTCTCCGCGATGCTCCAGAGCGTCTCTCCCGGACGGATAACGATGGTTTTATAATACTTGAAGGAATCGCTACAAATCGAATAAGGCGCTTCTTTCTTATTCTCTTTGGCCAGGGTGATAAACCCTCGCATAATGGATAAAGACAATATAAATATAATGGTAACAAACATCATGCGTCTGGCAAGCATCCGCTTCATCCGACGAATCCCCCTCCTATTCCTACGTACTCTTTTTCTTTTTGTGACAGTTGGATAATGTTCCACTACTCCATACATGGTTTGTCCCCCTCTTCTGCTTTCCCCTTAGAGAAGAACGAACTTTCGCAAACATTCGTTCTTCCTGAAAGAAGTATAATACACGAACGAACGTTTGTCAATACTTTTTCAAAAAAATTTCGAACATATTTTCGCAACAAATGTTTGCTTTTTTTCTTCATTTGTGTTACTATAAGATACAGAAAAACTTCTTTTACAAGAATCAGGAGGTATTACATATGGCGCAGGGTAAAATTAGTAAAAAACAAGAAGAAATTTTGGAATATATTAAGGCACAGATTTTGGAGCGTGGTTTTCCGCCCGCGGTAAGGGAAATTTGCGAGGCCGTTCATCTAAAGTCCACGTCCTCGGTCCATTCACATCTCGAAACGCTTGAGAAGAACGGATTTATACGCCGTGACCCAACGAAACCACGGGCAATTGAAATTCTTGATGATACGTTTAATCTAACACGGAGGGAGCTTGTGAACGTTCCGATTATTGGGCGTGTGGCCGCCGGTGAGCCGATTCTCGCGCAGGAGCATATTGAAAATTATTTTCCGATTCCGGCAGAAATGATGCCCAACAAGCAGACGTTCCTGCTTGTCATCAAAGGAGAAAGCATGGTCAACATTGGGATTTTTGATGGGGATTACGTTTTGGTACAAGAGGAACATACGGCTGAAAATGGGGATGTCGTGGTAGCGATGGTCGATGACAGCGCGACGGTAAAGACGTTTTATAAGGAGGAAGGCGTGATTCGTCTTCAGCCAGAAAACGACTATATGGATCCGATTATCGTGAAAGACGCGGCGATATTGGGAAAGGTCATTGGCGTATTCCGTTTTTTAAAGTAATGTTGAATTCCATGGCGTATGAACGGGACGACAAATGCCCCGCGAGCAACGCGCGGGGCATTTGGTTAAACAAAGAGTTTTACCTTGTGGGACTCACTCTTCGATTTCTTCCGGGGTGATTATTTTCCCGTCCCGCCAAATGCGTTCCAGATCATAGAACAAGCGGTTTTCCTTGTCAAATACATGGACGATGATGTCGCCAAAGTCCAACAGTATCCATTTTCCGGTACCGTAACCCTCTCGCTGCTTCAGCGGATGTCCTGCCCGTGCGAGTTCTTCTTCCACGTTGTCGGACATGGCGCGCACCTGGTTTTCGTTTGCGCCGTCGGCTATTAGAAAATAATCGGCCACGATGGAGACCGTGCTGATGTCAATGAGTTTGACATCTCCACCCTTTTTTTCCTCCAGTGCACGGTATGCGATACGTGCCATCTTTTTTGATTGTTCCATTTATTTGTCATCCTCCTTTTTCTTGGCACTTGTATTCATAGTTGCTTTTGGTCAAAATGACCATGTTTCAATGTTTGCGGGAGCCAAAGTCATGTATTGGCATGCAAGGCATGTCATATTGATCTTTTGCCCCTGGTATCATCATAAAATAAATACGTTTGTTCTGTCAATGGGTTGATGCGTTTTTCCGTCTTTTCGAGATAATCTAGCGTGTTGCGGGCACACATGCAAACAGCGGCATCAATGTCCTTGAAAGAGAGATGTCGCACCTCTTCCAGCCCAGGAATCATTTTTCGGCCAGGTTCAATATAATCAGCCAAGAAAATGATTTTTTCCAGCATGCTCATTTGTGGGCGACCCGTCGTATGATGGAGAATCGCGTTTAAAATATCCTCGTCTTCCACTCCATACTCTTTTTCGGCCAAACATGCTCCAAGCCTTGCATGAATCATCGGTGGAATTTCCTTTTCAATCTCCGTAAGTTCCAAGCCCAACTTGCCACAGAGTTTGATTTGATCTTTGGGAGGACAAAATTTTCCACAGTCATGAAGCAGGCCTGCCAACATGGCCTTGTGAATGTCGACGTCAAATCGCATCGCCATGGATGCCGCCGTAAACATGACTCCCAGAGTATGCTGGTATCGGCTCTTTTTCAACTTTTTTTCCAGTTTCTTTTGTATCGTCTCTAAATCCATGCTTTCACTCCTCGTCTTGTTCTAATTCTTCTTATCAAAATCAGAAGGATTCATCATTTGACGGCCAGGGGGCACTTACGCGTTTCACGTTCTCGTGCTTCCGGTTTCATGGCATAAAGTCGATTGTCTCGTATATATTCTGCCACCGTGTCAGGAACCATGTAATATACGCTCAATCCTTGCGACGCGCGTGCTCGGATTCCTGTGGAAGAAATGTCAATTAGTGGAGCCATCAAAAGTTCGATTCTGGCTCCGTACTTCTCTTTCAGGTAAGAAATCTGCGTTTCCATGTCCCTGATTTCCCGATCGTCCCTCATGGCTGCCAGTATGACGCAGTTTGGAAATATTTTTTGAAAACATTTCCAATGTTCAATCGAGAACAAGGAGTCGGCACCCAATATGAAATAAAATTTGTGTTCTGGATACAAGGCCGTCAACTCTTGTAATGTCTGATACGTATAGGAATGCGTGTTGCTGTCTGCCTCGTGCAGGCAAAGTTTGAAATAAGGCACGTCGCAAATTGCCTTTCGTACCATTTCCACACGGTGTGAAAGGGCCTCTTCCGTTTCGTCCGCCGTTCGCTTATGGGGCGGATTTCCATTTGGGAGAAACCATATTTCGTCCAATTCATAGTCCTCGTACGCGAATTGGGCCAGCAACATGTGTCCTATATGGATAGGATTGAACGTGCCTCCCATAATCCCGATTTTCATGTGCATCCACCTTATGGTAATATGATTTTCTTCTTGTTATCCTTCCCTTCTTTATACAAGACGATTTTTTTTCCGATTACTTGTACAACTTGGGAATGCGTGCGTTCTGCCACGATGCGGGCCAGTTCGCCCGGCTCGTCAGGGCAATTTTGTAAAACGTGGATTTTAATCAATTCTCTTGCTTCCAAACTTTCCGCAATCGCCTCCGTCAGGCCCGGGGTCATGCCGGATCTGCCAATTTGGAAAACAGGGTCGATATTCATGGCAAGCCCTTTCAAATACGCTCTTTGTTTTGAAGTCATGTCATATGCTCCTTAATGTTTCTCACTTATAAACTTATAATCATCAGTTTCTCATTTATAATAATCAAATTGAAGGCCATACATCTTTACGGTGTCTCCTTCTTGAATCCCCTTTTGCTCCAATTCATCCAAAATACCGCTCTCTTTTAGAAACCGTTGGAAAAAGGCAAAACCTTTTTCCGAATCCAAATTGGTGTAGCCGAGCATCTTTTCGATTTTTGGACCTTCCACGACGTAAACACCCTCTTCTACCATGACGGTGTATGGGAGTTCCTCGTAAATCAATTCGTCCTCGGGGAAATACTCCTGGGCAAATACGACGGTTTCGGAATCCATTTCCTCTAGCCGGCGGCTCACGTAATAAAGCAGTTTTGTCAACCCTTGTCCAGAAACGCCGGAAATGGCAAATACCGGAATTCCCTGAGGTTCAAATTCCGCTTTCAATCGTTCCAGAAAATTCGCTTCCTGATACATCAAGTCCATTTTATTTGCGGCAATGACTTGTGGTCGTTTTGCCAAATCTTCATTGTAAGATTTCAGTTCGGCATTAATCTTGTAAATGTCATCAACTGGGTCTCGCCCTTCCGTGCCGGCCGCGTCCACCACATGAATCATCATTTTTGTGCGCTCAATATGGCGCAAGAACTCATGTCCCAGCCCGGCACCCTCAGATGCTCCCTCGATAAGGCCGGGAATGTCGGCCATTACGAATCCTTTCGAATCCTCCAAGTCCACGACGCCAAGATTCGGATTTAACGTGGTAAAATGGTAATTGGCTATCTTTGGATCTGCGTTCGTCACGCGTGAAAGCAAGGTTGACTTTCCGACGTTTGGAAAACCGATCAGTCCAACATCCGCAATAACCTTCAACTCCAGCAAGACCTCCAATTCCAATGCTGGTTTTCCCGGCTGTGCGTACTTTGGCACCTGCATGGTCGCCGTCGCGAAATGCTGGTTTCCCAGTCCGCCCCGTCCCCCTTTCAAGACGACCTGGCGCGTGTTGTCGCCGGACATGTCGGCGATGACCTTTCCACTTTTTAATTCACGGATGACCGTTCCTGGCGGCACTTTCAGTACCAAGTCTTGTCCGTTTTTTCCGTGGCATTTCCTTTTACCGCCCTCTTCCCCGTTTCCGGCGGAAAACTTCCGTTTATGGCGATAGTCATACAAGGTGTTCAAGCCCTCGTCCACTTCGAAAATCAAGTCGCCGCCCTTGCCGCCATCCCCGCCGTCGGGGCCGCCGTTCGCCACATAAAGCTCGCGCCGGAAGCTGCAGTGCCCGTCCCCGCCCTTGCCAGAACGGATAGTGATTTTTGCTCTGTCCGCAAACATAAAAAACCTCCTTTCGAATGGAGTATGATTACTATTCGTAATACAGTCATTTCAAGTTTTAACGACCGTGAATAGTAACGTAGTATGGAACAAAAAGGCAGGAATTATAATTCCTGCCCTACTTTACGGATACTTATTTAGCTGCCGGATAGATGGAAACTTGCTTCTTATCCCGTCCTTTTCTCTCGAACCTTACAACGCCGTCAACCAACGCGAATAAGGTATCGTCGCCGCCACGTCCCACGTTCACGCCCGGGTGAATCTTCGTCCCGCGCTGTCTGTACAAGATGTTGCCGGCCTTCACAAACTGTCCGTCCGCTCTCTTGGCACCTAATCTCTTTGACTCGGAGTCACGTCCGTTCCTGGTGGAACCAACTCCCTTTTTATGAGCAAAAAACTGAAGGTTTAATTTCATCATGGTAGTTACACCTCCTTAATAATAACGTCCATATGAGTTCTGTACTCGTCGTTGTCCTTAAGACTCTCCAATCCGAGAATCATGGATTTCACCAATAGTTGTGCATCATGCGAAGTACCTGCGGTAAAACGATATACGATGCTTCCCTCATCCTCGTTGCTCACACAGCTTGTCTTATCCTCCGTAAAACGTGCGATGGAGTTAATCGTGTTGATGATGAGCATGGATATGGCGGAACAGAGAATGTCTTCCCCATACTTTGCGTACTCCGCATGGCCGTATACGTCAAATCCTTCATATTCATGATGCTTGTTCCGATACAATGTAATCGTGGTCATAAGAATTATGCGTTGATTTTTTCAATCTTGACCGCGGTGTACTGCTGTCTGTGGCCGTTTTTCTTATGGTATCCGGTCTTTCTCTTATACTTGTAAACAATGACCTTTTTCGCCTTGCCGTTCTCAATCACGGACGCGCTTACCGTCGCGCCGACCACGGTCGGGTTTCCGACTACCAACTTGTCGTCACTGACGGCCAGCACCTGGTCAAACGTATAAGACTCTCCGGCTTCCACGCCAAGTTTCTCAACTTTAATGATATCGCCTTCGGCTACTTTGTACTGCTTACCACCTGTTGCTATAATCGCGTACATATGGCACCTCCCATTATCATTACTCGCCAATTATGGTGTCTGCCGACCATACATGCCTCAACCAGATTGGTCGGGACTGCACATGGGCAGGACTTTAAAACCTCATTGTGCGGCATACTGTTAAAATATACCACGCCGTCAGGCCAAAGTCAAGAGTTTCTTTGCGTTTTCCGTCAAAATCAGCCGTTTTTCTTCTTCCGTCAACTCCATGCCAGAAAAATGCACAATTGACTCTTTCTGTCCTGACCATGGGGAATCCGTCGCGAAAAGAATCTTGTCCGCTCCATGGTTCCTGCAAATGCGAATAAATTGCTCGTCGGGAATCCTGCCAAACACGACGGCGGTATCAAGCCATGTGTCAAGTCCGACTAGCTCCTCTTCTACTTCATCCCAGCACATAAAGCCGCCCATATGGGCTAAAACAAGCTTTGGCGGCTTTACTTCCTCGATGACTTCGTGCGCCATTTTCGGAGTGCAGTGTATGCATTCTGGATATCCGGGGTCAAATCCCGCATGGACGCTTATGATGAAACCAAGCTCGCTTGCAAAGGAAACGATTCGCTTATATCGGATATCGTTAAAAAACATTTCCTGATAATCCGGATGCAGCTTGACTCCTTGAAATCCCATTTCCTTTAACTGTAACAATTCTTTTTTATAATCCGCGCTATCGGGATGAATTCCTCCAAAGGACAAAATACCGTCATCCCCTCGAAACTGGCTGGCAAAACGGTTGATGCTTTCAAATTGCGAGGGCTTCGTGACAACGGGCAGGGCGATGGATAACTCAAGCCCCGCTTCCTTTGTCGATGCCTTAAGTCCGGCGGACGTGCCATTCGTAAACGGAATCGTGTGGCATCGCCCACTGAGAAAATGCAAGGTACTCTCCGCTATCTTGTCTGGGAAAATATGCGTGTGAAAATCTATCATTTTGTGTTGCCTCTTTCCTATGCCAAAGTGTCCACGAAAATCTCATATAACGCGCGGATGGCATTTTTGAAATCATCATGCCGCACGCCGACGATGATGTTCAACTCGCTTGAACCTTGGTCAATCATTTTCACGTTGATGTGCGCGTGTGCCAATGCCGAGAAAATACGTCCCGCCGTTCCGCGTGTAGAACGCATGCCGCGCCCCACGATGGCAATTAGCGCGAGATCCGACTCTAACTCGATATGGTCGGGGCGCACGGCTCTTCGGATGTCGGCCACCACTTGCTGCTCTTTTTCTTCCAAGGCATCCTTGTGAACGAAAATCGTCATCGTGTCAATTCCGGAAGGCATATGCTCGATGGAAATTTCATTTTCTTCAAACACCTGAAGCACCTTGCGGCAAAAACCGATTTCCGAATTCATCATCGCTTTTTCTATCGTGATGGAGGCAAAACCGTCCGTGCCGGCGATGCCGGTAATCGTATACTTTGGCTGCCTGCAAGTTCCTTCCACGATTAGCGTGCCCTTGTCTTCCGGCACATTGGTATTGCGAATGTTAATCGGGATTCCGGCCTTCCTGACCGGGAAAATGGCATCTTCGTGCAGAACGCTTGCTCCCATGTAGGAAAGTTCCCGTAGTTCTTTGTAAGTAATGGTTTCGATTGCTTTTGGATTCTTGACGATTCGAGGGTCGGCAATTAAAAATCCAGACACGTCCGTCCAATTTTCATAAAGGTTCGCCTGTACCGCCAATGCAACCAACGAGCCGGTAATGTCCGAGCCGCCGCGCGAGAACGTGACCACGCTTCCATCCGCTTTTGCCCCATAAAAGCCGGGAATCACGGCCTTGTCGAGTTTGCTCAGGCGTTCCTCCAACAGTTTGTTCGTCGTCTCGGCATCAAACACGCCTTCGTCATCGAAGCGAACCACTTCCGCCGCGTCGACGAATTCCATGTTTAAATACGCGGCCATGACTTTTCCGTTTAAGTACTCTCCGCGCGAGGCCGCATAATCACGACCAATTTTCCTGCCAAAATTTTCCCGGATTGCCGCGAACTCTTCTTCCAGTGAAAAATCGAGTGAAAGACCGGCAATAATTTCCTCATATCGTGCTTGAATCTCCTTTAACTGCCCCGTGAAGTCTTTCTCCAAAATCGCCGCCTTGTAACAGCTATATAACATGTCCGTGACCTTGGTATCGGCCAAAAACCGTTTTCCCGGAGCGGACGGCACCACGTATCTCCTGCTCGCGTCGGCGCGGATAATCTTTCCGACCTTTTTAAACTGCTCGGCGCTGGCCAGTGAACTGCCCCCGAATTTTACCACCTTTATCATGCCTTCGTATCCTCCAATAACGCTCTCTTTTCTCCGTTTAGGACAAGCTTAATCTGCCTTATCAAAATGTTCGTATTCTTGCCTACGAGTTCCTATTATAACGGTTTCCAAATAAGTTGTAAAGTCCGAGTTTCTTTGTTTTACGTAAAAAGAGATATGTCCGATACAAGCCGCTAAAAATATAGGGGCATATCAGTTTCCTGATAGCCCCCATAGTTTTGATTTTCAGTTTTGTACGTCCTTATGCTTCCACATGCAGCCGTATTAACAACTTGATTATATTTTCGGCACATGCCTGCAATTTACAAAGATCCAGCGTACCGTTTGAAAGTGCCTCTTGGATTTCGTCCCGATCCTTTTGATTTCCCGGCATAATCAAGTCATTACCGCTTTGCATGCAGATTCCCGGCAAAGAGCGGGTCTTTCCGCCAAATCCGGCTCGCATGCCGTTTCGCGTCGTTCCCCAGTCCGTGACCACCGTGCCCTGGAATCCCCATTCCTTTCGCAGGATGTCGGTCAAAAGCTCCTGGCTGTTTGCCGTGTGCGTTCCATTAATCAGGTTATAGGACGACATCAGCATGGTTGGATTTCCCTCTTTGACCACTCGCTCGAATCCACGAAGATAAATTTCCCTCAACGCGCGTTCGGACACCACGCTGTTTTCGTCAAAACGGTTCGTCTCCTGGCTGTTTGCGGCAAAATGTTTTACGGCAACACCGCATCCATCGATGGATTGAATGGCCTTCGTCATTTCCGACGCGCAAACTCCCGCCACGTGTGGGTCTTCGGAGTAATATTCAAAATTGCGGCCGCACAACGGATCCCTATGAATGTTCATTGCCGGAGCCAGCCAGATATTTACGCCGAACTTCTTCATTTCTTGACTTACGATTCCACCGATTGTATGGATTACTTCCGGATTCCAGGTCTGTGCCAACATGCTGCCAATGGGTACCGCCGTCGTTTTTTGCTCTACGTAATGGCAATTTGGCTCTACCGGCGGACTGCCCGCAAAGCGTTCAAAGCCGGTCAGGGCAAGAAAGCCGTTAGGCGGGACAACAACGCTGCCGTCTTCATTTCGCACCTGGTATTTCCTCATCAGCCGAAGTCCTGCCGGTCCGTCCGCCAATACGGCTGCCGGTATTCCCCGTTTTTTCAAAAGCAAAGAGGTCGTTTCACCGCCCGCTCCTGGTACTTTGACGGAAGTCCCGTCGATGACCGCGCCATTGCCGATCGCACCGGCACCCACGCACAACGCGGCCAACTCCTCGTCAGTTAACTGTTCGATCAACTGGGAGATCGATGCCTTTCCTTCCTTTACGTCCTGATAGGACCATGTGTCTTCTTCTTTGGAAGCGGCAATATCCGTCTCTTTTTCTGCATCATCATAGGAAATCACTTGCGTCTGAATGCTTGCCGCGTCCAGAACAATCTCTTCAACTCCGTCCATTAGGTCTTGTACCGCTTTCGCTTTGGGCGCAATTTCCTTCAATTCCTGAGTTAGAACTAGCTTGTTTTGAAGCTGCACGCTCACGATATCCTTATCAAGCCTTATGGCGGCGGATAACTTGGTGTTTCTTGAATGGTTTCCGATTCGAACCAGATAATGTCCCGCCTCTAAAACGTATGCCGCTTTTGATTCATCATAAGAGGCCATATCCCGAACGTTCCATTCCAACGTCAATGCCTGAGACTCCCCGGGTGACAAAAGCTTTGTTTTGGCAAATGCCCGTAGTTCCTGATAGGGCTGAACCAACGAGCCGTTTGGCGAACTGGTATATACCTGTATTACCTCTTTACCGCCGTGGGATTTGCCGCAGTTCGTAACCTCGACGCGGACGGAAAGCGTCTCATCTTTTAATTCAATTCCCTTAAATTCCCAGGAAAACTCCGTATACGACTTTCCGTATCCAAACGGATACGCCGGTTCGATTTCAAAACTGTCAAAGTAGCGATAGCCGACAAAAATTCCTTCGTCGTAAGTTTTGTCATTGCCACTGTTATCACAAAATGTCTTAGATGCCGGATAATCCGCATATTTTTTTGCCCATGTCGAGGTCAAATGTCCGGAAGGAACGAGTTTTCCGGTCAACACGTCTGCTAAAACCGTCCCGCATGCCATTCCCGCCTGGGAAATCTGCAGCATGGCACCAATTCCTTCGATTTCCCGATAAAAGCTAGTGTCGATTACCCCGCCGGTGTTTAAAACAACGACGACATTTTCATAATTGGCGGCAACGGCTTCGATTTGTTCCCGCTCTGCCTTTGTAAGTAAATAGTCGCCTTCTTTGTACTCTCTGTCCGCGCATTCCCCGCTGATTCGAGATATCACGTAAACCGCCGTCTCGTCAGTCACCTTCTCGGCGAATGGTTCGATACTCGCACCGTCCACCATGACCTGAGGATTGCGGAGGAAAATGCTCATCAGTGGGTCGTTCGTTTCGTCCCGCTCCCGCTCCATCTGTGCGTAGCGCACGTTTTCCCCTTCTTCATGGCGTTTTACATAATCGTTTAGCCAATCTTTCGTGGTGATGGAAAATCCGGCATCTTCTAAAGCCTCCCAGATATTCACCACGTGCTCGACATCCACGTCGCCGGAACCCGTGCCGCCTTTCATCGTCAGCAACGCGCCCGCGCCGTAAAGGGCGATTTTTTTCCGCTCCGTGCCAAGCGGAAGGATTCCATTATTTTCTAATAAAACGACACCTTCCGCGGCGGCATTTTTAATCATTTCCAAAACATCTTTTTCTCTTTGCATCATTTTGAGTCCTCCTGTTAATTTGACTTTTCTCGGCATCAAGTCCTAAATTGTACATGTGCTTGCAGCCTTCATTTTTGATATTTTTGATATTTAAAATTCAATGCAGTCCTATCTCAATTTTTCTGTCCTTTCAGAATAAAACCGCCCATAGGAAGGAGATTGGCAGCACGAACAGCAGTGCTGGTAAAAAATCCAATATTTTAAATTTATATAATTTCAATACCTTGAATCCGACCGCGAGTACCAGGCAGCCCCCGCAGGCCTTGAAATCCCCGACCATGCTCTCGTTTAAAATTCCCCACAGCGCGTGTCCGCCAAAAAACAAACTGATCTGAATCATAAACTGCGGAATACAAAGGATGGGAACTAAAATTCCGACTTCCGTCGCAAAGATTGCCGCCGTGAAGAAATCCATGATCGCTTTTGTAATCAAAAACGTCCGATCCCCGGAAATTCCTTCGTTCATTGCCCCAAAAATTCCTGCCGTGCTGAAAAGAACGAGCACCATTGCCGAAATAAATGTTTCTAATTTTGCCTCATCCATGCTCTGGATTCCGGGAATTTTCCTACACAACAAGTCAACGCCGCGGCACAGCTTGTTTTCTATGTGTAATAGGGTTCCGACCGTCACGCCAAGTAAAAGTGCCAATATGACCGCGGAAAGCGATGCCACGTTGCCAAGTAACGTGATTCCCATTGCCATGGCCGCGATTCCAAGCGCACTGTTTAGCGCCGTTTGCAACGATTCCGAAAAAAATTTTTTGAGAAGGCAGCCTGCCATGCCACCGACAAGGACGGCCATCACGCTTGTCACTACGCCAATCGGCATCTTTTTCACCTCTTCATCTTTTATGGCGCGCCCGAATCTTTTTCAAGCCGTTTGCAATTCGGGCGCATTCTCAATCTGTTTTTGGTTTTACGCGTTTGTTTTTGCTTCCAATGAAGCCCGCAATTCTTTTACTTTCTTATCTACATCCAATGTATTGCAGATGAAGAGCAAGAGCAGGAAACAAGCGGTTGGAATGTAGATAAAGCATGCCTTTTCAGCAAGCATGGTGGAAGCTGACTGTGCCAGTCCGTTTTTCGCCGCTTCTCCGCTGTAGCCGCCCCAGGCCAGCGTCCAGGCCAGAACCGCGCTGCCAAGTCCCATGCCGACTTTCATTCCGAAGCTGACGATGCTGCTGGTCATTCCCGAGATGTCAATATTGTTTTTCAAATTGATATAATCGGCGGTATCCGATACCATCGCCATCAGCATGGTGCTTCCAAACGCGGATCCGACACTTCGAAGTACTTGGCCCAGCACAAGGAGTATGAGGTTTTGACCAGCGACGAACAAAATGACTCCGGATACTAAATGAGAGATAAATGCAAATACCAATGCTTTACGTTTCCCGAATTTTGTGGCAAAGAGCGGAACGACACCGATTACCAGTAAAAACATGGCTGGAAGGGATCTCGCGTTATTCAAAATCTTCATGAAGTCACCATTTCCCATGATGTCCCTCGCATAATAGATGGTGGCGGAGGAAAACAACATTGTTGCAAACCAGTTTACCACGAAGGCGATGATAAGCGGAACCGTATATTTGTTCTGGAACATATAGCCAAGCAATTCCTTCGCGCTTTGTTTCTTTTCTGGTTTCAAGGCCTTTGCCTCTGCCTCGTCCTTTTCCTCCACTTCGTATTCCTTGCAGAGAATTCCCGTGAGCAACATGCTGACAAGTGCCACGATTCCGAAAACGATGGTCATGCCGCGATATCCTTTTTCGTATCCGCCGAATACCATGATGACTGGAATGGCGTAGCTTCCTGCCACGAGCCCGGCAAATTGTGCGAAGAACTGTGCAATGCTTACCATGCCGGCCCTGGTATCCGGGTTCCGGCTCATTTTTACTGCCAACGCGCTCCAGGACACGTTGACGATGGTTCCGCAAATCACGGTGTTCATCACGTACATGAAGGAGCAATACAATTTGGCCGCCGTCCCGGTGATTCCGGCCGGAACGTTAAATACGAAGAACATACTCAATGAAAATAATACGGCCCCGATTAAAACCCAGGGTCTTGCCTTTCCCAGACGCGTGTGCGTGCGGTCGACAATCGCCCCCATGGCCAAGTCGGACACCCCGTCCAGGATACGGGCCACCATCATCATGCTTCCTACGAACGCCGCGCTCAGCATCACGTTGTCCGTATAATACATCGTGACAAATGACCCCACGATTGTCTGGACAATGTTTACGCCCGCGTTACAGAATCCGTAACCAATCCTCCCCTTCAAATCAACATCATGTTTTGTTTGTTTCATTTCCTTTCTCCTTTCTTTTGTCAACGTGATCTTTCCCTTGTCAACTTGATAACCATATTGTAACAATATGGAACGTCCCTTTCTTTGCAAAAAATAGTAGATTTACGGCGTTTTTTTGTTCTGTTTGTCTTTAGGATGGGAAATAGAACGGATACTTGGCAGAAACGGCCTCTGTAGATTTTGTTTTTTGCAAAATTTACAGAGGCCGATACCTAAATTTGTTTTAGAAATGTCATTTTTGTGATTTTTAAGCTGCGATTCCTTCACGTCGACATAAGGAGACCTTAACGATTTAAAATCCGAATGATTTATGATTTTTGCTTTTTCCGATATTGACTCGGCGTCGTGTCATAATATTTTTTAAACGAGGCGATGAATTGCCTTTCATCACTAAATCCATTGTCCAGCGCGATTTCCAAAACGGTGTGGTCGGTGTCTTTCAATTGTTGTTCTGACTTGCCTAAGCGATATCTGGTAATATATTCTTTGCAGCTCATGCCGGTATATTTTTTGAAAAATTTTGAGAAATACTCCCTGGAAAAATGAAATTTTTCAGCCATTTCCGATATCGGTAAATTTTGCGCATAATTTTCATGGATGTAGGAAAGCATACACCGAATTCGTTCCGCGTCCCGCTGTGTGTTGATATGGATGATTTCTTTGTTCATTCTACAATTTTGACACAATAGTAAAAGGATTTCACATACCGTATGCAGCATTCGAATGTTATTAAACTCGAAGGACTCATCTTCCCGTTCTCTCAATAAACGAAGTAGCAAATTTTTTAACCGGATTTCCGTTTCCATGTCTGGCACTTGGAAAAACGTTTCCTCAATTTGAGGAAACAAGCTCTGGATAAAGTCATATCCGATTAGCAAGATGAGCATGACCACCTTTTTGTCCTTGATTTCAAAATCTTTCCTTACTTCAAAGCTATGTACTTCCTCGCTGTTGATGAGGCAGACGGAGCCCGGCATGCAAAGATTTTTCACCCCATTGACATAAATGTTCATTTCGCCTTCCAGAAAGAAATTGATTTCCAAACTTCTGTGCCAATGGCTCTCACAATTGCGGAAAGACTTTCTGGTAAGCAACCGAACGGATGCCGGGAGGTTGGGATCCATCCGCACAATTTCTTTTTTATTGCTCATGTTTCTACCCTCCGATCGTTTTTATGCCCGATTTTTGTTTCCCAAGAATCCTCTTGTCTATTTTTGGCTGGTTCTCATATCCGATCTTCCCGCCAACATTCATAAAGTGGCTTGCGCACCTTTTTTCGTGTCAATTCCACGAGTTGCAGAGCCGTGATGTCCACCACCCTGGCCGGAATCGGGTCTTTGGAAAGGAAGTACCGCAGTTTGTGCAAAAGCTCCTGAAGCGCATTTTCATCGTCCATGTTGATAAAATCCACGATGATGATGCCAGAGAGGTTTCGAAGGCGCATCTGTCTGGCAATCTCGGCGGCCGCTTCCAGGTTGATTTTCTGGTATGTGGCCAGGCGATTTTTGCCGAGTATGCATTTCCCGGAATTTACGTCGATGACCGTCATTCCCTCCGTGGGCTGGATGACCAGATATCCGCCGCATTTAAGCCAGATGCGCTCGTCAAGTGCCCCGGAAAGCGCGGACTTTAAATTGTAGAGCGCGGACATGGAAAGCTGTGGATCCGCGTATTTTTTTAGCAGCGAAAGCATTTCCGGCTGTGCTTGTTCAAAATAACTTTGCACCTTCGCATGCAAGTCCCTATCTTCCACTAAAATTTCTTCCAGGCCTTCCAAGTACACGTTCTTTAAATCAGAAATGTAGGAAGGCGGAGCCGACTCCAAGCAAGAAAAGCAAGTATGGTGGCAGCAATGTTCCTTTAATGTTTCGTATCGTTTTTGTAATTGTTCGATTTCCTGGATGACCATTTCAAACGGCACGTCCTTGGCGTTCGTGCGCACGATGATGCCAAATTCTTCGTTCTTCTTGGATTCCAAGCATTCTTTGTATTCTTCCCGCAAGGACTTGGGAATCTTGGCCGAGACCCCGATGCGCGTGTTTCCGGTGGTCAGTATGCAAAAACGCCCGTTGAAGCTTAAATTGCTGCTGACGGTCGGCGCCTTGGTCTTTACGGCTTCCCGGCTTACCTGCACCACCAGCTCGTCTCCCGCGCATAAATCCTTGCTACCGCCTTTTTTTGTAAACAAGGCACTGCCGCTCTGGCTGGTATCATAATAACATTTCACGCCGCCAACATCGATGAATGCCGCGCCGATGTTTTTGACAATGCGCTCCACCTTGCCGATATAAATATTACCGAGCGCGGCCACATTTTTTCCCTCGTCCTCTTCCTTGGCGCAATGAATCTCCACGACTTGCGAATCTTCCAGAAAATACGTCCAGACGCAGCCCTTTTCCTTTGTCATCAAGACTTTTCTTACCATGACAATTCTCCCGTTATTTAATCTGTACTCACGGTAGATTTCATCGGCCGTGAGTATCGCGCCAGCCGCAACCGCAAAGCGGTATATTTCCTTATGCGGCTGCGCGCATCTTCTTAGACTGAGGGAAAATATTTTTGTCCCTCAGTCTATCGTTTCTCCCAGTGATTCCAGTGTCATCAGGTTTCGCTCCGTTTCATTCCCCATGTTAGCATACAGCTCCAATCGATGGTAGGCGAGGGGAACGCAAACCTCTTGATTGGTTCGTGACTTTGCAAATGTGAAAAATGCGTCCATCACCAAGTCTGGTTTCAAATTTTTTACGCTCCCGGCCGCAAGCTGCATGTAAATGGCATTTTCTCGTGCCTCAAGACGGTAAATCATCGGGCGGATGTCCACGTTCGCCTCGCTTCGTTTTGTTTGCTTGAGCACGCAGATTTCCTTCTGCGCCGCAAACTGGGTCAAGCAGTCCTCCCAGCCTTCGAAAAACGGATGATTTTCCCGATCGTATACAAGATAATCCGCGGCGGCCACGATGGCCATCCCGGTCATTTTTTTCTCTTCGGAAATTTGACGGAAGCTCACAATCTCGATTCCGTCGGCCGCCACGGCATTTAAGCGGCGGATGGCCTCCTCGCTTTGTATCGGCTCGCTCAACTCGATGTCCGCATATTCCCCGTCGCTTGTCAGCCCAATTCCCAGGGGACTTGCAAACGACATAATCATATGCGGGCTGTAGCCGCCCGTAAAGGCGATGGGAATTTCCGCCCGGCGCATCATTTTCTGGAAATGGCGCATCACGTCCAAATGTCCGATAAAACGCAGAACACCATATTTTTTGAATTTAATTCTTACCTTCAAAACAGACACCTCCTCCAAAACTGACCGCGCCGCAGCCCGCACATTGCTGACGACAGTTTTGCGTCACCTCGGCTCGCATCGCCCTCTCCCACTCGCGCTCCAAAAACTTCCGCGTGACTCCGATATCAATAAAGTCCCACGGCAAAAGCTCGTTTGTACTCCGCTCGCGCAAGGTGTAAAAGTCCGCGTCCACGCCCGTGTTTTCAAAGGCGGCAAGCCATTTCTGGTAATCAAAGGACTCCGTCCAGGAATCAAAAAGACAACCCAGCCGATACGCTTCCTCGATGACCTTTCCCGTCCGCCGATCCCCTCTGGCGAACACGCCCTCCAAAATCGTCTCATCTGCCTCGTGCCAGTTATATTTCATACTTTTACGGTTTAACTGTTCCATAAATTCATGTTTTACGAGGGCGGCCCGGCGCACGTATTCTTCCGACGTGCACATCGTGGCCCATTGGAACGGGGTGAAGGGCTTTGGCACGAAAAAGGACGAACTGGCCGTAATCTGGCATTTGCCGTTCCGTTGTTCCTTCGGAATCTCATAATAACGCCTTGCCACGCGGTCACAAAGGCGGGCGATTTCCTTCATGTCCTCCTCCGTCTCGGTCGGGAGTCCCAACATGAAATAAAGCTTGACCTTCGTCCAGCCGCCCTCGAACGCTTGTCCGGCCCCATCTAAAATGTCCTCCTCGGTCAATCCTTTGTTTATCACGTCCCGCATGCGCTGGCTGCCCGCTTCCGGGGCAAAGGTCAGGCTACTCTTTTTGATGTCCTGCACCTTGCTCATCACGTCCAGTGAAAATGCGTCAATCCGCAGGGACGGCAATTGGATGTTGATTTTTTTATCCTGAAATTCTTCAATCAAAAAGTTGACCAGCTCTTCCAACTGGGAATAGTCGCTGGAACTTAACGAATTCAAGGAAATTTCTTCGTGTCCGGTATTTTCAAGCATCGCCCGCGCGTATTCTTTCAGTACTTCCACGTCACGCTCCCTTGTCGGGCGATAAATCATTCCCGCCTGGCAAAAACGGCATCCCCGGATGCATCCGCGCTGGATTTCTAAGACTACCCGATCCTGTGTGGCCTTGATAAAGGGGACGACCGGTCTTAACGGATAGGTCGTGTGGGTGATGTCCATCGCGACTTGCTTTCTGACGGTGCGCGGTGCGTGTGGACTTACCGGAGTAAATGCGGCAAGCGTGCCGTCGTCGTGGTAGGAAGGCTCGTACAATTGCGGCACGTAAATACCCGGCACTTGCGCCGCCCGCTCGAGAAATTCCCGTCTGGATTTCCCAGCGTCACGGTATTCTTTATAGCATGTGAGCAACTCGTCGTAAGAAGTTTCCCCCTCCCCAATGTAAAACAAGTCAAAAAACTCCGCCAACGGCTCCGGATTGTAGGCACAAGGACCGCCGCCAATCACAATGGGGTCGTCTTTGGTTCGCTCCGCCGCGTGCAGCGCGATGCCGCTCAAGTCCAGAATCTGCAAGACGTTGGTGTAGCACATTTCATACTGCAAGGTGATGCCGAGGAAATCAAAGTTCTTAATGGGATCCTGCGATTCCAGGGCAAAGAGCGGGATGTGTTGCTCTCTCATAATCTGGTCAAGATCCCTCCACGGGGAATAGACACGCTCACACCATGTATCCTTTCGCTGGTTGAACATGTCGTAGAGAATCTGGATTCCCAGATGCGACATGCCGATCTCGTACACGTCGGGAAAACACATGGCGAAACGAACCTCAACCTCGTTTAAGTCTTTCGTCACGCTGCCCGCCTCGTTGCCAATGTATCTGGCGGGCTTCTCAATCTTTAGTAATATTTCATCATTTAACGCTAGTTTTCTCATAATTTCTCCCTTAATAGTTCAACTTTGCAACTGTGTTTTTTGTTTGGAATGTTTTTGTCGTAGGCGATTTTAAACTTGTCCGTCAACTCCTTGTTTGGAATGGAGACCCGTCCTTCATGATAGGTCAAAAAACCATAGACCACCATTGCCGAATGGATTTCGTCATAGGGACCTGAGCTGGTCCAATAATTTCCCAACTGGTTAAATGATAACGCGCCAACCATGGATCTGGGATTATACAATCGTTCACCGAACATGGTTTGATATCCGTCATAACAAAGGCGAAGCCCGTCACGGCTTACATACAACGAGCTAAGCGATATCCCGTCAAACGCGCTTCGCGCCAGCAGACTCTTCGAGTTCGTCAAAGTATGCCCGAGGGCACCCCTTAACGCATGCCCTTGCGGGGCGGGCGGACTCTTCAAGTCCGTCAAGGTATAGTATAACTGATTTTGGTGACAGATACAAATATATTTTTGATGAATTGATGCCCATTTCCAAGGTAAACATGTCAAAAGCGGAAGGCTTGATTCAAACCTCCCGCTCTAACCATCACTTATGGTATCCTGTTATTTTACCGCTTGTGCATTTCTATATTTCTGTGGATTTTTAATTCCATCCGGTGTATTCTGCTCCAAAAGCTGCATCAGCCAGCATGATGGTATTTGCGGCATGCATCAAGCTACTGCCATTTCCTCTGCAGGATTTCGCTTTTTAAAAAGAGCTTATTTCTTGCATTGGTCTTTATCGGATGAAGTTTATCTCTCCGGATCAGATCCTCTATATTCTGCTTGGAACACTCCAACAATTCTGCGGCTTCCATCGTATTCACAATCCGGCAGGAAATAAATCGCTTGAAGTCATCCATAGTAAGAGGAACCACTTCTCCACACTCATGCAAGGTATGATCGTCAATGGTCAAACCCTCTCCCCAGCATACACCATATCCGCCCGTTTGAACGCTCACACTGCAAAACAGCTTCTCATCCTTTAAGACGGGGCTTGAAAACGCCTTGTCCTTTAGAAGCGTTTCCACGTTGCATTTACGCGCAAGGCCATCCCGGAAAAACACCAGCAGGCTATGACCAGACAAGGGGATTATATCCTCCACTTTTTCTTCATAACGTTGTGAAAAGTCTTCCGGTAACTCCTCTTTGGAAATCGGCGTCAGATAGTAACTGTCCTGCGCACATCGCCCCTCCGCCAGCATCAAAAGTGAGAATTCATCGTACTCGTCAAGTCCATTTACCTTTAAAATCTGTCCCAGATTCTGTCTGTCTGTTGGCACGATACGCTGCTGAACCCATAACTTACTCCAATAAGCATTTACAGTTTTCTCTCCTTGCTTTACAAATGAGGATAAAAGAAGCGGTGTTTCCCACTCATCCGCATCCGTCGGAAGTTCAATATAAAATCGTTTCTCTTGTTCATAGTATATAAGATACGCAAGATCTTTTTGAACAGATGCTTCCTCATCTCTGATTGCGAAAATCTTCATAATAATTCCACCTTTTCCAAATCATCTCCCATATCTTATCACGCCATATTTGCGGTAATACCGTATCCAGTCCTTCAAAAATAAACTCGCGGTCTGATTCTTGCAACGGCCAAAGCACCGGCTCTCTTCCCGCCGGAATCAGTTTGAGATTCTCCTGTGCGGATCTTGACCCCACAAACGACTGCACGGGCCTATCCTCCATCACATAGGCTGCCTTGACTGCCTCTTCCTCCAGACAGTTGAAGATGAGCGAAAGGCCATGATCAAATAGTGGGGCAAGACGAAGCGTTTTGTTTTTCTTATTCCGCAACACTTCGATGTTGGCACCATGTCTGTCCCGATTCAATATGAGGAAATCCACTACCAACATTTGATGGATATATTTTTCCCATCCACAGCGGATACAGAAATCCAACGGACTTTCTATTTCCTTTCGCTCCGCCTGATAGTATACGTCCAATGCAATTTTGCTTTCTCCCGGCTGTTTAAAATCACGGGAAGCACATAAATACGTTTCATATTTTCTTCCATCAATCAGAACATCCGCATGGATTAGCCGATAAGACAAATGAGGAACGCCAAGAAGCGTCAGCAGCCGATCCACAATCAATTCATTCACACATTCATGTCCGATGATTCCCTGAAACGCATCATAGTTAGACAGCTTGTAGTATCGTTTATCCTTGCCCAAGTCAGAATACGCCTTCAAGAAAGAACCGGCCGTTCCCGATGAATTTCGAATCTTTGCCCAGGTCAGATAAGTAAGATCTTGTTTTTCCAAAATAAGTTGATCGTTCATTTCGGCATAACACCTCCGACTATATTATAGCACCTACTTGTCGTAAGTCAAGTAGATGTTAATGCATGTTATTCACACCAACTTATGTACTATAAATGTGGTACATTTCATTATAGGTTCTTTTCAAGTCATGATACTTACCAGAAGTGTGGATACCGTAAATCTCGTCCACGGAATATGGCAGATTCGGCAAATCCTCTCTTGTGATAATCACGAAATAATTGTCCGAGGCTTTTACGGCGGCGGCAAATTCTCTTGATTTTACAAATTTATTTTCTTCGTCCAAAAAGATAATCTGTTCATGAATATTGGGCAACGGAAGATTCCAGTCATTTCCGCCAAGCGTTCTGCATGGACGCTCACAGAGGACTTCAATGCCCGAACCTTCCCCGAAATTTCTTTTGTGGAAATCGGGTCAAGTACCGGACTTTGAATCAGGTGTGTACCAATCACCTTTGATTTATCAATGTCTTTAATCATTGCAACTGACAAGGGATTCGTAATCCACTCGTCCTCATATTGATTGTCAAAATAAGTGGGCGGATGATAGACAGAATTCTCTATTTCCCCAAATACAATTTTCAGCATCGTTTCGTCCTCCTTTTCCATTAGAGTATAATATTCGTATCAACTCAACACTCTCCATTCCTTGAAATTAAATACGATTAGACGTTTTTCATTATCTCATACTCCCAGTATGACTTTACAATGACGCTTATAACACGCGATTCCATATTTTAAAATCGTCGTGACTCCCTCGTCTACAAGTTCTTCTTCGTACTTCGTCTCATCCACTTGTTTTAACACCTTTTCACAAGCCGTATCCAAATTTCCGTCTTGGGCATTTCAATGATAATTCCCATATCATCGTCCGGCTCCACAAGTATATCAGCGTACCATCTCCCATATCTGGGTTAGAAGACACTCCCCAAGTCTCTTTGACCCCAAGAAGTCCGATCAGGATACCGTGGAAATAATTTTCTTTCATTTCCTTTCTCACAAAGGTGTCACGGATGCTGATTGTCTTTTTCAGATATGTTTCGAATCCGCTCTCCACGCCTTGCTCGTCAATTATAAAGAAGTTCCCTGATAAACTTTGTTTTGTCAATATAATAAAAATTTTCTTCTTAAAGTTTTGCGAAATCTTCGATGCTAATAGGTAATTTTTTTTCATTAATTCCATTATCTATGTTCTCCTTTTCGGGTAACACTCTTTTTATGATTCTCGCATCGGTATGATGCGGGGAATTTGTCCTTTTAGCATAACTGATTTTGGCGGAAGATACAAACATTAAATCATATTTCCAACATTTCCAACATGAAATGGGATTTTGGAGTTATTGCTCATCCTCCATATTTCTAAAAAATCCCGTTGCAGACAAGCCGATGGCACACGCTATGATACCCATCGGAATAAAACATTTGTTTTCCCAATGCGTACATTACTTCCTCTTTACTTCGAAAACAGCGATAAAACATTCCCTTTGCCCAGCCTGCCACTTCCATGATGTCGGAAACGGAAGTTTCTTCATATCCTTTTGAGACAAACAAGTTCTGCGCCGCCATGGAATCCGTTTCATTTGATGTTTTCTTGCACTTTTTTCGGTAAATCGCCGTATTCAACTTCCTCGTACTTGTGAACTCCCGAGATTCTGACTTCCAACGATATATAAGCCCCTTCTTCCAATTCCTCGAAGGTTTTAAATTTCAATTCACGTTTTTTGCCGTTTTCATTGTAACACTCCAGAGTGTATTCGTAGTTCATGTCCTCGTTTGAAGGTAACGCCTTCTTCTTACTGTTATCGACCTTCGCATAAAAGAACTCGTCATAATTTTCCAGATGATTCAATCCTCCCACCAGGCAGCCCCCTATAATCAGCACGATTGCGATAACGGCGAATATTTTTCCTTTCATGTCTTCATTCTCCTTTCCATTTGAGTTGTCATTATTGTAGCCGAAACCCATTCCCGCTTCCATAGATTCGGCTTACATTTTTCCATTTTCCCCTTACAAAAACGTAAGGAAATTGTCACATTTTACTGTAAAAGTCCCGGACAGCGGTTATGTTATGGAGGATGCTTGCATCCGCAATAACATGGCCATTGGACGGGACTGTTCTTTTAAAAATAGCATGAAAAAAGCCGGATATGTAGTTCATCCGACTTTCTGTTGCTTTATAGGAAACTTCGTTCCCTATAAAGCAAAACCCTCCGGGGGATGCGCACTTCGCGCCTAAGGAAAATGGCTGCTGACGCAGCCGCGCTCCGGCGCAAGAGTCCGGCTTGCCGGACTCTTTGTTTTACTTCGCCCCAAATGTCTCCATCACTTCTTCCAAATCTGTTTGCTGCTCGATCTGGTTTACAATCATGCTGCTGTTGACCCCGGCCACCGTCATGTCCTTGTAATCCGCCCACACATAGCAGACAAAACAGAGGATGCCGATGGCCAGCCTGAGATAAAAGCTTCCTGCTGCCGGGGCGGAAGGCTCATCGTATAAATCGTTGTAAATATGGCGGTATCTCGGGTGAATCGCCGGGATGCCGCCGCTGTCGTACATTCTCCTGGTATCTTTCAGTAACTGTTGTCTGCGCAAAGCCGAATTGTCCATAATGCCTCCTGACACACGTAAACCGGCATGTCTTTTACCGCCGTTTTGATGGAATAAGGACATGACACGCCAGTCCTTTTATGTATGTCATATCTTATGCCTTGACGCCGTGATTTAGAACGACCCTTTCACCTACAGAGTTTTTCACAAAAGTCACCGTAACTGTCTTCTGACCTCGGCCGCGACAAGTTCTGTCAAACGCTGTAGTTCCCCGGGATTTAGATGCCCTTTCCCTATATTTTCACCAAGACAGAAATCTGCCTTGCCGTCACTGCCAAATAATTTCATTTTCTTCATGCTTTCTTGTTTTACCGCCTCTACTGCCGCCGGAATCAAGTCAATGATTCCCTTGTTCATGTCAGAAAACTTTTCAAACTCCGCCTTCACCGCCGCTACGTTGATATCCGTAAAAATATTTACTTTACTAATCCCTTCTTGAATTGCCCGTTTAAAATCTTGTTCCGAAAGTCCTGATCCGCCGTGTAACACTAACGGCACTTCCACCGTATGGGCAATCGTTCGTATTCTTTCAAAATCTAACTTTGGGGGCAGCTTATAAGCTCCATGCGCATTACCCACGGCAATGGCAAGCGCATCAACGCCCGTCTTGTCCACGTAGTCCTTGGCGATTTTGGGATCCGTAAAAAAATCCGATGGATTCACCAGATGAGAATCCCCCCCGGCAAAACCTTCATTGTCCCCCACGTGTCCGAGTTCCCCTTCTATGGTGGATCCATAGGAATGTGCAATCTTTACCATTTCCCTGACCTTGCGTACATTTTCCTCGTAAGAATCACCCGTTCCAAAAATCTTTCCCAATCAACCCGGTGGATCGGGTTCTTCACCAGAGGGGGCGCTTTTCTCCTGAAACGGAGCGAAAAATCAAGGATGCCATGCAAAGGCTCGATTACACGCCCAAACATGCCGCCACCACATTTTGGGCAAATACTCCGCACATTAAGATTGGTGTGAATTACCCATTGGATTCTACAGCGGATTCCTTTTGGGAAAGCGCGGCCAGGGGTGTCGCCCTGGCAGAAGAACGATTAAAGGATACCGGTGTCAGCATCGTGCGGGAATGCTCCCCTTCATTTCATTTTGAACAGCAAAAAAAATCCATCCAAAATTTGATTGACCAAGGCGTGGATGCCATTGTCACGACCGCGTTTGACAGTAGCACGGAATTTCAGTTCACAAATTTGATTCCGTCCCAAATTCCTTACGCCACCGTAGTCAACAAGCCCTGGAGCGACGATTATCTTTTCCATGTCGGTCCCAATGACGAGGCCATGGGGTCGCTCATGGCAAAGCTGGTGTCGCTTTACTGCAGGAAGCCGTCCTATATCGCCCTGATTGCGCCCAGTATCGAATTGGACGGTACACATAACCGAATCAGCGGATTTATTAACAAGGTGAACAATGAGTTGCAAGACATCCATATTTTGCAGGTCATGCCCGTCATTGCGAAAACGCCGGATATTGCTTACCGCATGCTGGGAAATGAAACGGAAAAAATACTGGACAAGTTCTCCCATTTGGACGCGCTGTATATTACCAACGGGTTCGTCCAACCGGTTTGTGACATGGTCAAAACTTCCGGCAGAAAAGGGATTCAAGTCTTCGGACATGAATGCTTTCGCAATATAAAGGAATATCTTTTAGACGGCTCCCTTACCGCCACGGTCTATCAAAATCCATGCAGCCAGTGGCAGAAAGCCATTATGACCATGACGGAATATTTGCTCCGGCACACGGTGCCGGAAAAATCCATCAATGCCACGTGCCATGTGATTACGAAAGAGACACTGGCTCTGACCAATTTCTACGCGGATTAAAATCGAGCAGGATGTAGGTGATACATTCACTTACAGCCTGCTCGATATCGTTTGCGCCCCGCCTTGATACGCCACATGACAATTGATTTGAATCGGATTCACAATTCCGTCTCTATTTTTATGAATTAGTAGTCAAATCATTACAGTTTAAATATTCTTTTACCAATTTTAATAATGTCTATGCTGTTTTTATCTGTTGAAGCAATATAAAATGCATCGTAATCGCTGGCATGGCGTATTTCTTCTGCTTTTACTATTTTTCTTCCCAATTCTCTCGGAAATATTTCTGTACTAATGTAGTTTTTATTAAAGTAACCAAGAGTATCCTTATGTCGTTTAAAAGCAACTCCCTCTTTTGCAAGCTTCATATATATGTTCATGCCAATTCCGATTGTGCGTGCCATCGCTTCGCCTCCCCTACAAATGAATGAATCACTATCTACCCTTCCCGGCACACTACCTTGCAGCTTTTCTTATAACACGCGATTCCGAATTTATGAATCGTCTGCATGCCTTCCTTCCTGAGACTTGCCGCATATCCATTCTTTTCAATCTGTTCCATGGCTTCCTCGCATGCCTCATCAAACGCGCCATTTTCCGCATATTTCATTTCCACGACACATCCGATTTCTTTTCTTGGGATTTCAATTCGGATGTCCGCGTATCCGATACCTGATTCCGCGTTGGACTTTACGACCCACCTTCCATCGGCCGTCAGCAGGCCAAGCAAAAGGCCGTGATAATAGTTCTCTTTCATTTCTTTCCTCACGGCGGTGTCACGGATGCTGATGGAATCATCCATAAATTCATTCAACAACTTTTCTACTTCCTTGGCGTTTCCATTCTCCACGGCCGTACAAAATTGTTGCCATTGTTCCGTATGGCTCGTCACCTTGACCCGAAACCAGGAATAAATCCGATCCCGGTAGATGCCAAGCACTTCCTTGTTGGGAATGACCAACTTGTGAATCTTGCCCACCGGTTCGGCGAAGTCCGTCAGGTACCCGGTGGCAAAGAGCACGCTCCACAAATATGTCTGGCGGATGTTGGCATCCCCATTGTCCAAATCGGTGTAGGTCAGCTCTGGAAAAATGGGCTTTTCCACATGACCGCCGGAAATCAGGGTTTCAATTTCTGCCCTCGTACTTTCTGTCGCCTCCTCGACAATGTCCTTGACAATCGAATTACTACTGCTGTTTTCCCAATGGGATTCCATCTGTGCAGTTTTTGACTCGCGGAACTTGTCACATTGATTCAACACGTCCCATGGACAATATACGTCCACATTTCCAAAACGATATCCATCATACCATTCCTTGAAAAGTTCAAATTTTTCTTCCAAGCCATAGTAGGCGAGCAATTCCTTCACTTCCTGATTTGTAAAACCAAAATATTCCGCAAAGCGAACATCCGATATCGTCCGTACCTTGAAGTTGTTGAGTCCCGTGAAAATGCTCTCCCGCGCGATTCGCAAGCATCCGGTGATAACGGCGAAATATAAACCGTTATTTGTTTTTAACGCCTGACTGAATAGGGAACGAATCAATGCCACCATCTCCGGATAATAGCCGTTTTGATACGCTTTATCCAAGGGTACGTCATATTCATCAATCAACATAATGATAGGCATGTTATAATGTTTGCAAAGTAACTGTGTCAGCATTTTCAAACTATTATGGAGATCCGCCGGTTTTTCCAAGTTGTTTTCAATCAAACGACGAAACTTTTCTTTGTCATAGAGCGTTAAATTGTCACTCTCGATGAGAAACTCATGCCTTGCGGCTTCGTCACTGATTATGATGCACAACGTATCATATGCTGTCTGAAAATCTGTTCCTTCCACGTCCTTCAAGCTGATGGAAATGATGGGATATTTTCCCAAATGCCGTTCACAAATCGCCGTCTCCCTGGAAATTTCCAGGCCGTCAAACAAGGTCGGATCCGTCCCAATCTCAAAAAAGGTTTTCAACATGTCCATATTCAGGCTCTTGCCAAAACGGCGCGGCCTTGTAAATAGGTTTACGCTCCCCCGCGTGTTGATTAGATCACGGATAAATCCCGTCTTGTCTACGTAGTAAAAGTCGTCCCGCTTAAAGTGTTCAAAAAATTCAATCCCAATCGGAAGCTTCTTTTTCGTTCCCATCCTCCACACTTCCCTTCCTAGGAGTTGCTTGCCTGCATGCGCCAGTCCCCCCAAATGTTTTGTGCATTTATAGATAGTATAACTGATTTTCGCGGAGGATACAAACATTAAATCATATTTCAACAAAAAATGGGAAGCTTGAGTTGAATAAACTTAAAATCTCTTTCTTAAAACCTGATTATCACGTTAAAAGCCTCGGATGGGTTTGTTATTCACGGCCACCACTACAAAACGACTGATAATTTTTCCATGTTGCATGAAGAGGTCCAAAATGCTTTCCGAACCGGCGGCATCAATCCAACAGTCTATGTCTGGCACCATACCGTTTAGAGAAAAGGCGGTTGAAAAGTAATCCGTTGCTTTTTCAATGAAATTGTCTTTTTCTGTATTGCAGACGGCAAATCCGAGATTTTTTGCAATGTTTAGGCGGAAATCCGATACGTCACAGAGCATGACCTTGTCCATTCCAAAATACTTCAGGAGCACGGCCGCGGCCAGACCAATCGTTCCCGCTCGGGAAGTGTCATTTTGGGCATAAAGGGGATAGGGATATACGCGTTCTCCTACTTTAAATTCCGTTACGTTCTTTCCAACTTCCACGACGCGTGAAATCGTTTCATGCCCGAATTCACCACCAACGGTCACCTTATGTCCTATGTTTGGACCCTTGGCATAAACCGCCACGTCAGTTCCACAAACGCTGGAATAAATATTTTTAATTAGCACGTCATTATCACCACAAACCGGATTCGGCAGTTCTCGGACCACAACGTCTTCTTGTCCTAAATAAATCGCTGCTTTCATTATTTTTGCCTCCTGATTTCCTTGTTTTTTTTATTACAATAAGCTAAAATAACAATGACAACCATCAATCTTAGAATATGTGTTGGAACTTTGAGAGGGAAATCTTTTATGAACAAGAAAAACAATAAGCAGTTTCAAGACTCTGCCTCCCGCATGGAACAAGCCATGTTGGAGTTAATGAACAAGATATCATTTGACAAAATCACGGTACGCCTGATCTGTGAAACGGCCGGTGTCAATCGCTCCACTTTTTATGCGCATTATATTGATCTTTATGATATGATCGAACAAATGGAAGCAAACCTGCAAAAGGGACTTATGAATGACTTTCCAATTCCTGGAAAGGTGGCCGTTTTTTCCATCCATTTGGGCGGAACACGTTAAGAATTGAAAAAGCAATGAAAAATGGGATAAGAAAGGGGCTGTCGGGAAATGGATAGTTCCAAATAGGGGCGGTATCTCGGGTGAATCGCCGGGATGCCGCTGTCGTACATTCTCCTGGTATCTTTCAGTAACTGCTGTCTTCGCAAAGCCGAATCGTCCATAATGCCTCCTGACACACGTAAACCGGCATGTCTTTTACCGCCGTTTGGTGAAATAAGGACATGACACGCCAGTCCTTTTATGTATGTCATATCTTATGCCTCGTAGTCGTAATTTAGAACAGCCCTTCTTACCTGGCAGACGTTGTCCACAAGTAAGCGCGACCTGGTTCATATATACGTTCATGCCTTCCACGTCACCTGAAAGCAAACTTCAAATAAAATCATTATAATCATCCTCAACTTCAGAGAACCTGTCACTGACCATGCCCTGAAACATACAACTCAGCCAGTATCTGGCAAATCTTTTTTCTGGCCGTGACATAGTCTTTTTCTTTTATATTTGCGAAGGAGAGGCTGATGACGGGATAAGTTCCTTGTAAATCCCGATATTTTTCTTCCTTCCAAATCGACAAGCCCTCAAACAAATCTGTCCGTCCTGCATATTTCACGGAGAAAAACAGGAAACCTTTTCTTGATTTCCTGTGGCGTAAGCACGGTTGAAAGATTTGGCTCACGCTTCATGGCAGGAACTTCCTCGTCATCCCAGGCAATCTTCAGAACTTTTTTGTAGAGAAACTTGATAGACGAACGATAGTGGTTATGAGTCTCGGGGGATCTGCCCTCCAGGCACTTCATAGTCATTGTTGCTAAAGTAAAACTGCGCCACAGCCTCGGAAGGTCATCGCGCAGCGATTTTGTTCAATCGGGATTTATTTATTAAATATTTTTATCTTGTCATTGATTTTTACTAAAGCGTAGGAACATAAAATCACAATTATGGCTGCAGTTATATTCCCCCTTATATTATCATTGTCATTAATGACATAGATTCCCAATAAAGAATTTACAATACAGTGAAACAATATACAAAGCCATACACTGCCCGTATTTTTTCTTATACTTGCCAAAGCAAAACTTAATCCAAATACGTTTATTCCAAATGCAAAATAATTTTGCCCATGTTGACCTACTCCTTGTATGTAAAATAACGGTAAATGCCACAACCACCAAATAATACTGACTATAATAGTTGATATAGTGAATGAATACTTTTTCTCCAATTCTGTTTGAAGAATATAACGCCAGCCCGCTTCTTCTAGTCCACCCATAACAAGCATCATAGGAATCATAACAATAATCGCAAAAATAGGCGCTCCGTTTTCGTACCCAGAAATAAAGCATTGGGGTAAAATAAATATGATTGCCATAATCGCTACCATAAGGTAGGAAAAAATATTATGTTTCAAATCAAAGCAATTTTTTAACCATTCTTTAATATCTGCAACTTTGTTGTTGCTCCTTAATGATAAATAGGATGCGATTGTAGGTGACCATCCACCTAACAAGTATGGCACATATAGCCATTTGTTATCATTTAACGAAGTTCCGTTGAAACTGCATAATAAGCATATTCCCCAACCAATCAACATAATCAGAAAGGTAAAGCTCAAATAATTTTTGTTTAGCTTGCTCATATTTCTCATATCTCCTTAAACACCGATTGATTTGTCATTGCTTTATTATATGTTCGTTTTCAATGACGGCAATTCGGAATACGCTTGCTTCTTTACCGTACATGAGCATTGTCGTATGAATTGTTATCGATTCGCCAGTTCTTCCGCAACGTCCTCCCAGGTAATTCCTTTTTCCACCATCAGTACCATGGCGTGATAGAGGAAGTCAGAGATTTCGTACTTAATTTCCTCCGGATCCGAATTCTTGGCCGCAATCACGATTTCGGTCGCTTCCTCTCCCACCTTCTTCAAAATCTTGTCGATTCCTTTATCGAACAGATAATTGGTGTAAGAGCCTTCCTTCGGATTCTTTTTCCGGTCTTGGATCGTTCGGTATACGGACTCCAAAATCTGTTGCGGATTTCGATATTCCGCGTCATTTCCAATGATGGTCTGGAAAAAGCATGTTCGGTTGCCCGTATGGCAGGCGGCTCCAATCTGTTCCACCCTGGCCAGAATCGTGTCCTTGTCACAGTCCACCGTCAGACTTTTTACATACTGGAAATGTCCGGACGTTTCCCCTTTCACCCACTGCTGCTTGCGGCTGCGGCTGTAGTAGGTCATCCGTCCGGTTTTGACCGTATGCTCGAATGCCTCCTCGTTCATGTACGCCATCATCAGCACGTCCTTGGTCTGGTAATCCTGCGTGATGACGGGAATCAGTCCTTGTTCGTTGACCTTCAATTCCGAAAAATCCAAAATGCTTTCAAAAGAAGTCATGCGGATTCCCTCGCCGGCACAGATTTCCTTAAACTCGTTGAAATCCATGTCCTCGTGGCTGACAAACATGCCGGAAACGCCTTTTACCCTGTCTGATTTGAGAATCTTCAAAATCTCGGATTGCTCCATCGTGTCCGTCAAGACCACGCAAGGAATCTCCGTCAAATACTCCACGGAATTCAAGTCCAGCCGATGCATGAACACCACCTCGGAGCACCATTTTTCCACGCAGTGGTGTTTTTTGAACAAGGTATCAAAATCATTTAATGACACGGCAATCCGCGCTTTTCCAAAACGTGTCGACACTTCTTCAATCAGATTTTCCGAATCCGTCTTGGAAAGGTTCAGCATCGCCCGCTTGGCTCCGGCATAAAGGATTTTCTTGACATCCTCGAGCCTATGGATATTTCCGCCCGCCGTCATCGGAATGCCGATGACCCGGTTGATTTTTTTCAGGATGCCAATCGTCTGGTCATGCTCCTTGTCATTGTCCGACAAGTCAAAAATCAGCAATTCATCCGCACCGTGCTCTCCGTAACTTTTAGCAAGGGCGATTACGTCATTGGCAATCACCGTGTGGTCGTCAAACCACTTAATCGCTTTTCCGTTTTTTATAAAAATACATGGTGTCAATCTTTTATAACTCATGTTTCATTTCCCTTTCTTTGCAATGGCCACTCGGCGGTGCAAATTTTTTACAGTGTCCCTTTCGTGGACCACACGTCTTTTATCCGCGGTTCTTCCATGACTGCCGCATCCAGGGTCTTTCCAAACGCCTTGAACAAGGCTTCCGCCATGTGATGGTTGTTTCCCGCATCCAAAATTTTCAAGTGCAGGTTCATTTGTGCGCTATAGCTGACTGCATAGAAAAATTCCTTTATCATCTCCGTGTCCAGCCCGCCAAGGCGCGGCACGGTAAATTCCGCGTCATATTTAAGATACGGCCGTCCGGACAAGTCAATGGCACACAACGCCAGCACTTCGTCCATGGGGAGCAAAAAATGCCCGTACCTGCGGATTCCCGCCTTCTCCCCCAACGCCTTAAGTATGGCCTGCCCCAATACGATTCCGGTATCCTCCACCGTGTGGTGGCAGTCCACCTCCAAATCGCCCGTCACCTTGACCTCCAGATCAAACAAGCCATGGCGGGCGAACCCGTCCAGCATGTGGTCAAAAAAGGCGATGCCGGTGTCAATTTGATTATGTCCCCGCCCGTCCAGATTGATGGAGAGCGCAATGTTTGTTTCCTTTGTTTTTCTGCTACATTCTGCCTTTCTTTGCTGCATGGGTTCATCCTCACTTTCTTCTTTAAGGAAGTTCTTTTCGCTAAATTCGGCCTTGCGGCCTCATTAATCTCAAAGAACGCCCTCGCACTAACAATGTAACATCCACTCAACTAGGCTCGTAAAATACCTCGCCAAGTTTCGGGATGGGCTTTCTCGCTAAACTCGCACTTTTGTGCTCGTTAAGCGTTCAATGCCAGTTACTTTCGGGCGAACCTTACTCGAATGGAATTTGCATGTGCGGTCAGTTGTTCTGCCTCGGCGAATCGTTCGATGTCTTCGTGCACTTTCTCCAAGGCCTCTTTTGAATAGGCGATGAGACTGGATTTCTTCAGAAAATCGTCGACGGACAGCGGGGAGAAAAACTTGGCCGTCCCGTTCGTCGGCAAAATATGGTTCGGTCCGGCAAAATAGTCACCCAGTGGTTCGCTGCTGTATTCCCCGATAAAGATGGCTCCGGCGTTTCTCACCTTCATCATCGCCTGGTACGGGTCGGCGGTCATGATTTCCAAATGCTCCGAGGCAATCTCGTTGACGGCCTCAATCGCGTCCTCCAGACTGTCCGCCACCAGGATGTGCCCGTAATTGTCAAGCGACTTTTGGATGATTTCCGCCCGGGAAAGCTGCTTTATGAAGGCATCGGCCTCGTCGGACACTTTTTCCGCCAGCTCCCGGCTCGTCGTCACGAGAATGGCACTTGCCAGCTCGTCATGCTCCGCCTGGGAAAGCAAGTCGGCCGCCACGTAGCGGGGATTGGCCGTCTCGTCTGCGAGTACCAGGATTTCGCTCGGCCCGGCGATGGAGTCAATGCTGACATGCCCGTAGACCGCCTTTTTTGCCAGCGCGACGTAAATATTTCCCGGCCCCACGATTTTATCCACCTTGGGAATGCTCTCGGTCCCGTAAGCCAATGCGGCAATCGCCTGCGCGCCGCCGACCTTGTATACCACGTCGGCCCCGGCCTCTTTCGCGGCGACCAGCGTCGTCGGGTTGACTTTTCCATCTTTTCCCGGCGGGGTCACCATGACGATTTCATGGACGCCTGCCACCTTGGCCGGCATGATGTTCATCAACACGGACGACGGATAGACCGCCTTTCCGCCTGGCACGTAGACGCCGACCCGCCACAGCGGAGTCACCTTTTGTCCCAGCATCGTCCCGTCCGGCTTACTGTCAAACCAACTGTACTGCATCTGCTTGGCATGATACTCCTCGATATTTTTCAGGGCCTTGCGGATAATTTCTAATAGACCGGCATCCACTTGTTCATAGGCCTCGGCAATTTCCTCCTCGGTCACCTTGATATTGTCCGCGTCAATCTTCACCCCGTCAAACTTCTCCGTATAGGCAAAGACGGCACTGTCGCGCTTTTCGCGCACGTCCTGCAAAATGCTTTGCACGCCCGCCTCGTACTCGCCGTAGCTGTCAGGGCTTCTACGAAGCAAATCCTTTAACAAATTATTCTTTGTCGTTTCATCCAAAGTCTCGATTCTCATGATTCTCTCCCATTTATGCATTTTCTGTTTCCGTCACCAGATTCTTAAGCCCGCTAATCAGCTCTTTAACTCGGTCGTTTTCCATCCGCATGCTGACCGGATTGACAATCATGCGGGCAGACAAAGGACACACTTCCTCCAGTACCACGAGTCCGTTTTCCTTCAAGGTGGAACCCGTCTCCACGATGTCCACGATGACCTCCGACAACCCGACAATCGGCGCCAGTTCGATGGAACCGTTCATCTTGATAATCTCCACCGTCTGATGTCTTTTATTATAAAAATAATCCTTGGCGATATTCGGATACTTGGTCGCCACCCGAATCAATTCACGATGCTTTAAGAGTTCGCGCGCGTCCTCGTAACCGCACACGCACATCCTGCACTTTCCAAAGCCAAGGTCAAGTACTTCGTGCACCTTGCGGTTTTCCTCCACGACGGTATCGCGCCCCACCACCCCGATGTCCGCCGCGCCATACTCCACATAGGTCGGTACGTCCGGCCCCTTGGCGAGAAAGAATTTCAACTTCAACTCATCGTTTACAAAAATCAGCTTCCGCGAGTCCTTTTCTTTCATTTCCTCGCAGGTGATTCCCAAATTTTCTAACATTTCCAGAGTTTTCTTGGCCAGCCGCCCCTTCGTCAGGGCAAATGTCAGATACTTCATACCACTTCCCCCTTTTTCACGTGCAAGGTCTTTTCCTGCCCGCTGTATAGGTTAATCATGCGGATATTGTCCTCGTCCCTTAGTTCCAGTACGCAAAATGCCTGCGTACGTTTTCCGTATTCTACGAAGTCTTCCTTCGTGTCCGTGTCTTTTCGTTTTAAAAGTTCGATGCATTTGCCTTTCGCCCGGAAATCCCTTGCCAAAGAAAGCGCCCATTTTTGTGTTTTCTCGTCATAGACAACCAGGTTGTTTGAGGCGGTGGCAATCTGGATCTTTTGTCGGCTCATGGCACTGAGCAAATCGTCAAGCAGGATGGCGAACCCGATGGACGGCGTACTTTTCCCAAACTTTTCCAACATGTGGTCATAACGGCCGCCGCGCACGACGGCGTCCCCGGTTCCATACGTGTACGCGCGAAAAACAATGCCGCTGTAATATCCATAGCTTCCACTCATGCTCAGGTCATATGTCACAAAATCTTCCACGCCGTAAAGCTTCAAAATTTTATGAATTGCCATAAGTCGCGTGATTGCCTGCCTTGCAAGGTCGCTCGGTGCTGCCTCCATGGCGGCAGATAAAATTTCCACGTCCCCAAGTAGGTCCGGCAACAAGCGAAACGCCTCCAAAACGTCCGAACCGACCTTTTCCTCCAAAAGAACTTCTTCCACTCCAAAATAATTGCGATTGGCAATCAGCGTATAAACCTGCTCCGTCTCCTCCACGGAAAGGTTCGCCGACTCGGTCAGGCTGTGGATGAAGTCCACGTGCCCAATATTGACCTGAAACTTCTCTAGCCCCGCCGAGCGCAGGCCGTCAATCACCATAGCAATCATCTCCGCGTCCGCCTCTGGTGAATCCTCGCCAATCAACTCGGCACCGAGCTGGGTGCTCTCCTTCAAATGCCCCTTGTAACTGGAATGATTGATAAAGGTATTTCCGGCATAACAAAGCCGTACAAGGAATTCTTCGTCCGTAAACAGCGTCGCCGCCGCTCGCGCGATGGAGGGGGTGAAATCAGGACGCAGAACCAGCGTGTTCCCCTCTTTGTCGAAGAATTTATATAACTCCCGCGTGGAAATCGTGCCGATTTCCTTGCGGAATACGTCAAAAAATTCAAACGTCGGAGTCTGGATGTCCTGATACCCATACAAATGCAGGGTGTCCTGCAGTTTCTTGGAAACAGCCAGCTTCCTTTTGCACTCCATGTGGCAGATATCTCTCACGCCTTCTGGCGTATGTAATTTTTGTTCCATTTATAGTTTAATTCCTTTCACCGTACTTCACTTTCAATCCATTTCTTGAATGCCGCGCGCACAAAACGCGATGTGGCGAACGGTTTCACTTTAACACGCTACTACATTAAAAATCTTGATTATTATACGAAGTTTCTTTTGAAATGTCAATCCCCAGTTGCCTTCTCCTCACGCTCGTCCAAATCCATTTGAATATAATTCAAGTAAGGAATGAAAGCGCCTTGCTTCCACGACACGAAATATTCGGGGCGAAGCTCCTCGATCCGAAAGCTTTTCCTCCCTCCGTTAAGCGCCCGATCCCAGAACTTTTTCATTTCCTTAAACTGCATGTAGTACAAAACGTCCCTGCCGCTGAAATAAATCATCAAAAAGGAGATGCCGCCCTGCCTCTCAAATTTTTCCATGAACGCCACCTGGTGCTCGTGGATGTTCTGTAAGGGAAAGGTGTCGGTTGAACATTCCTTGGCGTCAAAGCAGACGGGAATCCCTTGTACCGCCCCGATATAGTCCACCGTGCTGATTTTGTCAAAATAGGCCAGCGTGATATGGCGGTGCTCCTTGTCAATCTGCACCGGGGTAATCGGGGTGGGAATTTTTTGTATCAATGCCAGTCCTTTCTCCTCATAATGTTCATTCGTGCGATTTAACAAATCCTCCAACGTGGAGCCGCGAAGCCCCCTGGAATTCCATGTTCCCATTTCTGACTCTCCTTTGTTAAAGTGAAATCTTTGTTAAAGTGAAATTCCCTGCCCTTCGCAGATTTCACGGAACAATTTTGGCACCTCGGCCTTGAACGTCCTGCCGGAAAGATGGGAAAGCGGTCCTTTTGTCTGTGGCATCGTTAGCTCGTACGCATGCAAAAGCTGGGAGCGAAGGCCGTATGCGTCACGGTAGCGGTCGTTAATCTTTCGATTGCCGTATTTATAATCCCCGATGATCGGATGCTTGATTGACGCGAGGTGCGCGCGAATCTGATGGCTCTTTCCGGTAATCAGGTGCACCTTTAAAAGAGTGGTTTCCTTCGCGTGCCAAAGCGGGACATATTCCGTTTGAATCTGGCTAAAGCCCGCCATTTCATCCGCAAGGCCTTCATGCAAATAACGAATCCGCACCTTGTTCGTCCTTTCGTCCTTTTGAATCCATCCGTCCATGGTTCCTCCTTCGTCTATTTGCCCCGAAACCAGACAAAGGTACCACTTTTCAATGGAACGTTCTTTAAAAAAGCGACTCAGCTCCTGAAGGCCGGCAAGCGACTTTCCGGCCGCCAAAAGTCCGCTCGTGTTGCGGTCCAATCGATTGCATACCGAGGGACGAAACGTTTTTAATTCCTCAACGCTTAACTGTCCCGACTCCAGCAAATAGGATATCAAAAGTTCCACGGCAGAAACGTCCGTCTCTTTGGCCTTTTGCGACAACATCCCGACCGGCTTGTTCATAAGTATGACGTGTTCGTCCTCATACACCTTAACGGACTCGAAGAGTCCGCTGGCGCGAAGCGCATTTGATGTGGTATGCCCGGACGGGTATACCTTGACGGACTCGAAGAGTCCGCCCGCCCCTCCGGGGCATGCGTTAAGGGGTGCCCTCGGGGTTGGTTTTGTAAACTTTTCCATCGTCTCATCGGAGAGAAAGAAACGAATCACGTCCCCGGCCTCCACCCGTTCTGCCCCGCACGCCTTTTTCGCGTTCAGCGTGATGTTTTTCTTTCTCAACATTTTATAGAGAAATCCCTGCGGCGCGAGTTTCAAGTACTTTGACAGCAGCTTGTCAAGCCGCTGTCCCGCCTCGTTTTTCGATACGATACGTTCCTGCATAGATTTTCCTCGCATTGTCCTTTCAATCAGCACGTTTTCCACGAATTACTGCACGCTCTTTCATAACGATATGTTCATAATCACGTTTGCGATTTGCCGTTCGTGTTCTTTTTGCCCCTCTTTCCCCTCGGCGGCTTTGTTCATTCCTTCCACTTTCGCAAGAAAGTCGCCGTATTGGTGGACGAGGCGCACGTCTACCTTGCGAAATTCGTTTTGCGAAAGCATTTGCCGGACGAACTTGGCTGCATAGTCTAAGTCCACCTTGTCACTGGGCGCGTAGCCAAATACCTTGTTCCCCGAAATCGCCACGCATCCCACCGGCATGATTTTTTCCTTGCTAGTCAGCACGAGGTCGTAAACCATTGTTAGCCCCGGGCTCTTTTCCCTGATTTCCCGGGCCATTTTTTTCTCTATGGACCTATATGGCAAACGGGTAATGACTCCCACCAACGCCTTGCTCGCCGGAAGGCATCCGACCACGGCGACGATGGTCAAAAGATTTTTATTGGAGTTTGTCTGGCTGTATCCGAGCCAGAACAAGGCGGCCACGATGGCAAAGTAGAGCACCGTCCGCAAAATTTCCATCTGTAGCTTGTACTCCAAATATCCGGGTTTTCCTTTTTTTACTTTCTTGCGAATTCGAAACCATTTCTTGCATTTTTCCATGAATCTGTTCATCGGTCTTTCGTCCTTCTCTTTGTATTTCGTGTCTGTTTCACATGCACCCCTTCTGGCGTACGCTTTGCCTTTTTGACGTGCGCCGTCTCCGTTCTGCGCTTTGCCTTTTTGACGCGTTCCATCTCCGTCCCGCGCGTTGACTTTCGGGCATGCGCCTCCTTTTGCGTGCGCCGCGTTCCTTTGGCAGCCTGCCGTTCCTTCACCATTTGACGAGGGCGAATCAGGCATTCCTTGCCAAATCCGATCAGGTCGGTACGCCCCGCTCTTGCGAGGGCCTCCTTAACTAATTGGTAATTTGCCGGATCTTTGTATTGGATAAGCGCGCGTTGCATCGCTTTTTCATGTGGGTTCTTCGGCACGTAAACCGGGGTCATCGTGCGCGGATCCAGACCCGTATAGTACATGCAGGTAGACAAGGTGGAGGGGGTCGGATAAAAGTCTTGTACCTGCTCCGGCATGTAGCCAAGGTCGCGGCAGTACTCGGCCAATTCGACAGCCTCCTTAAGGGTGGAGCCAGGATGGGAGGACATCAGGTACGGCACGAGGAACTGCTTCTTGTGAAGCCGTTCGTTCGTCCGTTCAAAAGCTTTCACGAATTTTTGGTAAACGTCGTTTCGTGGTTTTCCCATTTTTTGGAGCACCGCGTCCGATACGTGCTCGGGCGCCACCTTGAGCTGGCCGCTTACGTGGTGTTCGCATAATTCCCGCAAAAACGTTTGATCTTTGTCCGCCAATAAGTAATCGAAACGGATTCCCGAACGGATAAAGACTTTCTTCACTTTGGGGAGCGAGCGCAAGGCGCGCAGGATGTCAATATACTCCCGATGCTCTGCCTTTAAGTTCTGACATGGCGCGGGATATAGGCATTGCTTTTGCGGGCAGGCCCCGTAGGTGTTTTGCTTTTCACAAGCGGGATGGCGGAAATTGGCCGTCGGACCGCCCACGTCGTGGATATAGCCCTTGAAATCCACGTCCGCGATGCATTTTTCGGCCTCCCGTACCAGCGACTCCTTGCTGCGCGCCTGCACGATTCGCCCCTGGTGGAAGGTCAGGGCGCAAAAGCTACAGCCGCCAAAGCATCCCCGGTTGCTGGTCAGGCTGAATTTGACTTCCGAAATGGCGGGAACGCCTCCTTGTTCTTCATAGGACGGGTGGTAGGCGCGCGTATAAGGCAAGTCGTACACGTCGTCCAACTCCGTCTGGCTTAATGGTTTCGCCGGAGGGTTTTGTACGACGTATACATGTTCCCCGTAGCGTTCGACCATCCGTTTCCCGCTGAAGGGATCCGCGTTGCAGTATTGCGTGTAAAAACTTCGCGCGTAGTTTTTCTTGTCCGCTTTCAATTCCTCAAAAGACGGTAATAACACCGCGTCATAAACCGCGTCCAAATTTTTTACTTTTACCACGGTTCCGTCAATGTAGGTCAAATCCTCCACGGAAATTCCAGAATCCAACGCCTCGGCGATTTCCACGATGGAGCGTTCCCCCATCCCGTAGGAAATCAAGTCCGCGCCGGAATCGAGGAGGATGGAACGCTTTAATTTGTCCGACCAGTAATCGTAATGCGCCATCCGCCGCAGGCTGGCCTCGATTCCCCCCAATATCACGGGTGTCTTTTTATAGGTTTGGCGAATCAAATTGCCATAAACGACAACCGCGTAATCCGGGCGCTTTCCCGTCACGCCGCCCGGCGTATAGGCATCCGTTTCGCGTCGTTTTTTTGACACGCCGTAATGGTTCACCATCGAATCCATGTTTCCCGACGAGACGAGAAAGGCAAGCCTCGGTTCTCCATATGTCGTAACGCTCTCCTTGTCTTTCCAGTCCGGCTGGGAGATGATGCCGACCTTGTAACCATGCGCCTGCAGAAGGCGGGTGATGATGGCCGCCCCGAACGACGGATGGTCGACGTAGGCATCCCCCGTCACGTAAACGAAGTCCACTTGCGTCCAGCCCCGCGCGTCCATGTCCGCCCTGCACAAGGGCAAGAAGCATCTGCTCTTTTCCATTCCTGCATCGGTCACCTTCATTCTTCCAACTCTTTTCTGTCCAGTTTTTTGTATTCCCCCGGCTTCAGGGACGGATCCAGCACGAGGTTTCCCATCTGAAGCCGCTTCAAATACACGACTTCCTTTCCCACCGCCTGAAACATCCTCTTCACCTGGTGGAACCTTCCCTCCCGGATGGTCAGCAGGATTTCCGACCTTTTTTCTGACTCGTCAACCGAACGTATGACGAGCTTTGCCGGCAACGTCCTTTTTTCATCCCCAATGTCCACGCCTTCTTCAAACCGCCGCACGTCATCCGTGGTGACCACCCCTTGTACGCGGGCGAAATACACTTTATCCACATGCTTTTTGGGGGATAAGAGACGATGCGAAAGCGCCCCGTCGTTCGTAATCAAAAGCAATCCTTCCGTGTCCCGGTCAAGCCGGCCGACCGGAAAAAGGTCTTTCCGCCGCCTGCTTTCAATCAAGTCCACCACGGTTTTTTCCCGCTTGTCCTCGCTGGCGGAAATGATTCCCGCCGGCTTGTTGAGCATGTAATACTCAAATTCCTCATACCCGACAAGGAGACCGTTTACCGACACCTCGTCGCTCTTGATATCCACTTTCTGTTCCGCCTTCAAAGCCGTCGTTCCATTTACGCGCACCTGCCCCTTGGCAATCATTTTTCGGACTTCCGTGCGCGTGCCGACCCCCATGTCGGCCAGATATTTGTCCAGTCTGATTTTCATTTCGCTTCCTTTACATCGCCACCGCGAACGTCATCTTGTACCGTCAACGTATATGCGCGTTTTACGTCCACCGCCAACCCGGCAAATATTTGTTTTTTAACACCTGGCCGGCAAGCTTGCCAAATCCCAGCGGATATCCGTCCACGCAGACGAGATACCATCCCTTCTCCGTGGGAGACGTCATGTCCTCCACGTTCAAAGTCTCTCCTTTCAGATAACGGACGGCCCTCTCGTCACGCAGTGGAAAGTCCAGAACGTGGGCATATTCCTCCTTTTTCAGGCACATGGCCAAGGCCTGACTCGGCTCGAACCGGTTCTTCTTGATTTCCCCAAGCAACAATCCCGAACGCAAGAAGCGAATCCCTTTTAAGTCCGGCAAATCCTTCGGCATGCAGTAAGCTCGCCCGTCATATATTTTGACTTGCCGTTCATCCATGTTCCAGGACACCCCTTCCAAAAAGGCGGCCAGTTCCTCCGGGACGCCTTTCCTTCCCATATAGGACAAGCCGGTTCCCGCCTTTCCTTTTCCCGCCCTGCCATCATTTCGGTCAAATTCCACGTCAGGATTCTGATCGGATTTCTCGCCATCCCATGCGAAGCACCCGCCTTTTTTCAATAACGCCAGATAATGTCCCTCCCCTCGCATACGATGTGGGAAAATGCGTACGGTTTTCTCAAAAGCAGGACTCCCGCTCTCGGTAAATCGCGGCATTCCTTTGGAAAACCCGGCATATCCTTTCATGTCACAAATCTTGAACTCGGGATGACACGTGAGAAGGTATTCCACCGCCCGTTCATTTTCCAACGGATCAAACGTGCAAGTGGAATATAAGAGCATCCCGCCCGGACGAAGCATGTCCGCCGCCTGCGTGAGGATGCTTCTTTGCAGCTTGGAAAAAAATTGCGGGCCGTGTTCCTCCCAAGCCTTGACCATTCGCCGTTCCTTGCGAAACATCCCTTCACCGGAACAAGGCGCGTCAATCAAAATCTTGTCGAAATATTCAGGGAAATATTCCGTTAGCTTCCCCGGTTCCTCGCTGGTGACCAGGACGTTTCCGATACCGAACAGCTCCAAGTTTTTCAAAAGGCCTTTCGCCCGGGAATGACTGATGTCGTTGGCGACCAAAAGGCCGCTCCCCGAAAGCCTCGCTCCCAGTTCGGTGGCTTTCCCGCCAGGAGCAGCGCAAAGGTCAAGCACCCGATCTCCCTCCTCCACGAAAAGCCGGTCGGCCGGGGTCATCGCGCTTGGCTCCTGCAAATAGTAAAGGCCGGCATAATAATAAGGGTGCTTGGCCGGACTGACATTTGTCCCATCATAGTAAAAGCCGTTTGGAATCCATTCTATCGGCTCAAGCGGCCATGGGGCGATTTTTTGAAAGTCCTCCACGGAAATTTTGGACGTGTTCACCCGCAATCCAAAATGCCGTGGCTCTTCAAAACAATTGATATAATTTTCATAGTCCGCTTCAAGGAGTTCCTTCATTTTCTCCTTGAAGGCGCCTGGTAATGAAATCATCCCATTCTCCCGCATTGTCTTAAAATTTCTTTTAACAGTTCCCACGTCCGGCGTGTCGACGCGATGTCAAGCCGTTCATTCACGGAATGAATGTCAAACATTTGCGGCCCGAAAGAAATGCAGTCAAGCTCCGGCTTTTTCCCGCAGAACAGACCGCACTCCAATCCCGCGTGAATCGTGGTGACGACGGGCTCCCTGCCAGTAACCTTTTCATACGCGGCCGCCACGATGGGACGAATACGCGACGTTTCCTCGTACGACCACGCAGGATATTCGCCCTCTATATGGAAAGAAGCACCCAAAACCTTTGCAAAAGAAGAAAGACGCTCTTTGAATTCCTCCAATTTGGAACGTGTGCCGCTCCGGGTCAGGATTTTGCAGTGCAAACCTTGCTCGTTCGTGGCGACGACCCCGAGGTTGTCGGAGGTTTCCACCAGTCCTTTCAAAAAGCGGCTGTATTCGTGCACCCCGTCCGGACAATTCAGAAGGAAGCATACGACCTTTTCCATGGACTTCGCTTCCATCACCGTATGCGTCCCTTCTTCGCCCGTCTTCACCTGCAAAAACAAACCCGGCTCGTCCGAACCAAATTCCGCCTTCCATGTGGCAAGTACCGTCTCACAAAGAGATTTCACCTTTCGTGCGTCCCCGGCCACGATTTTGATGTCGCACTGCGACGGGATGACGTTGTCCTTCGTCCCTCCCGCGACCTGGTACAAACGGATGTTCGCTTGTTTGTCCAAATAGGAAATAAGCCGCCCGGCCAACTTATTGGCATTTCCGTGTTGTTGGTGAATTTGCGCCCCGGAATGGCCGCCTTGCAACCCGCCGATTTGCAAATCCATCGCGAAGCCGTCCAACCGTTCCCACGCAAGCGGCATGTCCATGGTAAAGTCAAAGCCGCCCGCGCATCCGGCCAGTAAAACGCCCTCCTCGTCCGAATCCAGATTTAAGAGCATGCGTCCCTCAAGCGGCGACAAATCCAGCTTGTCCGCCCCCAGCATGCCGACCTCTTCGTCCGTGGTAAACACGACCTCGAGCGGAGGGTGTTCCACCACGTCGCCGTCAAGCAACGCAAGCGCATAGGCCACCGCGACGCCGTCGTCTGCCCCCAGCGTGGTGTCCTTTGCCTTTAAAAAACCGTCCTCCACGTACAAGTCCAAAGAATCCTTTGAAAAATCATGTGCCGAATCCGCGCGTTTTTCACAAACCATGTCCAAATGCCCTTGCAGGATGATCGGTTCGCAATCCTCGTACCCTTTCGTGGCCGGCTTTTTGATGATGACGTTGTTTTGCGCGTCCTGAACCGCCCAAAGTCCCCGCTTTTTGGCAAACGCCACGCAGTAATCGCTGATATCCTTTGTATGATAGGAGCCTCTTGGAATTTCACTGATTTTTTCAAACCAGTAAAAGACTTCCCTTGGCTCTAATTCTGAAATCTCTGACATGTCTTGCTCCACCTTTCCTTAAAATGCCCGTCATGATTCGTGGGGCGTATGCCCCTTGGCGGTCGCGCTCATAAACGACTACCGTCCCGCCCATGTATCATTGTGGCACAATACGCATAAAAAATCAACTGGTTTCATATATCTTTCCTGACGGAAACTTTTTCTTGGGGGACATTATGCAAACCCGACTTAAAAACATTCTCCCGGTGTGCCTCTTTCTCTTCATGCTTTTATGTCCACAAGCCGTGTTTTCGGGAGCCTCGAAAGGGCTCATGCTGTGGTTTGAAGTGGTATTGCCAACCTTGTATCCCTTTTTATTGCTGAGCGGCTTTTTGCTTGTGACAGGAAACCTGCACGTCATCTCTTCTTTGCTAGGCGGTATATGTTCCCGTGTCTTTGGCGTTTCCAGAAACGGCAGCTTCGTCGTACTGACCGGCTTTTTATGCGGATACCCCATGGGGGCGAAGACCGCGGCAGATTTGTATGAGTCCGGATACATTTCCCATGAGGAAGGCCGTTATCTATTGTCCTTCTGCAATAATACCAGCCCCTCTTTCATCATGAATTTTCTTGTATTGCAGACGCTTGGCGACCAGACGCTCTTGCTGCCTTCTCTTCTCATCTTGACGGCGGCGCCTGTCATCGTAAGCTTCCTTACCCGCCGCCTTTACCATTTGAACGCCAACCGTGCGCAAGGTCACAAAAACGCCCCGCAAGGCATCCCCGAAAACAACTGGAATTTTCACGAAATCGACGCTTGTATCATGAATAGCTTTGAGACTCTTCTCAAGGTGGGCGGCTACATCATCTTGTTTTCCGTCATCCTTTCCTTGCTGCAGGTAATGGACACGCCGACATGGCTTGATTGCGCCCTTTCTTTTTTGGAGGTCACGAACGGGCTGGCAATGCTGGGTTCTTTGCATTTGCCCATGACGCTCTCCTATCCCCTGATGCTGGGACTGACCGCCTTTGGCGGGCTGTGTGCCGCTGCACAGACGCAATGCATGGTACAAAGGGCCGGTTTTCCCATCGGCCCCTATCTCATGCAAAAACTGGCAGCCGCCCTGACTGCCAGTCTACTAGGTATCCTTTATCTATCAATATGCTGAACGCCCTTTGCCTACTCTATCGGGTAGCCGTCTAGCCCGTCGTCCTGCGACACGGAAAGTTCGGCGCGGTTCGTTCTTACCACGTCGTAGCACTCTTGAAGGGAGTTAATCAAGCCGTCATATTTGGTCGTATAACTGTCGAGCGTATGGCCGATAATGCTTTCCGCGTTGGCAAGTAAGTCATCCGTATACTGAATCGCCCCGATGCGGATGGCATTGGCATCGGCGGTCGCCTGATCTACGATTTCCTGCGCCTGCGCGGTCGCCTGGGTCACAATCTCGTTTGCCTGGGCGTACGCCTGCTGCATGATTTCATGCTCGCTGACCAATTCCGTGGTCTGTACTTGTGCCTCCTCAATCATGGCATCAGCCTTTGCCTGCGCGTCTGCCAAAATCGCGTCCCGGTTCGCAATGATTTTCTGGTAACGTTTAATCTCGTCGGGCGTCTTCATGCGTAATTCCCTTAGCAATTCGTCGAGGTGCTCCTTGTTCACGATGATCCTTGTCGTGGACAGCGGCTGGTATTTACAGTCTCTGTCGATATATTCCTCGATTTCTTCAATAATCTGTTCAATACGGCTGCTCATAATCTACATTCTCCTCCTGGCATTCATCTTTTGCTCTAATTGGCTGGGGTCATGTGCATCACCCCGGTCAATCAGCTTAGGTGATTGGGCGGGGTCTGAAATGCAACTTCCAATTTCCTCCTTACCTCGTCAGGGACGAACTGCGTGACGTCTCCCCCAAAAGCGGCAATCTCCTTTACCGTGGTAGAACTCAAATATGAATACTCGATACTTGTTGTTAAAAAAATGGTTTCCAACTCTGGTCCCAACTTATGGTTCGTCTGGGACATCTGTAACTCATACTCAAAATCCGTAATCGCCCGCAGGCCGCGAATGATGACTCTAGCTTCCATCTTCTTTGCAAAATCGACAAGCAGGCCGTCAAACAAGGCAATTTCGACATTTGGCAGAGCCGTGGTTACGTCCTTTAACATTTTAACACGTTCTTTTGCAGAAAACAACGGCATTTTTGCATTATTATTCAATACGCCGACAATTAAATGGTCGACTAGTTTCGCGGAACGTCGAATGATGTCTAAATGTCCGTACGTGACCGGGTCGAAACTGCCCGGGTATATCGCTCTTAACATATAGTTTCCTTTCTATTTCCATACAAGGCACGTTCCCCCGCCCTATAAGCCATGACGCAAAAAAACGTGCTTGTTCGTCTTGTATTTCTTTTCCTTGTCAAGGACATAGCCGTCCTCCTGCAGATATGGGAACGAAGTCGAAAGTGCCGCTTCGACAATGATGAGCGCGTCCTTATTTAAAAGGGTGGAGGCCGACAAATAGTTTAGTACCTTCTCTTCCAAGTCCTGCCCATAAGGAGGATCCATGAAAATGAAGTCGAACTTCTCTCTTCCCTCCAGCTGCCGCAATGCAAAAAGCACGTCCCCTTTTTGCACTTCCGCGCGTTCTTCCAAATGCGTGTGTCGCAGGTTTTCATAAATGCAGGCCGCCGCTCTGGGGTCATGCTCCACGAAGACCGCCTTGCGCGCCCCACGGCTTAGTGCCTCGATGCCAATCGCGCCGCTGCCGGCAAACAAATCCAAAAAAGTGCAATCGTACAAGTTCGGTGCCAGCATATTGAACAACGTCTCCTTAATCCGGTCGGTCGTCGGCCGGGTATCGCGTCCGTTTGGCGTTTTCAGTTGTAGGCGTTTTGCACTTCCGGCAATGACACGCATGCTTTTTCCACCTCGCAGTCAAAGATTCATAACCGTTTAATTCCCGCCAATCACAACGCCGGTAATACAAAAAAGATGCATGCACCGTCTGGTCGATGCGTCTTTCGCGGGTAGTCGCCAAAGCCATGCAAGCACGAGGTGGTATGGACACCCCGCGACTAGAGAGGGAAATTCATGACCTTGGCTTCCTACCTACGGGAACATACAAATTTTAACAGAAAAAAGCGCCAAGGTCAATCCTTGACGCTTTTTTCTTTTCTTTTTTTCTTGTCTTTATGACAATTTTTTTCTGTTTTTACTCAAATTCGCAAGATTTGCAAGTTCAGGCTATTTGCCGGCCATCTGCTTCTCCTGCTGTTCGATCATTTTCTTTACCATATAACCACCAACAGAACCATTCTGCTTGGAGGTCAGGTCTCCGTTGTAACCATCCGTCAACGGTACTCCCAACTCATTTGCCACCTCATACTTGAATCTGTCCAATGCGCCCTTGGCTTCCGGCACTGCTGCACGGTTAGATGAACGATTTGCCATTTTTGTTTCCTCCTTTTGCAACTTTTGTAACTTTTCTTTTTCGTTACGTTTTTTGCTTTTTTATTTTCTATTGTTTTGTAACTTTACGTTACAACCATAGTATGCGGAGGAATCTTTCTTTTACACTGGAACATTCTTCCTTTTTCTATAATGTCGTTTCCAAATTCATCTTGTTTTGCATGGTTTCTATCACCCCATGGAGCAGTATATTTTCTTTTTCCTTTAAATACGGATCCTTTTGCAAAATTTCCGTGGCCGCCTCGTTGGCTTTTTGTAAAATCGCCGCGTCCTGATAAACGTCGCCTAACTTGAAATTCATCACGCCGCTTTGACGGATGCCGAACACGTCGCCGGGACCGCGCAGGCGCAAATCCTCGCTGGCGATGTGAAATCCATCATTGGAATGGTTCAAGATATCCAAGCGTTCTTTCGTTTCTTTTGATTTTGAAGCCGTCATAAAAATACAATAGGACTGATGTTTTCCACGTCCTACCCGGCCACGCAATTGGTGGAGTTGGGCGAGCCCGAACCGTTCGGAATTTTCTATCAGCATTACTGTGGCGTTTGGAACGTCGATGCCCACCTCGATGACCGTCGTCGATACCAGCACCTGAATTTCATTTTGAGAGAACGCGAGCATGACCTCGTCCTTTTTATCCTGCTTCATCTTCCCGTGCAAACATCCTACCTTGACGCTTTCACCCAGAATATCCTGCAGGTTTCTGGCATAGTCCGTCACGTTTTCAGCCTCTAAGGCATCGCTTTCCTCGACCATCGGGCAAATCACGTAGCATTGCCGCCCTTTTGTAATCTGTTTTTTCATAAATGCATAAGCGGTGGCGCGATACCCGGTATCCACCACGCAATTTTTTATCGGAAGACGGTTTTTTGGCAACTCGTTTATGACGGAAACGTCCAAGTCCCCATATAAGATGATGGCCAGGGTACGCGGAATCGGGGTGGCGCTCATCACGAGGACGTGCGGAGTGTCCCCCTTTTTGGCCAACGTCTCCCGTTGCCTTACGCCAAAACGATGTTGTTCGTCCGTCACCACCAAGGCGAGCCGACAATACGTCACGCCTTTTTGAATCAGAGCGTGCGTACCGACGATGATTTGTGCCTCTCCCGATTCAATGCGCCGATATGCCGCCCTTTTTTGCGCGGCGGTCATCGAACCGGTCAAGAGTTCCACCTCCAGCGGGACGTCGTATTGCCGGAACATCGTTTCAAACGTCTGGTAATGCTGCCGCGCCAGAACCTCCGTCGGAGCCATCATCACCGCCTGACATCCGTTTAGGCCCGCATACATCATCGCAAGCAATGCCACGATTGTTTTTCCGGATCCCACGTCGCCTTGAACCAGTCTTGACATCACATGAATCCCGTCCATGTCATTTTTAATGTCGCACCATGCGTTCTTTTGGGCGGCGGTCAAATCAAACGGGAGTTTTTGCAAAAATTGATCCATCATTGGCTGCGCGCGCATGCAGTAAGCATTCAACATCCGTTCCTTCTGCTCTGCCGACAAACGCAAAGACAAGATAAACGAGAAAAATTCTTCGAACACCAGACGGGCGCGCGCCTCGTAAAACTCTTCCTTTTCCTGAGGGAAATGCACTCCCCGCATGGCCTCTTGATAGCCCATGAGGCCATACGCCCGCCTTATGTTTTCAGGAAGCGTGTCCCCTGAAAATTCCACGGCCAGCAAGGCTTGTTTTACCGCCTTTTGGATTCCGTTATTTGTCAGACCCTTTGTCAGGGAGTATACCGGCTGCAGGGAATCAAGTTTTTCCTGATACTTCGTAGACGGATAGAAAATTTCCGGATGTTCCATTAAAAGGCCGTCCCCTTTGCGGACGACCTTGCCCCGAAGGATAATTTGCCCGCCTCCGGCCAACATGTTTTTTAAAAACGGCATCCGAAACCAAATGACCTTCAAGGTTCCCGTCAAATCTTTTACGTACAGCGTCGTAACCTGCAGCTTCGGATTTCCCCCGACCTGAACCTTGCCATAAATGGCCCCGCCAACCGTCATGACGTGATCTTCTTCCAACTCGCTGATGAGAACCGGCTGTTCATAAACATTATACCCTTGTGGAAAATAACGAACCAAGTCCCCCACCGTATAAACGCCCAGTTTATGAAACAATCCTTCCGTTTTTTCGCCAATCCCCTTCAGCGAGCAAATTCTTTCATTTTCTTTCATAAGTCTTTTATTCCGTTACCATCCCCGCATCGGCGTTGTCGTAAAATGTAACTTTATTCTTGTGAGCAACAAGCCAAACCGCCTTGCGTGCGAATCAAATTCACTCTACCGAAATCACGTAATAATAAATCGGTTGTCCGCCAAAATGCATGTCCACGTCCGCGTCCGGGTACGCTTTCTGCACTTCCTCTGCAAACTTCCCCGCATCCTCCTCGTCAACGTCCTCCCCGTAATAAAGACTGATTAATTCGGCATCCTCGTCGGCCATCACGGACAGCATCTCCAGCGTCGTCTTTTCCACGGACTTTCCGACTGCCAAAATACCGTCGTCGCCAATGCCCATGATGTCGCCCTCGTGGATTTCCTTGTCGTCAATATGCGTGTCACGCACCGCGTAGGTAACTTGGCCGGTCTTGACGTTCGTGATTTCTTCCTTCATTAACTCCGCGTTCGCCTCGACGCCTTCGTCCGGCATGTAGTTAATGACCGCCGTGATTCCCTGCGGAACCGTCTTGGTCGGAATCACGATGATGTCCTTGTCCTTTGTCAAGGACTGTGCCTGGTTGGCCGCCAGGATGATGTTTTTATTGTTCGGCAAAATGAAAATGTGATCCGCGTTGACCTGGTCGATGGCAGTCAGCATGTCGTCCGTGCTTGGATTCATCGTCTGTCCGCCTTCTATGATATAGTCCACGCCCAACTCGCGGAAGATGTCATTCAGTCCCGCCCCGATGGATACGGCGATAAAGCCAACTTCCTTGCGCGGTTCTTGCTTTTTCGCTTTCTGGGCTTCTTCCGCCGCAAGCTTTGAAGCGTCTCGAATCAGTTTTTCCTGGTGTTCTTCCCGCATGTTGTCAATTTTCATGCGGGAAAGCTGGCCAAACGTAAGCGCTTTTTGAATCGCCAGCCCCGGGTCGTTGGTATGCACGTGAACCTTCACGACATCGTCGTCCGCCACGCAGACGATGGAATCCCCGATGGACTCCAGATAGGCCTTGAAGCCGTTTTCGTCCTGCTGCGTGAACTCCCTTTCCGTCATGATGATGAATTCGGTACAATAGCCGAACTTGATGTCCGCCTCGGCTTGTGCCTGTGGCTTCACCATCGTCGTGCCGGGAGCGGACTTGATCGCACTGTAATCGATTTCCTTTCCCAAAAACGCGTCATATGCCCCGTTCAGCACCTCGATCAGTCCCTGGCCTCCAGAATCGACAACGCCCGCCTCCTTGAGCACCGGCAACATTTCCGGAGTCTTTAAAAGAACTTCCTTGGCGTAGGCGATGACCTCCGGAATGAAGATTTCCAAATCATCCGTCGTTTCCGCCAACTCCCTCGCTTTCTCGGACGCGCCCCTTGCAACGGTCAAAATCGTGCCCTCTTTCGGCTTCATGACCGCCTTGTAAGCGGTTGCCGTCGCGCGCTCCGCAGCGGAAGCCAAAATCTGCACGTCAATTTCCTTATGCTCGCGAATCACTTTCGTAAACCCGCGCAAAAGCTGGGATAAAATAACGCCGGAATTTCCCCGCGCGCCGCGCAGCGACCCGGAAGAAATTGCCTTGGACACGGTAAGCATGTCGGCGGATTCCAATGAAGTCACCTCTTTTGCGGCCGACATGATCGTAAGCGTCATGTTCGTGCCCGTATCCCCGTCCGGAACCGGAAACACGTTTAACTCGTTAATCATCTCTTTTTTTGCTTCCAGGCTGGCTGCCCCGGCAAGAAACATTTTCGTAAACAGTTCCGCATTTATCGTCTTTGTTGCCACGATAATTATCCTCCTTAATCAATCACTCTTACACCTTCGACGAAGATGTTGATTTTTTCCACTTTCATGCCGGTGAATTCCTCTACCTTGTACTTGACATTGTTCACCAGGTTGTCCGAAACCGAAAGGATGTTCACCCCGTAGGAAACGATCACATGGAAATCCAACGTAATCTCATTGTCATTTGTAATCTCCATGTGAATGCCATGGGTCAGGCTCTCTTTTTTCAAAAGCCGGACAAGCCCGTCTTTCATGTTGACGGCCGCCATGCCGACGATTCCAAAACACTCCACGGCGACGGAACCCGCATACTTGGCAATGACTTCCGGGCTGATGGTTATCATGCCCAAATCTGTGCTCATACTACCTTTCATCCTATATTCCCTCCATTCTAAATGGTTTTTGGCAGAAATTTTCTAATACAGTATACTATTTTCTTCCAAACATTGCAAGAAAATTAGTCAGAATTATAAAAAACTCTTGCATTCACCCTTTCTTTCTGATAGAATACTTAGTGTTGTGAGTCCGCGAGGACGATTTCAGATTGTTAGGAGGTGCAATGATGGCTAAATGCGCTATTTGTGAAAAGAGTGTCCATTTTGGAAACAACGTAAGTCACTCTAATAGAAAATCACCCAAAATGTGGAGATCGAATATCAAGTCCGTACGTGTGAAGACGGAAGGCGGTTCCAAGAAGATGTACGTATGCACGTCTTGCTTAAGATCCGGCCGCGTGGAACGTGCGTAAAGGCAGGTGCCATACGGCGCGCATGATTCGAAACTCAATCAAACAAAAGTGAAAGACTCCATATCAAAATGATACCGAGTCTTTTTTCTTTTTCTTATTTTTTAATAGTAACGACATCCTGGGCGGTGACACGCCCTCTACCACCCATCCACATGCCGTTCTCGTAGATGATAATCATTTCTTACAAGTTCCCACGTTGACGCGGGCTTAACTTATAACAATCATTTACAAAATAACACGTACCCTGCCGCTATGCATCCAATTAACAAAATCACCCGCAGGAAGGACGTCACCGGTATCATCAAAATACACAGCATCCCGCTTCCGGCACACAGCAGGGCAAAACCAACCACTCGTTTCATAGATACTGTCCATCGCTTTCGTCCATTTCCACGTTATAATATCATGATATGCAAAAACGACGAAAATGATTCTGTCTACTTTTCGACGGAGTCAAGCATCTCAGACACGTCGCTTTCTGTCACTTTGTCTTCCTTGGGCGTCGTGAACTTGTCAAGCAGCTCCGGCACCATGTCCAAAAGCTTGGTGATTGTATCCTGGTTCTTGATGTTGACGAGGCGCGCGTTTCCGTCTTTGATGACCAGCACGGAACTTGGCGTAATCTTTCCCCCAAGTCCGCCGCCGCCCTTCTCTTTCTTTTCCCCGTCAAACTCCCCGGCACCTATGCCGAAAGATACGTCAATCAGCGGGAGGATGGTCACGTTGTCGACCTTGATCGCGTCTCCCACGACGGTCTTCGTGGACACGATGCCGTCCATTCCCTTAAACAATGCCTCTACCGTACTTGCCAGACTATTCGTTCCTACCATTTTTTGTTTCCTCCTGAAATTTAATAATTGTATAGTACTTCATATGAATACCGCATATCACAGAAAGCAAGCGGCAAAATATTCAAACGTCCAAGCTGAAGTTTTTGACATCCAGCAACGTGCGCCTGCAGTTTGCATTTAACAACAAGTTGCATAACATGGCGGCAAAAATACATGCCCTGACTCGTCCTTTCACGAACACGCTTCCTTCCAGAACCCTCTGCTGAAAATCGGGACGGATGTTCGCGTGTTCGCAAATCGTCGGATAGACCATGCTAATGCCAGCCAATACCCTGCCCGTCAACGATGGATCCTCGAAGCCGAAATGGATGTCCACCTGAAATTTTTTCGGCAATAATCGCCGGAACAGTTTTTTTGTCTCATATAGTATCTTCTTTAAAGCGCCAACGTGCGAGTCGTCCGTGATAAAGTCCACGAGAACGTCCTTTTTCTTCTGTAACGTCTCCATTTTACCACAGATTTCCTCAAATGTACATTTTAACTTTTCCACGAGGCCGCTTATTTTCGCGAATAAAGATTCTTTCTGTTTGGGTTCCTTCTGTTTGGGTTTCTCCGGCTCTTTCGGCGGGGGAAGCTCGGCGCGAACTTCCTGCTTCTGAACCGTGCTTTGTTTGTTCTTTGGTTCGCATTGCGGCTCATGCTCCGATTCCTGCTCATGTTCCGGTTCCTGCTCATGCTCCGGTTCCTGCTCATGCTCTGGTTCCTGATCTTGTTCCGCTTCCTGCTTTTGACCAAGCTCTGACTCCGGTTCGTTGCCGTCTTCCCAAACCACATCTGCGGCTTCGGCCTTGACAATGCTTTTCTGCGCGACGTCTTTTGAACTTTCCGAAGCTTTTTCGAAAGACGATATCGTGGCGCGCTCAGCCGCGGTCTCGGCTTGTCGTGTCTGCTCATCCACATGCGTCGGTTCGCTGGAAAACTTTTTCCAGGCCAGTCGAAGCTGCCACGAAAGCTTCTGATCCACGTAGCAAACGGAGGCTCGAACGAGTCGAAAGAATACGGAAAAGTCCGCCTCGGCCGACAAACTTGACACGTCCCCGTCGCATTTTGCCCGAACCTGGTATCTGAGGGGTGTTAACAAAACCAGGAACACCGTCAGCACGATCAAGCCAAGAACCACCAAAAGAATCCAACCGATGATTTTTAATATCAAAAATAGGATATGCATTTGTAACCTCCTGCTTTGTTCAGCTTTCCTCGAAAACTCTTTGCCGTTCCAAAATATATTCGCGAATTTTTGTGTCACCGGTCTTTTCAAGCACCTCGCACGTAATCTGTTTCACCAGTTCCGCGGCGGTGAAATAACTCCCTGCCAGTCCCACCACGAAAATTTCCTTGTCTTCATAATACGGTTGTCTCAAAAGTACGGAAGAAAAAAATTCCATTTGATTTTGTTCTCCCCTTGTCAGCGTAAGGACAAACACCGGCATATGAAAGGAAGATGTATCCATCAACCGTTCCAAGACTTGTTCTTTTTTGTCTTTCAACTCTTCACTCACATATAAATCACAAAAACATTTGATCCTCATCTTACCCTCACCTTGTCTGTCATAATATTTTACGGCGAACGAACAAAATGCATCATTTGTTGTAATACGCATCCAATACCTGCTTGGCAATCGGAACCGCCAACGCGGACGCATTTCCGTCATACCCTTCTACCGTGACGCAGATTACCAGTTCCGGATTGTCCACGTTGGTAAAACCGACGAACCAGGAATGCATCTTTTCCCCGTCAACCAGGCTATACTCCGCCGTACCCGTCTTGCCAGCCACGCTATAGCCGCCCTGGCCTAGTGCCGTCGCCGTCCCTTCGCTCACGACCGCGCACATGTAATCCTTCAATTGCGCCGCCTCCTGTACGCTCATCAGCCTGCGATAGCTTTGTGGCACGTTTTTACTGATTTCCGTACCCGTGTAGTTCGTGACTTTGTCTACCAAATATGGTTCCATCAGCGTTCCGCCGTTTGCAATCGCCGCGCATATAAGTCCCATGTGATAAGGGCTGGCCAGCGTATTTCCCTGCCCCATGGCGGTCATCATCAGTTCCGCGTCACCCGTGTTTTCCGTCACCACGAAAGAGCTCTTGGAATAATCGAGCAAAGACGGCAGTTTTTTGTTAAACAACAATTCCTCGGCAGTATCACGGTAAGCCGTCCGGTCAAGGGTCAGCGCGATGTTGGCAAAAGAACAGTTACATGACTGGGCGAATGACCCGCGCAAATCCAAAAGTCCCTGCGCGGACTTGGTCCAGCACGTCATGACGAAATTCTGATGCTCGAACGTTCCCGTACAATCAAAGGAATAATTCGCATAATCCGCGTTCTCCCGCATATATTCCAGCGCCGTGACGATTTTAAACGTCGACCCGGGCGCGTACAGTCCTTGCGTCACCCGGTTGAGGAACGGTGAATTTTCCTCGTCCGAATTTAATACGTACCACAACTCTTCCACCTCGTTTGGGTCATAAGAGGGCTTCGAGAGCATGACCAAAATCTTTCCGGTCGAGGCTTCCATCACAAAGACGGCTCCCTTGTTGTCCCCCAAGGCGTCGGACGCGGCCTGTTGCATTGGGAGGTCTAAGGTGGTTACGAGCGTGTCGCCCCTATTTTTCTGATTTTGAAATTCATTCCGTATTTTTTCCACGAAAAAGGCGTTCGATGTCAACAAGTTAAAATTGCCCACCGATTCCAGCCCCGTCTTTCCAAACTCCTGACTGCTGTACCCGACCACGTGGGCGAACAACGCCCCCTGGGGGTAGTGGCGAACTTCCGTTCCATCCTCCAGCACTTGCGTTTCTGCCAGCACGTTTCCGTTCCGGTCGGTAATCGCCCCGCGAATGACACGGTCGGCAAAATTGTCCTGCCGTTCATTATAAGGGCTGTTGATAATGTCCCTGGCTTGTACCGTGTTGAAATATACCAGGTAAATCATCAGTGCCAAAAACAGAAACACGAAAAAATAGGTCACTCTAGCGAACTCTTTGTTTTGGGATTTCCTCGAAATTTCCTTTTGTCTTTTTGGCCTTCCTGTCTGCAGTTCTTCCCACGCCATGATTTTCCTTTCTCTCCCTTGTCCTATCTTTCTTTTCTTCGTCTTCCCTGATAATGTACAACCCTTGTATGATGCCGAACATAATCATGGTGCTCAACAAGGAACTGCCGCCATAGCTTACGAGCGGCAATGTCACTCCGGTCATCGGGATGAACTTGGTCACGCCCCCGATTGTCAAAAACACTTGGAAAACATAACACGTCCCCAGTCCCAACGCGACCAGCTTGTAAAACTGGTTGCGGATTTCCATCGCGATGTTTAAAAACATCACGTAGCAACTGACGCAAATCAGAATCAGGCAGAGGGCGAATATCAAGCCAAGCTCCTCCGAAATCGCCGCGAACACGAAGTCCGTCTCGCGCACGGGGATGAGTTCCGGACTTCCCTGACAAAGTCCCATGCCAAACCAGCTTCCCGTGCCAATGGCGAACAATGATTGTGCAATCTGGTATCCGCCTTCGCTATAAGAAGCAAAAGGATCCTGCCAGATAGAGACACGCACCTTGATGTGGGAAAACAAGTGGTAGCCCGCCACTGCCGCCACGCTGCCCGCCCCAAGTCCCGCCACCGCGTACAGAGGCTGCCTGGTCGCCACGTACAACATGACCAGGTAGACGACGAAGAAAATCAAGGCCGCCCCCAAATCCGTGGAAAGCACCAGTATCAGCACATGCGCTGCCGCAATCATCGTCGTAATGACCACCCGTTTAAAGCTGGTATCGCCACGCAGGCTGGATGCCACGAAAAACACGAACAAAATCTTCACGAACTCGGAAGGCTGGATGCCAAACCCGGCAATCTCGAATCCCAGCTTGGCCCCGCCCGAACTCACGGCGAATACCGCCACGACGGCCAACGCCATAAAGCCGGCTCCGGCGTAAACGTAGGTCATGTCCGTCAATATTTTCACTTTACGGATGATAACCGGCACCACCAGCCCGATGATGGAGCCCAACACGGCAAACACGAATTGCTTGACCGCACTGCCAAAGGACAATCTACCAAGTATGATAAAGCCGACACAAAGCAACATGCACATATTGTTCACGACCAAACGGGAGACGTTGGGATAAATCACGTTATTTAATATGACCACGGCGGCAAGGAACACGACTTGTGCCAAATAAAAAACAAGCATGCGCCGCTCCTCGGTCTTTAAATACAAGACCGCGTAAGCCACAAAGTGGACGCCGAACATCAAAATGTTCTGACGAAGCAACACTCGTTTCTCGTCTCGTTCCTCTTTCTGGACGAAAACCGAGAAACAAGAAAAGGTGTAAGCGCCCATCAATATGATAATGACATATTTAGCCAATTCCACGATAATATTAACCATTCGTTCACAAACTCCTATGTTACTCCACGGTAGAAATGTCCCCTCGTATACCCTTCAAAACCTCCGTCTTCGTGCCATTTAAGCACTTCTTCCGTGCGGACGCCGTCCTCGACGGTAAACTGGAAACGAACCCACTGCGGGGCGATTCTGCCAAGTTCTTCCGTCAAGTCATATAAATATAAAGGCTTCGTATTATAAATCACGTTATGGCAGTCTGTACAGCACAGCCGCACCGGAAATTGATTTTTATAACGGTCAAGAAGATGAGTGTAGCGACTTTCATGGGCACATCCCACCACCATCTTTTCAATACATTGCGCCGAAATCATGACCGGATAACGACCATAGACGACCAGTTCGCAATGGTCCGCGTCCAGGGCCGCCAGTTCGTGGTGGTTCAACTCAAACGGCAGCGTGAACGCGGCAATCTTCTGCCCGCCCCAAAACTCCATGGCCTGCTTGTTCATCACGTATAGTGAAGAATCCAAAACGATGGGCTTTGTAAATCCGCGCTCTTTCAAAAACTGGACGCTCTCATAATTGCGCGCCAAGACTCCGTCAAACGTCCCATCCGTCAATGCCCCGTATAGCCCCTCCATTCGCCTTGCCGCCTGCTCCCGCACGATAAACGGCAATGCCACGTAAAGCTTGGGAAGAATCTTACTTGTCCGACCGGCCACCCCGACACACAACCTTCGTATCGTATCCTGACCGGCTTCGGCCAAATCAAAGTCTAAATAGATTCTTTCCACTCGGGGGAATTTTAAAACAACTTTCAGCTGTTCCATCGTTTCCACCAGGACGCTTAGCCTTTCCCTACTTCGGACGCTTTCCTCTTTGGTTTCCCCTGCATGACTTGAACCATCAAAAGAAACATCAAAAGGATGAGCCGCCTCCTTCTCCAAATCCGGCAAAGGCTTACGATGGTGCACCTTTTGCATCTGTCTGGCCAGAGCCGCCAACGCGTCCCTTCGCAACTCGTTAAGTTGCCGCATAGGAAGAAATACGTCTCCCTCCAACATGACGTCCAATTTTTCAAACACAAATTCCGTCTCGTTTGTCTTACTTATCTGTTTGCGCACCCGAGCCTCTTCAAGGGGGATGCCCGTCGCCGCCTCCACGTTCAAGGAAGTGCATGCCTCCACGCGTACCTCGCCGCACGACACTTCTAGTGTAGCAGGTTTTCCGACGGAAAGCTTTAAAATTCCATAAACTTTTTCTTGTTTTTTTGCAAAAACATATGCCTTGTCAAGCTCCTCTAGTAATTGTTGGCTCCTGACCCGATAAAGCACGCGCCCTGCCGGCACCTTTTGATGCCTTGGCGCCAAAAGCCTTACCTCGTCCCCCTTCTCCGCCGAAGCCCCGAACGTATAGTTCCAAGAATCGAAGTCTATCACGTCCCCGACCGAAATCCGCGTCAGGGCGATTCCTTCCAGTTCACGCCCTTTTTGCGAACGTACTTTGACGGCCGCCACGCCGGCGTGGTCGGGACGTTTTATGGAAACCATGTCCCTCCCGTTTCTCTGCCTATAATAACCGCCGTGGAACCCTCCCCTATTATATAAATCCAACAATCGAACCTTGTCTTCTTCCTCCACATGAAATCCTTGTTTCCCGCGTCGTAAGTATAAGTCCGTATATTTTCGGTATGCCGCCGTCACCCCCGCCACGTACTCCGGCCGTTTCATGCGTCCTTCGATCTTGAACGAGTCAATCCCCGCTTCAACCAGTTCAGGAATCAACTCTAACGTGCAAATGTCCTTCAGGCTTAAAAGATGCCCGCTTTTCCCCTCCGACCGATAAGAGAGCCGGCATGGTTGGGCGCACTGCCCCCGATTGCCGCTCCGCCCGCCAATCATGCTGCTCATCAGGCACTGTCCTGAGTAACAGTAACACAATGCGCCATGTACGAAGCATTCCACTTCCATTCCGGTTCGTTCCTTTAAGCGGCGAATTTCCGGCAGGGACAACTCACGGGCCGGTACTACGCGCGCCACGCCCGCTTGTTTTAAAAATCGCGCCCCATACTCCCCGGTAATGGTCATCTGCGTACTGGCATGGACTTCCAAATCAGGAAAACACCCCCGCACCACCTTAAGTACCCCGACGTCCTGCACGATTACCGCGTCAAGGCCGCATTCATACAAGGGGGTCAAAAAACCGGGCAACTGGCAGATCTCCTCGTCTTTGAGAAGGGTATTAACGGTCAGGTAAAAACGACATCCGTGCAAATGGGCGTAATCTATGGCTTCGAGTAACTCGTCATTTGAAAAATTTTGCGCAAAAGCACGGGCACCAAAACGCGGGCCACCGGCATAAACCGCGTCCGCCCCGGCGGCCACCGCCGCCTTTAAACTCTCGCATGATCCTGCCGGCGCAAGCACCTCTATCGTCTTTTCCCCGTTCTTTCCCTTAATCATCCACGTTTCCCTTCATGGTGTCATCTCCAAAACCTTTATAATTAATGCGTTTACTAATAAATAGGCTGTCACTTACAGACAGCCCATGCGCGTTTTACTTTCTGCGATTCTTCATTTCCGTCTCGAGCTTCACGATCTGCATCTGCAGGTTGTTGTTCTCTTCCTTCATCTTGGCCAGCTCCTTCTCGGCGTTCTCAAGCTTGATCTGAACCGATATCAATTCATGCTTCAGGTCATACATCTCCTTGTCTTTCAATTCGATGTCGCTCTCCAACGAGTCCCCCTGCTTTTTGGCTTTGAAATAATCATCCGCGATATTTAGTGCAAGGAGAACGTTTCGTGTGTCTGCGCTCTGTTTCCGGTAGCCTTCACTGTTCGTGCACTCCGTAATCTTATGATTCAGATAAGAGGCAATCTTCTGCAAATATTCCTCGCCCTCAAAACCGCTTAAAGTATAGACCTTTCCTCCGATTAGAACTTCCGTAATGTGCTTTGCTGAACTCATAGCTTCCTCCTTGCGTTTCCTACCTTCCTCTCATTATAAACTATCCTTGCATAAAAACCAACTATTTTTTTATTTTATTTTCAGTAAGTAACCAGATTTACGTGCATTCTCCGAACCAGTCACTGAGCTGACTGGCTCAGGGCTGAACAGTAACGTAACCATTGTAATCATTTTCACGACTTCTCATCCATGGGAATTCCCAAATGCCGGTATGAGAGCTCGGTAGCGACGCGTCCCCTAGGTGTCCTTTGAATGAATCCGTTCTTTAACAAATAAGGTTCATAAACGTCCTCCAACGTCCCGGCATCCTCGGAAATCGAGGCGGCCAACGTGTCCAATCCCACCGGCCCGCCGTGGAACCGTTCAATCATCGTGGACAATATGTTGCGATCCGTATGATCCAAACCATATTTGTCAACGTCCAAAAGGTCAAGCGCGTAATTGGCAACGTTTTCCGTAATCACGCCGTCATATTGGACTTGGGCGAAATCCCGCACGCGCTTTAAAAGCCTGTTTGCCAGACGCGGCGTTCCCCGCGAACGTTTGGCCAACTCCCTCGCGCCCTTTTCCTCAATCTCCACCTGCAGCACCTTGGCCGAACGAAGCACGATGGTCGTCAGTTCACGCTCGGTATAAAACTCCAGTCGATGAATGACCCCGAACCGATCGCGCAACGGCGCGGTCAGCATCCCTGCCCGGGTGGTGGCTCCAATCAGCGTGAACCTCGGCAAGTCCAGGCGGATGGAACGGGCGGTCGCCCCCTTCCCAATCAAAATGTCGATGGCAAAGTCCTCCATGGCCGGGTACAAAACTTCCTCCACTTGTCGGTTCAGACGATGAATCTCGTCGACAAACAAAATGTCGTGCTCCTGCAGGTTGTTTAAAATGGCCGCCATCTCTCCCGGCTTCTCAATGGCGGGGCCGGACGTAATCTTGATGTTCACCCCCATCTCATTGGCAATGATGCCGGAAAGGGTCGTCTTCCCCAGTCCGGGGGGACCGTAAAACAGCACGTGGTCGAGCGCGTCGTTTCGCTCCTTTGCCGCCTTGATATAGACGTCCAGCATGTTTTTTGCCTTTTCCTGCCCGATATAGTCTTTCAAATACTGCGGGCGCAGGTGGTTTTCAATTTTTTGATCCTCTTCCAGGTTTTCTGTCGTGATGATTCTCTTACCCATATAATTTCCTTAAATCTCCTCGTATCGTCTGACAATCGTGACTCCTTCGCCGCCTTTGAGAACGGCACTCGTCATAAATCGAATCAAAACATCTTTTTCAACGCCTCTTTGAGCAATTCTTCCACGGTCGTGTACTGGTCACCCGCCTTTTTGACGGCCTTCATGCTCTCCGTGCTGCCATACCCAAGAGCCACCAGGGCTTGTACGGCATCCGACTGGATATCGCTGACGGAAAAGTCCTTGGCACCTGCAAGCACGTCCTCTCCCGCTCCCTGGGAACGATCGAGCACCTCCTCCAGATCCAGCTTGTCCTTTAACTCGATAATCAACTTTTCCGCCGTCTTTTTTCCGATGCCCGGCGCGGCACAAATGGCCTTCGCGTCTCCCGAAAGCACGGCAAAACGCAAGTCATCCGCCGACAAGGCAGAAAGGATGCCAAGCCCGCCCTTGGGACCAATCCCGCTCACCCCGATCAACAGCTTGAACAACCGAACTTCGTCCTGCGTCAGAAACCCGAACAAATGCATCGCGTCCTCACGGACGTTCAAATATGTATAAATCTTGACCTCGCTTCCCGCCTGTGGCAACCGCCCCATCGAACGCTCCGGCATAAAAATCCCATAACCAATCCCGTGGACGTCAACAATCACCTTGTCACGCTCAAGTCCGGCCAATTCTCCTTTTACATAAGAAATCATACAAGAAATCTCCTTTAAACTTCATCATGCAATGACATAAAAGCCGCCTTATTCCACGCCAGCTTCCAAACCATGCGACGTACCCTAACATCATAACACACAATTCCCATGAATGCAATCACATGTTCGATTGTATTTTCCCCGGTTCTTGTTTATAATAAGGTGGCCGTTGCTTTTCAAATCCAGGATGCAAAACGCATTCCCTTTGAAAGGATGGCGAAGCATAATACCATTTTAACCGAAACGAGGTAGTATGAAAAAATGAGAAAAATGTTTTCTGCCTTCCGCATATTACACTTTTTGCCGTTCTTTCTTTTTCTCTCTGCCATGCCACTTCTTGGTGGCTGTAGTGCCAAGGAAGAACCCGAGGAGTTTTCAATGACGGAACTTTATTTTGACACGGTCATACAAATCCGCATCCAAGGCGGAACGCCCGAAATTTTGGAAACATGCAAAGAATTGTGCGCCTACTATGAAGGGTTGTTCAGCAAGGAAATTCCCACCAGTGAAATTTCACGTATCAATGCCTCTTTGCAAGTCGCGGTAGATGTTTCCCCCGAGACGGCGGACTTAGTACGGCAGGGACTTTATTATAGTGAATTATCAGACGGAAAATTTGACGTCACAATTGCCCCAGTAAGCGATTTGTGGGATTTTCACGACACAAAAAATACCGTCATTCCATCCGAAGAAGCAAGAAATGCCGCTTGTTCCCTCGTAAATTATCAAAACGTTCTTGTAGAGGATAACACGGTCACGTTGCTGATGCCCGGCATGGAACTCGACCTCGGCGGCATCGCCAAAGGTTACATTGCCGACCGCCTGAAAGAATACCTCCTTGGCGAAGGCGTGGAGCATGGTTATATCAACCTAGGCGGCAACGTTCTTTTAATCGGGGGAAAATATGACGGAAGCGATTACCGCATCGGCATCCAAAAACCATTCGCCGAGAGCGGACAAACCATCACCACGCTTGAGGTGCGCGATTGCTCGATTGTCTCGTCTGGAATTGACCAACGCTATTTTGAAAAAGACGGACAACTTTACCACCACATATTAAATCCCCAAAACGGGATGCCCTATGAAAACGACCTTTTGCAAGTCACCATCCTCTCCGACAGTTCCACGATGGGAGACGCCCTTAGCACTTGCTGCTTCGCGCTGGGGCTTGAAGACGGAACAAAATTAGTCGAATCATTAGAAAACGTGGAGGCCATCTTTATCACGAAAGATTACGAACTTCACTATGCCGGAGAGCGAAAGCACGCCCCATGACAAAAATTTTCTCGTTTATTAATCCGCAAACAAAGTCAAGGAAAGACCGGTCAGGGACTGATTGCCTGACCGGCCTTTCTTTACATTCACAACCATTTCGCCAAAAGCAGCCGGGAACTTACGACACTGGTATCTTACGCGGCGTAATAATTTTCCGCGGACATTTGTCCGCGCACACGCCGCAGTTCGTACACTTCGCCGGGTCAATGTGCGCCAGAAAGTCCGTCACCGTAATGGCTCCCGCCTCGCAGTTCTTCACGCACATGCGGCAGCCGATGCACCCCACCAGACAAACGTCCATCAACGATTTGCCCTTATCGTGGGAGTTGCACTGCACGAACGTCTTCTGGTCATACGGGAGCAACTCGATCAGCTTCTTCGGACAAGCGGCGATACATTTTCCACATGCCTTGCACTGCTCCTTATCCACGACGGCAATGCCCTCCACAATGTGGATGGCATCGAACGGACATGCCTTCACACAATTCCCGAATCCCAAGCATCCATAATCACAGCCCTTCGGCCCTCCGTCCTGCATCATGTTCACCATGCCGCAGTCCTTGATTCCATAATACTCATATTCATTTTGCGCTTTCTCACAAGTCCCGGCACATTTCACGAACGCCACCATGCGTTCCTGCTCGCCGGCCTCCTGCCCCATGATGGCACCGATTTTTGCCGCCACCGGCGCGCCACCGACCGGACAAGCACCGACTTCCGCCTCGCCCGCCACGATGGCCGAGGCCAGACCGGAACATCCCGCGTAACCGCATCCGCCGCAGTTATTGCCAGGCAAGACGCCCAGAATCGCTTCCTCGCGTTCATCGACTTCCACCGCGAACGCCTTTCCCGAAAAGCCGAGGAAAATACCGATAAACAGTCCGACCCCGCCGACAATCACTGCCGCTATAACAATTCCTGTAATCATATATGTTTCCTCCCGTTCTCTAAATCAGCCCCGAAAATCCGAAAAAGGCAATTGCCATCAACCCCGCCGTCACGAGCACGATCGGTGTTCCTTGAAACGCTTTCGGAATGTCGTTATGCTCCGTTTTTTCACGGATGCCCGCCATCAGGACGATCGCGATTAAAAATCCGACCGCTACCGCGATGCCGTTCACCACGCTCTCCAAAACGCTGTAAGACTTCTGCACGTTCGTCAGCGCCACGCCAAGCACCGCACAGTTGGTGGTAATCAGCGGAAGGTAAACGCCCAACGCGTTGTACAACGGGGGCATTGACTTTTTCAAAAACATTTCCACGAATTGCACCAATGCCGCGATCACGAGGATGAACACGATGGTCTGTAAATATTCAAACCCGGTCGGGACGAGGATGAACTTGTAAATCACGCTCGCCACAAAAGAGGCAATCGTAATGACGAACACCACGGCCCCACCCATGCCGGCCGCCGTCTTCACGTTCTTGGAAACACCCAGAAACGGGCAAATACCAAGGAACTGACTGAGCACGACATTATTTACCAGCGCGGATCCCACCGCGATCAATAGCAGTTCTTTCATTTCACTTCCCCTCCTTCCGCCTCGTTTTTCGTATCCTTTTGCACGCCGTTTTTGGCATCATGTTTCGCGTCGCTTACCAACTCCGAAAATACCATCTTGCCACCGCACGTCTCCCGGCTCTTACAGTTCTCGCAGCCCGCGCCGCTTACGCAGCCGGCCGCAGCGGCCGCCCTTTGCTTCGCCTGTGCCTTGTTCTTAAAAACGTTTTGCAGTGCCGTCAGCATGGCCAGGACGAAGAACGCGCCCGGAGCCAGGATGAATATCGTGAGCGGTTCGTAAGCGTTTGGCATCACATGGAAACCGAACACCGTTCCGGCACCAATCAACTCCCTGACGAAGCCAATCGCGGTCAGTCCCACGGTAAACCCAAGACCCATGCCGATGCCGTCCATGATGGACAAAAGAACGGGGTTTTTCGAGGCATAGCTTTCGGCCCTGCCGAGGATGATGCAGTTTACCACGATAAGAGGGATATAGATTCCGAGGGAATCATACAAACTTGGCACGAACCCTTCCATCAAAAATTGCACGATGGTCACGAAAGAAGCCACGACCACGATGAAAGCCGGCACGCGCACGGAATTCGGGATAATCTTGCGCAACATGGAAATCAACATGTTGGATAGCACCAGTACCACCGTCGTAGACAAGCCCATGCCGACACCGTTGATGGCGGACGTCGTGACCGCCAGCGTCGGGCACATTCCCAACATCAGTACGAAGGTGGGATTTTCCTTAATCAGGCCGTTATACAGCCGTTCCATATATTTATTCACCACTGCCACCTCCTAACACGTCACGAAAATATACAAGTGCCGAATTTACGCCGTTCGTCACGGCGTTCGTGGTAATGGTCGCGCCACTTAGCGCGTCAATTTTGTCCTCCCCGCTCTCGCCGCTCTTGGTATAGAAAAACTTGCTTACTTGTTTATCTTGGAATTGGCTCTTGAACTCCGGCTCCTTGGCCTTCATGCCCAGTCCCGCCGTCTCGGATATGGAGAGCATCTCGATGCCCTTTACCGTCCCGTCGTTTAAAATGCCTACGGAAATCTTAATGTCGCCGCCATACCCTTCGTGCGAGGTCACGGTGATGACATAGCCAATCTCCCTGCCGCCCTTGTCCTTGGCGACGGCGACCCCCGTGATGGAATCCGCGTCATACCCGGCCGCCGCGAGAGGTTCGAACGCTTTCTCCTCATCCACCTCCATGTCCTCAAACGAATCCGCGTCCGCAAGGACCGTCTTGTACGCGGTCTGCTTGGCGTTTTCCTGCGCCTGCGCGATGGGCTCCTTGGTAATTTCGTAGACGAGTCCCAAAAGGCATCCGGATATTAAGGTAATGGCCGTCAGAATCAATGCGTTTTTTATAATTTTATTCATTATTTTTCTCCTCCTTTACCAAATGGTTTTGGAAGAGTAACCTTTTCAATCAATGGAACCAGAAGGTTACTGATGATGATGGCGTAGGACACGCCCTCGGCGGAGCCGCCGAAAAGCCGAAACAATCCTGTCAATATGCCAAGGCAAATCCCATATACAATTTGTCCCCGTTTCGTAATCGGGGAAGTCACGTAATCCGTGGCCATGAACCATGCCCCAAGCATCAGGCCGCCGCCGCAAAGGTGGGCGGTAACGTACTGCAAATCCAGCCCGCGTCCACTAAACAAAAGGATAAAAATCACGAACGTCACAAGATACGTTCCGGGGATGCGCAAATCAATGACCCCGATCCACAACAAAAGGATGGCACCAATCAAAAGGGCGATTACCGAAGTCTCGCCGATCGTGCCTGCCGTATTGCCAAGCAGCATGCTCATGGTGTCAACGGACTCCCCCGCCTTTAACGTCGCCAATGGGGTCGCCCCCGTCACGGTGTCATAGGTAAAGGTCGTCATCCGTCCCGTGAAGCAAATCAGTAGGAAGCAGCGGGCTCCCAGCGCGGGGTTCATGAAATTCTGCCCCAGTCCGCCAAACAACTGTTTCACGACCAGTATCGCGAACACCGCTCCCAAGGCACCCATCCAGACCGGCAATGTCGGCGGTAGGTTCAAGGCGAGCAAAAGTCCCGTCACGAGCGCGCTGCAATCTTTCACCGTGACGGGCTTGTGCAACGCACGTTCATATATGTACTCCGTCAAAACGGCAGACGCCGTCGTCACGAGAACCAGAAGCCACGCATGTTCATGACGGAAATTGTAAATTCCGAATATGGTAGCCGGCAAGAGCGCGATCACTACCATCAACATGATGTTGCCGGTGGTCACCTTGTCCCGGACGTGGGGCGAAGATGATACTCTCAATTTGTTATTCACTGTCTCTCACCTCTCTATTTCTTCTTTTTGTTCGCCAACGCGGTCTTTCGCATGGAACCGATGGCCTGCTTCAGCTGGCGCTTGGCAGGACACACGTAACTGCAGGAACCGCATTCCACGCACTCCAGACCGTTTTGTGTAACGAAGGTTTCCTCGTCTTGACGCTTGGCGTAATCCGCCAGGCGGGAGGGAATGATGCGGCTTGGACATACTTCCACGCAGCGGCCGCAGTTAATACAAGCACTTTCCGCACTTCGCGCCACGACGTCCTTCGTAAAGGCGAGCAATGCCGAGGAAGTCTTCGTGACCGGGGTATCGGTCGTAATCATGGCAAATCCCATCATCGGGCCACCAGAAATGACTTTCTCCGGTTCCGTCTTAAAGCCGCCCGCGGCCGCGATCAGCTCGTCGTGGTTCGTGCCTAAGAGTACACGGAAATTCCCGGGCGCATTCACCGCGTCTCCGCTCACCGTCACGATACGTTCCATCAAAGGCCTTCCCTTTATCACCGCCTGATAAATGGCGACAAGCGTCTCCACGTTGTCCACGATGCAGCCCGCGTCGGCCGGAAGCATCGTGGAATTGATGGCGCGCTTGGTGACGGCGTAAATCAACTGGCGCTCTGCCCCTTGCGGGTACTTCGTCACCAACTCGCAAACCTCCATGCGCGGCTCGTCCTTGATTGCTTCTCGAAGCTTCTCGATACAGTCCTTCTTATTGTCCTCCACGGCAAAGACACCCTTGGCATGCTCGAACAGAGATAACACGACCCGCATGCCGCCGATTAGTTCCTCCGTATGTTCCAACATCCGACGATAGTCCGCCGTAATGTAAGGCTCGCATTCCGCACAATTCGCAATGATGTAGTCAATCTTTTCCGGTTCCTTCGGCGACAGCTTCACACGGGTCGGGAATCCCGCTCCGCCCATGCCGACTATCCCCGCGTCCCCGATCTGTCTGATAATTTCCTCCCGCGCCATCTGGTCAAGCGGCTTGACCGGCGGATACTCCACCTCCTGGTAATCGCCGTCGTTTTCAATCAGGATGCAGTCCATGCTGCTCCCGGTCGGGTTTAAGTGCTTCTCAATCGCCTTCACCTGCCCGGACACCGAGGCATAAATCGGGGCGGACACGAACCCGCCGGCATCCGCGATTTTTTGTCCCCTAAGGACGTGGTCCCCCTTTTTGACCACCGCCACCGCAGGTGCCCCGATATGCTGGGAAAGCGGATACATTAAAATTCCCGTGGGCAAAATTTTCCTGATTGGCTGGTCCTTGGCAAGGCTCTTTCCATCGTCGGGATGGATTCCGCCTTTAAATGTAAAAAGTGCCATTTGTACTCTCCTTTCTTTACGTCTCCTACTTTCTCTATTTTACTAGACCATATGCAGAAAATCCAGTAAAAGACATATATTTCTTGTATCTTTTATCGAACATCTTGTCGAAATTTTAACGTTTCTTTTTTGACAAGAGTCAAAAAAGAAGCCTTTTTTGTGCCGGCCAAAGTGACGGCAATCGAAAAGAACCATGTAAATTCATAACAAAAAGAGGCCGCCACACCGTTGGATTTTTCAATCGCCGGTGTAACAGCCCCGTTTCTCACTCTTACTCGTCCTCTCTGCCCCTCGCGTCATCCTGCAGCTCCAAGGCTTTCATGCTAAGGCTGATTTTCTTGTCCGCCACATTCAAATCCACAATTTTCGCCGTCACTTCCTGTCCAACGGAAAGAACGTCCGACGGTTTTTCCACGTGTGCCCGGGAAATCTGGGATACATGGAGCAACGCGTCCACGCCCGGCTTCAACTCCACGAACGCGCCAAAATCCGTCATGCGGGCAACCTTTCCTTCCACGATGGAGCCAACCGCGAACTCCTCTTCGGCATCCACCCATGGATTGGTCTCCGGAAACTTCAAACTCAGGGCAATCTTCGTGTCACGAATGTCCTTTACCAATACTTTCAAAGGCTGTCCCGTCTTAAATACCTTCTTCGGGTGCTCCACCCTGCCCCAGGACATCTCAGAAATATGAAGCAGGCCGTCCACGCCGCCCAAATCAACGAACGCGCCAAAATCCGTCACGTTCTTCACAGTACCCTCGATGGTGTCCCCGATGTTGAGTCTCGCGAAAAGTTCTTTCTGCTTCTGAGCCCTCTCGGCTACCAAGAGCTGTCTTCTGTCTCCGATGATGCGGTTCCTTCGCGGATTAAACTCGCTAATCACGAACTCGATTTCCTGGTTCGCAAACTTGCCCAAGTCCTTCTCATAAGAATCGGACACCAGGCTCGCCGGGATGAACACCCTCGCGCCTTCCACTTCTACTCCAAGGCCGCCGCCCAAAATCTGCGTCACGGGCGCTTTTAGCGTCTCTTTATTTTCAAAAGCCTCCCGAAGCCTCTCGTTCCCCTTTTCCATTGCAAGACGTTTGTAGGTCAAAAGCACCTGACCTTCCCCGTCGTTTACCTTCAATACTTTCACGGTCATCGTGTCCCCGACTTTCACGGCCTGAATCAAGTCGACGGACGAATCGTTGGTATACTCGCCCTTGGAGAGGATACCGTCCGACTTGTACCCGATGTTGAGAATAATCTCTTCCGGTTTCACGTCAATGACCGTCCCTTCCACGACCTCGCCGTTATGAATTGTCTTAATTGACTCGTCTAACATCTGTTCAAATGATAATTCTGACATTATTTTGAACCTCCTCAATTATATTGTTGGGCGTGGATGCCCCTGCTGTAATACCTACTGTTTCCACGGACCTTAATTGATTCAAATTCAAATCGTCAAGTGTCTGTATGTAGTACGTATCCTTACATTCCCTTCCGCATATTTCATATAGCTTCTGGGTGTTGGAGCTATGCTTGTCGCCAATCACAATCATGGCATCCGCATGTCGTGCAATCTCCAGAGCTTCGGCCTGACGCTCTTTCGTCGCATTACAGATGGTGTTTACAACATTAACATCATAACTCTTTTTCGAGATAATTTCAACTAAATCTTTAAATTTATTGTAATTAAATGTCGTTTGGGAGACGACGCACACGTTTTCCCCGGGATTTATGGGGAGATTTTCGACATCTTCCACATTCTGGATGACCGTCGAACGCTCTCCTGCCCAGCCCCGGATGCCAATTACCTCGGGATGTGTCGGATTGCCGATAATCAGGATAAAGCATCCGCGCGCGCTTTCCTTTTCCACGATGTCGTGGATTTTTTTGACGAACGGGCAGGTGGCATCCACGATTGTCAGCCCCTTGCCTTTCATCTTTTCGTAAATCCGCCTCTCCACGCCATGGGAACGGATGATGACGGTGCCCTCTTTCACGCCGTCGAGCTCCTCCTCGTCTTGTATGACGCAAATCCCCTTCGACCGCAAATCCTTGACGACCTCTTCGTTGTGAATGATGGGGCCGTAAGTATAAGTTTTCACCCCGGCATTTTTTTCCACTTGTTCATATACCATCTCTACCGCACGTTTCACGCCGGGGCAAAATCCCGCCCTCTTCGCCCTGATTACTTTCACAATAACTCCTCCCTTGTGGCTTTGCTCGTTCCGCCTTGCATTCTCGCCTGCGTTTTTCGCAAGCGTGGACTGTGGTTCTCGTCGACTTAATCCACATGCCGCCCGTCATCTGCAGTATTCACAGATGGCGTTTACGACTTCCTCTATCGTCATTTCGGAACTGTCCACCAAATGCGCGTCTTCGGCCTTGCGAAGCGGAGCCGTCTCACGGTTCATGTCGCGCGCGTCCCGCTCCTTAATGTCCTTGGCAATTTCCTCATAATCACAAGGGACACCTTTTTCCTTCAACTCCTCAAACCTGCGTGTCGCGCGGGTCTCAACGCTCGCGGTAAGATAAATTTTCACGTCGGCATCCGGTAAAATGCAAGTTCCAATGTCGCGCCCGTCCATGATGACGTCCTTTTCCCTCGCCAGCCCCCGCTGCAATTCCAAAAGTTTTTCCCGCACGGCCGGGATTTGCGACGTCTTGGAGGCCATGTTGCCGACCTCCTCCGTGCGCAGCTTGTCGGTGACGTTTTCCCCGTTCAAATAAACCTGCTGAACACCGTCCTCGTAATCAATCGTCACGTTCGCGTCCACGCAGGCCTCTGCCACCGCTTTCATATTTTCCGGGTCGATTCCTTTCCCCAGAAAATGAATGGCCATGGCGCGGTACATTGCCCCCGTGTCCACGTAAATATAGCCCTTCTTCTTCGCCACCAACTTCGCAATCGTGCTTTTCCCGGCTCCTGCCGGACCGTCTACCGCCACGTTGTATCCCATGAAAATTCCCTCCTGATTATCTATACTGACCTTTCCGCTCCCGCCTGGGAACGCTCAGCCTCCTGCGTGCATCCCGGCCAAATATCCCGTGGACCATGCAATCTGCAAGTTGAAACCGCCCGTCCGCGCGTCCAAGTCCAAAACCTCGCCGGCAAAATAAAGCCCCTTCACGCGCTTCGACTCCATCGTCTGTGGATTGACCTCCTTGACGCAGACCCCGCCTTTGGTAATCACCGCCTCGTCGTATCCGCGCAGGCCGGTCAACGTCATCTCAAAATTCTTGACAAGGTTCACAAGCCTCGTCCGTTCCTCGCGCGAAATGTCGTTGATCGGCTTGTCCGGAGCGATTTCGCTTCGTTCTATCATGATTGGCCGCAGTTTGGCCGGAAACAGCCCGTCCAATACATTCTTAAATTTCTTATTCTTATTTTGTCCGAAATCGCGCAAAATCCGCTGATCCAATTGTTCCTTCGAAAGTGCCGGTTTCAAGTCGATGTGAAGCGTCAACTCCTTTTTGGCCAAGATGCGACCAACGACGCTGCTGGCACCAATCATCAAAGGGCCGCTGACCCCAAAATGGGTAAACAGCATTTCCCCGAACTCTTCAAACAGCTTTTTCTTCCCGTCATAAATGGAGGCGGACACGTTTTTCAGTGACAACCCCTGCAATTCCTTCGCATAATCCTCCCTTACGTTCATCGGTACCAAGGCCGGAGCTGTTTCTACCACTTCGTGGCCAACCTTTCTGGCGAACCGGTACCCGTCGCCGGTAGCGCCGGTAGAAGGATAGGAAAGCCCTCCGGTCGCCACGATGCAGGCGTCCCCGGTCAGAATGTCTTCATTTTTCAGGCGCACGCCCCGAAACCGTCCATCCTCTGTGAGGATTTCCGCCACGGCCGTATGGAAACGCACATGCACCTTCAGGCGTTCCAATTCCTTTTGCAACGCCCGGATAATGTCGGAAGAGTGATCCGACACCGGAAACACGCGGTTTCCTCGCTCCGTTTTCAAGGCGACCCCCAGATTCTCAAAAAACCCCATCGCCTGCCAATTCGTAAAACCATAAAACGCGCTGTATAAAAACTTCGGGTTCGAGGCCACCGCCGCGAACAATTCTTCCATGTCCCCGGCGTTTGTCAGGTTGCAACGTCCCTTGCCCGTGATATAAAGCTTTTTCCCGATCTTTTCATTTTTTTCCAGCAGATATACTTCCCGCCCGTTTCTGGCCGCGAATATGGCCGCCAGGCTCCCTGCGGCTCCGCCGCCCACGACAATGACCCTGCTCACTTCCAAATCTCCCATTCTCAAACCATCATGATTCATCCCCGCACTAACAATCATTCTTCTCCCATGTCGGATAACGGGTTTAGCTCATCCGCGCTGTAAACCTGGTATTCTCCCCACAACCGCTCCAGCATTTCCAACGTGGTCACGACTTCTTTCTTCTTTTTCATGCACAACGCCACGACCAACGCGTTGATGACGCTCAACGGCGCCACCAGAGAATCGACGATGGACGCCATGTCGCTCCTGGCAATCAAGTTACAAGAAGAATACAAATTCATCGGCGAATGTATGCTGTCCGTCAAAGTAATCACTTTCGCCTTGCGGTTACTGGCAAATTCCAACGCCTTGAGCGTGCGCATGGAATAGCGCGGAAAACTGATTCCGATAATCACGTCTTGCTCGTCAATGCGGATGAGCTGCTCGAACACCTCGCTGGCACTGTTCGTGTTGACCGTCACCACGTTCTCGCAAATCAGGTTCAAATAAAAGGCGAGAAATGACGCAAGCGGCGCGCAGCTGCGGATCCCCACGATGTAAATCTTGCGGGCGGCAAGAATCGTGTCAATCGCCATGTTAAATGCGTCGTGATCAATTGTTCCCAAAGTCAGCTTGATTTTTTCAATGTCCGACTGCAGCACGGCCTCCAATATCTGCGACTGGCTGATACGCCCAAACGTCACCTCCATTCGCTGGATGGAATTGAGGCGGTTGCGCACCAATTCCTCCAACGCTTTCTGGAATCCCGGATAGCCCTTATACCCCAGCTGCGTCGCGAAGCGCACGACCGTGGATTCGCTAACCCCGACCACTTCGCCCAATTTGGCGGCGGTCAAAAAGACCGCCTTGTCATAATTTTCCACCACATAATCCGCCAAACGCTTCTGTCCCTTGCTCAATCCCTGATATTTATCCTCGATATGAAGCAAAAGTTCATTCGTACTACTTTCCCCCACGTCCAAAACCTCTTTTTCCATACTTGTCGCATAAGTTTCGAAAATGCCACGTCCCTAAGTATACCCTAGAAGTCGCCGTTTTGCAAGTACCTCGTTTCAAGGCAAAACCGCCAAAAGAATCGGGAATAGGACTCACGCCGTAATCTCGCGGGTGTATCTCTTTAACCACTTGCGTTCCTCTTCGTCAAGATATGGCGCAATCTTCTCATAAACCTGCTTATGGTACGCATTCAAAAGCCCCAGTTCCCTCTCCGTCAATAATTCCGGCTTCAACGCGTCCAAATCTATTGGCACGAATGTAAGATGTTCAAAACGCATGAACCTGCCATATTCATTTTTCTCATCCTCGCAAACCAGCAACTCGTTTTCGATACGGATTCCGTGGGAGCCTTCAATGTAAATTCCCGGCTCGTCTGTAATCACCATGTTTTTTTCCAACGCCTGGGCGACGTTTCCGTCTGCAGGCGGCTTCCACATGAACCGTTGCGGTGGCTCGTGGATGTTGCCAAGATACCCCACGCCATGCCCGGTGCCGTGATTATAATTTAAATGTTGTCGCCAGAAAGGCTCCCTTGCCGCATAATCCAGGTTCATCCCGGTCACGCCATGCAAAAACACCGCGTCCGCCAAATTCAGCATGCTTGCAACGACCGTCGTGAAATGGGTTCGCTCCTCCTCCGTGATAGGGCCAAGCGCCACGGTTCTCGTAATGTCCGTGGAACCCTGGAAATAATTTCCGCCCGTATCGATCAAAAACAGCCCCTTTGGACTTAACTCCACGTTTGTCTCCGGCGTGGAAGAATAGTGCACGATTGCCGCATGTTCCTTATAGGCGCTAATTGGCCCAAAGCTGGGGGAAATAAAGTCGCCTTGTTCGGCACGCAGTTCTTCCAACTTCTTTGACGCACTCATTTCCGTGATTTGGATTATCCCGACATTCTGCTTCAGCCAGTATATGAATTTCGTATGTGCAACACCGTCCTTGACATGTGCCATACGGATATTTTCGACTTCGACATCGTTTTTCACTGCCTTCATCAAAATCAACGGATTCTCTCCGATTACGACCGGCACGTCAGGAGCAAGATTTCGGGACAACGCATAATTTACTTGTGTCTCGTCCAGCCAGATTCGCTCCTCCTTGGTAAACTTTTTCATTCTCTCGTAAATCAAATCGTAATCGCATACTTGTATACAATTATCCTCAAGCCGCTTTTTTATGGAAGAATCAAGTTTTTGAGCATCCACGTACAATTCCACTTCTTCCATCGTCACCACCGCATAAGACAAAAGTAATGGAAAATACTCCACGTCCCGTCCACGAATGTTTAACATCCAGCCAATGTCGTCGAGTCCCGTCAAGAGCAACGCGCTTGCCTGGTACTCTCCCATTTTTTCCCGAATGCGCTTCAATTTGGACGCGACGTCTTCCCCCGCATAACACAAATCCAAGGCAAACGCCGGACTCTGCGGCAGGGATGGACGATTTTCCCAGATTTTATCCACGAGGTCTCCCTGATAAATGATTCTTCCGCCTTTCTTGCGGGCGATTTCCTCATATTCTTTCCCTTGGCGAATGCCCACCGTGCGCCCGTCAAAGCCAATCACCGCGCCCTCGCCGAGTTCGTTTTCTAAAAATTGGGGAATCTCCGGCACCCCCTCTTCCCCGCTCTTCATCAAGGCGATCCCACTTCCTTCAAGCTGCGCGGCAGCTTGTAAAAAATAGCGTCCGTCCGTCCATAAGCAGCTTTTCGTCTTTGTCACCACCACAGTGCCGGCCGAACCGGTAAATCCGGTCAAAAACGCCCTGGCCATGAAATGCTCTCCCACGTATTCACTTTGATGGTAATCCGCCGTCGGTACGATGTAGGCATCCATTTTATATTCGTCCATCAACGACCGCAACGCCGCAATCTTCTCGGTTACTTCCATCACCTTCCACTCCTTTCTTGTATCGCTCAAACAAGCGGACGGCAGAGATATACTCCCTGCCGCCCTTTGCCATTTTTTGTCAAAGGCCAAAAGGGGTTGGTTTTCAGCCTTCGAAATATCACGTTCATTCTTCAAGTAAGACCAAAAGGGGTTGGTTTTCGGCCTTCGAATATCTCGTTCATTTTTCATCGAAAGCCGAAAGGGGTTGGTTTTTGGCTTTCGAATATCTCGTTCATTTTTCATCGAAAGCCAAAAGGGGTTGGTTTTCAGCCTTCGAATATCTCGTTCATTTTTCACTGAAGGCCGAAAGGGGTTGGTTTTCGGCCCTCGAATATCTCGTTTATTTTTCATCGAAAGCCAAAAGGGGGTTGGTTTTCGGCCCTCGAATATCTCGTTTATTTTTCATCGAAAGCCGAAAGGGGTTGGTTTTCGACCTTCGAAGATTGGATTGAATTTTAATGCTTCTCCCTAAAAAGGGTTATTATCGCTCACCCTGGAATCCCCTGGGTTTTGGGACGTTCCTTGGGCATGTGCTCATAAAATCTTATACCGGGTAAGCCCCGTTTTCCGTGTCCGCGACTGTCGCGTCGACTTTCGTCTGCTGCGCTTCACGATATTTGAAGAAGTCCGTTGCCACCTGCGGGAACAATGCGTAGGACAACACGTCCTCGTCTTGCTGCATATACTGCTCGCATTCCTTGCGCAGGGTATCCAGCTCGTTTTCGATTAAATCCGCCGGACGACAAGTGATGACTTCCGCATCTTCACCGATGACCTTTTTCTGAACCTCCGGGTCAAACGGCTTCACGGTTGCGCCATATTTTCCGGACAAGATGTCCTTCGTCTCCTTGGTCGCCATCTTGTAACGCTCTCCCATCAGTACGTTGAACACTGCCTGCGTACCGACAATCTGGGAGGACGGGGTAACAAGCGGCGGTTCGCCCAAGTCCTTGCGCACGCGCGGAACTTCCTCGAGCACGTCGTAAAACTTGTCTGCCGCGCCCTGCTCCGCCAACTGGGAAGTCAAGTTGGAAAGCATGCCGCCCGGTACCTGGTACAACAAGGTCTTGATGTTGACACCCATGTTCTTCGGGTTAAGAAGGCCGCTCTCCAACGCCTGGTCACGAATCGGACGGAAATAATCCGCAATTTCGGATAACAGGTTCTGGTCGAGTCCCGTGTCATATGGCGTTCCCTTAAACGTCTCCACCATTACTTCCGTTGCCGGCTGCGAAGTACCAAGCGCAAACGGTGACATGGCTGTGTCAATGATGTCCGCACCGGCTTCAACAGACTTCAAATACGTCATGGACGCAACGCCGGAAGTGTAATGTGTATGCATCTCAATCGGAATCTTTACCGCCTCTTTCAAGGCCGTAACAAGATCCGTCGCCTGATATGGGCAAAGGAGGCCTGCCATGTCCTTGACACAGATGGAACCCGCGCCCATGTCTTCAATTCTCTTTGCCAAATCCATCCAGTATTCCATCGTGTAAGCGTCTCCCAGAGTAAAGGACATCGCCACCTGGGCGTGCGCGCCTTCCTTGTTGGCCGCGCTTACCGCCGTCTGCAGGTTGCGGATATCGTTTAAGCAGTCAAAAATACGGATGATGTCGATTCCGTTCGCCACGGATTTCTGTACGAAGTACTCTACCACGTCGTCCGCATACGGGCGGTAACCCAAGATATTCTGGCCGCGGAAAAGCATCTGCAGCTTGGTATTCTTAAATCCATCCTTGAACTTGCGAAGACGTTCCCACGGATCTTCCTTCAAAAAACGCAAGGAGGCGTCAAACGTCGCGCCACCCCAACACTCCACCGCATGGTAGCCGACCTTGTCCATCTTGTCCACGATGGGCAACATCTGTTCCGTCGTCATTCTGGTGGCAATCAGGGACTGGTGCGCGTCACGCAGGATGGTCTCTGTAATCTTAACTGGTTTTTTCACTATTTCTGCCATTTATCTGTTCCTCCATAATTATTCCCCATGGCTCGCTGCGGGGTAATTTTACTTCACGCCAAAAATTGCCATAAATGTTCCGGCCGCAACCGCCGTACCAATAACGCCCGCCACGTTCGGTCCCATGGCATGCATCAGCAAGAAGTTCGTCGGATCCGCCTCCGCACCGACCTTCTGCGATACTCTGGCCGCCATTGGCACTGCCGAGACGCCGGCGGAACCAATCAGCGGATTTACCTTGCCACCGGTTGCCTTGCACATCAGCTTTCCGAAAAGAACACCGGCCGCCGTACCAAATGCAAACGCAATCAGTCCGAGAGCCACGATTTTTATCGTATCCCATGTAAGGAATGCTTCCGCGCTGGTCGTCGCGCCCACGCTGGTTCCCAACAAGATGACGACGATGTACATCAACGCGTTGGAAGCCGTCTCCTGCAACTGCCTTACCACGCCGCTCTCGCGGAACAAGTTACCGAGCATCAGCATGCCGACAAGCGGTGCCGTGGTCGGGAGAATCATACATACCACGATGGTAACCACGATGGGGAAGAGGATACGCTCCAGTTTGGAAACCGGCCGCAACTGCTCCATCTTAATCTTACGCTCTTTCTCCGTGGTCAATAGCTTCATAATTGGCGGTTGGATAATCGGCACCAACGCCATGTACGAGTATGCCGCCACGGCAATCGGCCCCATCAGTCCCGTCTGGGACAGCTTTCCCGCCAAGAAAATGGAAGTCGGGCCGTCCGCGCCACCGATGATGGAGATGGCCGCCGCAGCCTTGTCGGAGAATCCCATCGCCATCGCGCCAAGGTAAGCGGCAAAAATGCCAAATTGCGCCGACGCGCCGAGCAGGAAACTCTTTGGATTGGCAATCAACGGGCCGAAGTCCGTCATCGCGCCAACCCCCATGAAAATCAGGGACGGCAGAATCGCCCACTCATCCAATATGAAAAAGTAATACAGAAGTCCGCCGATTCCGTTTGACGAATCCTCGGCATGCATCATGATGTCCGGGTAAATATTCACCAGCAGCATGCCGAACGCAATCGGGACGAGCAAAAGTGGCTCAAATCCGTGTCGGATTGCTAAATATAGGAAAAAACATGCGACAGCAATCATCAGCAAGTTTCCGACCGTCAGGTTCAGAAACGCCGTTTGCTGGATGAGGTTTCCTAATGTATTTGAAATATATTCCATTTGTCAAACCTCCTGGTAACCTAGTTTAATGTAGCCAATACCGCTCCTGACTCAATGGCGTCGCCTACTGCTACATCAATACTGGCAACGGTTCCCGCCTCTGGGGCAACTACTGGGATTTCCATCTTCATCGCTTCGATAATGACGACCGCGTCACCGGCTTGTACGCTCTGGCCCACGCTCGCCTCAATCTTGAATACTTTGCCGGCCGCGCCTGCCTTTACCTGGATGCTGCCCGCGCCTGCCGCCGCTTTGGGAGCCGCCGGAGCCGCCACTGGTGCAGCCTTTGGAGCCGCTACCGGAGTTGCAGCAACCGGAGCCGCGCCCGCGCCCTTCTCTTCCACTGTCACGTCATATACGTTGCCGTTCACTGTAATGGTATAATTTTTCATTTTTTACTTCCTCCTAAAATTAATTCCATCTATTGGTTTTTCTTCTCTTAATCGAGCGAACCACGAACCCGTCCGTCGAGGCTCCCGTCGCCGCCGCGATTGCCGCTGAAATGACAGCGATAAGTTCCGTGTCGTCCGTTGCCGCTTTCGCAGCCGCCACTGGAGCCGCCGCGACCGGGGCCGGGGCTTCTTTCTTCGGCTCTTCCTTCTTACCGGAGAATTTCTTCTCCAATGCGGGAATGAAACCGAACAAGGAAATGATGAACGCGATGAAAATCAATACCACGAACACGGTACCCATTCCCAAAAGAGTGTTTAACGCCGCTTTCGTCAAAATCTCGGAAAGCCCGTAGTTTGCATTGAACGTCATACTCTCCATGTCCGTCTTTTGATTGAATGCAAACTCCAACGTACCGGAACGTAGCTTTGCCTCAAAGTTTGCAACCAAGGTAATGCCGTCGCTTGTCACCTTCGACTCCGTCCATTCATAACTTTCAATCTCGCCGCACTCTTCCATGCCCGCCGTCCAGGCGTTCGCCATGTCACGGAATTCACTCGCTCCGAGACGGAGACCATAGTTAAGAAATGTGATGTCGAGCACCATGTCTGGTTGTTCCGTCAGTGCCGCCAATTCTTCTTGTGGCACGCCTTCTAACATACTTATTATAAATTCGGCCTGCTGCTTGAGCACCTCTTCATTATAACCCGCCTCATCCTTGTCGCTTCCGCAGCCCACGAGGCTGAGCACAAGAATAAGGACAAGCCCTAATAAACTGATTTTTTTCTTCACTTCGCCTCACCTCACTAAACCGTACCGTGCTTCTTGTCCGGACGGTTCTCTCTTTTCGTGAAGAGCATCTCGAATGCCCCAATCACGTATTTTCTCGTGTCCACCGGTTCGATGATGGCATCCACGTAGCCCCTTCTGGCCGCCGAAGCCGGACTCGATTGCAGTTCCTTGTACTCTGCCGCCTTTTCCTTCATCGTCTGCGCGTCAGAATCCGCATACATGATCTTGGCCGCCATCGTGGCATCCATCATGCCAATCTCCGCATCCGGCCACGCATATACCATGTCCGCGCCGACGGACTTGCTGTTCATCGCCACATAAGCACTGCCGTAAGCCTTACCAACGATTACGTTCACCTTTGGAACGGTTGCATTTGCGAAAGCGTAGGTCATCCTGGCCACGCTCTTCGCCATGTCCTTCTCTGCAGCCTTGGTAGCCTCGTATCCGGTCACGTTCGTCAGCGTCAGAACCGGGATGCCGAACGCGTCGCAGAAATTGATAAAGTCCGTGGCCTTCTTGCATCCGTCCACCGTCAATACCGTGCCAAGTTCTTCCGCATTTCCCTCGGCATCGTAAATCTTGGAACGATTGGCAATCGCGCCGACCGTCATGCCGTTTAGGCGAATCAGCCCGGTCGCCATCTCCTTGCCATAGTTCTTCTTCGTCTCAAAAAACACATGGCCATCAGAAATCTCCGCCAAGGCAATGCCGGTGTCTTCCGCCGCGTTCGCGATCGTCTCGCACGCACGGTTCAAATCGTCCTCACACTCGGCATAAGAGAGGTCGTCCTCGTTGTTCGCCGGAATCATGCAGACGAGGGAACGAATCTGGGAAAGAATCTCTTCCTCCGTACCAATGGCATCCACCAAACCGGAGGTCTCGCTCTGGTACTTCGCGCTCGACGTGTCACACTTGGACATCTCGTTGCCCTCAAGCGCGTTCGGGGAATTCACGAACAACTTGCCGCCCGCGCTTTCCATGAACGTGAAATCGGTAAGTCCCGGAACAATCGCCAGGCCACCGCCACATGTTCCGAAAATCGCCGTAATCTGCGGAATCACGCCGGAAGCCAACGCCTGCTTCTGATAAAGGCTTCCGAAAGCTTCCAACGCGTCCGTCGCCTCCTGCAATCTCAGTCCCGCACAATCCACCAAGCCGATGACTGGTGCCCCCATCTTCATCGCCATGTCGTAGATGTTCACAATCTTTTTTGCATGCATCTCGCCGACGCTTCCCTTTAACACGGTCGCGTCCTGGCTGTAAACATACACAAGATTCCCGTCGATTACTCCGTATCCGGTAATGACGCCGTCAGACGGAGTATCCGTTGCCCGCAAGTTGAAATCCGTGCTTCTCGCGGTAACCGCGCCGCCGATTTCAACAAAGCTGCCCGCGTCAAGCAGTGTGGCAATTCTCCTGCCTGCCGGGTTTTTTGTTGCATTGTAGCTCATCTTTTAGCCCTCCATATACATTTGTACTAAAATTAAAACCAAAAATTTTCGCCTATTGTAGTATATACTATATTTCCCAAAATTTCAATTCATAAAACAAAAAAAATAAGGCACAATAAAATAAGACTATAATAAGACATAATATAAAAGAAGACATATATAAAAGACATGCGCATCAGCGCATGCCTTTCAACTTAAAAGAACTTGTCAAACTATTTAGCAGGCCTGCCTGCGAGGATAACTCCTCACTGGCCGCCGCGCACTCCTCGCTGGTGGCGGAATTTGTCTGCACCACGGCAGAAATCTGTCCAATACCGTCGGTAACCTGGGCGATGGCGTCGGTCTGTTTCTCCACGGCCTCCACGACGATGGACATCTTGGATGTCACGTTGCCGGCAATCTGGCTTGTGCGTTCCAAAGACTCGTTCACCTTTTCTACCGCGTTGCCGCCCTCGGTTACGGCCGTGATGGAACCCTCAATCAAATCTCGGGTGGCCTTGGCCGCCTCGTCGGACTTGGCCGCCAAATTCCTCACCTCGTCGGCGACCACGGCAAACCCCTTTCCGGCAACCCCCGCCCGTGCGGCTTCCACGGCGGCGTTCAGGGAAAGAATGTTGATTTGGAAAGCGATATTTTCAATCGTGGCGATAATCGTGCTAATTTCTTTTGACGAACCAGAGATATTCTCCATGGCCACGTTTAGTTCCTTTACATAATCCATGCTGACTCCCAGCTGCGCGCCGGCCTGGTTGACAAATTCCCCTGCTTCCACCGCCGCGGCCGACGTACGTCGCGCGTTCTCAGAAATCTCGGTAATGGTGGCAGAAATTTCCTCAACGGCGCTGGCCTGCTCCGTAGCCCCCTGGGCCAGAGCCTGCGCGCTGCTCGCAACCTGGCCTGAACCGGAAGTGACCTGGCCGGCACTGGCCGCAATCTGTCCCATGGTGCTATTGAGCGCCGTATGGATGCCGTCCAAGGACTTTTTAATGGATTGGAAATCTCCCAGATAATCCTGGCTGGTGACTTGCGTCAAATCGCCGTTGGCGATAGCCCCAAGCACGTCGCCAATTTCACCAATATAGGCCCGCAGGCGACAAATGGTATCCTCGAATATTCGTCCCAGATCCCCGACCTCGTCGTTGGAGTGGATTCCGACCCTGATTTCCTCACCGGCGGCCAACCCAAGGTCGCCCCTTTCCAACCTATTGGCCATCTTCGTAATCTCGCCCAAAGGTCCGGAAACTTGCCGCCGCAAGTACGCCGCCATGAAAACGACGCAGACGGCGATGACGGCCAAGCTCGCCACTGCGGCCAAAACAACGACGAAAAGTGTTTCTTTCCTGGCCGCGGTTGTAGAGATCCCCGCAAAAATCAGTCCGTTAATTTGTCCATTTTCCCCTTTTGTCGGAACGTAGGAACAAAGATAGCGTTCTCCCAAAATTTCCGCCTCGCCCACGTAGCTCTGACCTTGCTGGAGCACGACGTTGGTCAATTTTGAAGAAAGCTTGGTGCCAACTACCCGTTCACCGTTCTGGGTCACGGTACTGTAAGCCCTGGTGTCACCCTCAAAAATAGTAAATTCACATCCCATGCGTTCTTTCAAGTCATCCAAAATCTCGTTCAAATCCTCGCCTTCGGACACTTGGTCAAGTTCATGAGCCAACACGTTGGTGCCATTTATACAGCGCTCTTCCTGCATACTCATGACCAGGGAGTTAAACATGAAAACGCAGATGCCCATCGCCAACACAACGGAAAGTGCCTGCATGGCCGCCACGACGACGCCAATCTTCGTTCCGATACTTCTATACTTTTTGTCATTTCCACCATTTGTCATCCGTAATCTTTCCATTTCTTCCTTCCTCCATTCACAGTAATTCAGTTCCTTTTATTTTCCTGGTTCCGAAACTGTATCGGGGTCATCTGGTAGGCCCGCTTAAACAGCCGGTTAAAATGCTCCACGTTCTGGTATCCGACCGAATCGGCAATGCTCTCCACACTGGCGTTGCCACTCTTTAACATCGCCCTTGCCTTCTTTAAGCGAATCTTCTGCACGATGTCGCCAAACGTCATGCCGGACTTCTCCTTGATATATTTAGAGATGTACGGCTTGGAGAGGAAAAATTTTTCCGAAAGGTCGTCGAGCGTCACCGTTTTGTAATTTTCGTGAATATAATTCGTGATTTCCAGAAGCCTCGCGTCCTTGCCGACGGCCGCGCCCTTCACTTCGTCAATTTTGTTCACCGCCACCTCGAGTGCCGCGATGGATGCCTTGATAATGTCCGCGTCAATGCCTACGCCCCAGTATTTCTTCTGGTTACAGTTCACGCCCACGTATGCCACCGCTTTGGAAGAAGACCCGCGCGTCAAAGAATGCTCCTCGTACACGGCCAGTTCATAGCTGATGTCAAAATAATGCTTCAGGGCGTTGCTGACCGCGTCCAGACGACCGTTTCCGACCCCCGTGATGACGTGCCTGTTGCCCGCGTGGCTTACCGTGGCCGCGGCCACGATGCCGTCCTCCTGCTTAAAATGGCACTCATCAATCGTAAACACCGACTTGGCGGTAATGTAATGATCCTCGAAAATTTGGTATACCAGTTCGGGACTTAATTCCTTGTGCGCCTTGTCGGACACGTCCTTAACCAGGTAACCGACTTCCTCGCGCATTTTTTCCGGAAGGCTGATGCCATAATTCTGTTTCAGAATATAATTCACGCCGCCTTTTCCAGACTGGCTGTTGATGCGGATCACGTCCGAATCATAGCGCCTTCCCACGTCTTTGGGATCGATTGGCAAATATGGAACCGTCCATTTTTCGCTCTTTCCTTCCTCCCTCCAGGCCATTCCTTTGGCAATCGCGTCCTGATGGGAACCGGAAAACGCGGTAAACACCAGCTCCCCGCCATAAGGCTGGCGCGGGGAGACTTTCATGCGGGTCAGTCTTTCATAAACTTCACAAATGTCCGTCATATTGGAAAAATCCAATTTCGGATCCACGCCATGGGAGAACATGTTCATCGCCAACGTAATGATGTCCACGTTTCCGGTGCGCTCGCCGTTCCCAAACAACGTCCCCTCAATACGGTCCGCGCCGGCCAAAATGCCAAGCTCCGCGTCACTGACGCCCGAACCTCGGTCATTGTGCGGATGCAGACAGAGAATCACGCTGTCACGATACAGTAAATGTTTGTTAAAATACTCCACCTGACTGGCAAACACGTGCGGCATGGCAATTTCCACGGTGGTCGGCAGGTTGATGATGGCCTTTTTGTCCGCCGTCGGCTTCCATATGTCAAGTACGGCGTTGCACACGTCAAGCGCGTACTCGACTTCCGTCCCCGGAAAGCTCTCCGGGCTATACTGGAACGTAAAATTTCCCTCGGTCTGCTCGGCCAGTTCCTTTAACAGCTTTGCCCCGTCAACGGCAATCTGCTTCACCTGCGCCTTGTCCTTCTTGAACACTTGCTCGCGCTGCGCGACGGAAGTGGAATTGTATACATGTATAACCGCATGTGGCGCTCCCTTTACCGCCTCGAACGTCTTTTTGATGATGTGTTCACGAGCCTGCGTCAACACCTGCACCGTCACGTCGTCCGGTATCATGTCCTGCTCGATCAGGGTACGCATGAACTGGTACTCCGTCTCCGAAGCGGCGGGAAAACCGACCTCGATTTCTTTGAATCCGACATCAACAAGCAACTTAAAAAACTCCACCTTTTCTTCCAGGCTCATCGGCTCAATCAAGGCCTGGTTTCCATCCCGCAAATCCACGCTGCACCAAATGGGCGGCTTGTCGATATAATCCTTCTTCACCCAGTCATAACAAGGTTCGGGCGGCATAAAATAGGATCTCTCATATTTTTCAAAATTTTTCATGATAGCATCTCCTTATATTTTATCAAGTTGGTTGTCTTATTTTATCCTCTCCTATACTAGCACATATAGCAGAATTAATCTAGTGGTGAATTTAATCAAATTCATTGATTTATTTTAATCTCAACAAGCAAACTTGCCAAAAAGCCACTCTAGGCACCAGGCAAACGTCCGCTCCTCCACGCTTTCGCTGGTCTTGATTTCCGCCTCGCAAAGCAGATTTCCGTCACAGAAATACTGCACCTTTCCCACGACGCTCCCCTTTTCAACGGGAGCCGTCAAAAACTCCGCCAACTCCGTGCGCATTTCAATCCGCTGGTCCTTTCGAAGAAGCACCTGATAATCTTCCAGGCCTTCGCCCATCTCGACCCCCACCCGCGCCTGCGCGTCAGGACGACCATTTAAGGCAACCCCTTCGTGTACCACGATTGACGGCAAGTCGGGCCATTCCGTCAATTTGACGTATTCGAAAGAAGAAAGCCCGTACTCCATAAGCTCCCTCGTGTCCCGCCACTTGTACGTCTTATGGTTTGGCCAGCCGCAGGCAAGGAGCGCCACGATGAACACCTTGTCATCCCGCCTTAGGGCTCCCACGTAACAATATCCGGCACCGTTCGTGAACCCTGTCTTGCCGGACAGTGCCCCGTCCATCATTTTCAAAAAAGAATTGTGGTTGTTGCACGAATAAGATGACTTTCCTTCGCAATCCGTAAAGCCATAAGAATCCGTCCGCGTAATTTTCAGGAACTCTTCGGCCTTTACAGAATCCATGATACAATATTTCATGATTCTGGCCAAATCCTCGGCCGTCGTGTGATGCGTCCCTTCCTCGTTTTGCGCGTCCAGTCCGTTCGGGGTAATGAAATATGTATGTTCGCAGCCGATTTCCTTCGCTTTGTCGTTCATCATGCTTGCAAATTCTTCCGTGCTCCCGCCCACGTATTCAGCCAAAATGACCGCCGCGTCATTATGGGACTCAAGCATCAGGGAATACAAAAGGTCTCCCACCCGGAACTTTTGCCCGGCCCGAACTCCCAAGTGCACTTCCGGCTGGGACGCGGCCTTGCTGCTCACTTCCGCCTGCGCGTCCAAATCCGCGTTCTCCAAAGTCAAGATACAAGTCATGATTTTCGTCGTGCTCGCCATCGGGCGTTCCACCTGGGCGTCCTTGGCAAACAAAATACGCCCGCTGTCCGCATCCATCAATACTGCCGACTGGGCGTATAATTGACCGGGTTCCTTGATTTCCGCTCCCGACTCACCAACCGGGGCTTCCGTTTCCAGAATTGCAAAATTTGCCGCGCGGGCCGTCCAGGCGCGACATAAGACAAGGCACGCGACCGCACAGACAAATGCCTGCAGCCGCCTTACATTTCCTTTTTTCCGATTCATGCATGCCTCAATGCCATGTGTTCTTGTTTTATATGTATGTCAAAACAAGCAGACATATGATGATGTTTTAGAATTGCGTGAACACGAAGTGCGGAGCAATTCGTGGGCATCATCATGACAACAACGGTAAAAGATCATCAAATGTCCAGTTTCAATTGTGCCTCGTCCTCCGCCTCGGCCTTGAAGGACTCAATCTGCTCCTGGTCAATCGTGGGCAGCTCGTCCAACGTCTGCACCGAAAACCTGCGCAAAAATTCTTCCGTGGTACGAAACAAAATCGGGTGTCCCGGCGCTTCCAAACGTCCCGCCTCCTCGATCAGTCCAAATTCCACCAAACGGTTTACCGCATGATCCGATTTCACGCCTCGTATCTTTTCAATCTCAAGACGGGTGACCGGTTGTTTGTAGGCGACGATGGATAACGTCTCCAGCATCACGTCCGTCAGGACATACCTCCTCGGCTGTTTTGCCACGCGAATCAAATACTCATACATTTCCTTCTTGGTACACATCTGGAACGCGTGATCCAGTTCGATGACGCGCACCCCGCGGTCCTGTGCCTCATACTTGTCCATCATTAGGTGGATGATCTTGCGCGTCGTGTCCTCGTCGTGTTCAATCGCCGCGGCAATCTTAGATAATTCCACGGAATCCCCCATCGTGAACAAGATTCCTTCTATAATCCCTTGTAGCTTCTCAATTTCCATCCCGCACTCTCCTATGTATCATTCGCCCGCACCGCACGCCTGACGCATGAACGCCTTTTGCCGCCGGTCAAAAATACGCTTTGCGCGCAGACGAATTTTCCGACCGGCCATGCCTATTCCAAAAGGGACTGTATCATGATTTCCCCGCAAGTATCGTCCTGTGTCACATGAATCGTCCCATCCTTCATCAATTCCAAAATCGCCAGAAACGTCACGACGACGTGCGTCTTACTTTTCTGTTCCAGCAAAAGCTGGCGGAAGCTGAAACGATGATACTTTCTGGCATAATCCTGCACGTAGGAAAGCCTTAGCTGTAACGGCACCTCTTCCTTCTCAATCTTGCCAAACTTGCTGCGCACCGGGTCAATTTTGTTCTCCTGCCGCTTCATCACTTCCTTGAACACCTTGTGCAATTTGGAAAGCGTCAGTCCGTCAAGCAACACTCCCAGGTCAACCGGCTCCACGTAATCCTCGATTTCCTGTGGGATGGGCGCGTTCCTATAAAGGACGAATTCCGCCTCCATCTGCCGATCCCGAAGTTCGTACGCCATATATTTGTACATTTTGTATTGTAACAACTGTTCCACCAGTTCCTGACGTGGATCCTCCTCCTCGCCGTCCTCGTTCACTTCCTTTGGCAGCAACATCCGACATTTAATGTCCAAAAGCGTGGCGGCCATCAGCAAGAACTCACTCATGACGTTCAAATCCGCTTCCTGCATGCTGCGAATGTACTCCATGTACTGGTTCGTGATTTCCACGATCGGAATGTCGTAAATGTCTACTTTGTTCTTGTCAATCAAGTGCAGCAAAAGGTCCAACGGCCCCTCGAACACTTCCAGCTTTACTGGTATCGCCATTTTTTCACTCGCCTTTCAAATGCAGCACGACCACTTCGGCCGGATTAAACAGTCGCACGTGAATCGTGTGCGTGCCAAGTCCCCTGCTGACAACCACGGCTTGTTTTCCCACCCGCGTCATCTCTCCCGCATAACGGGGAAACAGATGAAATTGCGGGGTGATCACGCTCTTCCCGTTCGGCAGGCAGACAAGTCCCCCGTGCAAGTGTCCACTAAGGACCAAGTCCGCCCCCCACTCCAGATAACTATTTGCGTACTCCGGGTTGTGCGCGAGCAAAATCTCGAATTCTTCATGCGGGCATTCTCCCAGCTTGTCCACGATGTCAGAAACATGCACCTTGGAATGACGTAGCTTTTTATAACTGTCTAACGGAAGCTCCAAACCGCTTACGCGCATCCGCTTGCCACCGATTTCAAGACGTACGCTTTCATTTTCCAACAAAATGACGCCCGCCCCACAAATGCGCCGCCGATAATGCCCATACGTGTCCCCAAATCGTTCCTTGTATTCTTTAAGTCGCTGCTCATGATTTCCGTTTACATAATAAACGGGACAAATCTTACACAATGCTTCCACAAAATCGGCCGCGTCAGAAAATGAGGTCTCCACCTTCGCGACAGGCATGTCCCCGCCAATCAGAATCGCCGCCGGACGCTCCCCCGCAATCGCCTTTAACAACTTTTCGTTTTGACTGCCATACATGTGATTGTGGAGGTCGCTCAAAAACAAGACCTTGTCCTCCAGGGCACTTTCCGGCCATTTGGCCGAGGCAATCGTATAATGCGTCATCCGAAAGCCATGTAATTCACGCCATATTTCCAAAAACACCGCTAAAAGGAACACGCCGCCCACTGCAAACCATTTCATAAACTCAAACTCCTGATTTTTCCAGACGGGCTTGGCTGCCCGAAACTTTTTTATTTCTTGCAAGGATTGTATACACGTATTCAGTGTTGCCGACGGTAAACAATCCTTGCCTATTCTACCACCTTTTCCTTACGAATTCAAGGTGAAACTGTTTGCTTTATATCACTTTTTGGGCATCCTCCCGTGAAAAGTAACGCTTTCCGGGCTTCATCCTTTTGGATTGGTGTTTCCGTACGGCGTACTTCCACTTATCATGCCCGCATATTTTCGAGAATTTTTTTCAAAAAGTCCACGAATTTCGCCTTTTCTACCGCTTCGCCCGCCACGATGTCCACGCTTCCGATTTCATTTCCGTTCCACTCGTACTTAAGCCTTCCCACTACCGCTCCCTTTTCGATTGGTGCGGGCAACGCCTCGGCAAGTTCGATTTTGGCCGTAATCTGGGACAAGTTGCCGCCGCTCGTATCCAAATACGAGAATGTATTCTTGTATACAATCTCGATTTCCTCTTTTACGCCGCCCTCGATTTTCATTTTTTCTAATTTGGGAGGCTCCTGATCCTGATATACCTGACATTTACCGAACCCATACCCCAAAAGCGTGGTCGCGTCCTTAAAGCGTTTCTTAGAATCCTCCGCCGCCATGATGACCGCGATGAGTTCCACGTCGTCTTTCTTAGCCGTCGCCGAGATACAGAATTTGGCGAGTCCGGTGGATCCCGTCTTCAGACCCGTGGCATACTCATATTGGCGAATCAATTTGTTCGTATTAGTCAGCCCGAATTCGGAAGTCCCCTTCTTGGTGGTATGTGTGATATTCTCCATCCAAATCGTGCAGTAATTATGGATTTGCGGATACTTTGTAATCAGCTCCCGTGACATCAACGCAATATCCTTCGCGCTCGTCTCATGCCCATCCGTGTCGAGGCCGTTGCAGTTGACAAAATGCGTGTTATTCATGCCCAACCCTTTCGCCCGCTCGTTCATTTGCCGCACAAATTCTTCCTCGCTCCCACATATGTACTCCGCCATCGCCACGCAGGCGTCATTCGCGCTGGCAACCGAAATGCATTTTAACATCGTGTCCACCGTCTGCGTCTCTCCCGGCTCCAAAAACACCTGAGAACCGCCCATGGAGGCGGCAAATTCCGAGACCGTCACTTCGTCCGTCAAACTGATCTTCCCGGCATCGAGCGCGTCGAAAATGAGAAGCATGGTCATGACCTTCGTCACGCTGGCCGGCGGTCTTGCCGTGTCCGCGTCCTTTTCATAAATGATGGTTCCCGTGGAAACCTCCATCAGCACTGCCGACGGGGCACTAATCTGCGGACCCGCGGACGTCTCCTCCTGCGGTATCGTTTCATTTTGCATTTGTCCCTCTGCGGCCGCCGCCTTGGCAAGGCTTGTGCTAAACAGCTGCACGCTTATCGTCACGCCCAGTAAAAATGCCAAAAACATCTTTACACGAAATATGGGAAAAGTTTTCATCTGACACGCTCCCCGTGAATTTGTTCCATTATCAATATACTCCCGCCATGGTTTCTTTAGAACCACCCCAAGAGATAATGGTATGAGGAAAAGTAATGCGACAATAGAAAGAAGCTGCTGACCTTGGCTATAACGCATAGGTCAGCAGCTTTTTCAGGCTTTGTTGGAATTGTCGGTTTTGGGCATGGGATTTTAGACGTTCCGTCGCAGTGGCGTACTGGTTTTGTTCCGCGTCATACTGGGCTACTAACGTATGATAATCGACCGTAGGATTTTGCCCCCAATGAATCAAAATCCAATTCATGCTTTCAGGCCGCCAATATTCCATCGGGATTTCGGCACTTTGCAGGACTTTGATTTGCTCCAACGCCTGTGTGGCAAGTTCTTCTAACTCTTCTTTCAAATCCTTTTCTATATATTCCTGATGTACGATCCGTTCACGCAGTTTCGTGAAGAACGTCTTGTTCCGGGACTGCCTTGCAAAAAGGCGATTGCTTTGTTTCACGATTTCCTGCAAGCCGGAGGCGGCATTCCAACAGTTGACGAAGACCTCCTCCCGTTCCGCGTTCTGGGCAAGAATCTCATCCTTGAAACTGAACGTCTTAAAAACACGGCGTACTCCGCCACCTAACTCCAAATCATATTCTTTCCTTGTTTCCGGATTGGAAAGAACACGGTACGCTTCTAAAATTTCCTGCATCCGGCCGGTCGTATCAATGCCGTTCTGTATGTTGGCATCCGGGTGGTACATCTTCGCCAGCGCGGTACGGGCGTTGCTGATTTCCTCAAACGTCGCGTCTCGCGAAACGCCCAAAATTTGATAATATGTACGAGCTGCCATAAAAATCTCCTTATATATAAGCAATGACAAATACTTTGAGGGTGACGCGTTCGGCACGCTACGCCCGAAAATCCGCATCATTCCCTTGAAGTTATTTTACGCCAATATGGAAGAAAAATCAAGGAAACTCTTTGTCGAAAAAGCGAAGCAGGCGATGCAAGGATTCCTCAGCAATCAGAAAAAGTGCCAGCAACATGACGATTCGCATGTTCATTGCCTCCATGCCAAACAATGGCTTACAAAATATGAAACAGCAAAGAAAGCCCGCCACGCAGATTATAAGCATCATGACATCGAACGACGATATCGGCAGGCAAAGCGTTCCCAACATGAGGAAGCCCGCAAACGCCAACAGTAGGACGGCCGCCGTGACCGTGCCCTCCGCATCCAAGTCAAACGCGACTGCGTAGCGCAACAAGGCAAACACTGTCAACGCACCGGCTAACGCCGTCGGCAGTCCCCTTTTTATCGATTTCAACAAAAACCTCTCTTCGCGTTTTCCATGTCCTTTTTGGCACCCCTCATCTGACGCGCTTCGCGTAAACGGACGCTTTGCGTCCGACAAGGTATACCCATCCGGGCACCCCTCATCTGACGCGCTTCGCGCAAGCGGACGCTTTGCATCCGACAAGGTATACCCATCCGGGCATCCCTCATCTGATGCGCTTTGCGCCAGCGGACGCTTTGCGTCCGACAAGGTATATAAAAACAAGAGGATGGAAGGGATTCCGATTGTAAAAATACTAAGCAACGTCCACATCGACAATGTAATGGGATACGGTACCGAACAGACGATTGCATACAATGCCATCAAAAGCGCGGTGACGTTTTTCATAAAAAACAAACTTGACAGATTCCGCAGATTCTGATTCAATGCTCCGCTTTCCTTATAGGTCGTGGCAAGCAAGTCCAATTCACCATTTTCGGCATACATATCGGATAGGCCGGACACGTCCCCTCCTTGTGGGGCGAATCCGACGCTGACGTCGGCATTTTGAACGGCGGCACAATCCTCCTCGCTTTTTGCCACCATCGTTACCATGTTCCCCGACTCCCGAAGGATATCCACAAAGATACTTTTCTGTAACGACGTCGCGTTTCCAATCACCGTAGACCGAAGCACCGCCTTGCGCATTGCTTCCATGTCACCTAACGTGGCAGCATCCACGCACTGCCCTCCATCCACGATCCCTATTCTTTTCGCCTTTTCAAAAAGTACTTCCGGCTCTTCCTTTGAAATCAATATGACACGCACGCCGTCATCTCGAAACGCCTGAAGCGTTTTTATGACAGTCGAATCGGATTCCCCCAATAACGAGGAATCTCCAACGCAAAGCACGTCCGTTCCCGCCAGGCGCATGACCGCCCTCTTTTCCTGGACTTTCATGCCCTTCTTGGAAAGCCTTGCCGCACCAACAAAATTCGCAAGATGGATTAAAAAGTACATCCCAATGGGCATGGCCGCCACGAAAGCGGAACACATGGAAATTATGCTGCCCTGAAAGCTTTCATAACGAAACATAAAAGCTTGTATAAACAAAATTAAGCTGAATGAGACTGCGACCGCTCCCATTCTTCTTCCGTAAGTGTCCAATGACCGCTCCAGCTTTGACTTCCGCCGCCTTACGACCACCTCGTCCAATTCTGCCTCAGTTCCTTCTTTCCATAATACGTTCTCCAACCTTTTCCTTTCCTTTCGGTCAGAACAAATGGAAATGACAAGGTTTAAAAGAACCAAAATGCCAAATGATGCCTGAGAAAATGCACCGGTAATGCATAATAGGAATATCGCCCCAATCAACACCATGTTGCTATATGTACAAATGTTGTGGCAATAAATCGCCCCTAGCTTATGAAACGTGAACACCATAAACCATTTGATTTTTTGAACAGCTTTCGTCTGCAGCAACGGGGTTCTCTGGCCTGCCTTCTCTTGCGCCGCTCCCTCCGATTTCAACCCCTCCGGCTTGGCGGCATCTTCTGCCCCGGAAAACGCGGCCTCGTTGCCAACTTTCGTCGAGCTTTCCGGCTTTGCACTTTCCAAATCCGCATTTCCCGAATCCACGTTTCCCAAATTCACATTTTCCGAATCCATATTTTCCAATCCCTGCTGGCAAAAATTATAAATTATCGCTGGCAGACATGTCGTCTCTTCCGTCATGGCCTGAATTTTCTCTTTCGTCGTATCCGACATTTTTTTGCTCCTTCTTCGTTCATGAACATTCCATTCCATGGAAAAGTCATGCGTTTCATGCTTTTTCACGCCCTAAAGGACTAGCTTCGCGTCGCAAGCATGAAACGCATGACCTAAAGGACTAACTTCGCATCGCGAGCATGAAACGCATGACCTTTTGACCCTGGTATCATCAAAGTATGTACTTTTTCAACAAGGAAAGTACTTCGTCGAGATTAATCGGCTTGGCCGTATGCGCGTCCATGCCGCTTTCAAGGCAACGCTGGATGTCCTCGGAAAAGGCGTCCGCCGTCATGGCAATAATCGGAATGCCCGCCGCGTCTGGATGATTGGACGCGCGAATCGCCCTTGTAGCCTCATAACCATTCATGACCGGCATGCGAACGTCCATGAGTACCGCGTCATAGTACCCCTGGGCAGACGCTTGGAACTTTTCCAAACAAATCTCCCCGTTCTCCGCCCAATCCAATTCCAGTCCGACATCGGACAACAGTTCCTCCAATATTTCCCAATTCAACTCGTTATCCTCGGCCACCAGTATGCGCCGTCCGGACAACTCCATGTTCATATCAGCCTCGATTCCCAACTCCTCGACGCCCATGTATTTCCTCAACCCATAAAAGAGCGTTGACTTGAACAATGGTTTTGAAATGAAGCCACTGATCCCCGCTTCCCTTGCCTCGGCTTCGAACTCGCTCCAGTCATATGCCGAAATCAAAATCAGCGGCATGTCCTTATCTACAATCTTCCGAATCTGTCTGGCCACCATCAATCCGTCCATGCCCGGGAGCTTCCAATCCAACAAAACAATTTGGTAATCGTCACGCATCCGATGATGTCTGGCAACCAGTTCAATCGCCTTCTCTCCGCTTAACGTCCACTCGGCTTGCAATCCAATTGACTCCAAAGCCTCCGTCGCCGTGCGGCAAAGAATCTCGTCATCGTCCACCACCAACATTTTCCACGCCGGAAGAACCATGTCGATTTCCTCCACTTCGGCTTTTTCCATGTCCAGCACCACATGGAACTCGCTCCCACGATCCGGCTCGCTCTCCACGACAATGGTTCCCTCCATCGCGTCCACGATGTACTTGGTAATCGACATGCCAAGTCCCGCGCCCTCTGTTTTTTGCACCCGCTTGCTGTCCGCCCTTGAATAGGAATCAAAAATATGTTCCAAAAACTCTCTGGTCATGCCGATTCCGTTATCCCTTACCACGACGTGCGTTCGTATAAAATTCTCCCCCTTCGACGGAGGGGCGTCCTCCTGATACAAGGACAATTGGATGTTGCCGCCCTCCGGCGTATACTTGACCGCGTTGGACAACAAGTTCATCAACACCTGGTTCAGACGGACGCTGTCACAATAAACGTCCTCCACCATGATATTGTCAATATGCACGTCAAAACTTTGTCCCTTTCCTCGAACCTGCGTCTGCACGATGCTGACAATGCCCTCGACCACTTCCCGTAAGGAAATCCGTTCCACCGTCAAAGTCATTTTTCCGCTTTCAATTTTGGACATGTCGAGCACGTCATTAATGAGTCCAAGCAAATGCCGACTGGACAACGAGATTTTCTTGAGGGAATTCTGTACTTGTTCCTTGTCGTCAATATGCGCCGTCGCGATCGCGGTCATGCCCACGATTGCATTCATCGGGGTTCGAATGTCATGACTCATGTTCGAAAGGAACTCGCTCTTCGCCTTGTTCGCCTGCAACGCTTCTTGACGAGCCAACTCCAAATCATCAAGTTGTTGGCAGGTCATTTTATAATACCGATAAAAAATGTACAGCAACACTACGAGAATGACGGAAAAAACGGCAATCGTGGCCAACGTCCTGCTCTGGTTCAGACCGTCCACGGTCTCATTCAGAATTCCAAACGGCAATACCGTCACCAGATGCCATTCCGAATACGGCAACGTCGTGCAGTATAATTGCTGCCTGCTTCCGTCAAAGCTAAGAATCACCGAAAAATTCTCCCTTTTTTCCATCGCGTCGGAAAGCTCTTTGACAAACTCTTCGATTTTTTCCGGTGAATCGTCCGAGTATAGCTCATACAAACTGCTGAAATAATCTGAATACTCATCGCTTAAGTCACTCGCGATGAAACTGCCGTCCTTTCGAATAATCTGGGAAGACATCAGGGAGTTCTCATCTTCCGTCTCCAACATCGTGCTGATATAATCTATGGGAAGGGCAGCTATCATCGCCATACACTTTTCACCATTCTTCATCGGATAATCTGCGGCAATGCCAAACAAGACCACTTCATTTCCGGACGCGTCCACCCCCACCGCCACCTTCTTTTCCCCACGCCTTAACGACTCAAAAAACGGATCGGGATCGGCAAGCCGGATTTGTTCCCCGTAAAGCATTTGTAATTCGCCTTCCTCCGAACAAAGTGCCAAATAATTAAAATTCCTGATATGAACCCTATAAACCAGCTCTTCGTACAAATCATCCACGTTATCCGTGTTAACGGAAACGACTTTCTCCGCCGTCTCCGCCTGCTCCAGTTTCAAATCTATAAGCGTTTGGAAATGTGAGGTGATCTGCTCGTTTATGCCTGCCATGTATAAGTCTCCCACCTTGTCGATGGCATCCTTGCTTACCAGACTCATATAATACCCCAGGCATAAAAACGCTCCCGCGCTAATAACTAGAAGAAGCGAAAAACTGCCAATCAAAAAACGCCTGGTATTGCCCCTTCTCTTATTTCGGATATCCATCTATGTCTTTCCTCCTTAGATTGCGTGCGTACAAACTCCATCTATCCCAACATCATTATATCAGCTTTGTTTGATAAAAACAACCTTTTTTTAGCGGTCGACGCCTTGTTCCCAATCCGCTTGTCCCACATGTGCTTTTCCTACATCCATTCCTGCATCCGTTTTTCCTAAATCTTTTCCACGATGCTTAAAATGTCCCCAGGAACCGTCGCGATAAAATCCGCCCCGGCTCCCTCAAGCTCTTGTCTGCTTCCATATCCATAAAGAACACCGACCGAGCGAACGCCTGCCTCCTTCGAACCTATGACGTCATGCTCGCGGTCTCCCACCATCAACACGCGACCTTTATCCTTCACGCCGCAGCCATCCAGCACATATTCGATAACCTCTGCCTTTCTCACCCTGCCGCCGTCCAACATGCTTCCGCCGATAAATTCAAAATAAGAATCAAACCCAAAGTGCACGGCAATCTGACGTGCAAACACTTCCGGCTTGGAAGTCGCGATGCATGTGTGCGCGCCCATTTCCCGCAATTTCTTCACGACTTCCATGATGCCTTCGTACACCTCGTTCTCAAATATCCCTTTCGTCGTATAGTACTCCCGATAGAGGCTGACCAGTTTCGCCCCTTCCTCTTTTGAAACGCCTGCATAAATTTCAAATTGCTTTTGCAGCGGAGGCCCGACGAAGCATTTTAAACTCTCCTTGTCCTCCACCTTGCATCCATACTTTTCCAAAGCATAACTCACGCTGTTGATGATTCCTTCCGCGGAATCCGTTATTGTCCCGTCTAAGTCAAACAAGACCCATAATTCCTTACCAATAAATCCTTTATTCACCCAAAACGTCCCCCTTTGCCTTAAAACCTGCGTATCTGGTCGTCATTTTCATCATTCGTCTTGACAATGCTTTTTATGACCGCGTAATAACCATAAGAATCATTCACCTTCACATATACGCGGTCATTTAATTTGCGGCCCAAAACGGCTTTTCCCAGCGGGGAGTCTATACTGATGAGCCCATTGATGGAATTTCCGCGCACGGAAGTGACAAGGCGGTAATGCTCCGTCTCGTCATCGTCTTCCATGTAAAGCTCCACGGTATTGTTAATCCCCACCTCGTCCTCACCGGATCGTTCGTCTACGATTTCAGCGTTCTTCAACATTTTTTCCAAGTAGCGAATCCTGCTCTCGTTACTGTTCTTGTCCTTCTTTGCCGCATGATATTCAAAATTTTCACTCAAGTCTCCATGCGCACGCGCTTCCTTGACCGCGGCAATTGCCTCCTTGCGCACGACCAGCTTGCGGTGCTCGATTTCCGCCTCGATTTTTTCCACGTCGCTTTTTGTCAGTTTTTCCTTCATTTCTCATTTCCTCCACTAATCGTCCTCATTGTGTTTGTCCTTATTCTTCTGTTTATCATTGTTCTGCTTTCTATCTTAAATCCGCTGATTTTAAGCCAGAGGTTTTGGACCAGAACGTTTCCACCGCATGGCGCACCGTTTTTAGCCCGCACACTTCAAAATCGCTCCACTCCCGTGGAAAAGTTTCCAAATACCGTCTATCCAAAAAACGTTCATCCAACAAGAGAATGATCCCTTTGTCTTCCTCCGTGCGAATCACCCGGCCGGCCGCCTGCAAGACTTTGTTCATGCCCGGATAAAGATAAGCATAATCAAAACCCGACATCCCGCCCTCGTCAAACCACTTCTTTAATATCTCGCGCTCGTTACATACCTGCGGCAGCCCCGTCCCCACGACGGCAGCCCCGATCAATCGTTCTGCGGTCAAATCTATCCCCTCCGAAAAAATGCCGCCCATCACGCACAATCCAATCAGCGTGTTCGTTCGCTCCTCCTCGAAAGTTTCCAAGAAAATTTCCCGCGCCTCCTCACCCATGAACTGTGACTGTAAGACGATTTCTATCCGTTCTTCCGCCCCCACCGCCTCGATTTTGGATTGTATACACGCATACACATCTTCCATGAATCGGTACGACGGAAAAAAAGCCATATAATTGCCCGACCGGCCACCCGCCATTTGCAAAATGTACTCCGCAATTTTTTCATAGGTTTCAAGCCCCCTGCGGGTATACTTGGTGCTCACGTCATTCCCGACCAATAAAATCCTATTTTGCCGTGGGAAAGAAGATCTCGCATATACCGCGTAATCGTCCGCCTCCACGCTGAGTAACTTCTTATAATAATGAATTGGCAGCAAGGTTGCAGAGAAGAACACCGTGCTGTTGCCCTGGCTAATGTAACGTTCAAGGTTCACCGCCGGATTGATGCAAAACAAATTCAGTCGGAAACGCCCGTCCGTCCCCAGTTCCGTATAAATCTTATAATTTTCATCCAGTGCTTCGTAAATGTTCAAGAAGGAACGCACCTGAAAATAAAAATCCAGTACCTCGTCCCTTTTCTCCTGATTCTGCGGCTCTTCCAAATACCGTTCCAATTCCGACATGACGTTCATTAATTTTAACGCAACATGGGACACGCCGTCAAGCACTTGGTAAGTTTCACATTCCTTTTTTAATGCCAGCAACTGCTTGTTGCATTCCTCCAGCCGCTTCGCCAGCTTCACGTCCGAAGCCTTTACCAGTCGGCGGATTTCCATTACCTGCTCCTTGACAAGCTGTGCGCTGTACATTTTTCGCCCGCGCTCTACCAGATTGTGAGCCTCATCAATCAAAAAAATATAATCGCCCTTCCCACCCTCGGAAAAAAAACGTTTCAAATGCGCGTCCGGGTCAAACACATAATTGTAGTCACAAATGATGGCGTCCACCCACACGGACACGTCCAATGCCATCTCAAACGGGCATACTTGATATTTCATGGCCTGCGCTTTCAACGCCTCCCGCGTCATCCTATCCGTCGTCTGCAACATGTCGTATACCGCGTCATTTACCCTGTCATAATGTCCCTTCGCGTAGGGGCAGGCATCCGGGTTGCAGTCCGCCTCCTCGCAAAAACAAATTTTCTCCTTCGCCGTCAGCGTGATGACCTTGTAAGACAGTCCGTTTTTATGTAACGTCTCAAACGCCTGCTCCGCGACCGTGCGCGTGACGGTTCTGGCCGTAAGGTAAAAAATCTTTTCCCCCAGTCCTTCCCCGACCGCACGCACGGCCGGAAAGACGGTCGCCATCGTCTTCCCGACACCGGTGGGAGCTTGAATAAACAACTTCTTTTTGCGCAAAATGGTTCGGTATACGGAAGATACCAAGTCCCTCTGCCCTTCCCGATAGGCAAAGGGAAATTCACATTCCTTAATGGAAAGGTTGCGCACAGTCCTCCACCGCGTCTGAAAACGGGCCCATTTTTCATAAGCCGCCACCAATTTAAGGAACCACGCTTCCAATGCTTCGAACTCGAAAAGTTCGCGAAATCGCTTGATTTCCTCCGTTTCTATCTGACAATAGGTCATCTGGATGCCAATCTGTTTCAATTCGCGTTGACGCGCATAAATATAGGCATAACATTTTGCCTGCGCAAGATGAACGCCGACTGGCTTCGAAATATATTCCAAGCTACTTAGTACGCCTTTGATCTCGTCAACCACCACCATGGAGTCCTCCTCCAGAATGCCGTCCGCGCGCCCTTCTATCTGAAGGACAAACTCTTCACACGGACACTCGATTCTCAAGGGAACTTCCGCGCGATAATTAGATCCCATCCGCTTCTGTATTTTACGGTGGATTCTGCTCCCCTGCAGCATGGCATCCCTATCCATGCCGCCCGCCATTCGACGGTCAATGTCCCCCTCCCGCAAAATGAACTCCACCAAATTGCGAACGGAAATTTTGATTACTTGTGATTCCATAAATCCCTTCCACCATGTCAAATATACAACATAAAATGCATGTAATTGACATCCTCTATCTCTTCTTGCCCGACCACCAACTCCCCGCCAAAACTCCTCGTCAATTTTTTTACCTTCGCCAAACCAATTCCATGCTTCTGGCTATCATCCTGCTTTGTCGTATAACCGGACTCAAAAAAGCGGCCGATTTCTTCTAAAGACTGTTTCGGATACTGGTTAAACACATCGAAAATGAGATGGTCGTCCTTGGAATCCAAAAAAAGTTTCACTTTTCCGCCTTCCTTTGCCGTCGCCTCGTAGGCATTGTCCACCAGCACGCCCACCATCTCAATCAGGCGATGCTCGGAAATACCAGAAATGACTTTCCAATTTCGGACTTCCACGTCCGTCTCGACATTCTCCGGCGAGCTGATGATTTTGCTGTACAAGAAGCCGGCCAATACCTTGTCGCTAATGCGCAGGAGCGACAAATAACGGCCGGCATTGTCCGAACGCACTTCTTGAACATATTCCGACTGTCGCTTCACCAGTTCGTCATACGAATCCACCGTCAGATGCATGTTAAGAATCGCATTGAGATGATTGTCAAAATCATGCTGGCTAGCCCGGATTTCCTTGACCAGTTCCTCCAACGGCTGTATATAAAGCTGATACATCATCAATTCCTTTTCCTGGTTCTGTATCAGGTCATTATCCAACTTCCAATCCGCAATCCCCCAAAAAATCAAGATTATCAGAAGACAAAAAACAATAATCATTTTAACGTCCAAAGTCCCACTGACTTTCAAGTCCACGATCAAGTAAATCCCAATCAATAGTGACAAGGTGCAAAATACCCGATAGAGGACTTTGCGTATGTTCCTATCCATTCATTCTCCTTTTCACTTCCGGTTTAAACGTCACGCCAATATCAATCCGCTCCGGGCATCCTTCCACCTGAATCATCTGGTTTACCAAGTCATAATACTTTACCGCGTCACGATTTACCACGTACATGCGATGGCATTGAAAAAATTGTTTTTCGGGAAGCTTTTCCAGAAGCTGTCGAATACTTATATAAGGGACGTTTACCTGCTCCCCTTTGAGAAACAGACAGACTCCCCGCCGAACCGCCTTGCAACAAAGAATTTCGTCACAACTTATCTTATAATTAATTCCGTCCTTTTTCACTATGATCGAGGGGTGCTCCACCGTCTGCTTATGAAAAAGCAGCTTGCGCACCAACTCTTCAATCTCTCTGCGCACGTACGGCTTTACGACATACTGGTAACAATGAAGCTTTCGATATGCCTCCATCTCCATCCCCGCCACGCTCGTCACCATGACGAGCGGCGTGAACTCATATTGCTGCAGGCAACGGATTTCCTTCGCAAACTCCATCCCGGAACTGTCGCTTGCATTCTCCGGATTCAGGTTTACGTCCAAGAGGAATAAATCAAAAGAAACGGTGCGCCCAAGCAGCAGCCTGGCCGAAGCCAGGTCTGCCGCCGCGTCCACCGTTATCTCTTGGGAAATCTCTTGGAGTATCTTTGTCAAAGCCTCCCTGCTGTACGTCTCATCTTCCAACACCAAGATTCTAAGCATAACGTACTCCTTACTCTGCCTTTCCATCCATGCGCGCGACTTCCGCAATCGTCTTCGTCAAACCGGCAATGGACTGCAATTCGGAGGGGATAATAATCTTGGTCGCCTTTCCGTCCGCCGCCTTGGCAAACGCTTCCAGACTCTTGAGCGTCAACACCGCGTCATCCGCATTGGCCGCCTTGATAAACTCGATACCTTCCGCCGTCGCCTTTTGTACGGCACGAATCGCTTCTGCCTGGCCTTCCGCTTCCTTAATCTTTCTCTGCTTCTCTGCATCCGCCTTCAAGATTGCCGCCTGCTTCGCCGCCTCGGCCTCCAAAATCACGGACTCCTTCTCACCTTCCGCAACCAGAATCGTAGATTTTTTCTCACCTTCTGCCCGCAGGATGGCTTCTCTTCGCTCACGTTCCGCCTTCATTTGTTTCTCCATGGCATCCTGAATTGCCTTCGGCGGCATGATGTTCTTCAACTCCACGCGGTTGACCTTGATTCCCCACTCGTCCGTGGCAATGTCAAGAATCGTACGCATCTTCGTATTGATAGTCTCCCTGGAAGTCAGCGTCTCATCCAATTCCAAATCACCAATGATGTTACGCAGGGTGGTGGCCGTCAGATTCTCGATTGCGGCAATCGGGCTTTCCACGCCGTACGCATACTTCTTCGGATCCGTAATCTGGAAAAACACGACCGTGTCAATCTGCATGGTGACGTTATCCTTCGTAATCACGGCTTGTGGTTCAAAGTCAACCACTTGTTCTTTCAAAGAAACCTTCTTGGCTACTTTGTCCAGAATCGGAATCTTGAAATGAAGTCCAACGCCCCATGTCTCCTTATATCCCCCCAGGCGCTCCAAGATGTACGCATGAGCCTGCGGCACAATCCTGATATTGGACATCAAAAGCCAAATAAGAATGATTAATACGATTAAAATAATGATAAACCAGAACATACCCTATTCCTCCTCAAATTTTTCGACAATAAGCTTTACTCCCGAGATGTTCACCACCTTTGCCAGCGTTCCCGGCTCCAGTGTTTCCGTGTCCGTCACCGTCCGCGTGGTCCACTCCAGTCCGTTCACGACGGCCGTCCCGGTTCCCTGAATATTATCCACCTTTTCGGTAATTCTAACCACCTTTCCAATAACTCCCTCGTAATTCGTCTTTTCATGATGGGAGTTTATGTGCTTTACCGCAAACGGGCGGGTAAAAATAAGTAATAGGAACGTCACCACGACGAAGATTCCTGACTGCCACCAAATGTTCAGCCCCACAAGCTGCGCAAGCAACGCGACCAACGCGCCTCCTGCCGGCCAAATGGTCGTAAGTCCCACGGTCGGAATCTCAATGAGCAAAAAAACAATCAACAGCCCCAGCCAAAGGATCGCCTCACCTTCCATATACGTTCCCTCCTTTCTGTAAAAAATATGTGCATCCTCTTCCTATCTGGATGTTGACCTTATCTTATTCCCTTTTCATACATTATACAATACTTTTTGCGTGAATGCAGTGTTTTTTGTAATAAATTTGATTTTTTATCAAATGATGATACTCGGATTCGTGCTAACGCGCTCCCACCATCTCCGCTACGTTCGCCACTAAGCGAACGTCCACTGGACGTTCAGTACCCTAAAATGCCTCGAATTCCAACATGTCCTTGCGGAAACGAAGCGGCAAGTGCGTTCTCTGGCACAGCGGGTTCGTCCGTTCCGCTATGGCAATCGCCCTAAAAAAGCCCTTCCACAAATGTGCGAACTCTCGTTCTTTGTCTGTCACTCTTTCTGTCAGCTCGTCATCCAATTCTTCCCCGCTCATCAAAATCCAGTGCATGTTTGCCCGATGAAGTAAAACCTCCTTGTGCGTCCTATCATAAATCAGCCAGTTTTCCAACGGGAAACGGTCGCTGAAATGATCTCCGAAGCAGGTTAGGACACGGTTCTTGGGCGCGATTTCAGAGAACAGCACGCCTCCCTCCAACTCCCGAAACCGAATGAATTCCACAAAAAGATGTGCTTCGTTCGCCACACGGCGCTTCAGTTCAAATACCTTCTCCACTGCCGGATTTGTCAAATGTTCCATGATTTTTCTGCTGTCCTTTATCGTTCTGGCATCCCTCAGGACGCGAAACACGGCATCCGCGCGCCCCGCGTCTTCTGACAAAAGCGCATGATAAATGTCCCAGTATGCCCTCTCCCCCAAATGGTTTCGAATCAGCCTGTCCACGGCCACTCCTTTTCGCTCTTCTTCCTTCACCTCGACATATTCACAAAAAAGCTGGTGCTCCACCATGTCCTTAAACGCAATACCCGCCTCCTCGTCACGGCTTCGTTTCCAAGCATCGTAAAGTGCCGAATAAATCCCGTTCATCGTTTGACTGCACAAATACACCGTCTTCAATTATGCGTCTCCCCTTTCTTTCCATTGTGTAATCTCCGTCCTTTTCATCGTGTTCATACCGTCCTTCTCACTGCCATTAACTTCCTGCCTTTTATCCCGCCACGATGGATTCCACGGACCGTGACGTGAAATTTTGATCGTCAAACAGTGACAACTGGCGGTAACTTAATCCCGTCACCGAGTCCGGCAGACGTTCCCCCGCACTTAAAAGATTCCGCGTGATATAGTCCTCGTCAATCCTGACGGAAGAATACATCATCTTTCCGTTACAAGTCAGGAAATATACGGCGCGCTTAAGTACCACTCCCATTTTTTTCAAATCATCGAACGTGACGTTCCCCATCCTTCTGGCCTTGACAATCCGCAGCGCGGACTTCACACCCACCCCCGGCACACGCAGCAGCATCTCGTACCTCGCTTTGTTTACCTCCACCGGAAACTGCTCCAGATGCCGGATGGCCCAGTCACACTTCGGATCTAGCAACACGTTGAAATTCGGGTTCTTTTCGTCCAAAAGCTCATGAGCTTCAAACTGGTAAAAGCGAAGCAGCCAGTCCGCCTGGTACAGTCTATGTTCCCGCAAAAGAGGCGGTTCCCCTCCCGTCCCTTCCTTGTACTTGACTGGCAGAGCCGCGTCCGCATTGACACTGACGTAGGCCGAATAAAAAACACGCTTTAATCCAAACTTCTGATACAACGACTCCGCGACGTTTAAAATCTGATAGTCATTTTCCGGCGTCGCCCCGATAATCATCTGCGTGCTCTGTCCCGCCGGCACAAAACGTGGGGCACTCCTATAAAGGGCCAGTTCTTGCTTATTCTCCGCCATGGCGTTCTGTACCAGACGCATCGGGGCAAGAATGTTCCTCCGCGTCTTGTGCGGGGCGAGCAAGCGCAGACTCTCCGCCGTCGGCAATTCCAGATTGACGCTCATCCTATCCGCCAAAAAACCAATCCTGCGAATCAACTCCTCGTCCGTCCCCGGTATCGCCTTGACATGAATATACCCTTGAAAATGATACGTCCGGCGCAGTTTATAAATGGTGGCGTAAATCAGCTCCATCGTATAATTAGGGCTTTTCAATATGCCAGAACTCAAAAAAAGTCCCTCAATATAATTACGGCGATAAAATTCAATCGTCAAGGTACAAACTTCGTCCGGCGTGAACGATGCCCTCTCCACGTCATTGGAAGAACGATTGATACAGTACTTGCAATCAAATATACACTCATTCGTAAACAGAATCTTCAAAAGTGACACGCAACGTCCGTCCGCCGCAAAACTGTGGCAAATACCCGCGGCATGACAATTCCCGATGCCGGTTCCATCCCCCTTGCGATCCACTCCGCTGGAAGTGCAGGACACGTCATACTTCGCCGCATCCGATAATATCCTCAATTTTTCAAATAATGGCATCTCGATGCCAATCTTGTCAGCAGCCATCCGCTTCGCCTCCGTTCCATGTCATAAACAGAACCTTTGTTCTTTTCTTATTTTACTACATTTTGTTTTAATATGCAACTCTTTTTCGAACAAATATTTGTTTTTCTTTATATTCCCGAATGTTCGTTTTTTATTACAAGGAAAGTAGGACGACATGACGCGACCTCCAAACTACATATTGGAAAACAAGAACGAAACAAACGAAAAAATAGAAAAAGTAGAAAAAAAATGGGAAAGATGGACAACTTCTAAAAGAAAATGATTGACTTTCATTGTTAAATATGCTACTCTAACTAAGTACCAGTTCGCAAGTTACGGATAGACGCGAACGTAATATTATTTTTATGGAGGGCAACACAATGACAGGTACAGTAAAATGGTTTAACAACCAAAAAGGTTACGGATTCATCTCTGATTCAGAGGGAAACGACGTATTCGTTCACTATTCAGGAATCGTGACGGACGGATTCAAGTCCCTTGAAGAAGGTCAGGCTGTTGAGTTCGAAGTAACTCAGGGATCCAAAGGACCGCAGGCAACCAACGTAGTAAAACTTTAATCAGATTTTTGAATGTACCTTTTAAAATATAAATTCCAACAGATTTTCATATTTTAAAGCAATACACAAGAAACGAGATTAAGAAAAAAGAACTGGCTTACGCCAGTTCTTTTTTTGCCTTATGGGAAACTTCGTTTCCCATAAGGCCCTTCCTTCCATTAAACACTTTTTTATCAGCAGAGCGGGTATTTTTCCGTCAATTCGGCCACCATCGCCCTTGCCTTTTCCACGTTGTCTTCGCTGTCAATGACCATGGCAATGATTTCCGCGATTTTTTCCATGTCCTCTTCCACCATGCCGCGGGTCGTCACGGCCGGAGTGCCAAGGCGCACGCCGCTGGTCACGAACGGAGAACGCGGATCATTCGGAATCGTGTTCTTGTTACACGTCACGTGCGCGTCATCCAACCGCTTCTCCAGTTCTTTTCCGCTGACATCCTTTTTCGTCAAGTCGACAAGCATCAGATGATTGTCCGTCCCGCCTGAAACGATGCTCACCCCGCGCTTCATCAAAGCACTTGCCAAAGCCGTGGCATTCTTTACCACCTGCTCCATGTAGGCCTTGTATTCTGGCTTAAGCGCCTCCTCAAAACAAACGGCCTTGGCCGCGATGACGTGCATCAGCGGACCGCCCTGGATTCCCGGAAAGACCGCCTTATTGAAATTAAACTTCTTGTTCATCTCCTCGCTGCTCATAATCATGCCGCCGCGCGGGCCGCGAAGCGTCTTATGCGTCGTCGTGGTCGTCACATGGGCATACGGGATCGGACTCGGATGCAGACCGGTCGCCACCAGGCCGGCAATGTGCGCGATGTCCACCATCAAATAAGCACCCACCTCGTCGGCAATCTCCCGAAACCGCTTGAAATCGATCGTCCTCGCATAAGCGCTGGCCCCTGCCACGATGAGCTTCGGCCGCTCCGCCTTGGCGATTTCCAGCACGTTTTCGTAATCAATCACGCCGTCGTCGTTGACCCCGTAGGCCGCCACCTGAAAATACTTGCCGGACATGTTGACCGGGGAACCGTGCGTCAGATGGCCGCCATGATCCAAATTCATTCCCATGATTTTGTCGCCCGGCTCAAGCATCGCAAACATCGCCGCCATGTTGGCCTGCGCCCCGGAATGCGGCTGTACGTTGGCATATTCGCAACCAAACAGCTTCTTCGCACGCTCGCGCGCCAAATCTTCCACCACGTCCACGCACTGGCAACCGCCATAATACCGTTTGCCGGGATACCCTTCCGCGTATTTGTTGGTCAAAGGGCTTCCCATCGCCGCCATCACGGCCTTGCTCACCCAGTTTTCCGACGCGATCAACTCAATGTGGGAATTCTGGCGCTTCATCTCGTCCTGAATCGCCTCCGCCACTTGCGCGTCCGTCTTTACAATCTCTTCAAATCCGTACATGCTAAAATCCTCCTCGCATTTTCGTTCTGAAAATCGCCCATTTTCTCTTCTACTACTTCATCGAAGCGCTTACGTGCAGCGCCTTTTATAAAATTTGCCACGTCGCTTTCTCAGAAAACACTTACATAGTATAACATGAAAGCCACAAAATTACAAATCGAAAAGCGACAACTGGTTGCTTTGTGGCAAATCCCCAAAAATTCCCAAGTCCTTCATCAAGTCGATGACGGTCTTGCTCACCTTCGTCCGCTCGCGAAAATCGTCGAGCGATAGGAACTTCCCGTCCTTGGCGGCCAGTTCCACCGCCTCCGCCGCTTTTTCGCCCAACCCGTCGATACTGGCAAAAGAAGGCATCAATTTCCCGTCGATAATGCGAAATTGCTTCGCCCTTGCTTGGTACAAATCAAGCGGCAGAAATTCCAGGCCCCGCGCGTACATTTCCTGCACAAGCCGCATGTCCTTTAAGGTGTCCTGCTCCTTGTTCGTCAGGCCGTCCGACCTTCTCTTATAATCCTTCATGTAATAATTGAGCTTGTCCTTGCCCTGGCACATCAATTCGTAAGAAAACGCGTCGGCGCGGATGCTGAAATACGCCCCATAATAGGCCAACGGGTAATTAATCTTGCAATAGGCGATGCGGTACGCCATCATGACGTAAGCCGCCGCATGTGCTTTCGGGAACATGTACTTAATTTTCTTACAAGAGTCCATGTACCAGTCCGGCACGTCATTTTCCCGCATCGCCTCTTCCCATTCCGGTTTCAAGCCCTTTCCTTTCCGCACGCTTTCCATGATGGTAAAGGCCAGCGAACTGTCCATCCCCTTGTTAATCAAATACACCATGATATCGTCACGACAGCAAATACAAGTGGAAAGCACCGCCTTCCCCGTCTTAATCAATTCCTGCGCATTCCCCAACCACACGTCCGTGCCGTGCGAAAGGCCGGAAAGGCGAATCAGGTCGGACAATGTCTGCGGGTTGGCGTCCTGCACCATCTGTATCGTGAAATCCGTGCCAAATTCGGGGATTCCCAAACTGCCAATCTTGCACCCTTCGATATCCTCCGGCTTGATTCCGAGCGCGCTCGTGTCATGGAAAAGTGACAACACGTTCCGATCGTCCAAAGGAATCTTCGTCGCCACGAACGGGTTTTCCTCATTATATTCATTTTCCAGCGCGTCCGAGGTAATGTACTCCTCCAGCATCTTAATCATCGTCGGGTCGTCGTGCCCGAGAATGTCCAGCTTCAAAAGGTTATGGTCAATGGAATGATAGTCAAAATGCGTGGTCGTGATGTCCGTCGTCATGTCATTGGCCGGGTGCTGGATGGGCGTAAACTCGTTGATGTCATGGCCGCGCGGCAATACCACGATGCCGCCCGGATGCTGCCCGGTGCTGCGCCGAATGCCGGTACAGCCCTGACTGACGCGTTCAATTTCGCACTTGCGCTTCCTGGTTCCCCGCTCCTCGAAATAGTTACGCACATAGCCATAGGCCGTCTTGTCCGCCAACGTTCCAATGGTGCCCGCCTTGAACGTATGTCCCTTGCTGAACAAAACCTCCGTGTACTTGTGCGCCTTCGACTGGTACTCGCCGGAAAAATTCAAGTCGATATCCGGCTCCTTGTTTCCCTTGAAGCCAAGGAACGTCTCAAACGGGATGTCAAATCCGGCCTTTACCAGAGGCTTCCCGCAGTTCGGACAATTTTTGTCCGGCATGTCATATCCGCAGCCACCGGCAAACGCCCGAACCTCGTCCGATTCAAAATCACTATAATGACATTCGCTGCAATAATAATGCGGGCTTAACGGGTTCACCTCGGTAATTCCCGCCATCGTCGCCACGAAGGACGAACCGACCGATCCCCGCGATCCCACCAGGTAGCCGTCGTCCACGGACTTCCACACCAGTTTCTGGGCGATGATGTACATGACGGCGTAACCATTGGATATGATGGAATTCAGCTCCCGCTCCAGACGCGAGGAAACCTGCTTTGGCAAATCCTCCCCGTACATCTCGTGCGCCTTTTCATAACAAATCCTGCGCAGCTCCTTGTCGGAATCCGGAATGACCGGCGGACATTTGTTTGGATTGACCGGGGATATCTTCTCGATCATGTCGGCAATCTTGTTCGGATTCGTAATGACGACCTCCCGTGCCTTTTTTGAACCCAAATACTCGAACTCCGCAAGCATTTCCTCGGTCGTGCGAAGGAACAAGGGCGGCTGGCTGTCGGCATCGGCAAACCCCTTCCCCGCCATGATGATGCGCCGATACACCTCGTCCTGCGGATCTAAGAAATGTACGTCGCACGTCGCCACCACCGGCTTTTTGAACTGCTCGCCAAGCTGCACGATTTGCCGGTTGATTTCCATCAAATCCTCCATCGTGTTGATGTCGGGATATTTTTCACTCTCCAGCATGAACGTGTCATTGCCAAGCGGCTGTATTTCGTAATAATCATAAAATTCTGCCAGCCGGGCCAGTACCTGCGGCGACTTTTTATTCAAAATCGCCTGATAAAGCTCTCCCGCCTCGCAGGCGCTGCCGATGACAAGGCCTTCCCGGTGCTTGTTTAAAAGGCTTTTGGGAATCCGCGGGCGACGCGCGTAATACTCAATATGTGACGCGCTCACCAGCTGGTACAAATTGTAACGGCCAATGTCATTCTTGGCCAAAATGATGATGTGGTGAAGCGGCAGCTTGCGGATGGCGTCCGGGTTCATGCTCCCGAACTGGTTGACCCCCTTCAGAGTGTCAATTCCCCGCTCCTTAAGCATCTGCACGAACTTCAAAAAAATCTCCGCCGTCGCGCCTGCATCGTCCACGGCCCGGTGGTGGTTCTCCAGTGAAATGTTCAAGGCTTTCGCCACGACGTTTAACTTATATTTGGACAACGTCGGCATCAGGACGCGCGCGAGCGCCACGGTGTCCAGTGACACGAAATGTGGTTCTATGTCCTGGTATCGGCAGTTCTGCTCGATAAATCCCACGTCAAAGCCGGCGTTGTGGGCGACCAGCACCGCGTCCCCGACAAATTCCAGAAACTTTGGCAAAATCGTTTCGATGCCGTCATATTCCAGCACCATCTCGTCCGTGATACTGGTCAACTGCGTGATGTCAAACGGAATCGGCCGCCCCGGATTGACAAACGTGCTAAAGCGGTCCACGATTTCGCCGCCCGATACCTTCACCGCCCCAATCTCGATTATTTTATCCTTGATGGCACTAAAGCCGGTCGTCTCCAGGTCGAATACCACGTAAGTGCCGTCAAGCGTCTCCGTCGTGGCATGGACGGCGATTTCCGTCAAGTCATCCGCCACGTAGCCCTCCACCCCATAGAGGACTTTGAACGGGTCACTTGCATCTAGCCGTTCGATATAATGGTTCGCGTCCGGAAAGGCCTGCGTCACACCATGATCCGTGATGGCAATCGCCGCATGTCCCCACTCATGCGCCCGCCTCACGATGTCCTGCGTTTCGGAAACGCCGTCCATGTCGCTCATTTTCGTGTGACAATGCAGTTCCACGCGCTTAATGGGACTTAAATCCTCCCTCGTCACGCTAAAGTCACTGGTCTTTTTAATTCCCACGATAGAGCCGAGCGTCAATTCCCCATCAAACTTGTCAATCGTGGTGACACCCTTGATTTTTATGAAAGCCCCCTTTTTCAAGTTCCCCAAAAGCTCTGCCAACTGGTCGTTCCGCGTAAACATCTTAACGGTAATCGTGTCCGTAAAATCCGTCACGGCGAACATCAAAATGGTTTTTTCATTGCGAATTTCACGGGTCTCGAAATTGATAATCTTACCGCGTATACAAATTTCACCCATCTCGCCCACTACCTGATCCAAGGTGATTGGAGAATCTTCAAACGACTTCCCATAAATCAGGTTCGGGTCGTCTCCCACTTTCAACGGACGCACGTAATCCCAGCTAAACCCTTTCTTAAAGCCACCTTTAAAGCCGCCCTTGAAGTCTTTGCCAAAATCTTTTCCGCCTTCCTTCCGGCCTCCTGACGTGATGGTGCCTTCCCTGGCCGCGTCCTTGTCTTTTCCCGCATGTTGCGTGGCAGCCACGCCCGACACGGACTTGCCTTCCTCGTCCGGCTTGTCGTGCCTCGTTCCCCGCCGCTTTCCTTCGCCGGATCCGTTCGCCCCCTTGCTGCGGGCAAAAATCGCCTCGATTTCCCGCTGCAGGCGTTGTTCCTCAAATTCCCTGGCACCGCTCTTTTCCTTCTGCTTATAGGAGACGACGATTTGGGCAGGAATATGGAACCGCTCTTCCATGATTTCATGCAACAGTCCGACAATCTGCTCCCTGCGCCCTTCGGAAACGATGCTCTCTTCCAATTCCAGGCGAACGACGTTCTCCCCCTCGAAAATCAAGTCCGCCTGCTTGAACGTATTGGCAGACAAGACGCTCTTTCGCTCCAATTCCAAAACGACGCTCTCCTTGTACTCCAAAAGCAGCGCCTTGGGCGTATACTGCTCCGAAAGGGCGTACTCCTCCTTCAGGCAAACGGAGACCGGGGCGGTGGAAAATAACTGCTCCTTAATGGCGCGCTCCATGTGCCAGACATCCTTCTTTTGAATCAGATGGCGGCTGAACATGTGAATATGTAAAAAGTCATGTACCGAGTTCGTGCAGATCTTCGTGACCTGCACGTCGTCGAACAGCCTCCTTAGCTGCTCCGCCGCCTTCAGCGTCGGGAACACCTCGAAAAATGGTTTCGCGTTGTTTACTTCGTTTCTTTGTCGTTCCAATTTAACAACTCCTGCCTTAATGCCTCCAACAGTTCCCCTTCATCGAGCGTTTGTACGACCTCGCCTTTCTTTATCAAGACACCCTTCCCGTCACCGCCGGCAATTCCGATGTCCGCTTCCTTCGCTTCGCCGGGACCGTTGACCACGCATCCCATCACGGCCACCTTGATGTCTAACGGAAATTCTTCGACCATCTGCTCCACCTTGTTCGCCAGGGAAATCAAGTCAATCTTCGTCCTGCCGCAAGTCGGGCAGGATACGACCTCGATGCCGCCCTTACGAAGCCCCAACGTACGCAAAATCATCTTCGCCGTGCGAATTTCCTCCACCGGGTCGCCGGTCAGCGACACGCGAATCGTGTTCCCAATCCCCTCGTTCAAAATGATGCCAAGACCCACGGAGGACTTGATATTGCCCGAATAAAGCGTCCCCGCCTCCGTGATTCCCACGTGCAGCGGATAAGGGCACGCCTTGGCGATCAATTCATGCGCCTTCACGCACATCAAAACGTCCGACGACTTAATGCTCACGACCAGGTTGTCATATCCCAGGTCTTCAATCATGTGCACCTTGTCCAGCGCGCTCTCCACGATTCCCTCTGCCGTCACGCCGCCGTATTTTTCAAGCAGCGGCTTTTCCAGAGAACCACTGTTAACTCCGACGCGAATTGGGACGCCTTTCTCCTTCGCCTTCGAAACGACGGCACGCACGTTCTCCTTGGAACCAATGTTTCCCGGGTTGATGCGGATTTTGTCAGCCCCGTTCTCTATCGCCGCGATGGCCATCTTATAGTCAAAATGAATGTCGGCCACTAGCGGGATATGAATCCTTTTCTTAATCTCTGACAAAGCCTTCGCCGCATCCATGTTCGGCACGGTGCTGCGCACAATCTCGCATCCCGCCGCCTCCAAACGCAAAATCTGGGCCACCGTCGCCTCCACGTCCTCCGTCCTCGTGTTCGTCATCGACTGGATGGCGATTGGGCGCGTACCTCCAATCGTCACGTCCCCAATCCGTACCTCTCTTGTTTGCTCCCTATACATTCGTTTTCACTCCTTACACAACGAGGGAGTTTCGCCGTTACAATTCAGCCCGCGAAACTCCCCGCTCCTTTCACCATTACCGCTTGTCAAAAATCATTTGCTCGCCGTATTCACGCTCCGTCAACGTCAGCTGGTTCTGCTCGATGTTGTAATCATACGTCCCCTCCAACGAGTCAAAAATCAACCTGACCTCCTCGACGGAAACCTCTCCATCCGTGTTTTTGGCAATCCTTGCGGCTTCATCGTCACTCAAATAGAGGCTCAACGTCTTCTGATCGACATCTACCTTGTAGTACATGTTAATCGTCATCGTGCCCTTTTCAGCATATTCCTCAAGCACGAACTCCGCCGTTTGCCCGTCCTTGATTGTCATCTGCAAATCGCTGTCCTCGTAAACCCATGTTCCTTCCAACGGATTTGCCGTAAATAACTGATAAACAAAATAAGCCGCGATTATAATCAGCAAAACCGAGGACACCGCAATCAGTGCTTTCCAAAAAACATTTTTTCTTTCTTCATCTTGTACGAGATTCATATATGCCACTTCCCTCTTGACGTTGGATTCTACTACTATGGTATGTCAATTACAAGCCACTATACATTTGGTGTCTTATATTTTATTCTTATTATAAATATTTTGTACCATTATGTCAACGCCCAACAAAAAACTGTAGCGATTGCGAGAGCACGTAAGCACAGAGCAATCGACTTTTATCCATGGTGGTGCCGCTTTCAGGCGACATGTTGGTTTCGTTACTTTTCAATCGCCATTTTAAGCGAACACCCCGCCCAGAACGACGTAGGAAAACACGGTCATGATAAAGGCCGCCAACAAAACGCCCAGAACGACCGCCGGAAACGCCTTGCGAAACTTCACGCCAAGCAACGCGGCAATCAAGGAACCCGTCCACGCCCCGGTTCCCGGCAACGGAATTCCCACGAAGGCGACCAGCCCCCAAAATTCATATTTTTCAATGTTCGCGCTCTTGCTCATCGCCTTCTTTTCCAGCTTTTCCACCATCGGACGGAACAACTCCGTGTGCTTGAGCCAGTCGAAAATCTTCGTAATCAACAAAAGGATGAACGGTACCGGGATGATGTTCCCGATGATGCAAATCGGAATCGCCTCCCACATCGGCACGTCCAATATAGCCGGTCCCGCCGCGATCAATCCTCCTCGAAGTTCCAATATCGGCACCATGGAAATGAGAAAGACGATGACTTCCTTCCCCACTTTCCCGCCCAGAGTGCTCACAAACCATTCAATCAATGCTTCCTTCATATCTCTTTGTTTCTCCTATCTATCTTGTATGATACGCTTAAGCGCCGCGAACAACAGCCCCATCTCTTCCTGCGTTCCAATGGTAATCCGCAGGTACTGGGAAGTGCGTCCACCACCAAAATAACGTACGTAAATCCGCTCCTTTTTCAACAGCTCGAACAATTCTCCCGCGTCCTTTTCGGGATGCCTCACGAAAAGGAAGTTCGTCCTCGAATCCGTCCATTCAAAGCCGAGCTGGCTTAACTCCCTCTTTGCCCATTCGCGCGTGTCAATGATTTTTCGTACCGTTTCCCGAAAATAGCGTTCCGCCTTCACGGCCTCCACCCCGCAAGCCAATGCAACCTGGCTCATCGTGTAAGAATTAAAGGAAAACTTTACGTCGTTCAAACAACGAATCAGGGCCGGATGGCCGATACAAAAGCCAATCCGCATCCCCGCCATGGAACGCGACTTGGAAAAGGTCTGCACCACGAGCAAGTTGTCGTATTTTGCCGTCAGGGCGATGGCCGAACGTCCTGCAAAGTCCACATAGGCTTCGTCAACAATCACGACCACGTCCCGGTTGTGCGCGACAATGTCCTCCACAAAATCCAATTCCTCGTAAATGGCCGTCGGCGCGTTCGGATTGGGGAAAATGATCCCGCCGTTTTCTTTATAATAATCTTCCTTCATCAGTCGGAATCCCACGTCTAAGCGGGGACATTCGTAAGGAATACGATAAAGCTCTGCCCACACCTTGTAAAACGAATATGTGACATCCGGAAAAAGAATCGGCTTGTCGGAGTTGAAAAAAGTGAGAAAGCACATGGACAGCACGTCATCCGAACCGACCCCGACGAACACCTGATTCTTTTTTACCCCGTAATAATCCGCTAAAGCCCCGGTCAACTCTTCTGCCGTCGGATCCGGGTAGAGGCGCAATTTGTCCGCATCCATCTCCTGAAGCGCCCTTGCCACCTGCGGGGCGGGGGGATAGGGGTTCTCGTTGGTATTTAATTTTATGACCTTGGTTTGCGGCTGCTCGCCGGGCACATAAGGATCCACCGTTCGAACATGCCGCATCAGTTCTGGTCGCAACTGCATTTCTTCCATTCCCATCATCTCTACTCCATCATGCATAGTCCATCATTGGTACTCTTCTGCCAGAAGGGCAAACTTCGGCAGGGAATTGACAATCGTCTCATACGCCACGCAATACGCGATTCTCACATATCCCGGACAGCCAAACGAACTCCCCGGCACAATCAGGATGTTGTACTTTTTGGCCGCCGCCACGAACGCCTTTTCATCGGCGACAGGGGACTTCACGAACAAGTAAAACGCCCCTTGGGGCTTGACGCACTCAAAGCCAAGCTTGACAAGACCTTGGTACAATGTCTCCCTGTTCCTATCATAATAGGAAATGTCCGTGTGCTCGTTCAAGCATTCCTTGACCACCCTTTGCTGTAATGTCGGCGCGTTGACGAAGCCAAGGATCCTCGTAGCCACGTTGGCCGCCGCAATCAGGTTTTCACTGTCCGCCGCCTCGTTTGGAATCACCAGGTACCCGATTCGCTCGCCCGGCAGGGACAAAGACTTGCTGTAGGAATAACCGACAATCGTATTGGCATAATATTTCGTCAAATAAGGAACCTCCACCCCGTCATAGGCCAGTTCCCGATATGGCTCGTCGGAAATCAGGTAAATGTCCGTCCCGTATTCCGTCTGCTTCCTTTCCAAAATGGCCGCCAACTTCTGGATCGTCTCCTCCGAATATACGACGCCCGTGGGATTGTTCGGGGTGTTCACGATGACCGCCCGCGTCCTTCGCGAGATTTTTTCCTCAAATTCATCCAATTTCGGCTGAAAATCCACCGTGTTCGGCGACACCTCGACCAGCACGCCGTCATAATTGTCCACATAACTTCGGTATTCCCCAAAATAGGGGGCGAACGTCATCACCTCGTCCTCCGGGTTCAGCAAGGATTTCAAAATCACGTTCAGCCCGCCGGCCGCGCCCACGCACATCGTGATGTTTTTCGCCGTGAAGGCCGTGCCAAACCGCTCGTTGAGGGAATCGGCCACCGCCGCGCGCACGTCCTCGTAGCCCGCGTTACTGTTCGTGTAGCCATGCAGGGCGGTTGGATTTTCCTCGTCCAAAATATGGCGAATCGCCTCCTTTACCGCCTCCGGCGCCGGGACGTTGGGATTCCCCAAGCTAAAGTCATAGACATTTTCCGCGCCATAAAGCTTTGCCATGCGGTTCCCCTCCTCGAACATCGCCCGGATGGCCGAACTGTTGGCAACCATGTTTTCCATCTTTTTCGAAATCATCGTAATTTTTCCTTTCTCTATAGTTCTTTTATCAATCCTTACTTGACATCTTATTAAGCGTTCAATGCCAGTTGCTTTCGGCCGCGACTCCCTTTTCCACCAGAAAGGCCGGCCGGTAGGACAACTTCGCCTGGCGCAGTCCTTCCACTCCCATGTCTTCCTCCCGGTTGACGTACTTGTATTTTTCACATTCATGTATGACAAACTGCTGGTTAATCATCGGATACGCCCCGTCCACGTCGGCGAGGGCTTTCTCAACATGTACGACGAACGTGTCGGGGCCAACCGGCTCGCCCACGCAAAATGCCACCACCCGGCCATCCACCTTGAGGACGCCGCCGGTCAATTCCAATTCCTTGTAAAGCCGCAGCGCGTTCATCGTCACGCACATCTCCGCATTTTTCTCCGGATCATCCTCACAGCCGTTCTCTCTTCGCCAAACGAGCGCCATCTGAAAACAGTCTTCTACGTTTCCATCACTCAACGTCTCATAACTCCAATTTTCATGAATCTGCCGGAAACGATTGATGTGATTCCGCTTTCCATGTAATTTCTTGCCAGAAAGCGTGGCTAGTTTTTCCCTCTCGTAAACATAGTCAGCCCCGTCCCGGTCATACTCGATGGTAAACTGCCCGGGCCACCACGCCTCCAACAAGCCAAACTCCTCTTTTGTCACGCAATAAAGGCGAAGTCTTGTATTTTGCCCCGCACAGTAATCCCGCAAAAACTCCAGAGCACGCCTAATGTCTTCCTCTGCGCCCACCGGGAAGGAAAACGACGGCCCGCCTTGTGCCTCGTTTTTAAACACGATGGCATTCTCAATCACCGCGTAACGCGACTCATAATGCTTCGCCCACAAATACACGTTTGCGAACGTGTTTTCACAGCTACGTCCCCTATATTTACGATAGCGGGACAAAATCTCCTCCTTATCCTCCAGACTCGGATAGTGAAACTCTATTCCATTTATTTCATTCATCCTTTCAACCATTCTTTCTCAAGCTTTTTAGGCCCCGTTCCTCTTTTTACCCTCATCCTTTTTCCGTCCTCGCCGCCTCTCACGCCTCGTTCATCCGAGCCAGACGCTCGGCCTGGTCCGCGGCAATCAAGCTGTCAATGACCTCGTCAAGCGCGCCGTTTAATATCGTGTCCAACTTGTGCAGCGTCAACTTGATACGGTGATCCGTCACGCGCCCTTGAGGGAAGTTATAGGTGCGAATCTTCTCCGAACGATCCCCGGTTCCCACCTGGCTTTTCCTCGCCTGCGCCTCTGCGTCGTGCTGCTTCGCCAACTCCATCTCGTACAGCCTTGCCCGCAGCACCTTCAAGGCCTTGTCCTTGTTTTTCAACTGGGACTTTTCATCCTGACAAGAAATCACGATTCCAGTCGGGATATGGGTCAGGCGCACTGCCGAGTCCGTCGTGTTGACGCACTGGCCGCCGTTTCCTGAAGCCCTAAACACGTCGAACTTACAGTCGTTCATGTCCAGTTCCACGTCCACTTCCTCCGCCTCCGGCATGATGGCCACGGTAATCGTGGACGTATGGATGCGTCCGCCGCTCTCGGTCTCCGGGACGCGCTGCACGCGGTGCACGCCGCTTTCATACTTCAAACGGGAGTAGGCTCCTTGTCCGGTAATCATGCACACGCATTCCTTGAAGCCGCCGATTCCGTTCTCGTTTACGGAAATCATCTCCATCCGCCAGCGGCGGCCCTCCGCATAATGCGCGTACATGCGGTAAATCTCGGCGGCAAACAAGGCGGCCTCGTCGCCGCCCGCCCCGGCGCGGATTTCCAAAATGACGTTCTTTTCATCGTTCGGGTCTTTGGGCAGGAGAAGGATTTTCAATTCCCGTTCCAGTTTCTCGACTTGTTCCCTGGATTCGCTGATTTCCTCCTTGGCCAACTCCCGCATCTCGTCGTCGGACTCTTCCTCCAGAAGCAAAAGTCCGTCCTCTATATTTTGCCTGCATTGTTTGTACTTCTTATAAGCCTCCACGATTGGGGCAAGGTCGCTTTGTTCCTTCATCAAATTACGGAAACGCCGCGCGTCATTGGCCACGTCCGGCTCTTGTAGTTCTCCCATCACTTCTTCGTATCGGATTAACAAATCCTCCAATTTGTCAAACATCACGCTCTTTCCTTTCTGTACACGTCATAACACGCAGAACCGTGAAACACGCGCGTCAGGGATGCCTCGATACGGCTTTCGCCCTTCCTTACGCACATCTATCATACACGCCGCTGACGACCCGGTCAAGTCCCGCCAAATCCTTTTTTATCTTGATTTTGGAAAATCCGGCATTCCTCATCATCCCGGCCACGTCCTCGGCCTGGTCATGTCCGATTTCAAAAAGCAGGTGTCCGCCCGGCTCCAAGTATATTTTGCATTCTTCCACGATTCTCCTATAAAAATACAAGCCGTCCGCATTTCCATCCAACGCGATTCGCGGGTCGTGGTAACGCACCTCCGCCTGCAGGCGGTCTAACTCCGCCGTCCTGACATATGGGGGATTGGATACGATTACCTGAAATTTGCCTTCCACTTTGGAAAACAAGTCCCCATGAACCCATTCGGCTTCCAATTCCATCCTTTTTGCATTTTCCCTGGCCACTTGAAGCGCCTCGTTGGATATGTCCGCCCCGACTCCCTCCAGGACAAGGCACGAGTCCTCCTTCATATAATGCAAAAGACTTAGCAAAATGCAGCCCGATCCGGTGCCCATATCCAGTATACGCATGGGACTCGCTACGGGTTCGCGTTCTGCAACGTCCTTTTGCCGCTCCTTGGAAATGGATTTCAACAAGGCCAACGCGATTTCCGCAAGGATTTCCGTGTCCTGACGTGGCACCAGCACAAATTCGTTGACTAAAAAGGGGAGTCCCATAAACTCTTGTTCCCCGGTAATGTGCTGCAACGGAATCCGCTGTGCCCGTTTCTCTATATATAGGAAATATCTCAACTCTTGTTCTTTCGTCAATTCCCGCCTTGGCTCTTTGAAATAATCCGCCCGTGACAGCTTTGTCGCATACTCCAACAAATACCATGCATCCACCTGTGCCTCGCCCACTCCGGCCTCTTCCAATTCCCGCCTTCCATACGAATATGCCTCATCCATCCTCATTGCGCCACCCCGCTTTCGACATCGTTCATTTCAAAATTTTCGTATGTACCGAAATTTTCGTATGTACCGAAATTTTCGTATATATAAGACTTCCAGTCAAACACTGCTTCCACGGCGCAGATGGCGACCTCAATCATGTCTTCGTCCGGTTCCCTCGTCGTCAAGTTCTGAACCCAAAGCCCCGGCTTGCTTAGCGCGTTGACAAGCGGGCTCTCGCTATTTCCCGCAAGACGGATGATTTCATAAGAAACGCCGGCAATTAATGGCAGGAGCGCGATTCGAAAAAGTACCCGACAAAGGGGCGACTCCGTTGTGATGAAAAACGCGAAAATAATGCTGACAATCATGACGAAAAACAGAAAACTAGTCCCGCAACGTTTATGCTGCCTGGAACTTGCACGCACGTTTTCCACGTTAAGCTCCAACCCATGTTCGATGCAATTGATGCACTTATGCTCCGCCCCATGGTACATAAACGTCCTCTGGATGTCCTCCATCTTCGACACCAACAAAATGTACGCGAAAAAAATAAGCATCCGCAAAACGCCTTCGCATATGGTCAAAATCATCCTTGACTGTGTGAACATTCTCAGAAATCCGCTCAAATAATAAGGCAACACCATGAAAATGGCGATTGCCAGCACGACGGAAAACGCCATCGTCAGCCCCATGACCAGCTTTTCCTTCTTTTCCTCTTTCAAAAGCTGCTGGCTTGTCATCCCCTTCTTCTCTTCGTCCTCCGCTTCGTCCTCGTAAAAACTTGCCGAATAGGTAATGGTCTTCATTCCCAGGACGAGCGAATCCACAAAATTAAAAATCCCGCGGATAAATGGGATTTTCTTCACTTCGCTCCACGGAACAACGCTTTTATAACGTTCCACGCAGACCTCGATTTCTTTGTCCGGGCGCCTTACGGCCACCGCGTATCGGTCGTCATTTTTCATCATGACGCCTTCAAGCACCGCCTGCCCGCCTATATTTGATGATTTCATGCCGTCCTCCCGAAAAAACAATAGGCTGAGGCACCATCACCTCAGCCTGTAACATTCCACTCTTATTTCATACCATATTTCTTATTGAACTTGTCAACACGCCCACGCGCCTGAGCGGCTTTCTGCTGTCCCGTATAGAACGGATGGCACTTGGAACAAATTTCCACGTGGATGTCCTTGTTCGTAGACCCTGTCACGAACGTATTACCGCAGTTGCAGGTCACGGTCGCCTGATGGTACTCCGGATGGATTCCTTCTCTCATGATTTTCACCTCTCTATTATAAACTGACTGACACCATAATCTCTAAACAACGTTGACATTGTATCATACCCGCACTTCAATTGCAAGTTCTTTTTATAAAATTCTGGCACTTTTCGTCACTATCACTTTATCGGACGGGGATCGTAACGAGTTATCCGATATATTTCTGCCTAATCACCTTCTGTATCAATTCCCCGTTGTCCCTCGTGCGGGTAAACATGTTCAAAAGGTTGTCCACCGCCTCGTCCGCCTTCATGCCGTTTAACGCGCGGTGGATGATGTACACTGCCTCCTGCTCCTCCTTGGTAAGAAGCAAGTCATCCCTCCTGGTGCCGGATTTCGGAAGGTCAATGGCCGGGAACACGCGCTTTTCCTGAAGCTTCCGGTCAAGCACCAGCTCCATGTTGCCGGTCCCCTTGAACTCCTCGTAAATCACGTCATCCATCCTGCTTCCGGTATCCACCAGCGCGGTCGCGAGCACCGTGAGGCTGCCGCCCTCGCGCATGTTGCGCGCGGCGCCAAAGAAACGCTTCGGCATGTGCAGTGCCATCGGGTCGAGACCGCCGGAAAGCGTCCTTCCTGACGGCGGAACCGTAAGGTTGTAGGCACGAGCCAGCCGCGTGATGCTGTCTAGCAAAATCACGACTTCCTTTCCGTGCTCCACCAGACGCTTCGCCCGCTCAATCACCATTTCCGACACACGCTTGTGGTGCTCCGGCAACTCGTCGAACGTCGAGTAAATCACCTCCACGTTATCCCCGACAATCGCCTCGCGGATATCGGTCACTTCCTCCGGACGCTCGTCAATCAAAAGAATCAAAATGTGCATGTTCGGCTCACTACGCTGAATGGAAAGTGCCACTTCCTTCAAAAGCGTCGTCTTTCCGGCTTTCGGCGGTGACACGATCATGCCGCGCTGTCCTTTTCCAATCGGAGAAAGCAAGTCCATGATGCGCATCGCCGTGCTGCTTTTCGGCCCTTCTAACTTTAGACGCTGATTCGGAAAAATCGGTGTCAAGTCCTCGAAATTGTGCCGCTGCATCGCCACGGACGGTTCAAGTCCGTTGATGGCCGTCACATACAAGAGCGCACTGAACTTCTCCTGCTGGGTCTTAATCCTCGTGTTCCCCTTCAGTATGTCGCCGGTTTTCAAGCCGAAACGACGAATTTGGGAGGGAGCCACGTAAACGTCGTTCTCGCCCGGCAGATAATTTTCACTCCGGATGAATCCGAACCCGTCCGGCATGACCTCCAAAATCCCGCTCACGGTTCTCCCACTGTCAAGCTGCTCGATGTCCGTCAAATCCTTTTTCGGTTTCTCGGTTGATTCTTCTCTTGCGCCGTCCGGTTCCCGCGCCGCCTCCTGCGCCTCTTCCCTTTTCGCGTTCCTCATGCGGCTGGCTTCCTCCTGCGTGATTGCCCCGGCCTGCTTGTCCCTCTCGTCCTGCACAAGCATCGCGTCAATCAGCTCGCCCTTTTTAAGTACGGTGATTCCTCTCATCTTTCTTGCTTTTGCCAGTTCGCGCAACGTCATCAATGGCAAGGATTCATACTTCTCTCTCGTCATGCTTTTCTTCCTTTCTAATATTTATCCTTGTTTATTTAACCTGAAAGAATACTTTAATCTACAAAGTTTTAATGTCAACAAAATATGTGTACGTAATTTTAAAAATTTGTTTTGGGGACAATGAGGGACAATTTTTTCTGATTGTCTGATTGTCTGATTCGACTTCAAGTGAAATAACTTCTTTTCCTATTATACACGACCATTCGAAAATTGCAAAGCTTTTTTTCATTTTTTCAAAATTTTTTCTCCGAAGTTGTTCAAGCCTTGCTTTGCCTCTTTAAGCGTGTTATGATATAGGAAGAATTTTTTTAAGAGGTAGGAACGACTATGACGAATATTGAAAAAGCGTTACAGATGCATGAAACATGGAATGGAAAAATTGAGACCGTGGCCAAATCACGCGTAAATTCCCGCGAGGACCTGGCCATTGCCTACACGCCGGGCGTGGCCGAGCCATGCAAGGTCATCGCCAAGGAACCGGAAGCCGCCTATCGGTATACCATCAAGGCCAACACCATTGCCGTCGTCTCGGACGGAAGCGCCGTCCTGGGGTTGGGCAACATCGGGGCGAAGGCGGCGATGCCGGTCATGGAGGGCAAGGCCGTCCTATTCAAGGAATTCGGCGGGGTCAACGCGGTTCCCATTTGTCTGGACACGCAGGATACCGAGGAAATCATTAAAACCGTGGTACATATCGCGCCGGCTTTTGGCGGCATTAACTTAGAAGACATTTCCGCCCCGCGTTGCTTCGAGATTGAAGAACGGCTAAAACAGTTGCTGGACATTCCCGTCTTCCACGACGACCAGCACGGCACGGCCATCGTCGTGTTGGCCGGCATCATCAACGCCCTGAAAGTGGTCGGGAAGGACAAGGAGGACTGCCGCGTGGTCGTAAACGGGGCCGGTTCGGCGGGCATCGCCATCACGAAGCTTTTGCTCACTTATGGTTTTTCCCATGTCACCATGTGCGACATTCATGGGATTATCGGAAAATCCTCCAAAGGCCTCAACTGGATGCAGGAAAAAATGACCAAGATGACGAACCTTGAGGACAAGACGGGAACGCTTGCCGATGCCATGAAGGGTGCCGATGTCTTTGTCGGGGTGTCCGCGCCGGGCATCGTGACCCCCGAAATGGTCGCCTCCATGAACAAGGATGCCATCCTTTTTGCCATGGCAAACCCGGTTCCGGAAATCATGCCGGATTTGGCGAAATCCGCCGGGGCGAGGGTCGTCGGAACCGGCCGTTCGGACTTCCCCAACCAGGTGAACAACGTGGTCGCCTTTCCGGGCATTTTCCGCGGGGCGTTGGAAGGACGCGCCACCCAGATTACCGAGGAGATGAAGCTGGCCACCGCCAAGGCCATCGCCTCGCTCGTGCCGGACGGCGAATTAAACGAAGACAACATTTTGCCGGAAGCCTTCGATCCCCGCGTCTCCGAGGTCGTGAGTAACGCGGTAAAGGCACTGATTCCAAAATGCTGACCCTCCAACGACCGGTCACGGGAACCTATCCGACATCTTTGAAAGGACGAACGTGATGCATGCTTGGGGTGAAAAAAGATACCATTCCGTGGATTATGACATGAAACGCGCTTATGGGGAAAAGGTTTATAAAATTACGATAAACGCCGGGATGACCTGCCCAAACCGGGACGGGACGCTTGGGACAAGCGGATGTATTTTTTGCAGTGCGGATGGTTCCGGCGACTTTGCCGGGGACGCGTCCCTTTCCGTCACCGCCCAGCTTGAAGCGGGAAAGGCGGCCTTGAAGGAAAAACGCCCGGTTCGCTTGTTCATCGCTTATTTTCAAGCCTTTACCAATACATACGCCCCCGTGGACGAACTGGAGCGGATATACATGGAAGCGGCTCTGGACGAAGACGTGGCCATCCTCTCCATTGCCACGAGACCGGACTGTTTGGGCAAAGACGTGCTGGACTTGTTGGAAAAAATCAATCGTGTGAAGCCGGTCTGGGTAGAACTTGGCCTGCAGACCATCCACCCGCAGACCGCCGCATGGATTCGCCGTGGATATGATTTGCCCGTTTTTGAACGAGCCGTATATGAACTGCGAAAACGCGGCATCGCCGTGATTGTCCACACGATTCTCGCGCTTCCGGGCGAATCAAAAGAAATGATGATTGAAACGATTGATTATTTGAACCGCCATGACGTACAAGGCATCAAGCTCCAACTTTTACACGTGCTGGCAGGCACCGACCTCGCCGCCTTGTATGAAAGGCACGCTTTTGCGGTTCCCACCCTGGAGGAATACGTGGAGCTTGTTAGCGATTGTATCGCCAGGCTGCGGCCAAGCGTCACGATACACCGCCTGACCGGGGACGGGCCAAAGGACTTGCTTATCGCGCCGCTTTGGACCAAGAACAAGCGAAGCGTGTTAAACGAACTGCACCGCCATTTAAAGGAAAAGGATATCTGGCAGGGAAAGGAGTACCATGACCGAGACACTGACCTTATATAAATTAATCATTCTATATATGCTGGACAAGGTGGACTTTCCGCTGACCACGGCCCAGATTTCCGAATTTCTCCTAGAAAAGGGCTACACTACCTATTTCAAACTGCAGGACGCATTGTCCGAGCTTCTTCGATTAGGAATGATTCGCTCCGAACGTACGCACAGCAGGACGCTCTACCACCTGACCGCATACGGGACGGAAACCATTTCCGTGTTGCGCGGCAGCTTGTCCGCCCCCATCCGGAAGGATATAAACGACTTCTTCCGTGAAAAATCCTACGACCTGAAATCCGAGTCCTCCGTGCGGGCGGACTATTACCTGACTTCCACCCATGAATATGAAGTGCGCTGCAAAATCACGGAAGACGGGGTCGACCTGGTCGACTTAAAACTCGTCGTTCCCACCGAGACGGAGGCCAAGGCCATCTCCGCCAACTGGACGAACAAGAGCCAGCAGATTTACGCCTCACTGCTCTCGCAGCTTTTGTAGCCGTTCTTTTATCTGCTTTTCATACCCGAGGTCGCCCGGCTCGTAAAACCGGGCGTCTTTGATTTCGTCGGGCAAATACTGTTGCTTGGAAAAATGATTGGGAAAATCATGCGCGTACTCATACCCGACTCCATGCCCGAGCTTGTACGCTCCTTTATAATGCGCGTCCTGCAAATGTGTCGGCACCGTCGTCTTCACCGTTCTCACGGACTCGTTTGCCGCCGAAATCGCGTTCACCGCCGAGTTGCTCTTGGGCGCGCCCGCCACATACAACACCGCCTCCGAAAGGATGATTTGGGATTCGGGCATTCCGACACGCTCCACGGCCTGGGCCGCCGCCGTCGCCACCGTCAGGGCCATCGGATCCGCGCATCCCACGTCCTCGGCGGCACAAATCATGATGCGTCTGGCGATGAATTTCACGTCCTCGCCCGCGTAGAGCATCTTCGCCAGATAATAAACCGCCGCGTCCGGATCCGACCCCCGCATACTCTTGATGAAAGCCGATATCGTGTCATAATGGTTGTCGCCCGTCTTGTCATAGCGCACGACTCGCTTCTGTATGCACTCCGAAGCCACGTCCCGCGTGATATGGATGATTCCGTCCTGCCCGCGTTCTGTCGTCAAAACTCCCAGTTCCACCGCGTTCAACGCGTTTCTGGCATCTCCGCCGGAAATGTCCGCCAAAAAATCCAGTGCCTCCTCGGTAATGTCCGCACGAAAGCTTCCCATACCTTTTTTCTCGTCTTGCACCGCCCGCACGAGGAGCTTTTTCACGTCTTCCTTTTCCAACGGGTACAATTCGAACACGCTGGAACGTGACAACAATGCCCCGTTCACCTCGAAATAAGGATTTTCCGTCGTCGCCCCGATCAGCGTAATCGTGCCGTCCTCCACGAACGGGAGCAGGTAATCTTGTTGTCCCTTGTTAAAGCGATGAATCTCGTCAATAAAAAGAATGGTTTTTTGCTGGTACATCCCGAGCAAGTCCTTGGCGGACTTCACCACTTCCTCCATGTCCTTCTTGCCCGCCACCGTGGCGTTAATCTGCTCGAACCTGGCACTGGTCGTATGGGCGATGACCTTTGCCAACGTCGTTTTCCCGGTTCCCGGAGGGCCGTAAAATATGATCGAGCCAAGCTTGTCCGCCTTGATGGCACGGTAAAGCAGCTTATCCTTCCCGATAATATGCTGCTGCCCCACCACTTCCTCAAGCGTCTCCGGGCGCATCCTTGACGCCAACGGGGACTCTTTCTCCTGCTTCGTTTCCCTCATGTAATCAAACAAATCCATCGTACCTTCTCCTTACTTTGAGTTCGTTATGAGCACTTGGCACTTGTACTTTAAGTGCTGTCTACACTCCGCTTCAGTTCGTCATGAACAGATGTCCACCGAACATCTATGACCGCGCGATACACGTCGTCGCCGTTAGTGTGGTTCTTTCGAACTTTCCTAACCCATTATCAGTTCGTCCACCGTCACGAACTCGTACCCCTGCTCCGTTAAAATGTCCACGATTTTCAACGCGGCCTCCACCGAACTTTCATAACAGTCATGCAATAGGATGATGTCGTTTTCCTTTACGTTTTTCACCACACGTTCGACCACCTTATCCGCGTCGTTTGTTTTCCAGTCAAGCGGATCCACCGTCCACAGCACCGGCAATACGTGCAGCTTTTCCTCCAAAGTCTTCTGCCAAGACCCGAACGGAGGCCGCATGTACTCCACCGGTTCTCCGGTAATTTCTAAAATCAGCTCGTTCGTCGTGGCAAGCTCTTTCAATGCCGCCTTGTCACTGACTTTCGTGATCTCCACATGATGATATGTGTGATTTCCAATCAAATGCCCTTCTTCCCACATCCGCTTCACGATTTCGGCATTGTCATCTTTTTCTATATTCACCCCGATCAAGAAAAAAGTCGCTTTCACGGAACGTTCCTTCAACCCGTCCAACAACATGGGGGTCCACCGCGCGTTCGGCCCGTCGTCAAACGTAAGGGCGATCTTCGGCCGTTCCGCCCTCCGTTCACCTTCTTCCGTCATCTGCCCGTCGCCGTCTTTTGCCTGGTCGTCGTCCGTCGTCAAACGGCCTCCATCATCTTCTGCCTGGCCGATGCCGCCTTGTGTCTCTTTGGCACCTTCCTCCGCCACTTCAAAATCCGGCCATCCCGCATTCATTTGTCCCTGCTTTGCCTGTTCAGGGGTTTGCTGCTCCTGCATCCATAGGAAAAGCCCCAATAATAATAGCAAATAGACCAAACCAAATCCTTGCATCCATCGTTTCATCTGCCGCTGGGTCATTCGATCTTTCATTTCCTTTACGTCCGTCATATTCTATCCATATATATGCGTCGATGACAAAAAATATGGGTCACAATCCTTTGCCTACCCCATCCGCTTTACGCCTGCGGTCACGTTTTTCCGATATTCCGACGGACTCATTTTCATTTTACTTTTGAAAGCCTTGGAAAAATACAAATTATTGTCAAAACCTGCCGAATAGGCGATTGCCGCCACGGAAAGCGTGGTTTCCCTAAGCATCTGCCGCGCCCGCTTGATACGAAATTCCGTCAAGTATTCCTTCGGCGACTGCTGGACGTGGCTTTTAAACGCGCGGAACAAATGACTCCGGCTTATCCCGACGTACTCCGCGATTTCCTCCACGGTGATGGGATAAGAATAATTGTTCGTAATGTAGTCCTTGGCTTTTTCCACGTAAACCATCTGGATGTCGCGAACCGGTTCCTCGCACGGGCTGGCATGCCGCATCAGGGTAGACAAAAAGGTGTACAAGGCACCCGTCATCGCCACCGCCGATTCATACATGTTTCCCTTGACCTTGTAAATGTCGTCGAGCTGCCCGTGCACTTCCTTTTTGGGTAGCACTCCCTTCTCGATCCACGGTTTCTCCTGTGAAAAATCCGTCGCCCGTATGAGCGAGTCCGAATCCTCGCCCATGAAGCCGACCCAGGCGTACTCCCAGGGCTTTCGCTCGTCCGCGTAATATTTCACCTGCACGTCGGGATAAAGGATGAACAAGTCTCCCGCCGTCAGGTCACGAACCATGCCGTTAACCTCGTAATACCCCTTTCCCGATATCACGTAATGAATGCAGTAGTGATTGCGCACTCCCGGTCCCCATTGGTAACCCGGTTCGCATTTCTGATGACCGACATTGCACACCGACAAGGAATTCATCAGGTTCTCCCCGACCTTGTAGGAATATTTATAGGTTCCCTCCATAGAAAGCGCCTCCTTCCGAATGCAGCCATCCATGATATCCACGAATCGCTCTGCACTTCTAAGTCATCATTATAATGTGGCCAATCAAATTTTGCAACATTTTTACATGTTTTTGCACGGATTTTTTATATACTTTTTCGGTTCCATGTCCTATAATGAAACCAGAAAATACAAGGATTTCGTCCATTGGGTTCTTGGACGCATGTGAGAATCCGCCAGAAAGCGAGGAACGATTGATTATGAAAGAAACATTATTTGCCAAATTTGCCGAATTGTACGGCGACGACAAAGACGTACGCTTCTATTTTTCACCCGGCCGCGTCAACTTGATCGGGGAACATACGGATTATAACGGAGGACACGTATTTCCCTGCGCGTTGACCATCGGCACCTACGGGGTCGCGAGGCCGCGCAAGGATCGTCTGGTTCATTTTTACTCGATGAACTTAGACCATTTCGGCGTGGTGGAAGTCTCACTCGATGACTTGTCATACCAAGCGGCATACAACTGGGCCAATTATCCACTCGGCATGGTATGGGCGTTTTCCGAAAAGGGCTATGTGTTAGAGCACGGTTTCGACATGGTCATCTGGGGCAATATCCCCAATGGGTCCGGCCTTTCCTCTTCCGCATCCCTCGAGGTGCTGACCGGAGTGATTTTGCGCGACTTGTACGGCTTTGACACTTTGGACATGACCGACCTCGCCCTTTACGGCCAGTATTCCGAGAACAATTTCAACGGCTGCAATTGTGGCATCATGGATCAGTTCGCGGTGGCCAACGGCAAGAAGGACAACGCCATCTTCCTTGACACCGCCGACCTAAGCTTCGAGTACGCGCCGGTCGTCTTGACGGACTCGAAAATCATCATCACGAACAGCAAGGTCAAGCACAGTCTGGTCGATTCGGAGTACAACACCCGCCGGTCGGAGTGCTCACACGCGCTGAAGGCATTGCAGACGGTTCTGGACGTCAAGGGTCTGGGTGACTTGGACATGGAGACGTTTGAAAAGCACAAGCACGTCATCGGCGACGAGGTGAAGGAACGCCGCGCCAAACACGCCGTGGCTGAAAACCAGCGCACCATCGAGGCCGTGGCTGCCCTAAGAGCCGGCGACATCGAACGGTTTGGCCAATTGATGAACCAGTCGCACGTTTCCTTGCGCGACGACTACGAGGTGTCCTGCGAGGAGATTGACATTTTGGTGGATCTGGCATGGCAAATTCCAGGTGTTTTGGGTTCGCGCATCACGGGCGGCGGCTTTGGCGGCTGCACGGTCAGCATCGTAAAAAATGACGCCATTGACACGTTTATAGAAACCGTTGGCAAGGCGTACAAGGAAAGGGTCGGCCACGAGGCGGAATTTTATACCGTGGAAATCGGGGACGGGGCAAGGAGGCTTTCTTGATGAAACTTTACGAGAACATTAAAAAGTTGGTACAATATGGCATTGACCGCGGGCTCACTCCCGAATGCGAGCGCGTTTACACGACCAACCTCCTATTGGAACTGTTTTCCGAGCCCTCTTACGAGGACTGCGAATGCGACCTCTCCGACATCGTCCTGGAGGACGTATTGAAGGAACTGCTCGCTGAAGCATGCACGCGCGGCATCATCGAGGATGGCATCGTCTACCGCGACTTATTTGACACAAAACTAATGAACTGCTTGTTGCCGCGCCCCGCGCAAGTGCAGCAAACGTTTTGGCAGAAATACGAGATTTCCCCCCAGGAGGCCACGGCGTATTACTACAAATTCAGCCAGGACAGCGACTACATCCGCCGTTACCGCATCAAGAAGGACATCCAGTGGACGACCGACACGCCTTACGGGACGCTTGACATCACGATCAACCTCTCCAAGCCGGAGAAAGACCCGAAGGCCATCGCGGCGGCCAGAAACGCGACCGTTTCGTCCTATCCCAAGTGCCTCCTGTGCATGGAAAACGAAGGCTATGCGGGACGCGTAAACCACCCCGCCCGGGAGAACCACCGCATTATCCCCGTCACGATCAACGGATCAAACTGGGGATTCCAGTATTCTCCCTACGTGTATTACAACGAGCACTGCATCGTCTTTAATGGCCGGCACACCCCGATGAAGATTGAGCGTGCCGCCTTTGCCAAGTTGTTTGACTTCGTGAAGCAATTTCCACACTATTTCCTTGGCTCCAACGCGGACTTGCCGATTGTCGGCGGCTCGATTCTAAGCCATGACCATTTCCAGGGCGGACATTATACGTTCGCCATGGCAAAGGCTCCTTTCATCAAGCATTTCACCGTGCCGGGCTACGAGGACGTGACGGCGGGCATCGTGAAATGGCCGTTGTCCGTCATCCGCCTGCAAGGCATGGACACCGGGAGGCTGATTGAATTGGCGGACCACGTATTGCAGGCATGGCGTGGCTACACCGACGAGGAAGCCTTCATTTTCGCCGAGACGGACGGGCAGCCGCACAATACCATCACGCCGATTGCCCGCAAGCGCGGGGATTTATACGAGCTGGATTTGACGCTTAGAAACAACGTCACGACAGAGGAACACCCCTTGGGCGTTTACCACCCTCACGCCAACCTGCACCACATCAAAAAGGAAAATATCGGATTAATCGAGGTGATGGGGCTGGCGGTGCTTCCCGCCCGTTTAAAAGACGAACTGGAACTTTTGAAGGAATACATTCTGGAAGGAAAGGATGTCCGCTCGAACGAACAAATTGAAAAACACGCTGACTGGGTGGAAGAATTCCTTCCCAAATACGAGCACGTCACGGAAGAAAATGCCGAGGAGATTTTAAGGCACGAGGTCGGCATGGTCTTTTGCCAGGTACTTGAAGATGCCGGGGTATACAAATGTAACGAGGAAGGACTTGAGGCATTTGAACGCTTCATACAAACACTGTAAACGTGTTACAATCCGCGGTCGCGGCATATAACGAAAGGGAACCGTTGAAACATTGTTTGGCGGTTCCCTTTCATTTGGTCATGGTTTCGTCATTTCCATCGTCATCTGCCACTTGCCATGACCGGAAATGTATCAACGACGACTCGAAGCATCCATCACGGAGATTTTAAACCCGTATTGATACTTGTTTTCCGGCTGTATCTTATACCGCTTTGGACAAGGCACGAAACAATCACCAAGCCCGTTCTGTATCCCGTCAATATTTAGCGTCGTCGTCTCATGCTCCGGCAATTCGTGCACGTGCGTCGCATTTTGTAACTGCTCCAGCGTATATGGCCATGCGGAGGCCGCAATTGGCCGGTTCATGCACTCGACCCTAAGGCCATTCCCCTTTTCATCCGTCAACGTCAGCCAACGTACGCCTTGTTTGTTGCCATGCTCCTGCGGGCGGACATGTTCGTCCTGGTCTTTTACCTTTTTCTGGTGAACCTCCACCATGCCGCCATATTCCCTTCCCCAATAAGTGTCATGAGGTCCCTTTCCAAACCAAGTAAAGGTATCATGAGATCCATCAAGCTCCACTTGCATGCCAAAGCGTACCGGTATATGTTTCCTTCCCGTCTTCAACACGCAAGATACCAGCAGGCCACCGTCCTCCGTCACCTTGTAAGAACGTCCATAAAGTGTTTTCTTCCACTCGTGGATTACCGTCACGCCATCTTTTTTTACCTTCATGGCCTTTGGCTTGCCAATCCCGTTCAGACTTAATTCCCCCCAGAATCCAAGCCGCTTTGCCTTTCCCATGGCAAGTCCCATGAATCCGGCATCCGCGTCCGTTATCGCCCGGAAAAAGCTAGGACGCATCGGTGCCTTTAATAAGCCTTTTCCCTCTACCTCGATCTGCTCCACGTTCCCGGTCGTTTTAGAAATCGTATATACCGCGGACTTCGTACGTAGCCGGACAGCATCCATGTCTTCCGTTACCGTGACCTCGCCTTTTCGCCCGGAAGGCCTTGTCTCTTTCAAAATCCACTGTTCATAAGCCACGACATGCCCCGCTTTCGCCCATGGCTGATCCTCCTTTAAAGAAAATTCCAGCTTTAAAGAATAAACCCCCCTCTCCTGCATCAAACTCTCATAGGGAATCTCCACGACGCCCTTTTTCCTGGGTTCTACATAAACCTCCAGTTCGCCGCTTTCTGCCCTTTTTCCGTTTTGAGCCAATTCCCACCTGCAAAGATATTGGCTTGCATTCGTAAAACTGTGACGGTTCGTGATTTCCACCTGCCGCCCTTCTTTCAACACGCAGACCAATGGCTGAAAGGCTTTTTGAATTTCATAAAACCCTTCATGTGGCTTGCCGTTCCAATCCGTCGCGCCATCACAACAAACGTTTCCCCGCTGGTCTTTTACGCCCCAGTCACCGCCATAAGTCTGAACGGGTTTGCCGTCAAAATGCCCCTTGGCAAGGGATTTATCCTTGAAATCCCAAATAAATCCGCCACACCACCTATCAGACCCTTCAAAAACCTCCATGTGCTTGTCCACGTCGCTGCCGCTGTTTCCCATGCAATATCCGTATTCCGTCGCCACAATCGGATGATGTTTGTAAGCCTCGAATTTGATTGACCCCAGAGACATGTTTAACGGTAACAGCATCTGCAACACGCCTGGCTTTTTCTCCACGTCCTTGCCTTCGGCAAAAAGCATCTCCCGCTCGGGGGAGGAATAGCCGTCACACAAGAAATCGGAAACGTTTAAGTCGCTCCCACCCTCATAGTGGATGGGGCGGGTAGCATCCAAGGCAAGTGCCGCCTCCTTCATGCAGTAATGGTTCATCCCGATGCTCGATTCATTCCCCAGGCTCCAGATGACCACGCAAGGATGATTACGGTCCCTAAGCACCATCCGCTCCATCCTGTCCACCACGTGGGCGTTCCAGACCGGATTGTCACCCGGCACGTTTTTGTCTCGAACGGCATGGGATTCCACATTACATTCATCCATCACGTAAATGCCATATTGGTTGCACAACGCATAGAAATAATCATCTTGCGGGTAATGGCTGGTACGGATGGCGTTAATATTGAAACGTTTCATGGTCTGCAAATCACGTTCATATACTTCCCGCGGCACATAATAACCATTGTCCGGCGTAAACGCGTGGTAATTGATTCCCCGGAGCTTTAAAGGCTTTCCATTCAACAAAAGCTGCGCCTTTTCACGGTTGATTTCTATTTGTCGGAAACCAAAATCCACTATCCGAGTCTGAATTTCTCCATCTGCCGTATGCAGCATCGCCCGGATCTGATACAAGTTCGGAGTCTCCGCCGTCCACAAGCGCACCGCCTTACAATCCATGACGAACGACATGGCATCCCCGGAAACCGTCTGCGTCATCTGCGCCTCCACGCCACCCTGCCATAGAAGCTCTATTGTAACGTCCGCACAGCGGGAACATTCGCCGTCCGCCACTTTTTCCGTCATCGCAGTTTCACCGTCCACCGCCACACTTTTTGGTGTCGCATTTTTCAGTGTCACATTTTCCGTCCTTACTTCCACGTACAGCTTCGCATCCTGATATTCGCCATCCAGCTCGCTTTTCGCATAAATGTCCGCGATATGTGCCTTTGAACGGGCATACAACGCCACGTCCCGATAAATGCCGGACATGAACCACATATCCTGATCCTCCAGATAGGTGGCATCTGAAAACTGATATACTTTCACGCTGACCGTATTCTCCCCGGAGCGTACGAACCTTGTGACGTCAAACTCTACCGGAAGCATGGAACCTTTCCCCATCCCCACGTACGTTCCGTTTATCCAACAATAAAACGCGGACTTCACGGATCCAAACCGTAAAATCACTTGTTTTCCCTGCCACTTATCCGGTACGGAAAAACTACGGCGGTAAGCGCCCGTATAGGTCTTCTCGTGGTCAATCGCGGGAATTTTCTTTTTCGACGTGCTTATGGCCGACGGAAATCCCGCCCCAAAATACCAGGGGACTCCGTACCCTTTCGTCTCCCAACAGCCCGGGACAAAAATCTTTTCCCATCCCGACACGTCATACCGCTCCTTATAGAACTCCCCTGGCACTTGTTCCGGCGAAGATTCACACAAAAAATACCATTCGCCGTTCAAACTGATGCCATCCTCCTCCAAAAACGCCGCATGGGCAGGCAACACATTTTCGCCAATGACCGAAGGATCCTCCCATTTTTCATATTTCATCATAATGCCTCCTCTTGTCTGTTCAAACAAATTCCCACAAAACTAATCCCATTATACGTTTTTTTCTCACGAAAGACAATTCTTTTTTATTATTCTCCCTCTTTCATCCCGTTTTGAAAAAAGAAAAAAGGGTTTGTCTGCAATTTGACAAACCCTCGTATTTTTCACACGTTCTATTTACACGATTCCTTGTGCCGTCATGGCATCCACGACCTTCTCGAATCCGGCAATGTTGGCGCCCACGACATAGTTACCCTTGAAACCATACTTCTCGGCAGCGTCCGCCATGTTGTGGCAAATGTTGACCATGATGTTTTTCAACTTCGCGTCCACTTCTTCGAACGTCCAGCTCAATCGCTCGCTGTTCTGGGACATCTCCAAGGCGGAAGTGGCAACGCCGCCCGCGTTTGCCGCCTTTCCAGGAGCGAACAAAACGCCGTTCTTCTGCAAGTACTCGGTTGCCTCCAGGGTGGTCGGCATGTTCGCGCCTTCGGCGACGGCGATACAGCCGTTTGCCACCAATGCCTTGGCATCCTCAAGGTGAAGTTCGTTCTGCGTCGCGCACGGCAGGGCAATGTCCACCTTCACGCTCCATACGCCACGACCCTCGTGGTACTCGGAATTCGGCCGATAATTCTTGTACTCGGTCAGGCGGGCGCGCTTCACTTCCTTGATTTCCTTCAAGGCCGCCACGTCGATACCCTCCGGATCATACACCCAGCCATTGGAATCGCTCACGGTCACGACCTTCGCGCCAAGCTGCTGCGCTTTCTGCGTCGCGTAGATGGCCACGTTTCCGGAACCGGAGACGGCCACCGTCTTACCCGCGATGTCGATGCCGTTCAACTTCAACATCTCATCCGTTAAGTACAACAAGCCATAGCCCGTCGCCTCGGTACGTGCCAAGGATCCGCCATAAGCAAGTCCCTTTCCGGTCAGGACTCCCTCGTACAAGCCACGGATTCTCTTGTACTGTCCGAACATGTAACCAATCTCCCTGGCCCCGGTTCCAATATCTCCCGCCGGAACGTCGGTATCGGCGCCAATGTATTTGCAAAGTTCTGTCATAAAGCTCTGGCAAAACGCCATCACTTCCCTATCCGACTTTCCCTTCGGGTCGAAATCGGAACCGCCTTTTCCACCACCGATGGGAAGTCCCGTCAATGAATTCTTGAAAATCTGCTCAAATCCAAGGAACTTTATAATGCCGAGGTTTACGGACGGATGAAGGCGAAGGCCGCCCTTGTACGGTCCAATCGCGCTGTTAAACTGTACGCGATATCCGGTATTTACATGTACCTGCCCCGCGTCGTCCACCCACGGCACGCGGAACTTCAGCTGCCTCTCCGGCTCGACAAGGCGCTCTAAAAGCGCGTCCTTGCGAAACTTCTCCTCGTTCGCCTCCACGACCACGCGAAGGGACTCTAAAACCTCCTTCACGGCTTGGTGGAATTCCGGCTCCGCCGGATTTTTTTTCACTACCAATTCAATGACTTCATCTACGTATGACATTCCTTCTTACCTCCTATTATGAATAACGTTGCCGAGAGACATCCTCAAAACCCTCGCGGCATAAAGGACTCTTTGCCCACTCATTCATTTTATAAGGAAATTGCATGATTGTCAATCAAAAATTTCATGTTTTCGTGTTTTTCTTCTATTATTTTGATTTTTTTTAATCCATTTTGCCTTTTTTTAAAACAAAAAATTGCAAAATGACAGTTCTAAAAGAGACTGGAGCGAAGAAAAACCATCTGGCATCCCCAGAGGATTTTCATGATATGGGAAACTTCGTTTCTTATCATGAAAAAAGAGATGCCAGACAGCCTGACACCTCATTTTCTGCACATTTTAGTTATATTTCCGTTTTCTAGCAGCTTCGGACTTTTTCTTACGTCTTACGCTCGGCTTCTCATAATGCTCTCTCTTGCGAATCTCCTGTTGGATACCCGCCTTCGCGCAGTTTCTTTTGAATCTGCGTAAAGCACTATCTAACGTCTCGTTTTCTTTTACGATTACATTTGACATAGTCTCACACCTTACCTCCCCTCCAGCCTGGTATTGTGCATCATACGACTGTTCGGGTGTATAATATTATTGCACTAAGATAAATTATAACATATTTTTTCGCCACGTCAACCTTTTCTTTTGAAATCATAGGTATTTTCTAAAAAAACGTCCAAACGCGACGAATCCTTTCGTCATTCTTCTTTATGACACTTGTTCTGCCAGCACCTCGGCCGCCTTCTTAAGCGCTTCTGGAATTCCCGCCGGGTTCTTGCCGCCCGCTTGTGCCATGTTGGGCCTGCCGCCGCCGCCGCCGCCGACACAAGAGGCGATGGCCTTGATCAGGTTCCCCGCGTGGGCGCCCTTTTTCATCGCGCCGTCCGTCGCCGTCACCATCAGGCTCACCTTGCCCTCGTTTCCAGATGCCAGAACGACGACGCCCTCGCCAAGCTTGTCCTTCATCTGGTCACCAAGCTCGCGCAGGCCATTCATGTCCACGCCGTCAAGCTGTGCCGCCAAAAGCTGCACGCCGGCGATTTCCACCACCTGATCCATCACGTCGCCCGCCGCGCTCTGCGCCATCTTACTTTTCAGGCTCTCGACTTCCGCATGCAACGCCTTGTTCTCGGCCAGCAAATGATTAATCTTGTCACCGAGCTGCTCCGGCGTCGCCTTTAAAAGCCTGGCCGCTTCATGCAACCGCTTTTCCAGCTTGTCATAATAGTTCAACAATCCTTCCGAAGTCAACGCCTCGATTCGGCGCACCCCGGCAGCCACGCCGGTCTCGGAAATGATCTTCATCGCCATGATGTCCGCCGTGTTCGCCACGTGCGTGCCACCGCAAAACTCGATGGAAAAGTCGCTCATATTGACCACGCGCACGATGTCGCCGTATTTCTCGCCAAACAAGGCCTGTGCTCCGGTCTTTCTCGCCTCTTCGATAGGCATGTCGCGAACGTCCACCGCCAGGCCTTTGCGGATGTTCTCATTAACGATGTCCTCCACCTTTTGAAGCTCCTCCGCCGTCAGCGCGGAAAAATGCGTGAAGTCAAAGCGGAGCCTGTCCTCGTTCACGCTCGAGCCAGCCTGTTCTACATGTGTTCCCAGCACGGTACGCAAGGCCTTTTGTAGCAAATGGGTCGCGCTATGGTTTCTGGCCGACAGCGCACGCTTTTTCGCGTCCACCGAAAGCGTCGCCACGTCTCCCGCCTTGATCATGCCATTCACTACCCTGCCGACATGGCCGATTTTGCCGCCCAGCAGCTTGATGGTGTCCTCCACTTGGAATTCGCCCTCCGCGGTGCGGATGATGCCGGTGTCGGCCTCCTGACCGCCGCTGGTCGCGTAAAACGGGGTCTCGTTTACAAACACGGTCCCTTGCTCCCCGTCTGAAAGCGCGTCCACCACTTCCTTTTCCGTCGTCAAAACGGTAATCTCCGATTCATGCTCCAAATGCTCATATCCGACGAACTTGCTGGTCACGCCCGGGTCAATCGACTCATACACCGTCACGTCGGCTCCCATGTAATTGGTCACTTCCCGCGCCTGTCTGGCCGTCTTTCTCTGGACTTCCATCGAAGCCCGGAAACCTTCCTCGTCCACGTCCATGCCCTTCTCCGCAAGGATTTCCACCGTCAAATCCAGTGGGAATCCGTACGTGTCATAAAGACGGAAAGCCTGGTCTCCGGCCAACGTCTTAACGTTTTTCTTCTCCATGTCGGCCGTCATTTCCGCCAAAATGCCAAGCCCCTGGTCAATCGTCTTGTTGAACTGCTCTTCCTCCTTGGCAATCACCTTGAGGATGAAATCCTTCTTCTCTTCCAGTTCCGGATACCCCGCCTTCGAACCCTCGATGACGGTCTGGGAAAGCAATGGCAAAAAACTTCCCTCAATGCCAAGGAGCCTTCCATGGCGGCATGCACGGCGCAACAATCTCCGCAACACGTAACCCCGTCCCTCGTTCGAAGGCATGATGCCGTCCGAAATCATGAATGTGACGGATCTCACATGATCCGTGATGACGCGAATCGACACGTCGTTCGCCTCGTCGCTGCCATAAGCCTTCGCCGCCAACTGGCACACATGGTCGCGCAACGCCTTGACCGTGTCCACGTCAAAAATGGAATCCACGTCCTGAACGACGGAGGCCAGCCGCTCCAGTCCCATGCCGGTGTCAATATTTTTCTGCACGAGCTCCGTATAGTGTCCGTTCCCGTCATTTTCAAACTGGGTAAACACGTTGTTCCAGATTTCCATGTAACGGTCGCAATCACATCCTACCGTGCACCCGGGCTTGCCGCAGCCATATTTCTCCCCGCGGTCATAATAAATCTCCGAACACGGGCCGCAAGGGCCGCTGCCATGCTCCCAGAAATTGTCTTCCTTGCCAAACTTGAAAATACGTTCGGCCGGGATATGCATTTCTTTATTCCAAATTTCAAACGCCTCGTCGTCATTCTCGTAAACGGACGGGTATAATCTGTCAGGATCCAGCCCCACCACCTCGGTCAAAAATTCCCAAGACCATGAAATGGCCTCTCTCTTGAAATAATCCCCGAACGAAAAATTGCCGAGCATCTCAAAAAACGTGCCGTGCCTGGCCGTCTTGCCCACATTCTCGATATCTCCCGTGCGGATGCATTTCTGACAAGTGGTCACACGCCGCCTCGGCGGGATTTCCTGACCCGTAAAATATGGTTTCAACGGTGCCATCCCTGAATTAATCAGCAGAAGGCTCTTGTCGTTGTGCGGCACCAGTGAAAAACTCTTCATCGCCAGATGATCCTTGCCCTCGAAAAATTCAAGGAACATCTTTCTCAATTGGTTTACTCCATATGGCTGCATTTGCCTCATCCTCCAAATTCATTTTCTTTCGTCTCGCATCATAACACAACTCTTTCGATTTTTCAAGCCAAGTCTGAAAACGCCCCGTGCCCTGCAATAATCTCTGGTCACGAGGCACGCCTCGCGACGGCGGCCGGCCATTCAAAATTGCCTGCGGCAATGGGCCGGACGCCCACTGGTTCCATCACTTTATCGGACGGACGTCGTGCGGCATGGCGCACGTCCCCGTCCCCTGCAATAATCTCTGTGCATAATATACAGACTGCATGGCGTCCTTCCCGTAAAAGTCCGCCCCGATCATGTCGGCGTAATCCTGGTTTAACACCGCCCCGCCGACCATCACCTTACAATCCGGGGCCTCCTTTCGCAATAAGCGGATCGTCTCCTCCATGCTGACCACCGTTGTCGTCATCAGCGCGCTAAGCCCCACCAGGCGAACGTTTTGTGCCTTCACGGCCTCGACCACCTTCTCGGGGGGCACGTCCTTGCCAAGGTCAACCACCTCGAAATTATAATTTTCCAGAAGCACTTTGACAATGTTCTTCCCGATGTCGTGGATGTCGCCCTTGACGGTGGCAAGCACGATTTTTTCCTTCTTTTCGCCGGATTTCGCATCGTTTTCCATTGACTCGCGCAGAACCTGGAACGCGCTCTTCGCCGCTTCCGCGCTCATCAGAAGCTGCGGCAAAAAAACCGTTCCCGCCTCGAAGCCCTTGCCTACGAAGTCCAGCGCCGGAATCAAATGCTCGTTGATGATGGCGAGAGGCTCATTCTCGGCCAGAAGCTCCCGCGCGGCCAATCCCGCCTCGTCCTTCATCCCCTTCTCAATCAGCCGCCGAAGCGTCATTCTGCCGTGACCATGACCCTCCGCATCGAAACCGGCCCTAACTGTGCCAGCATTCGCGCTGCCCGTGTCACTTGCCACCATATTGCCATTTATACCGTCCGCGGCCGTACTGCCTGCCATGCCAATCGGCAACATCGTAGTTTTCATCGTCATCCCGCCGTATTTGGAAATGTAATTTCCGCAATTGTCATCCAGATTCATCAAGGCATGATACGAGTCATAAGCACGCATCATGTCATCTGAAGCCGGATTGATGATGCCCGCACTCAAACCACTGTAAAGCGCCATCGTGTAAAACGCGGCATTGATAACGGGGCGCATCGGCAATCCAAAGGAAATGTTGGACACGCCGAGCACCGTGTGCACGCCCACCTCGTCACGCAACCTGCGCAAGGTCTCCAACGTCACGACCGCTCCTCGTGGCTCCGAACTGATGGTCATCGCCAGCGCGTCCATCACCAAATCTTTCTTCTCGATGTCATACTTGGCCGCTTCGGCAATAATCCTTCTGGCGATGGCAATCCGCCCGTCCACCGTGTCCGGAATCCCGTCCTCGTCCAACAAAAGCGCCACCACGACCCCGCCGTACTTTTGAATCAGCGGAAATACCGCGTCCATCGACTCCTGCTTGCCGCTGACCGAGTTCACCATCGCCTTTCCATTGTAAACGCGCAGGGCCAACTCCATAGCGTCCTTGTCGACCGTGTCAATCTGCAGGGGAAGGCTGGTGATGCTCTGCACTCCCTCCACCACCTCCCGCATCATTTTCTCCTCGTCGATGTCCGGCAGGCCCACGTTCACGTCGAGAATGTGCGCCCCCCGCTCCTCCTGCATGATGGCTTCCTTCAAAATGTAATCGATGTCATGCTCCTTTAACGCCGCTTTCAATTTTTTCTTGCCGGTCGGGTTAATCCGCTCCCCGATGACTTGCGACCGTTCGCCGAACATGACCGCCTTTCCGTAAGAAGAGACGACGGTCTGCGTCTTTTTTTGCGGCATCCTCGCCTCCATCCCCGCCACGCGCCTGGCCAACAAAGAAATGTGTTCGGGATTCGTCCCGCAACACCCGCCGACAACGAGCGCGCCCTTTTGCACGATTTTTTCCATCTCGTCGACAAACTCCGCGGGAGAAATGTCGTAAACCGTCTTCCCATCCTTCGATTTCGGCAGCCCGGCGTTTGGTTTCACGATGACAGGAAGCGAGCTATAGGCAAACAACTCGTCCAAGACCGGCTCCATCTGAATCGGCCCCAGTCCGCAATTGACCCCCAGAGCGTCCACCCGCAAGCCCTCCAGCATGCTAACAACCAACAACACGTCGGCTCCGGTCAACAGTTTCTTCCGTTCGTCAAAAACCGCCGTCACGAACACGGGAAGATCCGTATTTTCCTTGGCCGCCAATACCGCCGCCTTCATCTCATAGGTGTCGCTCATCGTCTCGATGTGAATCAAATCCACACCGGCCTTCTCGCCGTAGACCATCACCTCGCGAAACGCAGCGTACGCCTCCTCGAACCCCAAGTCCCCCATCGGCTTTAAAAGTTTCCCCGTCGGTCCGACGTCCAACGCGACATAACCCGTCTTGCCCGCTTGCAAAAAAGCCTCCCTCACGTTGTGGACGGCCGCTTTCACCACGTCCTCCAATGCATGTCGCTCATCGTGGAACTTGAGCGCGTTCGCTCCAAACGTGTTCGTCAAAATGATGTCGCTTCCCGCCTCGATATAAGAGCGATGGATGGAAATGACGTCTGTCGCACGTTCCAGGTTCCAAACTTCCGGAAGTTCGCCCGGCCCCAGCCCCTTCTCCTGCAACAGCGTCCCCATGCCGCCGTCGAAAATCAATATTCTTTTTCCCAATTCATCCAGTATCGTACCACGTCTCATTGAAACCGTATCCCTTCTACACACACGCACAATCCATTTTCATACACGCGCAGTCCTTTTCCCTTCAAGCCGTGTCCCTCCGATATGCGCAATCCGTCTTCTGACAAGACTCGCAGCCACTACGATGGCACGGCGTTGGTATCGTGCTGATGCCAATCACCGCCGTGACGGACTTCGTCGGCGTCATCAGGCAACCATCCGTCATCGTCAGGCCGATTTTTTTCGCGCAGTCCAGCATCCGCATGATTTGCTCCTGGCAAGACAATGGAAAATCCCCATATCCCGGGCTAAACCTCGGCCTTAAGTACTTTCCCTCCAGTCTCATCGCCTCCGCGATCCGCTCCTGACAAAAATCACAATATTCCTCCAGATATGCCGCCGCGCATGCCTGCAAAACGACGGCCTTCGCCATGTCAGTGATGCTTGCGCGGGTAATCAGCCGATCCACGCCAACGCCCAACGTGGCGCCAAACAGTGCCGCCTCCTCGCAGCCCCTTAGATTTTTCGAAAGGTTCCTGCTCTCGATTCCCAAATTCCCGATGACGACGCGGCGCGCGCCTTCCCCGTCGCCAGATAACGCAAAGATGCGATAGACGTTTTTTCGCTCCGCCACCTTGCGCAAATCCGCGAATGATTCCGCAACCAAGGCGAGCGTCCTTTCATCTACCGCATGTTTTCCATACCCGAGATAACGAACGGCCTCCCTTTCAAGATGTTCCATCGTCTTTTCTTCTCCTACTACCAACTTCGTCAGCACTTGACGATCTCCGACAAGTTTTCCATGATGGCCGCCGCGACATCTGGTTTGTTCATCGAATAAATATGAATGTTCTTCACCCCGTTGGCCAGCAAGTCAATAATCTGATCCGTCGCATAAGCGATTCCCGCCTGCCGCATCGCCTCCGGATAATCCCCGAACCGGTCAAGGATGGATAGGAAACGCCGGGGAAATACCGTTCCCGACAGTTCCAGGCTTTTCTTCATCTGAGACGCGCTGGTAATCGGCATGATGCCCGGCAGCACCGGAACCGTGATTCCCGCCTCGCGGATACGGTAGAGGAAATTATAATGGATGTCATTGTCAAAAAACATCTGTGTCGTCAAAAAGTCCACTCCCGCGTCCACTTTCTGCTTCAAATACTTGATGTCGTCCTCCTTGTGCTCGTTTTCCACGTGTCCTTCCGGATAACAAGCCGCCCCGATACAGAAATCGCCGCTCTTTCGAATCTCCTCCACCAACTCGTAAGCATAACGAAAACGATTGCTCGTGGGAAACTCCATCCCTTGCGGGATGTCCCCGCGCAAGGCAAGGATGTTCTCGATGCCAAGCACCTTTAAGTCGGCAATCACTCGGCGCACCTCATCCTTCGTGGATGAGGCGCACGTCAAATGCGCAAGGCTTTCCACGCCCAGCTCCGTCTTGATGTGATTCGCGATACGCGCCGTATTCTTGCTCGTGCCACCGCCGGCGCCATACGTGACGCTGATATAGGAAGGCTCCAGTTTGGAGATAAGCTCCGTCGCTTCCATCACCTTCTCCAAGCCCGCGTCCGTCTTGGGCGGGAACACCTCGAACGAAATACGTATCTTGTCGCCGTCAGTCAGCTTGTCTATAATCTTCATCGTTTATTCTCCCAACAATTCGTGATAGAGCAATTCGTACTGAACCGCCGAGTTCTTCCATGAAAAGTCCATGTTCATCGCCCGCTCCACCATCTTGTTCCAGTCTCTCTTCTTGTCGTAGAAAATCTGCTCCGCATAACGAACCGTGCTCAGCATTTCATGCGCGTTGTAATTTGTGAAACTAAATCCCGTCCCGGTCTTTTCAAACTCGTTATATGGCTCCACGGTGTCCTTGAGTCCGCCGGTCTCGCGCACGATGGGAAGCGTCCCATAGCGCAGGCTCATCAACTGGCTGAGACCACATGGCTCGAACAGCGAAGGCATCAGAAACGCGTCGCAGGAAGCATAAATCCGATGGGACAACTCGTTAGAATAATAAATGTTGGCCGACACCTTGCCCGCATACTTCCATGCAAAATGGCGGAACATGTTTTCGTACTTTCCGTCACCGGTTCCCAACACCACGATCTGAACCGCGTCCTGACACAATTCGTCCATGATGTAATCCACGAGATCGAACCCTTTCTGATCCGTCAGGCGGGAAACAAGGCCAATCATCATCGTCTTCGGATCCTTCTCCAAGCCCAGCTCCTCCTGCAGACTCGTCTTGTTCAGCACCTTGACCTTGCGGAAATTGTCCACGTTAAACGTATGCGTGATCATCGAATCCGTCTCCGGGTTCCACTCATCATAGTCCAGGCCGTTGACGATTCCCCACAAATCATGGGAACGGGCATTCATCAAGCCGTCCAGCGCCTCGCCGTAAAACGGGGTCTTGATTTCCTGCGCGTAAGTCTGGCTGACCGTCGTCACCTTGTCCGCGTAGACGATGCCGCCCTTCAACAGATTGGCATCCTTATAGGCCTCCATCTTGTCAGGCACGAAATAGTACTCCGGCAGGCCGGTAATGTTTCTCACCGTCTTCGTGTCCCAAACGCCCTGGAACTTCAGGTTATGTATCGTCATCACGCTCTTGATGCCGCGGTAATACTCGCCCGCGAAGCGGAAATTGTCAAGGTATACCGGTATCAGGCCGGTCTGCCAGTCATGACAGTGAATCAGGTCAGGACGAAACCCTATGACGGGCAGGATGCTCAGAACCGCCTTGGAAAAAAACGCGAACTTTTCAATGCCCCATTTCGGATCCCCCTCATATGGGCTGCCACCGCTGAAATAGTACTCATTGTCAATAAAATAGAACCTGATGCCGTCATATACGCATGTCAAAATGCCAACGTACCTGTCCGCTCCCGCTAGATTCATGTAAAAGCTGTCAACATACTCCATCATGTCCTTCCACTTCTGGTACATGCAGTTGTACTTTGGCAGGACGACACGCACGTCATACTTGTCCTTGTCAAAATACTTTGGCAGGGAACCCGCCACGTCGGCCAAACCTCCCGTCTTGATAAATGGAACGCATTCTGAAGCAGCAAACAATATGTTTTTCATACCCAACCTCCGATTTTTTCATTTCTCTTTTTGTTTTTTAATGAATATACGTACATTATAACTCATTTTTGCCAGAAAGAAAAGAACTATCTGCGTGATTTCCGCCCTTACACAAAAATTTCTCCTCGGCTCTTCGCAGAAAGTTCTTTTATCTGTGGTTCTCTCTATGCTTATACTCTAATTGTATCGTGTCGGCAATCAAGGCTATGAATTCTGAATTCGTAGGCTTGCCCTTGCCATTGCTTACGGTATATCCGAACAACTCATCCAACGTATCTAATTTTCCCCGGCTCCAGGCCACCTCGATTGCGTGCCGTATCGCCCGCTCCACCCTGCTTGAAGTCGTCTGGTACTTTTTCGCGACCGTGGGATACAAAATTTTCGTGATGGCGTTCAATATATCCATGTCCTCGACGGCCATCATAATCGCGTCGCGCAAATAGTGGTATCCCTTGATGTGCGCCGGAATTCCAATCTCGTGCAACATGTCCGTCACCCGGTTTTCCAAATCCCGTTCCAGCGCGCCTGGTGCCGCGGCGTCCTGCACTTCTTTTTCTTTTACTTCTTTTATCTTTTCTTCATGTTCTTTCTTTTTCGGTCGCTCTATGATTTCATCCCTTGGTTCTTCGTGGCTTTTGTACATTTCCTTGGCCGTCTTGATTCGGTTCAGCAACATGTCATTGTTAAACGGCTTTAAAATATAGTAATTTGCTCCTTTATTGAAGGCGTCTTCCGTAATCCTTTCTTGTCCAACTGCCGATATGATGATGAAACAAGGCTGCTTTTTCATCTTTGGGTCGTGCCCGACGCTTTCCATGACCGTGATGCCGTCCATCTTTGGCATGATCAAATCCATCAGGACGACATCCGGTTCTGTCTCTTTAATGATCTGGCACATTTCCTCGCCATCCGTCGCCTTTCCCACCACGTTTAAATCCTCATCCGTGTTGATGATGCTTTCCATCAAGTTAAGCATACGGACATTATCATCAGCAATGGCCACGTTCAAAGGTTCCATAAAGCTTCCTCCTCATGAATCCCTTACACTAAGAAAGCCACCTGCTACATTATACGCCTGTCCTATTTCGATAATCAAGAACATTCCTATGATGGATTTCGACAAGCCTTGTCGATTCGATGTTTTTAACACCAATTTTTTGACGTTTTTTGTCGGAACAAGTCCCATCGTGTAAAACGATTTTGTCATTCCAGAGTCTCCCTTATCATAATATCCGCAAAAATGCCGTATCCTTTTGTCGGGTCATTGACAAAAACATGAGTGACGGCTCCGACCAGTTTCCCGTCTTGTAAAATCGGCGACCCGCTCATTCCTTGAACGATTCCACCAGTCTGTTGGAGGAGCCGTTCATCGGTCACCTCGATGACCATGCCTTTGTTGGTGTCAGATGCCGCCTCGTTGATTTCCAAAATCTGTATCTCATATTCCTCTATCGAATCCTGCACGTAGCAACGAATCATTGCCAAACCGACGTGCACCTCTTCCTTAGAAGCGACTTGCACCGCCATTTGCTCTTCGAAAAGGGACTGCACGTCGTCAAGCGTCCCATAAATGCCTATTTCCGTATTTTTGCGAATTGTCCCCAGCCTGTTATACCGGTTATAAACAATCAAACCTTCCATGCTGCCGGGAACGCCGTCCATTCCTTTGACCACGGAGCGGATGCTGGTCTTGTACACTCTTCCCTCGCTCAAATTTAAAAGCACGCCGGTATCGGTGTCATGGATTCCATGTCCAAGTGCGCCGAACTCATTGTTCTGATTAAGAAATGTAATGGTTCCTAATCCTTGTATGTTATCCTTCACCCAGATACCAAGCTTAAATTCCCCTGGTTCACATTCCACCGCGTCAAGCTTTACGTCAATCTCTTCCTCGTCCCTTTTGATACTTAAAACGACTTCCTTCCTATCGAGCCTCTCAAGCGTTTGAATCAATTCTTTTTTGTCAGAAATTTGCATTTCATTGACCCTTATGATATAGTCGCCGGCCCTGACCAGGTTATGGGCCGGTTCGTGCTCCTGCCCGTCCAATCCCGTTACGCCCTGCGTGTCAAGCACGAGGACGCCTTCCGTCTCCATATAGATTCCGACCGGCATCCCCCCGACCAGGACGGTATCCTCCCCCATCTCCACCGCCCCGGAAGTCTCCTCGGGGAGGACGTCTGCCGCCGTCCATCCAACTGGTCCGTACATGCAGCACGCAAATAAGAGAATCAGGCCGAAAAGCCGTTTTTTCCACTTCTTTTTTCTTCTGTTCATACTATAAGCCACGCCCTTTCTTTTTTACTTTTGTGTATTCCTCTCAGGGTTCTCTTATAGTATGCGAAACTTTCAGAGTGTCACACTGGTATTTCTTTTCACACTCTGCCAATTCTTTCTTTCATTTCCCGCGCGCTTGCCAAAATGCTATCCGTCACGTTCGCGCCGCCAAGTATGCGCGCCAGTTCCCGCACGGAATCCTCCTCTGACAATGCGTTGATCTCCGTCTTGGTCACGTTTTTCTTTGCCGCTTTTTCTATGAGGAAGTGCGCGTCCGCCACCGCCGCGATTTGAGCCAGATGGGTAATGCACAAGACCTGCCGGGATTTTCCAATCAAATGCATCGCCTCCGCCACCTTTCCGGCCGTAATGCCACTGATTCCGGTGTCAATCTCGTCGAATATCAGCGTTGGAGTGTCTTCCTTGTCAGCCAGAACGGTTTTCACCGCCAACATGATACGCGACAATTCTCCGCCGGAAACCGCGGTTCCCATCGGACGCACGCTTTCGCCCGGGTTCGTGGAAATATAAAACTCAGCCTCGTCCATGCCGTTCGCCGTATATTTGTGAGTTTCTGAAAAGTGCATCTCGAAACGCACGTCCAGAAAATTCAAGTCCACCAGGCCTTTTCGAATTTCTTCAACAAAAATTTTAGCCGTTTCCTTTCTCGTTTTTCTTAAGGAAAGCGCGCACTTTTCATAGCGGGCGGCGGCAGCCTCCAACTCTTCCTTTAATTTTTCCATATAAGTTTCGTAATCTTCTAGTCGTGATAGTCTTTGCTTTTTTTGTTCGCAATATGCCAGGATATCATTGACAGAATTTCCATATTTTGCCTTTAAACGGTTTATCTCGTTGAGCCTGCCTTCCGTCTCGTAAAACTCCTCCTCGGAAAATTCAAGCCCCTTCTTATACTGCGCCAGCTCCCGGTTAAAGTCGTTTAACAAGCCGTCCACGTCCACCAGCCGCTCGTACAGCGCGGCCCCCTCCTGATCCACGTCCGCGACCTCCGCAAGTGCGCGGATGGCCCGGCTTAAACACTCGCTCGCGTTGCCGGATGGCTCCTCGCTCGTATAACGATGGGCTTGTTCGACGCTTTCCGAAAGCCGTTTTCCCGCCGACATTTTCCGATAAAGCTGCTCTAGCTCTTCATCCTCATCCTCCAGAAGGTTCGCCTGCTCAATCTCCTCGATTTCGTATTCCGCCAGGGAAACCTCCTTTAGCCGCTCCCTCTCGTCCATGGAACCTTCCTCGAGCCGTTGCCTAAGCTTCGCATGCTCATGGTAATACTTTGCCGCATCGCGCTTTAACCGTTCTATTTTCTCTCCGGCGTATAAGTCCAAAAACGCCAGATGATTCTTCTTATGCAACAACGTCTGGTGCTCGTTCTGCCCATAAATGTCAATCAAAAGGCTTGCCACGTCCTTCAAGGTTCCCTTCGAGACGCTCTCCCCGTTGATTTTACTGACACTGCGCCCTTCCATCAGCTTTCTGCTTAAGACGATTCTGCCGTCCTCCGGGAAAATGTCCATCTCGGCCAGGCGTTTTTCAATCTCCTCGTCTTCCACGGTAAACGTCAGCTCGACAAACCCAGAGGATGCCCCCGTGCGCAACATGCCCGCATTGTATTTCCCGCCCAGTGCCAGGCCGACGGAACCAAGCAGGATGGATTTTCCCGCACCGGTCTCGCCGGTCAGGATGTTAAGCCCCGGCCGAAATTCCACCTCCGCCTCGTCAATCAACGCCAGATTTTTCACATGCAAATATTCCAACATAAATCTTTCCGCCCTTTCCCCGCGTTATCTTTTGCAAGCTCCCACTGCTCTCCACTTTTCCCATCGTCTTGCGTTACCTTTATCTTTCACCGGCTTCCATCAATCCTCGCCTTCCCGCGAAATGATCTTGCGGATTTTTCCCATGACCGCGACCGTCTCCTCGATGCCGCGCACGGCGCACATGATCGTGTCGTCTCCGGCAATGCAGCCGACCACTTCTGGCCATTTCATCGCGTCAAGAGCCGCCGCCACGGCCATCGCCATGCCGGAAACGGTCTTGATGACAAGAATGTTCTGAGCCATGTCCATCGAGACATAGCCGTCCCGCAGGACGCGGATGTACTTCTCACCGATTTCTTCCTTCTCCGTCTTCTGAAAGACGTACTTCTGCCTTTTCGAGTCGATTGGCACCTTCATCAGCTTCATGTCCCGGATGTCCCGCGACACCGTGGCCTGCGTGACTTTGAACCCGGCTTCCTGCAAACGTTGCGCCAACTCTTCCTGCGTCTCAATGTCATACTGACTGATCAGTTCTATGATTTTCGCGTGACGACTGACCTTCATCGCTCTAATTTCCTTTCATCTTTTCCCTCATGATTTTCATGAAGCTTTCTTTTCCCAGCTTCAAAAGCCGGGTCGTGTCCGTGGCTTTTTGGACGGACACCCTGTCCCCCGTCATCAAGGACAACGTCTTTGCCCCGTCAAACGTGACGCAGGCATGCTCGACGCCCCCGTAACGGCTTTCCCCGATTTCCACCTCGATACAATCCTCCCCTGACAACACGACGCTGCTCGCGTTGAGCGAATGGGAGCATATGGGCGTAATGACGAACATGCTCGCCGTCGGTTCCACGACAGGTCCGCCGGCGGACAAATTGTAGCCGGTCGTTCCCGTCGGGGTGGAAACGATGACCCCGTCGGCCTGGTAGCTGTTTAAAAGGACGCCGTTTACGTACACGTGGAAATGAACCAAGCGCAGTCCACCTTCCCGGCACACGACGATGTCGTTCAACGCCGTGTGCGAGAAATTCCCCCCCACGCGTCCCACGAGCATCATCCGCTCCTCAATGTCCACGTCGTCACGAAAAAGGCGTTCCAACGCGCCTTTCACGTTCGAACGCTCTACCTCCGCCAAGTACCCCAAGGTTCCCATGTTGACCCCGAGAATCGGCAGGGCCGTGCCCGACAATTCCCGTGCCGCGCGAATCAGCGTCCCGTCCCCGCCGACAACGATTGCGCACTGGACGTTTTCCGGAACGCTCCCCGGCAGTATGAAGCCCTCCTCGTCCTTCTTCGACAAGTGGCAAACCTTACCGCTTTGTTCGATGTACGCCTTGATTTCCTCCGTCACCTCGTTATTTTGATCCTTTAACGGATTCGTTATCAAATAAAATTTATCCATTGTAATCGCCCCCGTCACGCCAGTGCCTCAAAAGCCAAATCCACCACCGCGTCCAAATCAATGGCAATCCTTGTCGGTTCTTCCCCTGCGCTTTTTTTCATGTGCAGGAGATATTCAATGTTCCCCTCCGGCCCTTTGATGGGGGAATAATCAATTTCCTTGATTTCAAATCCAATCGAACAAGCGTAGTCGGCAACCTTGTGAATCACCTCGCGGTGCGTCTTCGGATCCCTGACCACGCCCTTTTTACCGACCTTCTCCCTGCCCGCTTCAAACTGCGGCTTGATCAAGGCCACGATTTCCCCATCCTTTGTCAAATAGTCTTTTATCGGTTCCAACACCTTTGTCAAGGAAATGAAAGAGACGTCAATCGAGGAAAAGTCGACTGGCTCCCCGACATCTTCTGGCTTCACGTAACGGATGTTGGTCTTTTCCATACAGACGACCCGCCCATCCTGCCTAAGCTTCCAGTCAAGCTGCCCGCGCCCCACGTCGATTGCAAACACCTTCCTCGCCCCGTTTTGCAACATGCAGTCCGTAAACCCGCCGGTGGAGGAACCGACGTCCGTACATACCTTCCCCTCCACGCTCACGTCAAAGACGGCCAACGCCTTTTCAAGCTTCAAGCCGCCCCTGCTTACATACGGCAGCACGTTTCCCCTGACTTCAATCCTCGCGGCCGTCGGAATAAGCGTTCCTGCCTTGTCCTCACGCTCGCCGTCCACGAACACGTCACCCGCCATGATGACGGCCTTCGCCTTTTCCCGGGAGGGGGCGAGGTTTCGCTTCACCAGTAATATGTCCAATCGTTCTTTCATTTTCTTTTTTCATTCAGCCTTTCGTTCTTTTATCCGCCGAAGGATCGCGCCCTTTTCCAAGCCGACCTCCTGCCGCAAAATGTTCACGTCCCCATGCTCGACGTACTCGTCGGGTATCGCGATGCCAAGCACGTCGAGGGGCAGCCCTTGTCCCGACACGTAAGCTTGCACTTGTTGCCCGTAACCTCCGGTCCAGACATTTTCCTCGATGGTCACCAGCAAGCGGTGCTTTTTTGCCAATCTATTTAGCGTGTCCTTGTCCAACGGCTTTACAAAACGGGCATTTACCAGGCTACAAGAAATCCCCTCTTCTTTCAGCCCGTCCCGCACCTCTTCCGCCAGCTTTGCCATGTGTCCCACGAACAAGATGGCGACATCCCCCTCTTCATAAAGGATTTCGCTTTTCCCATATTCGATAGGCGCGCGGAATTGCCGTAATCCTTCGTACGCCTCCCCGCGCGGGTAACGCAATGCCACCGGACATTCAAACTCCACGGCAAAACGTACCATGTCCGCCATCTCCCACCTGTTTTTCGGTGAAAGAATCGTCATGTTTGGAATCATCGCCAAAAAGGAAAGGTCGAAAAGCCCCTGGTGCGTCTCCCCGTCACTGCCGACAAGCCCCGCCCGGTCTATCATCAGTTTGACCGGCAGGTTTTGCAGACAGACATCATGCAACGCCTGGTCAAAGGCCCTCTGTAAAAAAGAAGAATACAAGGCCAGCACCGGCTTCATCCCGCCCGCGGCCAGGCCGGCCGCAAAAGTCACGGCATGCTCCTCCGCGATTCCCACGTCATAGAAGCGTTCGGGAAAATACTTGGCAAAACGGCCAAGCCCCGTGCCGTCCGCCATCGCCGCCGTGATTGCCACCACCTGCTTATCCTTTTTGCCAATGTCGCAGATGACCTTGGAAAAAATATTCGTGTAACTGTCCTTCCCGGAAACGGCCTTCAATTTTCCCGTGTCCACGTCGAACGGCCCAGGCCCATGGAAAAGCGCCGGGTTTTCCTCCGCCGGAGGATACCCCTTCCCCTTCTTCGTCCGCACATGCACGAGCACGGCACGTTTCAGCCTTTTTGCCTCGCAGAACGTCTTATACAACTTTTTCACGTCATGCCCGTCCACCGGCCCCAAATACGTAAGTCCCATGTCCTCGAACAACATCCCCGGAACAATCAGCTGCTTGATGCCGCTTTTCGTCTTCTTCAACTGATATACGATCCGCTCCCCTTTCACGGGAATCTTTTTCAACGTCTCCTCCACGCCCTGCTTGAGTCCCGTGTATGCGTCCGCCGTGCGCAGCCCGTTCAAATAATGGGAGATGCCGCCGACGTTTTCTGAAATGGACATGTTATTGTCATTGAGCACGATGATGAAGTTACTTTTCAAACGAGCCGCGTTATTGAGCGCCTCAAAAGCCATCCCGCCGGTCATGGAACCGTCCCCGATGACGGACACCACGTTGTACTTTTGCTGCTGGATGTCACGCGCCGCCACATACCCAAGCCCTGCGGAAATGGACGTGGAACTATGCCCGGTATCAAACGCGTCACAGTCGCTTTCCCTGCGTTTGGGAAACCCGCTCATCCCCCCGTATTTGCGCAACTTGTCAAATCCGGCCATACGCCCGGTCAAAAGCTTGTGCGTGTAAGACTGATGGCCCACGTCCCAGATAATCTTGTCCTTCGGAAGCTCGAACGCCAAGTGCAGGGCGATGGTAAGCTCGACCACGCCTAAATTGGAAGCCAAATGCCCGCCCGTCACGCTGATTTTTTCGATAAGGAATTCCCTGATTTCCCGCGCAAGCAAATCCAATTCTTCCGGATTCAGTTTTTTAATGTCGTTCTCTTTCTGAATTTTCTCCAAAAGCATTTTTATTTTTCCCTCTTTATCAATGACAGAATCAGTTCTTCCAAAAACGGGTCCGCAGGCTTCAATTCCCGTAACCTTTCCACCGCTTCCCTTGACAGCCGCTCCACTTCGCTTCGCGCCGCGTCAAGGCCCTTGTATGTCACGTAAGTGGTCTTTTCGTTTTTCTCGTCACTGTGCGTCGGTTTCCCAAGCACTTCCGCCGCTCCGGTAACGTCCAAAATGTCATCCTGAATCTGGAACGCCGCCCCCACTTTCGTGGCGATCGTCTCCACCGCGGACACCTCCTCCCCGGAAGCCCCGGCGAGTATCGCGCCCATCATCATGGCGCACTCGATTAGCGCCCCCGTTTTCAGGCGGTAAATAAAATCCAGTTTTTCCTCGTCAATTATTTTCCCGCTTGATTCCACGTCCACGGCTTGCCCGCCAATCATGCCGAACACTCCGGCCTTGGCGGCCAAAACCTGCATCGCCCGGCCAATCGCCCGCACATCCTCCCCTTCCATGTCAAAGGCGGAGGCCGCGGTCTCAAACGCATAATTTAAAAGCGCGTCCCCGGCAAGGATTCCCATCGCCTCGCCGTACACCACATGGGTCGTCTTCCTGCCGCGCCGGTACTCGTCGTCGTCCATCGCGGGAAGGTCGTCGTGCACCAGGGAATACGTATGAATCATCTCCAAGGCGGCCGCAAACGGCCAAATCACGTTCCCCGTCCCGCCCAACATGCGGTACGTTTCCCATGCCAGCATGGGACGCAGACGCTTCCCTCCCGCCATCAGGCTATACTCCATCGCCTCCAGAACCGTCTTTTGGTAGCCGCGCGGTTTTGGCAAAAACCGTGCGAGCGCTTTCTCGATTTCGGCGACTTTACGTGCTTGTTCTTCTCTAAAATTCATATGTCTCTCCATTCTCGTCAAAATTCATGCGCCTTTCCGCTTTCGTCAAAACTCGTGAGTCTCCCCGTTCTCGTCGAGAACCAGCACCTTCTTCTCTACGGTGTCAATGGTCTCGTTACACATTTTCAACAACCGCATCCCCTCGCTGTAAAGGCGAAAGGATTCCTCCAGACTTACGTCCTCCGTCTCCATCCTGCTGATGATGGACTCCATCTGCCCGAACATTTCCTCAAGAGGCACCTGGTCTTCGGCCGTCGCTGCCGCTCCCACTTTTTCTTGCACTTCTTTATCCGTTTCCCTTCCCAACTCGTCCGTTATTTTCGACGCCATGCCAATCCTCCCTTTGCGTAACGGTTCAGACAAGGCTGAACCGTTCGACCCATGGCCGTTAAAATCGCTTCGCGATGGGCCATAGGCCTTGTCCCTGTCACCTTTTCATACGGTCAGCGCAATAAATGCGCAACCCCGGCTGAACTGCTACCCTTTTGCACCTTCTTGACGACCGCCGTGACGCGTCCGTCCTTCACGTAAATCCCTACCTCGTCGCCCACCGCGACCTGCGCCACGGAGCGAACCTGACAGCCTTTTTCATCCTCCATGTAGGAATACCCCTGATTCAGCTTTAAAAGCGGAGAAAGCCCCCGCATCTTTTCGATATAGATGGCCATCTGGTGCCGCCGAACCTCCAGCCTGCGTTCCATCTGGCGGCGCAAGGCCGTCTCAAGATCCGCCAGACGTTGCCGGTTCTCATTGAGCCGTTGCTGCGGGCTTGCGTGCCGCAAGCGAAGGGACAACTGGGATAAACGCTGTCTGCACTCCCTCGCGCGTTGCTGCATTTGCCGCTTAAGCCGCATCCCGTCCTCCAAAAGCCGCCCTTCCACCCCCGCGTATTCATAAACCGCCAGTTCCGCCGCCGCCGAAGGAGTCGGTGCCCGCAAATCCGCCACGAAGTCGGAAATCAGGACGTCCGTCTCATGCCCGACCGCCGAAATCACCGGCACGCCGCAATCAAAGATGGCCCTTGCCACGTCCTCCTCGTTAAACGCCCACAAGTCCTCGATGGAACCGCCGCCCCGCCCGACAATCATCACGTCGACCTTGTACGCTTCCAGTGCCCGAATCCCGCGTATGATGCTTTCCGTGGCTCCCTCGCCCTGCACCAGGGCCGGATAAAGAACCAACTGCACGTAAGGGTTTCTACGACCGGCAACGTGTATGACGTCGCGCACCGCCGCCCCGGTGGGAGCCGTGACGATGCCGACGGTTTTTGCGTATTTTGGAATGGGACGCTTGTACTGCGCCGCGAACATTCCCGTCTCTTCCAATTCCCTTTTCAATGCCTCAAAACGCTCATACAAGTCCCCCACGCCGTCTAAAATGATCTCTTTGGCGTAAAGCTGGTACTTTCCGTCGCGTTCATAAACGGCGACGGATCCCAACGCGATGACTTTCTGCCCTTCCTGCATACGAAAAGAAAGCCCTGACCGTGCACCCGCGAACATGACGCAGGCAATCGTGCCGGACTCGTCTTTTAAAGAAAAATATATATGGCCGGAAGTATGGTACTTACAATTCGAGACTTCGCCTTTCACATAAATACGGTTCAACATGAAGTCCTGGCTGAACATATTTTTGATATACGCGTTCACTTGCTTGACCGTGTAGACATTACGCATGCTCCCGCCTCCCGTCATCAAAGAAGAATGGTTACCGTTTCGCCCCTATGAGACGCGCTGCGGCTGTTCATTTCCACGGGCCACCTTTCCCAGCACCCCGTTCACAAAAGACGGGCTGTCGTCCCCGCCAAAACGCTTTGCCAGCTCGACCGCCTCGTTGATGGCGACCTTGGTCGGAATGTCGTCGTCCCACGTCATCTCGTAAACCGCAAGCCTAAGAATTGCCAAATCAACCTTGTTCATCCGCTTCGTCTTCCAGCCTTGCGCGTTTGCGTTCAACAGTTCGTCAATCTCCGCAAGCCGCGCGACCACCGCCTCGTGCTTGCCTTGCATATATGCCTTGTCTTCTTCCGTGGCGCGTTCCAAAGCGTCAAAATACAACCGCAAAGACGCTTGTACTTCTTCCGCTTCATAAAACTCGACCTGATATAGCATCTTGAATATATGCTCCCGAAGTTCTGTTCTTATCATCCTAGTACCTCCACGAGCGTAAGTCCATGGCACGCACGGACTACGCCTGGTCACTACTCACAGGGCTGTGCGCCTGCCGCACGGCCACCGTCCGTTAAATTGATGGTATCCGTGGGCATCCAGCCCACTGCCGCAGGCAATTTCAAATGGCTGGATGCCATTACGATCCACGACCGGTTAGGCCATGAATTGTAACTACGCCTGCGCCCCCATCTCAACGCCGGCCACGCGGATATTGACGTCCGCCACTTCCAATCCGGTCATGTTCTCTATCGCCGTCTTTACCTTTTCCTGCACTTTGGCCGTCACGCTCACGATGCTATAATTGTACTTCAGCACCAGTGCCAGCGCCACCGTGACGACCCCCTCGAGCACCTCCACGCGCACGCCCTTGGACAAGTTCTTTATTCCCTGGCGGCTGATGGTCTCGTTCGTCAGCCTGCCGTTTAGGCAGTCCACGCCCTCCACTTCCGTCGCGGCCAGCCCGGCGATGATTGCCACCACCTCGTCCGCAATCTTGATTTCACCTTTGTTAGCATCCTTCTGTATCGTATACGTCGTCCTCTCGTCCTTTGCCATTTCAAAAACCTCCGTTCGGTCATCAATCTCCTTGGCGGTGCCTGTCCACTTCAAAGTTTTCCCGCCATCTTATAGTATTATAACAAATATCCTTCCTTTTGCAAACAAAAATCTTATGAACGTCCAAATTCAGACAACTTCAAGTCCGGATTTCGCTCCAGCGTCATGCGCACGCTCCATTCATGGACGAACAAGAGAAGGGGACGTTCATGCAAGTCCTTGATTTTCTTCATGTCCGAGGTTCCGCTTAAGGAGTCCATGTCGATTCCTTCGTTTTCAATCCAGCGAATGTGCTCGTACGGCAGGTTCTCCAATAAAATTTCCACGTTGTACTCATTTTTCAGGCGGTACTTCAACACGTCAAACTGCAACACGCCGACCACGCCGACGATGATTTCCTCCATGCCGGTATTGTACTCCTGGAAAATCTGTATCGCGCCCTCCTGGGCAATCTGGTTGATGCCCTTGACGAACTGCTTGCGCTTCATGGTATCTAGCTGCCGCACACGGGCGAAATGCTCCGGCGCGAACGTCGGAATCCCCTCGTAGGCATACTTTTCCCTGGACGTCGTCAGCGTGTCGCCGATGGAAAAGATTCCCGGATCAAACACGCCGATAATGTCGCCGCCATACGCCGTCTCAATCATCTTGCGCTCACTCGCCATCATCTGCTGCGGCTGGGAAAGGCGAATCTGCTTGCCGCCTTGTACATGGTAAACGTCCATCCCCGCCGTAAACGTCCCGGAACAAATACGCATAAAAGCGATACGGTCACGGTGCGCCTTGTTCATGTTGGCTTGAATCTTGAACACGAACGCCGAAAAATCCGCCTCTTCCATCGGGTCGATTGGCCCATGGTCGGACAGCCTAGGCAACGGCGGTGTCGTCATCGTTAAAAAATGACGCAAAAAAGTCTCCACCCCGAAATTGGTCAGGGCGGAGCCGAAAAATACCGGGGAAAGTTCTCCCTTCGATACCAGCTCCTGGTCGAACTCGGCCGACGCGCCGTCAAGCAGTTCGATTTCTTCTTCCAGTTTTTCCTTTGCCCGATCCCCGATGACTTGTTCCAATTGCCCGTCGGAAGCGGCAATTCTCTGCACTTCCCCGACGCGCGTCCCTTTCTGCGTGTCGGAAAACAGTTCCACCGTCTTCGTCTTCCGCTCGTACACGCCCTGGAATGCCTTGCCGGATCCAATCGGCCAGTTGATCGGACAAGTGGCGATGCCAAGCTCCTTCTCGATGTCGTCAAGCAGCTCGAACGTGTCCATCGCGTCACGATCCATCTTATTAATAAAGGTAAAAATCGGAATGTGGCGCATCACGCAGACCTTGAACAGCTTGCGCGTCTGCGCCTCCACCCCCTTCGATCCGTCGATGACCATGACCGCCGAATCGGCGGCCATCAACGTGCGGTACGTGTCCTCCGAGAAATCCTGATGCCCCGGCGTGTCCAAAATGTTGATGCAATATCCGCCATAACTAAACTGCAGCACGGAGGACGTGACGGAAATACCGCGCTCCTTCTCAATCTCCATCCAGTCGGAAACCGCATGCTTGGCCGTCGCCTTGCCCTTGACCGAACCGGCCGTGTTGATGGCTCCGCCATAAAGCAAAAACTTCTCGGTCAGCGTCGTCTTGCCCGCGTCCGGATGCGAAATGATGGCGAACGTCCTCCGCTTCTTTATTTCATTCGTAAAATCCATGATAACTCTCCCAATTATTTAATTTCGCGGTGCGTAGCTCCCGCCCTTCCCGCGCTGCATAGCTCTCGCCTTTCCCGCGCTGCGTAGCTCGATTTCGCTTCGCTCCTTCTCGCTCGCATAGCTCTCGCCCTATGAAAAAAGGTAGATGATAATCTGCCCTCGCGCATGCGCGGCACATCTTATCATCTACCTTTTTTCGCACCGCTCGTTGCTTTACGTAGTATACCACGTTCTTACATTTGTGGCAACGTCTGGTTCTTAAATATTTTTCTTTTTCCGATTTTACTCGTGAATCGGCGTAATTACGATGTTTTCCGGCGCGATTTGCGTCTTCCGACTCACGATATCCTCGATTTGCGCCCTATTTGCGTCCGTAAGTTCCGCCGCGTTGACCACGATGTCCGCCGAATCCTCCGTCAAATTGACCACGGACTCGGAAAATCCCTTCGATGCCATCAACGTCTCGATTGCCATTTCCTGCTCGGCAATTTCCGTCATGCGCACCAGCTGCGACACGGCCTCCTGCTTCTCCTCGTCACTGATGTTTGTATTGTCAATGATGGACTGCAGCGTCTCCTTGTTCTGCGAGCGCACCTGCTCCCTCGAAACCTTGGCCTGGGCGACGGTCGTCTCCGCGCCGGATCCCGTCAGCACCGCCTCACCGGGAACTCCTTCCACCTCGGAGTCATTGCTTAAGATATCGCCCGTTCCGGTCTCTAAGTCCTCCTCGGAAATATCTAAAAGCTCCTGATTGGCGAGATCGGCATTGGCTTGTGTCGTATCGTCCTTCTTTCCGTCAAAAAGAGCACCCGAATAATTCAGATATCCGGCAATTGCAATCATGACCGCCAGAGTGGTAATAATGATTTGGTTCTTCTTAAATATACGCTTCACTTGTAAACCTCCTTTTATGTATCTGTCCTTTTCATTATTTTTATTTTATGCGCCTCCACCCCGAATAATGCCTGTATCGCTTCCGTAATGTCACGAATCACGACCGCGTTGTCCCCGCCGTCGGCCACGATCAGAACGCCCCCGATTTCCGGTGTCAGTTCCTTGCTCACGTATGGAGTCTGCGTCCCATCCGAGCGTTGTTCGTAAACGCTTTCTTTTTCCGATGAGCGTTCCTCAATGGTGCGGGTCCCGCCCGCGCTGTCGGCCTCGCTGCTCGTCTGACTGCCAGATGTCTGATCCTTTTCCACCACCTTCTCCGACGTGGATTTCAGCGTGATGACAACTTCCACCTTGCCAACTCCCTCCACTTGTTCCAAGGCACGGGCAATCCGCTTTTCCATGTATTCCTGATACGCCTCCTCGTCCGACAGACCGTAGCTTTGCCCCTCCTCCGAAACGCCGCCTTGTTCCAGTCCCCCTTGCTTTTCCCCTCCTTCCTCGTCCGTCGGCCAGGCAATGACCAGTAAAAGAACGCCGACTAGAAACACGGTCAAAAGCTGTGTCTTGTTCGGAAACTTCGGATGCTCGCACCACTGTTTCAACGTTTCCTTCCATTTATTCTCCAATCCGAATTTCCTCCACTTCTATTCCTTCCACGCCCTCCTGCTCCCCGCCTTCCACGCTTGTGTCCGTACCGCCAACACCCGCATTTTTGCCGTCCGTGCCCGCATCCTCCCAATTCGTCTGGTTTTGCCAGAATTCCTCCCCCGCCTCCTGGAAATACCACTCCATGGATTCCACCTCGCGCATCATCCGTTCGTATTCCTCGCTGTGATAAAGTCCCTCGAAACTTTGCTTAATTCCGCTCAGCTTGAAAATCGGCGACACCAATAGAAGGATCACCACCATCCCGGTAAAAAACCGAACGTATTTCCGATACGCCGTCCCCGGCAACGCGTCCAGCAGCATTCCCGCAATCAGCAAAAAAAACACCAGGTTCTGTATCCATTCATAAAGCACGTCCAACATCATTTCCCCTCCTTACCTAGTGCGGCGTAACTTCCTCCCTTTTACGAAGTGGCTGCGGCTGCCACGGCAATCGTGAGCAAAAACAAGGCCGCCACGGTCAAAAACGCGCGCAACATCAACCCATATCCCTCACTGACGCTGCGGATGCACCCGATAATCCTCTCGTCGGAAACCGGCTGCACGAGCGCCGCGGTAACCTTGAACATGAAACACGACAACGCCATCTGTACCACGGGAACCACACAAAGTAATAGAAGAAACACGGCTCCCGCCATCCCGATCCCGTTTTTCAACAGCACGGCCGTGCCAAGCACGACGTCCGTGATACTGCCAAACGTGTTGCCAATACCCGGGATGGCCTCGATGGTCTTTGTCAGCGCGCTCCTCTTGAGCACGTCGATGGCCGGTCCTAGGAGTCCCTGCACGACGTTGATTCCGATGACGATTCCGAACATCGTCTTGAGTCCCCATATGACGAGTTTCTTCAACAAATCCGCGAATTCGCTTAACGCGTCCCCTCCCAAAAGGTAATTCACCACCTGGAGCATGATGTACACGTTGATTAGCGGAAGCACCAAGTGCAATATTACCGCCTCGATGATATAAATCAAGAACAAGGCGAGCCCGTAAAACATGACCGCGCTGCTACTGCCGGAAGAAAGCGCCACCGCCAGAAAATAAGTGGGACAAAGCAGCCGCATGAACTCCACCACTTTCGCGACCTGCCCCTCCATCCCGACAAACGCGACGCGGAACGTGTGCAGGCACATGGTAATAATCAGCATGTATAAAATATAAAATCCTATCTGCGATACCTGGCGGCTTTGCAGCGCGTCAGAAAAATTGCTGAAGACGGCGGCCATGATGGCAATCAGCAAAATGTAGACGAGGCCTTTTTTATTATTGGCAAACTCATAACCAAGCTTGTCCTTCACGTATTCCACCAATTTCTGCCCCGTCCCTTCAATATCTCCTTCCATCAGGGAGGAAAGCACCTCGGAAAACAAAATCCTCTGGCTCGGGAACATTTCCGCCAGGCCGTCGTCAATTTCCTGAAAGTCAAATTCCGCCAAAAGGCTTTCTTCCGTCCGGTTTTCAACGTCCGCAGGACTCTCCCCCGCCTGCACGTGCATCGACAAGGACAATATCAGCAACAATAACGCCGCGCCAATTTTCTTTTTCATGCCATGAACTCCCGTATGGCCTCGAACAGTGCCAGAAGAACCGGCAACCCCAAGGCCAGAATCGTCAATTTGCAAAACGTCTCGATTTGTACGGCAATCGCCTGATGTCCCGCGTCCTTGCAAATTCCCGAGGCAAACTCGGCAATATAGGCGAGGCCCACCATTTTCAACATCGTCTCGATATACGCGACGTCCACGTTGATATAGGACTTCAGCCGTGCAATCACGTCCACGAAAAGGCTAAGGCGCTGCGCGATACAAAAAAACAAAAAAATGCTGACCGCGACACTGACGTACACGGCGTACTCCGCCTTTGAAGCTTTGAACTGAACCGCCATCAAGGCTCCCAACACCCCGATGGCTCCAATCTGCAGGATGCTCATCCGCTCACCCCCTCATTTTTGCATCCGCCCAGAACCCGAACAATCCTCGCGTTACCCAGAACCCGGACTCCTTCACGCCGCTATAGCGCGAACAATCTTTGTACCGTCATGAACAAGTCATAAATCTGCGGCAAAATCCACGTCAGAACCAAAATCAATCCGGCCAGGCTGACCAAAAACGCCTGCTCGTCCCTCCCGCTGTGCTTGAGCACCTGGCTTAATATGGAAACAAGTATGCCGACCGCGGCAATTTTAAATATCAGGTTTATCGTCATGGTCTCCTCCATCCTTTTTCACGTCACAGCAAAACGATGACCAGGAAAATGCCCCCCATCACCCCGAGGCAGTTGCCAATCCGCCGCTTCGCCGCCATCTGGAGCCTTTCCTTTTCAATTTCCTGCTCCAACCGTTCCAGATATCGTACAAAGTTCCTCGCCTCCGATGCGCGATCCGCTTGTCCGAGACATTCCCCCAATTCTTTCAGCTGTGCAAGGTGCTCCCTTTTCAAGTGAACGGACACGAGGTCCGCGTCCGCCGCATGATTCCATATCTGCCGAAAACTTTCCGCTTCTCGCTCGTCAATCCGCTTCTCCATCCCCTTAAGCCAGTTTTGATAAGGCTGCCTTACACGCGCCGCCGTGCGCCCGAATATTTCCTGCATGGGCGCGCCGGTATATTCCAGTTCGCCTTTTAGTATAGAAACGACATGGCGCAAATACAAAAGCGTCTCCAAATATTCCTTGAGCCATGCCCCGTAAAGTATGCCCGCCGCCCCCGTCGAGGCCACCACCAGGATCGCTCCTATCACCCGCTGCATAACAGATTCCCCCGTCCGTCATAAATGTGTACGATTTCTCCCGGATGCCGAGAATTTCCCAGGACAATATAACGCTCAAAGCGATGCTTCCTGACAAGTTCGCCAAGAACCGGCTTTTCCCTCGCCTCCTCCAGATTTAAGGCATGTACGCTGGCAATCAGCCTGCAGCCGCACTGCATGGCATATTCCACGGCGCGCACCTCCTCGCAGGTTCCAATCTCGTCGATTGCCAATACCTGCGGGGCCATGGAACGAATCATCATCAGCATCCCCTGCGCCTTTGGACAGCAGTCCAAAATGTCCGTGCGCATTCCCAGCTGATTCTGGGCGACCCCCTGGTAGCAGCCGCCGATTTCCGAACGCTCGTCCACCACGCCGACCGTACAGCCTTTCACGAAGTCATTCCCCTCGGAAATTTGACGGACGATGTCACGAATCAACGTCGTCTTACCACATCTGGGCGGGGAAATGATCAGCGTATGGCAGACCTCCCGATTCTTGGTAATATGCTTTAGGACGCGGTCCGCACAACCTATTTTTTCGTGCGCCATCCGAATGTTGACGGAGGATATGTACTGGATGTTCTTCACCTTGTCCCCCTCCAAGACCACCTTCCCCGTCACACCGACGCGATGACCGCCTTCAATCGTGAGGAACCCCTGGCTTAGCTCCTCCTCGTAAGCATAGAGCGAATAATGGCTGACATAGTCCATCGTCTCCCGCACGTCCTCCCTCGTCACGGTGTATTTTTCCGCCCCGCCCGCCGGAAGTACCCTCTCCTTGTTACGGTATACGATAATCAGCGGTTTCCCGGTTCGAAGCCGGATTTCCTGCAACTCCGCAAAGTCCAGGTTTTCCTTCAGCAAATATTCGCGGACGTTCTCCGCCAGAATGTTCAAAATTTGTTTTCGCTTTCTGTTTTCCTTCATCTTGTCCACCTCTCTCGTTCCAATCAACATGGTGATTGGTCGGGGTTTGACGAGTAACCCTCTCTACACAATATATATGAGCGGACAAAAAAAATATGACCGGGATTTTCAAGAATAAAAAAGAGCCAATGCCTTGCAATCCCCTCACAAGCACATTGGCTCCGATACTGACTTTCCTCTTCCTTTTACATGCGCACTTTTTATATGCACGCCTTTTACATACGCGCTTTCCTTTTATATGCGCACTTTCCACTCATAACGTCCGCTACCTACCACTCTTTCTTCCCCGTCACAAAGTCTCACGCTCGCGGTCACGTTTACCGGAATCTCCACCCGCACGGATACTCCTTCCTCTGTTTTTTCCCATTCCACGGCAATCCTTCCGTGAACCGAATCATAATGCCCGCGCACCCACGCAAGACCGGAAGCCACGTCCGGCTCAATCACCACCTTGTCGTACCCAACTCCCGCGTTTTGAATTCCGAGCAAGTTTTTGTACATCCAGTTTCCGACGCAGCCGAACGCATAATGATTGAACGAGCAGCCGTCCTTGCTCCCGTCCGGCTTGATCGCATTCCAGGATTCCCACATCGTGGTGGCTCCCCGCTCGACCTCGTAAAGCCAAGACGGACAGTGATTCTGATATAACAGCTTGTATGCCTCGTCCTTCCTTCCGTTCTCGCCGAGCACGTCCAAAATATACGGGACGGACATAAATCCCGTGTCCATGCAGCCGCCGTTTTCCCGAATCAACTCTACCAGGCGGTTTAGCAGGCCTTCCCGCTTTTCTTCCGGAATCATATTCATTTTTAACGCCATGATATACAGCCCCTGCAAGTCATTTTCCAGCCTCCCGTCCGGCAAAAGATAGGTGTCGGTAAATGCTTTTCGTATTTTTTTGCCAAGCTCCTGGTACTTTGCAATCGCCTTTGTATCTCCCAGCACGGTCGCGACCTCGCACATCAGATCCGCATCGTTCGCATACAGCACGGTGGCCACCGGAAAGCCGGTCAAGAACGAGGACTTCGGGCCGTCCGCGAACCCTTCGTCATTTACGACGCTCGGCACCAGCCAGTCTCCGAACTGGAATCCCGTATTGATCAAATAATGCTGGTTCTCAAGTGCCTCTCCCGTCAGGTTTTCCGCCCCCGGCGGAAGCTGATTGTAAGCCAAATCCTCCAGGTATCCCATCCATTTTTTCATCGCCGGATAATTCTCTTCCAGAACCGCCTTTTCCCCATAAATCTGGTATAGCTCAAACGGCAATGTAATAATGACGTCGCCCCACCCGGTGGAACCGCCGCCAATCTGGTTTAAATAATTTTGAATCAATGGCACGGTATTTTGCACCACACCGTTTTCCAATTGTTCCGCGCGAACGGATTTTAACCACTCTTTATAAAACTCCAACAGCGACTGGTTGAAGCAGGCGGTCTTCGCATATACCACCACGTCGCCCGTCCATCCTGCCTTTTCCCTGGTCGGGCAGTCAGTCGGAATCCCGATCATATTGCTAAGCTGGCTCCACACGATGTTTTTCTGCAATTGATTCAATTTTTCATCGGAACAGCAAAAATCTCCCACCGTCTCATTGTCCGAACTCACGGCGATTCCCGTAAACTGCTCCTTCTTCCAGGGTTCGCTTCCCACCCCGCTAATCCGCACATAGCGAAATCCGTGATAGGTAAACGCCGGTTCGTAGCTTTCATCGCCGCTCCCGTCCATGATATAAATATCTTTTTGCGCCTGCACCTTTTCTGCAAACGGATAGGTAAACGACCCGTCCGGTGCCAGTTCTTCCGTATGTTCAAATACGATTTCCGTCCCCGCCGTGCCTTTCATCCCGCTCACGCGAACGTGTCCCGCGAAATTCTGTCCCATGTCCAGAATCAGTTCACCCTTTTGATTCGTGGATAAGGCAATCGGTTCTATTTCCCTGACGGGACGAACGGGTGCGTCAGTCTGCGCGGACAATACCGCTTTATCAATCTCGACCGCATGCACCGGATTCCAGTCCGCCGCGTCCATCTTGACGGACGCAAAATCAATGATTTGCTTTCTCGCGTCGTACGTCTCCCCGTTATAAATGTCCGCCCTCCGATACGGCCCGTCGTAGCTGTAAGAAAACTGTTCGTCCGAGCAGATGATCTCTTTTCGTCCGTCCTCGTAAATCAATTCCAATTCCATTAATAGCGCCGGATTCGTACCATACTCGCAACCCACGCCATTCGCGATTTTTCCCTTGAACCATCCGTCTGCGATTACGACACCGATTGCATTTTCCCCTTCGTTTACATTTTGCGTCACGTCGTATACCTGGTATTTCAGTAACTTGTCATAGGTCGTAAACTCCGGTGCCAGACAAACGTCAGCCCCCTTTTCCCCGTTAATATAGTATTCATATACGCCATGGGCGGTCATATAAAGCGTCGCCTGCGCCACCTTCGCCTTTGCCTGAAACCTGCGAAACATCATGACGGCCGGAAAATAAGGATATTTCAGAGCGGATTGCAGGTATCCGTCCACATTGATAAAATCCGCCTCTTCGCCGCGCATCATGTGAAATACGAATTCCTGCCACTTCTGTTTCGCAATGTCCAGCGGATTTTCCGAAAGCTCCAGCGGCAACTGTTCTGGCTCAACGAACTTGGCCTGCCACTCGTCCGTGTCAAAAACGACGGTAGAAAAGGATTGCATCGCGGACTGCGCACATTCTCCCTGGTTATCCCATGCCGTAACCTGGTAGCAGTAAGAGAAACGGCTTTTCAACACGTCACCTACATATCGGATCCCGTATGTTTTACAACTTTCCACCTTCCCGCTGTCCCATATCAATTCTTCCGCCTTGCCCCCGCGCCATTTACATTTCCAGACCCGGATTTGAAACGCGGTCTGCTCCACATTGTTCTTGTCCGACATTAAAATCCAGGAAAACGACGGATTTTTATTGTCCACGTTGATGGGATTTGGTTTGTTTTCACACTGTATTCGTTGAAACTGTAACATGATTCGCTCCTCCTTTTAACTCAACAAAAATTTCAGGAAATCTGCCTTTCCCTTCCTTGTCTCTTTTCCATTTTAAATGTGCTATTTTAGCATACCACGAATTCATTCTTTTGTATTGTAATTATGATTTTAATATTGTAATTTTATTTCCCATTTTTTGATTTCAGAAAAATCTATAATATTCGAATTTTAATTATAAAAAAGAAAGCACCAATCACCGTGCCGCGCCATTGTTTTTGACAACACACTTGCCACGTCACGAGATTTATGCCTTCTCTATCCATTACAATATTTACTTTTTCGCCTGCGCCGCCCTTACTCGGCCACGTCGCGCATGCTAAAGCTGAATCTTCCCATCTTGTCCTTGCCCATGCAGACGACCTTCACCTTGTCTCCAACGGCCAAAACGTCCTCAACCTTGTCGATTCTCTTCTTGGAAATCTTGGAAATGTGCACCATGCCTTCCTTGCCCGGCGCGAATTCCACGAACGCGCCAAACTCCTTGATGCTGACCACCTTTCCTTCCAACACCTGGCCCGCCTCGAAATCCGTCACGATGATGGTAATCAGCTTCATCGCCTCTTCCATCATGTCCTTCTCGGTGCCGCAGACGGAAACGAAACCGTCGTCGTTGATGTCAATCTTCACGCCCGTCTGGTCAATAATCGCGTTAATCGTCTTGCCGCGCTGTCCGACCACGTCGCCAATCTTCTGCGGGTCAATCTGCATCTGCATAATCTTCGGCGCGTACTCGCCCACCTCCGGTCTCGGCTCGGCAATCGCCTTGCTCATGACCTCGTCCAAAATATAGGTTCTGGCCTTCTTCGTCGCGGCAATCGCCTCCTCGATAATCGGCCGGGTCAACCCGTGAATCTTGATGTCCATCTGGATGGCCGTGATACCCTTGTGCGTACCTGCCACCTTGAAGTCCATGTCGCCAAAGAAATCCTCCAAGCCCTGAATATCTGTCAAAACCAGATAGTCATCGTCTGTCTCGCCCGTCACCAATCCGGCGGAAATACCGGCAACCGCCGACTTAATCGGCACGCCCGCGGTCATCAGTGACATACTGGACGCACAAATACTTGCCTGCGACGTGGAGCCGTTTGACTCAAACGTCTCGGAAACCGTGCGGATCGCGTACGGGAACTCCTCTTCCGTCGGCAATACCGGAATCAACGCCCGCTCTGCCAACGCGCCATGTCCAATCTCACGTCTTCCCGGTCCCCTTGACGGTCTCGTCTCGCCGACCGAATAGGACGGGAAATTATAGTGGTGCATGTATCTCTTGGAGGTCTCCGCCTCGTCCAGACCGTCCAGCCTCTGCGCCTCGGAAAGCGGAGCCAGGGTCGTCACGGTACAAATCTGCGTCTGTCCACGGGTAAACATGGCCGAACCATGCACTCTCGGAATCAGGTCAATCTCCGCCGCCAATGGACGAATCTGGTCGATGGCACGTCCGTCCGGACGCTTGTGGTCTACCAGGATCATCTTCCGAACCGTCTTCTTCTGGTACTGGTAAACGGCCTCGGAAAGCACGGCCAGCCACTCTTCGTTCTCGGCAAACGCCTCTTCTAACTTGGCCGTAATCTGGCGGATATTTTCCTCTCTCGTCTGCTTGTCATCGGTAAATACCGCTTCCTCCATCTCCTGCGGAGGCACGATTTCCTTGATGGCCGCAAACAACTCCTCCGGAATCGCGCAGCTCGCGTATTCATGCTTCGGCTTGCCGCACTCGGCCACGATCTTGTCCACGAAAGCGATGACGGTCTGGTTCACCTCATGCGCCGCGAAAATCGCCTCAATCATGCGGTCTTCCGGCACTTCGTTGGCTCCCGCCTCGATCATGATGACCTTCTCTCTTGTGGAAGCCACGGTCAAGGCCATGTCCGACAAAATCTTCTGCGCCGCCGTCGGGTTGAACACGAACTCCCCGTCCACCAAACCCACCTGCGTGGTGGAAATCGGGCCGTCAAACGGAATGTCGGAAATGCTCACAGCGATGGCCGCTCCCAACATGGCGGTCAACTCCGGGCTGCAGTCCTGATCCACGGACATGACGAGATTTTCCAACGTCACGTCGTTGCGGTAATCCTTCGGAAACAGCGGGCGCATCGGACGGTCGATGACACGGTCGGTCAAAATCGCGTTCTCAGATGCCTTGCCCTCCCTCTTGTTAAATCCGCCCGGAATCTTGCCCACGGAATATAATCTTTCGTTGTACTCCACGCTTAACGGGAAGAAATCAATCCCGTCCCTCGGCTTCTCGGACGCCGTCGCCGTACAGAGCACGGTCGTGTCCCCATAATGCATCAATACCGCGCCGTTCGCCTGCTTGGCCACGCGGTCCACGTCAACCCGCAGGGTTCTCCCCGCAAGTTCCATCTCATACTGTTTAAACATAGTTCTCTCCTTTTTCGTTTTTGGCCATCGTAGCTGACGACCGCCTTATGTTCTCTTTTTATGTGACTGAAAGTGCCATGCACCTTCCTTGGGGAAAGAACCGTCCGAAACTACTGAAAAACATGCCCTCGCAATATCCGTCCAATTTTTCACGGCATGTGCCGCCACTTTGGTGGTGTTTTCGTTATCACTCACTCCTGACACGCTTTTCAGTGGTCTCGGCATCTTGTCCCAACCCACAATCTTAAATATTATAACATGTCCATGTGTGAAACACAATGAAAACTTTTCTAAATTTTACTGCCCCCATATTTTTGTGAAGTGAAAATTTAAATTCTATTACCGGGGAGTATAAGTTGACTTTAGTTTTGCCCGCAAATTCTACTTGATATTTTTGGCTATTCTCAAAAATAGCGGTAGAAATTACTCTTACACTACAGAATCCATGATTTTTCGGTGAGGTAGAATGTAAAAGCTGCAACTAATTTTTTTCCTTGTTCGTGCTTTTTTTACCTACCATGACTAAATTCTACCGGAAAATCAATTTTTAAAAGTGGAAATGAAATTTTCACTTCACCGCCTCCATATTTTTGATTTTCTTTGACCAACAATTAATCTGCCATGCTTGACACTCTTAAAACAACATAAATAGATTAATCCTCTCTCACCCTTTTTATCATAAGCAAAAATATGACACTTAATACGGCAGAGATTGCAAATCCAATAACTTCTATTGCAATAAAATACTTAGTTTCATCTGTATTCATAAATATGAAAATCACAGATATAATCATACTCATAACCGAATATCCTATAATGGATATTCCAAATCCGATTCTTGAAATGACCGACTGACTACGAACAAATTCCAGACCGACCAATCCTCCATACAATAGTATTTCTGAAAAAATCAAAAAACAGAAACCAAGCATTACAGAAGCACATCCATCCGATGGTTTCAATAACATAAATATAATGAACGATGCCAATAATATTATCGTACCACTAATACTTAGTCCTATCATTTTAGTATTTTTCATAATAATTACCTCAACCTTTCTCCGCACTCAGGGCAGAAATTAGGTGTTCCCTCGATTACATTCCCACATTTAGGGCATTTTTTTAAAAGCGAATATCCACATTCGGGACAAAACTTAGCATTTTGAGACAATTGAACTCCACATTCGGGACACTTCTTTGGAAATTCATATCCACAAAAGCCACACAATATCGCGCCCTCGTCCAAATCGGCTCCGCATTCCGGACATGGATTATATTTTTTTCCACATTCTGGACAGAACTTTACTTCCCTATTCAAAGTGCTTTCGCATTTGCTGCATTTAATTTTCACATTGCTTTTTTCGCTTTTTGATATCCCTTCCTTTTTATCAGTATCAAAACCACATTTTCCACAAAATCTTTGTGTCATATCTATTTGCATATGACAGTTAGGACATTCCTTTGTTCCTTTTGCAGCGTTAATGTCAATAGATTGTGTAACATCTCCGAATGCATTGCCAATTGCACCACCCATTCCAAATCCCATTCCAAGTCCCATTCCGGCTCCCATAATGGGCGCGGCTCCAGAATTAGAATTATTAGCAGCACCTTCTAAAGTATTAAAAGAACGTTCTTGCTGATAACTATAACCAATTATGTTCATTTCTGCTTTCTTTGCAAGTGCATCTTTTAATTTCTTTACAGCAGAATCTTCTTCTGGAACACTAATGTCGTTTACATAGAAATTGACAAGCTTAATGCCATATCCGGCCATCTCTGGTTCGATGCGTTCTTGCATGTATGTTGACAGTTCATCTATGTAAGCATTGATTTCTAAAATACTAATTTGTTTTTTGACAACATATGATGAAATTGCGTCTTTTACCTTCGTAATATATACACCTCTAAAAAACTTTACGAGAGTCTGTTTGTCAAAAGTAGGCATAGTACCTACCAATTTCACCAAAAATTTCTTAGAATCTTGTATCGTAATTCCAAAAATACCATTCGCCCTAATTGGACAGAAAACTTGGTATTTAGGATCCTGAATCTGTATCGGAGTAGCGGTTCCCCATTTTACATCTAAAGAATATGTCCGATTTACATACCACACCTCGGCCGTAAAGGGGGAACGTCCTCCAAAAGGAATGTTTACTATTTTGTTTAGAATAGGAATATTTTCTGTTTCAAGGGTATGCCTACCACTCTGAAATACGTCCAAAGCCATACCACCTTTATAGAGAATGGCTTCCTGAGATTCATTTACAATCAATTGCGTCCATGTTCCTAATTCTTCACCAGGATACTTCCATGCAAGCATATCTGGACTTCCATTATACTTGACAACTTCAATTATAGCCATGCCTAGCCCTTCTTTCTTTGTTAATATCATATAAAAAAGGTGATATCCTTTCTCAAGAAACATCACCTATTATTGAAACATATTACTCATACAGATACTATCTATTCATGCGAATTATTCTAGATACTATGGAGCATACTTTGAAATAATCGTTTGCATCAATCTGAGTCATCGCCACCTTTTTCTCGTTAACAAACAATGTAATTCCATCCACATGAGTCGTCTTAATATCTTTCAACGGGACAACAAACGCCTCATCGCCCAGAAGAGAACCTGATGAATAAAAACATTTGTTGGTAATGGTAAATCCATTTTCACCTGATTTTATTATTGCATTATCATACAACAACAATATTCTTTCATCAATCACATAACCTAATTTGATGAGGTATTTGTTTTGTGCACCTTTTTTAACTTTTGTAATATCCTTGGAATCATTTTCAAAATACAAGACTTTTCTACTCTCTGACATCAGATTCTCTATCAAAATATACATATTAGGTAAAATCGCGTCCTTATGTCTGGCAACTTGCTTTATTATCTCAAATGCTTGTGGTCCATTAAACCCAAATGTATCCATGACAAATCTCTGAGCTGTCGAGTAATCACCTCTAGCCATATAGGATGACAACGTTTTGTTTTCTTCTGGAGATAACAAGGAAACAAAACTCCGTGCAATAGGAATATTCCCTGCACCTGCTTTTGCCACATCGACTGGAGAACCGCAAAATTCACATTCTTTTAGTCCCTCTGATATATTTGCTCCACAATTACTACAAATCATCGAATCACACTCCACAATCAATATCATTGTTGAATCTTGGTAATTTTTTTCATATCATCAATGAACTGCGTGGCTAGTTCTTTATCGCTTGAAAAAATTGTTAGAATATTGCCATTTCGAAGATGTATTCTGATTTTTCTTTCGCGATATATCAACAAAACCAAAATAGGGAGCAGAAATCCCCATAAAGTAGTGGTAAAGCCCAAAAGCAAGCCAATAGCTCCGATAACAATATTGGCCGTTCTCATATGAAAGCTGTTTTCTATAGCCATTATATCTTCAAGCATAACAGCAGGTAATACGTTCTTCTTGGCAGGAACAGTTGTAAAATAAAGTCTATCTTCTCCAACTTTCACATTGACTTCCACGCCCCACCGACCCTTGACAACTAAATCGTTTCCTGAAAAATTATACTCTTTGTCCAATAATGGATTCATCGCTGTTTGTGTTGCAACGTTCCATGTATTGTCAGGTTGCTCAAATGATAATTCCTTCTTAACTGGTGAACCACAAAAAGGACATTCATTTGCACCATCTTCAAAATTAGCACCACAATTTGCACATCTCATAGATTTTTCCTCCAATATTCTTAATAATACGATTCATATATTTCTTCAAATGCTTCTTGAACGTCACTATTAAGTTCTTTACCTAGCACCTCTTCGGAATATACCTCAAATGGTATATATACCAATTCTACAAACATCTGTTCGCCCATTGTAATTGTTTCGTCGCCTATATTCATATGGGCATAATACAATGAGAATGAATCAGTACCTTCAATCACAAACTGAATATAAACCTGGGCATCTTCGTCATAATACGTACATTCACCTGTAAATTCCACAACCTTTTCGCCCGTATCCGCTGTAAACCCTCGCCATTGTGGATTGCCAAAAAAGTTTTCATATGCTTGCTGGTAGGTAATATTTGGAATCAAAGTAGGTGATCCGTTCTTTACTAACTCAATGCTTGCATCATACTTGCTTCCTTGTAAATCATCATTTGTGCTTTCTTGTGAACTGACTATCACAACAAATACAATTACTATAGCAACGATTGCTATCCAAAACCAAGGTTTCTTGAAGATACTCGTTTTTCCGGCTTTCTCTAATTGCATATAAACACACCTCCCTCCCGCATGTTTTAAAAAGTGTACTTTTACAAATTTACCATAAAAGTTCTGGACATCATCGAAACAATAGCAAGATTGCTTGCATATTTGTTTTGACATTAGCTAAGCTATATGAACAAACAGTCCAATGGAACGAACCCACGAATATGGATAAAGAACGCGAGAATGTATCGCCAAAGTAAGCAGGACTAGTCACCTTTTCAATTAATGAGACCTTTATTGGACGATCACTGCGTGGCAGAATGGACTGCCCCGTGAAAAATGGACAATTTTACTTTTTCATGTGAAAATGCAAAAATTTCTTGCAAAGCCAATATTTCTATGTTACAATGCAATTGTTTAAGAGCAAATGAGAAATCTGCAAAAGTACACTTTTTAAAATTTCCTTTATCCCTTCTGGAGAGAATTTTCATATTTCTTTGCTTTTCCATAGAAGGTGCTTATAGGCATTCCACAAGTATCCGCCGCTTGTCTAAGTGATATTTTTTTCTTTCGCCATTCCTTGTATGTTTCTTGGAAATTGTCAGGATAAGGAAGTGCTGGCCGGCCAAATTTTACACCCTTGGCTTTTGCCACAGCAATGCCTTCAGCCTGCCGCCTGCGAATGTTTGTCCGTTCGTTCTCCGCAACAAAAGACAATACCTGGAGAACGATATCGCTGAGAAATGTACCCATTAGGTCTTTGCCTCTCCGAGTATCAAGAAGTGGCATGTCAAGAACTACAATATCTATTTCCTTTTCCTTTGTGAGTACCCGCCACTGTTCCAGAATTTCTTCATAATTACGCCCTAGCCGATCTATACTTTTTATATAAAGCAAATCATCTTTTTTCAACCTATTTACCATATGCCTATACAATGGACGATTAAAGTCCTTTCCAGATTGTTTATCTATATAGATATTTTTTTGGGGGATAGGCAAATCACGAAAGGCGGCTATTTGCCTATCCTCCTTCTGGTCACGGCTACTAACACGTATATATCCGTAAATGCTTCCCATCTTCTTCCTCCTTTTGCGCCCCAGAAGTATCTTGTCCAGACACAACTATTCCAAATCACATAATATTTCTGTTAGGTGAAAGAAATTAGTACTCTGTCCAAAAAAACTTTGTGCAAATATTTCGCTCTACTTTTCCGCGAATCAAAAAAAAAGCATGCTAAACTGTCAATTATTTAATATCCACCATACTAGAATTTAAGGGGCTCATTTTTTGTTATTTTTTGCTTAGAATAACACAAGTTGAATTTAAAATCTATAGGAAGATAAAAGGAGCGGCGTAAAAAACAAACCGCTCCTTTTATATCCAGACAATCTCATTCTTGCTTAATGCTTTTTGTTCTGTTACCATTCCCTCACACAAGCGCGTGGGAACTGCCACCATTTTCTTAGTACTCCACATCAACCTCGTCAAACAACTCGTCAAATGTAATCTTTATATTAGGAAAATGCAGGATTTTTAAATCATCCTTATTGTTTTCCGTTATCGTTTCAATCAGAAAATACCGTGGCTTTTCATCCTCATAATCCAGTTCGTAGATTTCAACACTTTTCTTTTTTAAATCGACAATCCAATATTCTTCAATCTCCTGCTGCCGATACAATTCCATTTTTTCCCCTCTGTCATACTTTTCCGTCGTAGGGGAAAGAACCTCCATCACGAAACGAGGCGCGTCAATAAAGACATTCCCCCGTCTCGCCTTGATACGGCAATTGATAGACGCGTCCGGAATCACGACTTTATCTTCTCCGTCATCCGTCTTAAACCTATATTGTACGTTGTCCGAATACACATAGCACGTACTGTTTCTTAACTGCTTTCGTATTGCCGAAACAAAATTTACGATTACGGTAGAATGCTCCGGCCTCGCCCCCGCCATATCCGTTATTTTCAAATTCAAATCCATACTTCCCACCTACTTTCCAAACATCAAAAAAACGATGCTTTCCTACTTCTTTTCCCATTCTTCAATCACACAATGGTGCTCGCGGGTTTTCTTATCATACTCGATTCCCACAAGCAACAAATTTCCCTTGTATTCTTCCAAGCTCTTACAATAATTTTTTTCCTTTATTTGACGAATTGCGCCTTCGGCACTTTTATTCCATTTCAATTCAATAAGCAATGCGGGACGACAAGCATGCTGTTTTCTTGGAAGAAACACCAAATCGGCAAAACCTTTTCCAGTCGGGAACTCACGAAATACCGTATAAAAATTTCGCGCCGCATAAAATGCCAACGATACCGTATAACCCAACGCATTTTCATCATCATATTGCAAATGTGATGTTTCATAATGCGCATTTGCAACAGCCTCGGCAACTTGCACGGCATCCTTTTTTCCATATGGCATCCAACGCCGCACGAGAATTTTTTATCGCCCTGGAGACCTCCCCCCACTCCGAATTACTGATTGCCGTCATATATTCATTTAAAATCTCATGATTTGGGATAAACACTTCCCCCGTCTCGCTGTCATACCCCAAATATCCCAGATGCACCAACAAAGTCAGGACGTCATCTTTTGAATGAAACGTCACCATGTCGTTTGTAAAGCCGTAAATATCCACCGCCTTACGTTTTTCATCGTTCATCATATCTATGATATCATCCTGCAGTCCATCGAAATTCATGTCGATATAGGTCTTTAGTGCCTCGAACGTTTCCGTCTGATTCCAATAAAACTGAAACTTTCCAAACTGCATCGCACACACGACGGACCGAGGATTATAAACGGAACCCACACCCTCAAGCTCATATCCGTCATACCACTTTTTCGTCTCTTCAAAATCCATCTGATACGCATCACATAAGGATTGCACTTCACTTTCCGTAAATCCAACATATTCCGCAAACGGTCCGGCGAAAGTCATTGAAAACTCACCAAACATATTCAACGCACTATGCGTCCCATATTTTTTTATCGGCAGGATTCCAGTCATATATGCCAACACAATATATGTTTTGTCTTTCAATAGTCCCCGTAAAAAATCCAAATATTTTTTTTGCGCTTTTGCATCCACCGTATATTCTCTGAAAATGCAATCCCATTCATCAATAATGACGACAAAGGGCACTTGCGTCTGCCGATAAACGTCCTGCATCGTACGTATCAGATTCGTCTCGTCAAAATAGCGGAAATCCGGGTACTTCTCCAACAACTCCCACAAAACCGATTTCTGTAATAAATTCAACATTTCTTCCATGCTGCCACTCTGGCTTAAAAATTCCTGCATGTTCAAAAATATCACATCATAACGATTCAGATGCTCCAAATAGCTTTCTTCAAAAGCGATTTTAAAATGCTGGAACAACTCTTTTGAATCACACTCACGGTCGTAATACGCCGCCAACATATTGGCCGTCACGGACTTTCCAAAACGGCGCGGCCTGCTCATGCAAATAAACTCCTGCGCCGTATCCATCACGCTATTACAATATTGAATCAATCCCGTTTTATCCACATATATTTTAGAATTTATCGTTCTTTGGAACGCCTTATTCCCCGGATTCAAATAATTTCCCATGCCGTCACCCACCTTCCGGACATCAAAAAATCGGTCATACTCTTAAGCTCCCGCGAAAACTTTTCGCCTCCGCATGTCCCAAGTATAACCGATTTTTTTATTCAGCACAACCAATTCCTTGTGTTTTTTCTAACACTTTCTTCTCCAAATTCAATCATTTTGTTCACATATTGTTACACTTTATCACTATTTTACATTTAAAATCACGCGTGCGTAGCGTGTCACCTCGGGAGTCCCTTCATTTGTCACCTCAAGTACGACATGCAAGGTACATGCCTGATCCGGCACGACGAGGCTTGCCTCTTCCTTGTCACAATCGTCAATCCAAACCGTCCCGGCATGATTTCCGGCCTCTTTATAGTAAAACCAATGGTACTTTAACGGCAGTCCGTTCGGGTCATAGGTTCCCTTTGCCGACATCGTGACACGCGCTCCGGCTTTGACCTCCGACACGGACGGCGTGGCGAGCCTTACCACCGGTGCGTGCACGGCCTTTTCAAACTCAGAAACTTCCGTCCAGCGAAGCCTTGCCAGAAAATCATTCTGAACCGCCTCCCGCCAACGCCATATCGTGGCGTGGTTGCCGGTCACGAAACCGCCGCGTCCGTCCGGCACCATGTCGTTTGCGTTCGTCCAGATGGGATACCTTTCCTTTTTTCCGAAAATCGGCACCTTTTGCGGGAGGTAAAACTCATAGCGTCCACCCCAGCCTCCCCAGTCTGGATGTTCCATGTCGCCCAATCCGTTTGGTATCAAGCCCAGATAGGACGGGGTATCCCCTTCCATGCAAAGCGTGGGAGCCGGATACAACTTCCGATAAGCCGTCTCGCCGCAAATGTTTTGGCTGATCCATTCTTTCGTAATCATGTCCGACCTCGCGCCCGCGAACTCCTTCCGCCCGTTTTTGTTCATGAAATAGTCAAATGACATTCCCTGCCAGGTCGCACTTTTAAAGCCAATCGCCCCTGGCGTCGTACCGGATGTCGGCGAAACGATGTAAAACAACCGCTCCCCGAAATTTTCCCGAAGCCAGATTCCGCCCTTGTCCTGATCCGAGATTCCATAAATGCGAAGCTTGGAAAGGAAACGGGACAACTCCTCCTTCGTCCTCGTCTTCCACACCTTAAAGACGGCCTGGGCCAGTGTGTTGCAGCCGCCCCAGAGGCCAATCCATACCGGCCTTTCGTCGTCCTTGTCCACCACATGTATAATATGATTGACACCAGGATTGTCATTATATTTCTCATCACCGAAGCCTTGCCCGTATTTCTTCCCGTATTCCGGAATCCCGCAAAACGTAACGCTTCTCAAATCATCCGCATCCGGATATCCTTTTGCATGCACGTCAAGATTTGGCTTTACCTTCTCATACGCGTCAATGATGTCCAATATAATCTTTCGGTCTTTCTCCTCGCCGCCGTTTCTGTAACAAAACGACGACGTGGCGATCAACCCTTCCAAATCAATGTCATTCGCATAAAGGAGCAGCCTGCACATGGACTCCACGTCATCAATTTCCGACTGCCTGTCATCCGGCAGCCTGTGAATGTCCGTCAATGCGATAAACCGTTTCTTTTCCATATCCATTCCCTCTTTACTTTCCGGCCGCTTCATCCAGCTCCTTGTTGGCCTGCTCGACCTTCAGGAAATAGTTCAAAACCGTAATGATAAAGTACAATATGAGCGGAAGCCACAAGAACAAGAAGGTAAGCATGTTCAGGCAAGTCTGTGACTGCACGGCCAAATCCTTGTCAAATCCGCCTGCTGCCAGAAGCCAGCCGCACATGCCGGTTCCCAGCGCGTTTCCGACCTTGACTCCCATCGACGTACAAGAAAACATACTGCCGTCCAGACGAATGCCTTCTTTCTTATACGTATAATCCGAGATTGCCGCAATCAGCGCGTTTCCGTCCGCCGTAAGCGGTGCCGCACAGATATTTGACAAGCCGATGCCGACAAGCATCAGCGGGAAAATTCCCAGCATTCCGGCCACCACCAAGAGTCCGCGGAACACGGTCGCCCCGGCAAAACCAATCAAATTCGTCCTATAAAGCCCGAACTTTTTCACGATTTGCGGTGTCAGTGCAAGTCCCAAAAGTGTCGGCAGCATCATGGCAATCATGAAGAAGCTATAAAGGTTTTCATCTCCCATGTTGTATGTAAAATAATAGATTGCCGCTCCCATGGCTCCTGCCGCCAGGTATACCATGATGTTCATCGCCAGCATGATGATATAGAATTTATTCTTCACCAAAATTTTGAGTGCCGACAAAAGATTAAGTTCCGCCTTTGGTTTCTCCGCCACCGCGCTGATGTTTTCCTCGCTCATCAGCATTTCCTCCGGCAGCTCCTTGAAGGAAAATACGGATATCGTGTTCACGATCAACGCGATGATTGCAAACAGGATTGCCACCGTCTGCCAGCCAAATGCGTTGGAAAGAGACACGCCGGTCGTGGACACAATCATCTGCGTAAGCATGACAAAGGCAAAACGGAACACGCCCAATTCCACGCGCTCTCCCGTGTTCTTGGTAATCAACGCCGTAAGCGCGGACAACGCGACATTGTTCGCCGTATAGAAAATGGCATTAATCGCCACGTAGAACACGAAGAACCACGCATACTTCATCACGTCCGACACACCGGCCGGGATGGAAAACAACATAACCAGACAGATGGAAACCCCGATTTGCGAGAACAGCATCCACGGCCTCGCGCGCCCCATCTTGGAATGCGTCTTGTCAATCATCGTGCCGAAAAATACGTCCGTCACGCCGTCAAACAGCTTCGAAATTACCATCAGCGTCCCGATAATTCCTGGATTTAATCCGACCGTGTTCGTCAAAAAAATCATATAAAAATTCGATACCAGTCCGTTGAATAAGTTTCCGGAAACCTCGCCGGCCCCATAGCCAATCTTATTTCCCAGCTTCAAATATTTTTTCTCCTGCTCCATGTCCTTCTTCCTTTCTGTTTTTCTGCTTTTTACTTTGCCCCTTGTCTTTTTTCCTGACGGCGTTTCTTAATCGTCTTTACCATTCCCCTTACACACAGCAGGAACAATACAACTAAAACGACATCAATGACGGCCAGTACCGCGCGCCATGGTTTTACGTTAATTTCAATCGTCTCACCATTTGCCGCCGTATACAAGATATCCTTCGCAGCACGCCTTACATAGTGGATATCCGCATTCGTTTCCACGGACGGTTTATTATCCGACCCCATGAACGTCAGCCAGATGTCACAGCCCGCACGCACGCTGGCAGTCACGTCGCTACCACCCGTCATGTAATTGTCACCGCCCGCCGCGTCAGTGGACACGACTCCGCGAAATCCCCACTCACCTCTTAACACGTTGGTCAACAATTCTTTGTGCTTTCCGCACCACGTATTTCCGATTCGGTTAAACGCCGCCATCATGCCCGTCACGTTCCCGTCTTTCACGGTCTTTTCAAACGGTGACAAATAAATCTCCCGGATGGTCTGTTCCGTCGCCCAGGTACAAATGTTCGCGCCTCGGTTTGTCTCCTGATCGTTTAACGCAAAATGCTTCGCGTATACGAGCAGGCCTTTGTCCGTGCTGGCCTTTGCCACGCCTGAACCGACCAGAGCCGAAAGCCTTCCGTCCTCCGAATAGTACTCAAAATTCCTGCCGGAAAACGGGCTTCTATGTATGTTCATGGAAGGGGCATAGCATCCCGACACGCCCTTTGCATGGTATTCGTCCGCATAATAGCTTCCATAAGTGTCTGATAACTCCTTGCTCCACGTCGAGGCAAGAACAATCGTGGCCGGATACGCGGTCCCGCCGCCCCCGGTACTAAACATGGAAGTCAGTCCTGACGGTCCGTCGAAAATATTGATGGACTTTGAACCAATCGCGTCAATTCCTGAAATTCTCCAACCACCGTAGCAAATCATGTTCTGCATTTCCTTCAGGCTGATCTGGCTAAGCAGCTGCTCCCATGCCGGGTCGTCATAGTCGAGCCCTTTCATATCCGCCAACGTGACGTAATTCTCCGCGTTCGTGTCCACCTTGGCACCGTCGGCCCGGTAGTCTACGCCTTCCTCATAAGTCACGTCGATGTCATCATATGACTCGTCATAAGTTCCTGAATTTTCAACAACATAAATCGTATCTTCATCCGCCACGTCGGAAACGGAACTCATCGCTTCCTCATAATTGGCAAACCCGTCTTTTCGGGAAAGATACACACCTCTGGACGCGGCCTCAAACTGGTTTGTCGCCACCACCTCGTCGCTGCTTCTTTTCTGTTCGCCGCAGAAGAAATAGTCTTCCGCCAGATTGACCGTGATGGTCTCGATGACGGTATGGGAGTCTTGGCGAATGGAAATTTCATACGCTCCCGCATCCAGCATGTAACATCCCTTCGTGCCATCCCCATTGTCATGCGTACTGTCATAGGAAGCCAAATCCTCCATGTCAATGGTTACGGAAAGCTCCTCGCTCTCCCCCGGATTTAACAGATCCGTCTTTTCATACTCAATCAGGTTGACGGCTGACTTTTCAATTCCCGCATCCTGGTCATACTCCGTATAAGGTGCCGTATAGTAAACCTCCACCACGTCTTTTCCCGCGACCTCGCCGATATTGGTCACGGTCACGTCAAGCGTAATCTTTCCCCTCGCGTCAATATCGGATCCGTCTTTCGTCCCGCCGCTGATTTCCTGCGTGAAACCGGTATAGGAAAGTCCATAGCCAAACGGATACTGCACCACCTTCTCGTAAGATGTTCCCGCCTTTTCAAAATATCCTTCCGCGTCCGCCGTCTCATACCATTTGTATCCCACGTAGATGCCTTCCACGTAATCCACGAAATGCGCGTTCCCCTCGCTGTCATCACTGTCAAACGCGGAAATATTCGTATAGGTGTTGTTCCCGTAATTCTCCATGGCCGGTGCCGACAGCGCGTCATATGCATAGGTGTCCGTAAGTCTTCCGGAAGGATTAATCTCACCGTTTAAAATCCGTCCGACCGCTTCAAAGCCATATGCCCCCGGGTCGCCCACCCAAAGCGCGGCATCGATGTCCATTTCCTCCAAAAAACCAAGTTCCATCGCGTTGGCACCGTTATAGAGCACGATTACCGTCCCGAACGTGTCACGAGCCGTCTCAATCAGCTCCTTTTCCTCCTGGCTCAGTTCCAGGTAATGCTCTCCGTTTGGCCCCTCATATTGCGTCAAGTCGCTTCCCTCGCCGCCCACGCGTCCAATCGAAATGACCGCGATGTCGGAATATTCCTTCAGGTTTTCAAAGGATGCCTCACCTTCAAAATTGCCCGGTGCCACCTCGTTGATTGCATAACTGGCAGTGACGAAGCCGATCGTTCCCTCGTTGCCGTTATTTTCCGTATATACACTCTCCACCGCGTCATTTACCTCGAACCCGGCATCCTCAAGTCCCCGCTTTAACGTAATCGCGCTGGACGCGTCCGTCATTCCCGAACCGGTTCCGCCATACACCGGGTCATACGCGCGGTATCCCAAAAGATTTATCTTTGCTCCGCCCGCCAACGGCAGCGCGTCATCCTCGTTTCTAAGCAAGACCGCGCCCTCTCCTTCTATGGTTTCGGCCAGTTTATGCCAGTCCTCCTCGTCCGTTTCAATCGTGTCCAAAATTTCCGCAGAGGTATCATAGTTATTAAAGAATCCGTCAATTACCGTCGGGCACAAGGCCAGACAGATATAATTTCCGGCCGCTCCGACCAACAAAATCAAAACCATGGCCAACGGCAGAAAAATACATTTTAATACAAACTTAAACGTTTTCATCCCTTTTTGCTCCTTTTCTCTTTTTGAGTACGATCCGCAACACGATCAACGCCGCCAATACGACATCAAACACGACAAGCGTGACCGCCCAAGACGGAATGTGTGTTTCATAGGTGCGTTCCACGGCATCGCTGTTTGCCACCATGTACAAAATATTATGGCTCGCCCTCCGCATCGCCTGCTTCCCCGTATTGCTCGTATCCGAGGGCAAATCCTCCATGTTGGAAAGCATCAGGTCATTCCCCGCGCGGATGGCCTGGTCGGGATTCATGTACGTCAGGCCGTCATAATCCGTGATGACCGCCCCTTCAAAGCCCCATTCCCCGCGAAGCACCGTGGTCAGAAGGCTTTGGCTCGCGCCGCACCACGTCGTTCCCAGCCGGTTGAAGGCTGACATCATTCCGGTCGCATTTCCCTCTTTTACCGCATACTCAAACGGCTTCAGATAAATTTCCCGGATGGCCTGCTCGTTTGCCCACGTCAGAATTCCGTTCCGGTTCGTCTCCTGGTCGTTCAAGGCAAAATGCTTCACCATACAGTACTTTCCGTTGTCACGGATGGCCGAAACCTCCGCCGCCACCATTTTCGCGGAAAGGTAGGCATCCTCGGAATAATACTCAAAGTTTCGTCCGCTAAACGGAGTTCTGTGAATGTTCGCGGCGGGCGCGTAAATTCCGTCAATCCCGTACGCCTCCAATGATCGTGCCAACGATTCTCCCATCTTGTATGCCAGGTCATTATTCCAGCTGCTCGCCAGCACCACTTCCGTCGCGTGCGTGACTCCGGCCTCGCCGTTTACAATCGAATTCACACCCGCAGGTCCGTCCAGTTCCAACGTAAGCCCCTTGTCAATCGACTTCAGCCCCATCGTCTGATAGCCGCCCACGCCGATTAGCTTTTGCATGTCAGACACGGATAACTGCTCCAACAGCGCGTCCCATTTTTCATCGTCATAGGAAAGCCCCGCCATGTCCTTCAAGGTAAGCCCATGATCCGCGATGACGATGTCCTCGTCCGCCTCGTTTACCTCGTAACCAAGGTCGGCAACCTGCTCCAATATGAAAGCGTCCGCCTCTTTTTCCCTCGGGACCTCCTTCGGGAAGGTTCCTTCCCAGTCCGCCCGGGACAAATAGGTAATCTCGCCGGCCGCGTCATCAAATACGTTCGTCGCCGCAATCAAATCCGTGTCCCTTGCATTTGCCTCGTCATAAACGACGGTCTCTTCCACCTCGAAGCTGCGCGAATCGATCAAATCATGCGCGTTGTCCATCAGTTTTACCTCGTAGGTACCGGCCTCCAACACATACGCCTTCTGATTCACATAATCGTAGGAAGCCATCTCCTCTACCGCCATCTCAAGCGACACCGTCTCGCTCTCGCCCGGAGCCAGTTCCCCGGTCTTTCCATAGGCACCCAGCACGACAAAGGATTTCTCAATCCCGCCCACGGTATACGGCGCCGTGTAGTACACCTGCACGATATCCTTACCGGCCACGTCCCCGGTATTGGTCACCGTGACATCCAGCTTCACCGTCACGCCGTCCGCCTCAAAATCCGTGATGGACTGTGAAAACTCGGTATAGCTTAAACCGTATCCAAACGGGAACTGCACCGCCTCGCGGTACGCCTCCTCGTCACAGATTCCCGTCTCATTGTCCACATAACGGGTCTCATAATACCGGTATCCCACATAAATGCCCTCCGCATATTCCACGTAATACACGCCGTCCCCGTTCGAGTACTCGAAGTTTCCGCAATTGGCATAGGCGGGGGAACTTGTCGCGTCATATGCATACGTGTCGACCAGAGCACCGGACGGATTCACGTCACCATAAAGCACACGCCCCACGGATTCAAAGCCGGTCTTTCCCGGATCTCCAATCCAGAGTGCGGCATCGATGCCCTCCTCCTCGAGAAATCCCAGTTCCATCGGGTTTGCCGCGTTGACAAGAATCACGATGTGCTCAAAATTTTCCTTTAACATGGCAAGGAGGTCTTCTTCTTTACGCGTCAGCTCAAGCATGTGTCTGCCCTCGTCCCCATCTGCCGCCGCCATGTCCGTCAAAAGGTCGCTCGCCTCGCCGCCCGGCCGGGAAATCACCACGAGCGCGACATCGGAAAAGTCCACCGCGTTTTGAATCAATTCCTCGGAATAGTCCGACACTTCCGCCTCGTACAAATGCATGTCGGCCTGAAATCCCGTCAACGGCCCCGCATTTTTCCGCTCAAACTCCAAGCCTTCATAAAACGCGGTCAGTTCCCCGTTCACGCTAAACCCGGCATTTTCAAGCCCTTGCGACGGCGTGACGTTTTCCGTGTTGTTGCCGCTTCCAGAACCCGTTCCCGCATAGATGGGAGAAATGCTTCCCCAGCCAAACACGTTCACGTTTTTCTCGCTCAAGGGAAGGGTCTCGTTTTCATTTTTCAACAAAACGATGCCCTCCGCCTCGATTTCCTTCGTCAATTCCTCCGCGTGCCTATTGGCCTCGCTCACCGCCTGCGCGTCCGCTTGCGCCGGATTGGAGAAAAACTGCGTCATCATGCTGTCAAATTTAAAACACGCCACGTTGACCAGAACGACTAAAATCACCAGAATCGTCAACAACACGCGCTTTAAAACTTTGTGCTCCTTTTTCTTTCTCCCTTTTTTCCCATTTCCATTCTTTCCGTTTTCCTTTTTCTCGCTCACCGCTTTCGCTCCTCCTTCCTAATGGCACATCTCTATCAAATGGAACTGCCTTCTTTCTCCCAAAATTCAATCGCCCGCTCAAGCCATCCCTCGGCCGGAGTTCCGATTCCCAAGCCTACGCCGTGCGCCGTTCCGGGAAATGTTTCGTACTGATGTTTGACTTTGCACTCCTTCAATTTCTCGACCAGCAGCTTCGTATTATCAATCGGAACCATGTTGTCCTGGTCAAACTGCCATACATACGACGGCGGGTAATCCGCCGTAACCTGCTTCTCGACGGAGTACGTCTCTACCAGACCGGCATCCGCTTTCTTCCCCAGCAGACAATTTCTGGAACCCTTGTGTGTTTTCTCCGTCATTGTGATGACGGGATAGGAAAGCAACATGACCGCGGGCTTCGGCAAATGATAATGTGCGTACCCAAGGGTCTTCGTCCCCCAGGATGCCGCCAAATGTCCGCCTGCTGAAAATCCGCCCACCGCGTAGCCTTCCTTTTCCACCTGAAATTCTTCGGCGTGTTCCAAAATGAAACGGATGGCCTGCGCCAGATCCTCCATCGGAGCCGGGGCTTTCGCATCCTTCCCCACCCGGTAATGCACGGCAAAGACCGCGTATCCCGCCTCGTTTAGTTGCTTCACAAGGGGAAACGCCTCCACCATGGAACATACCATGGCATACCCGCCCCCGGCACAAATCACCGCGAACTTCGATTTTTTCGGAAGCGGAAACGCCGCAAGTCCCGTCCGCTTTTTCGCCGGATCCTTCCTTCTATCTTCCTCCGGCCAGATGTCATAAAACACCTTTCCCGCTTTCGCTTTTTGGGACACGTACTCAAACCCGGCCGCCGTACTTTCGGCATTCCATGTTTTCATCATGCCGCACATGGTTCCCAGCTTTAAGTTTCCGGCGATTTTTCCCGGGATTCCCGGCATCTCCCCCACCATGTAGCCGCGCCCGGAAAATTCCGGAAGGGCGGCAATCACCTTCAATTTCATCTCTGGCGTAATCATGTTCTCTCACTCCTTTATATTACATGTAAATTTCCACTCTCCCGCTTCCACATCTTGTTTCGTCCCGTCCGGGAGACGAATTTCGGCCGGTGTCGGAACCTTCACCTCAAGTTCAAACCGTTCGTCCTCTATTCTCCAATTCGAGACGATTTGTCCGGCCGCGCTGTCATAGGAACAAGTAACCCACTGAAACGAGCCGCCCGGGTTCGGCGCGATCAACACCCTTTCAAATCCCGGAAGCAACGGCCGGATTCCCGCCACATGGCTGTACATCCAGCCAACGACCGCCCCCGGCGAATAGTGATTCATCGAATTGGTCGGCACGTTCTTTTCATTTTTCCCGAACCAGTTTTCCCAGATGGTCGTGGCACCCTTGTTCACCTCGTACAGCCATCCGGGCGCCGCTTCATTTTCCAGCAGCCCGTAGGCACTCTGCGTGTAACCATGCTCGGTCAGTACCCGGCAAATGTGCGGGGTTGACAAAAATCCCGTCCCGATTCGGTACTGATTTTCCGCCACCATCTGATTGAGCCGGGAAACCACCCGTTCTTTCGTCTCCTCGTCAACCAGGTCAAGTGCCACCGGCCGCACGTACCTGCACTGCCGTTTCGAGTGCACCATCCCGTCCGGGAGGAATTCTTTTCGATAGGCGGCCACGACGTTTTGATGCAGCTGCCGGAATTTTTTTGCGTCCTCCGCCTTTCCCAGCACGTCGGCAATCTCCGCGGCCTGCCTTGTGGACCAGGCGAAATATGCCGTCGCCACCTCGCAGTCCGGCATCGTGAATGCCCGAAGCGCGCCGGAAGGCATGCTGCTTCCCGGCTCCAACCATTCTCCCCAATGGAACCCGGTGTCCATGATATAGTCCCAGTGCTTTCCCTTGGCCAGATTCCACGGTTTCCGCTTCTTTCTCCTGCAGTTCATAAACTGAATATGCTTTACGATGGCCGGATAGGCGAGCTCCAAAATCTCTTTTTTCCCGTAATACTGATAAAGTACCCACGGCACCTTGACAATCGCGTCGGACCATCCGGCCGCCCCGTCCATCATCCTCGGCATACCCGTTCCCGGAACGATGTTGGAAATCCTTCCGTCCTCCCCCTGCTCCAAAATGACGTCCTTCAACCACTTTTTCAAAAACCTATAGCTGTCCATCTGATAAATGGCCGGGACGCTAAACACCATGATGTCCCCCGTCCAGCCGGCCCGTTCCCTCGTGGGACAGTCCGTGGGAATGTCGACGAAATTGCTCTTCATGCTCCAGGAAACGTTTTGCACAAGCTTGTTTACCTTTTCATTCGAGCAGCAAAACGTACCCGCCGGTTTCAATTCCGAATACACCGCGATGGATGTGAAATTTTCTTTGTTTACCGGCTCCGGCCAATTGACCAGCTTTACATACTGGAATCCACGGATGGAAAACGTCGGTTTGTAGGATTGCTTTCCTTCTTTTAAGATATAACAGTCCGTCTGGTCGCAAAGCCCGGTCTTCTTATCCGTCTGGAAGCTTAAGTTTTTGACGGTGAAGTTTCCGTTCTCGTCCAGCGTCTCCCCGTAAATGAGCCGCACCTGCGTCCCGGCTTTCCCCGTCACCGCAAATTCCATGTAGCCGCATAGGTTTTGTCCAAAGTCCAGCACGGTGGAGCCGTCCGGCGTATGTAAAATTTCCTTCGGTGAAAACCGCTCCTGCTCCAGAATCCGCTCGCCCTCGCAAGGAACCAGTGCTCCGGCATACTGCCCTTTTCTGACTTCGTGCCACTTGGAATCATCAAACCCGGGAATCGTCCACCCGGCCAGTTCCTTCCTGGCATCATAATGCTCGCCCGCCTTCAAGTCATTCTCCCCGATTGGCCCGTCCTGCGTCGCCCTCCAGGTCGAATCCGTATCCAGGGTCACCGCGGTACCGTTCTCCATGTCAATCTCCAAATGACACATGAATTTCAACCTCTTTCCCTCGTCTGGCGTGGGCGGGAATCCTCCCTTTCCCCGGTACCACCCTTCTCCCACGACGGCGGCGACGGCATTCGCTCCTTCCTGCAAATACGTTGTCACGTCATACTGCTGATATTGCAAACGATGCGCGTAGCTGGTATTTCCCGGGAGAAGCACCTGATGGTCCACCTCCCGGCCATTGATATACGCTTTATAAAGCCCGCATGCCGTAAAATACGCGGTTGCCTTTTTTACCTTTCCGGATAATGGAAACTCCTTCCGTATGTAAGAAGCCGTTTTGGGTATTTTTTTATTCAAGTCTAGTTCCGGTTCAATAAAATGAAACTTCATTCCGAGTCCCTCTCCTTTCTGTGATTTTAATGACTTTAAAATGCTTCCGCGCGTGCACGAAAATCTTGTCAGCATTTGCTCCTGCACGATATGCACGGTAATGTCGATGTACATCGACCCTGACTTTCTTTATACTTCATTCTAAAGAAACTCTCTGTGAGATACAATCTGCATTCGTAAGGGATTTTATTTAAAATCATAAGATTCTATTGCCAACCATTTTTTATTGTGTTACTATATTTTTACAAAATTTCGGGGATAAAAAGGAGAACTATTATGAATTCTGACACGATTTCCGCCATCATGGAATATTCCAATTCTTACGCATCTAAACTTTTCAAGCGCTTTTTGGACAATGTCTCGTCCTCTAGCGAAGAATTGCAGTATTTTCAGCGGATTAAAGATTTACTTCCAAACGTGGAGGAGTCTTTTCAGGAATTTTCCAACTTCCTCCCCCAGATGAACAACGAGCCGCTTGCCTACAGCCTCTTTCAGCCCGGCTCCATCTCCGACGTATTTATCAACTGCCATACTTCCCAGATGAACCACTGGGCGCATTCCAATGAATTTTTTGAAATCATTTACGTGGACCATGGCAATATCATTGACTGGATTGATGGGATAGAGGTGCACCTCTTGGCCGGCGAATTGTGCATCCACAATCCGAACGCGCTGCACAAAATTGAAAAATTTCATGAAGGGGAGGATCTTGTCATCAACATCCTTCTCCCCCGTGAAATTTTTAAACGTTCTTTTTACTCTTTGTTGATCAACGAAGAGTTGAATAAATTTTTTAACAGCTACCTCGCGTCCTCCGACACGAATCCCAACTATATGGCGTTCCACGACACGACCCATCGCGTCGACACCATCATGGAGCTATTGGTGGAGGAATTTTTAAGGGGCGAGGCCGCCTCCCGCTTCGTCATGGAATCCACCCTGGTCGTCCTCTTCGGGGAACTGATGCGCAATTACCATTCCTCCCCGTTTATCGAGGATCTCATCGCGTTTATCACGGATCACATGACCGATGTCAACATGGAACTGGCCGCCGCCCATTTCGGATACCACAAAAACTATTTTCCCACGGTGGTAAAGGCGCAGACCGGCCGTACGTTTCTGGAACTCGTGACCGACATCCGTCTGCAAAAGGCGTGCAGCCTTCTTCTGCTGACGACGGATCCCATCGAGGAAATCTCCGCCGCCATCGGCTACAAAAGCACGGCCTCCTTTTATAGCAAATTTTATGCCAGATATAAGATGACACCCAAGGAGTATCGGAAACAACACTAAAATAATTACGCTTCACTCCCCTATCGTCAAGGAGTGAAGCGTAATTGTATTCATTTTCAATTACCACGGCCTTGGGTTCTCGCCCTTGTATTTCTTCCGTTTCAAAACTCTCCGTGCCAGGCAAAGTGCGAACAAGATCACGAACACGCCCGCCCCGACGCGAAGTTTTACAATCAGTCCCGGCGTGACGGCCTTCACCACCGTGTCCGGCCCGATTCCGTTCATCGCCGAAGAATTGGCCAGATTGTACAAGTTGTAATGCATCGCCTCGCGAAGCGCATAGGCGACTTCCGCGTCGCCCTCGGCCGCTTTCAAATGCTTCTCGGCATTCGTCATCATCGCGTCATAGAGTGCGGAACCGGCCAGCACGCCGTCCACGCCGCTCATATAATCCACCGTCGCGTTGTCCGTGATGATAAATCCCGTACAGCCCCACTCGCCGCGCAATACGTTTTTCAGCAAATTCTCATTGGCACCGCACCAGATGGCCCCAAAACGATCGTATCCGTTCATCACGCCCGCCGAAGGGGTCTTTTCCACTACCGGCTGGAATGCTTTCAGATAAATTTCCCGAATGGACTGCTCATTTGCCCAGGTGCCAAGTCCCATCCGATTCTCCTCGCAATCGTTCAGGGCAAAATGTTTCATCTCCACCCGCACGCCCATCTCGGAAATGGCCGCATTTTCTTCCGCCGCCAATGCACCGGACAAGAATCCGTCCTCGCTGTAATATTCAAAATTGCGCCCCGCATAAGGAGCCCGGTGCGTGTTGTTGCCTGGTCCGTACAACGCGCTGACATCGGCATTCAGGCAATCCTGACCGATGCACGATCCAACTTCGCCGGCCAGTTCCTTGTTAAACGTGGCCGCCAAAATGTCCACCGAGGTGATGGCCATCGCGTCTTTTGCCCCGCGCCCGAAAAATCCGGTAAATCCCTGCGGGCCGTTCTCCTGCCTGGCGGTCGGTGCCTGCACGCTTCCCGCACCACGTACCAGGTGGAAGCCCTCGGACACCGTGTTCACCATCTCGTCCCACGTCAACTGGTCTAACAACTCTTCCCATTTCGGGTCGTCAAACGCAAGCCCTATCATGTCATAAAGCTTCAAGCCGTTTTTGGCTCCCATCGTCGGCATCTCGGACGCGTCCGACTTCTGGTTCTCATGCCGCTGCAAGGCCAAATCCGCAGTCAGACCATCCGTCAAGCCAAGTTTTACCGGCTCCGCGGGATACGTCCCCGTCCAGTCATTTCTAGAAAGATATGTCACCGCGGACGGACTGTTCTCGTAGAAATTCAAATCCGCACCCTCGAACTGATTCACGATCTCGGTTCCGTTTTTCGAGGTCGCATACGTGTCCGCATCGAACTCTTCCTGCGTCCACGACAACGCCAAATCCGCATGGCCGCCATCATCCATCCTGCTGTCGGTCGTCTCCGCCGTAAATCCCTTGGCCGCCAGCACGTTATTGACCGCGTCGTGGGCATCCCGCCCGATTACAAGATAATATTCCCCGTCATCGAGGATATACGTCCCCGCGCCATACGCGTCATAAGAAGCCAAATCCCGCTTGTCCACGAGAACTGTCACGTCTTCCGACTCGCCCGGTGCCAAAATATCCGTTTTCTCAAAACCGCAGAGTGCCACGGATGACTTCTCCACCTGGTTTTGCTTGTCATAATCCGTGTACGGCGACTGCGAGTAAACTTGCACCGTCTCCTTGCCGGAATACGTGTCACCGACGTTCGTCACCGTCACCGTGACCTCGAACTGATCCGTCTGCGCGTTGTATTTTACGGACGGATTGGAATACTCAAATTCCGTATAGCTCAAGCCAAACCCGAACGGATACGCCACGTCCTCATCATAGGCATACGCCCCCGCGTTGCCCGTCCCCATCACGTAATCCTCGTAGCGAGTCTCATAATAACGGTAGCCCACATAAATACCTTCCTGATACACCACGTAATATTTCTGGTTGTTGCCAAGTCCTGCCTCGTCCGCCCCTTCGTAAACCTGCGTCGCCATATTGACCATGGCCGGAGAGGAATAATTGTCATAGCAGAACGTGTCCGGCAAGTGTCCGGACGGAACCACGTCGCCCGCCAAAATGTCCGCCACCGCGTTGATACCGGTCGCGCCGACACCGCCGATCCAGAGAGCCGCGTCCACCGCATACTCATTATTTTTCAGGAAATCCAACTGAATGGCATTTGACGAATTTAAAAGCACGATAATATGCTGAATCGCCCCTTCCGCTTTCATCTTCGCCAGATTTTCCATCATTTCTCTTTCATTGTCATCCAGTGCCAGATAATTTAAATTCTGGAATTCCAGGTCGGCGCCCTCGCCGCCCACCCGTGAAATCACGACGATGGCCGCGTCACCGTATTCCTTCACGGAAGAAAGCTCCTCGTCCGTGTACTTATCCCACGGCACCTCGCCGGTCGCCGAATTACTTCCGTCAAACATGCTGCCGGTTTTCCGCACGTACTCGCTTCCCTCTCCCTCCTCGTAAAAATCCCACAAGGTCTCGTTCACGGAAAAACCCGCGTCCTCCAACGCGTCCTTCAAATTTGGCGCTTTCTCGGTGTCCACCGCGCCGGAGCCGGTACCGCCGTAGACTAAGTTCACCGACGAGCTGGAAAAGCAGCTCACCTTCGCGCCCTTATCAAGCGGCAGCGCGTCGTTCTCGTTCATCAGAAGCGTCGCGCCCTCGCCCTCGATTTGCTCCACCAACGCATTCTCGTACTCAATCCGCTTTTCTTCACTCTCAAACTCCATGCTGTAATACATGGCATCCTCGTCATAGTTCTCGTACTTCGTGTACGAAGAACCGGCCAGTATCACGAATGAATTTTCCATCACGCCCACCAGCAACAGTGCCGCGATACACACCACGGCCAAAAGTGCCGATAAAAATGACAAGATCCCCCATGGTCTGCCTGCCTTGCGCAAACCCTTTTTCCAGGCCTTCCTTGCGGCCTTCGCCCCATCTGTTTGCTTCATTCTCCTTTTCCTCCTTACAATGAGCTTGTTATGAGCACTTAGTGACCATTTTTGGGTCACTTACGTACGATACACACCATCGCCGTTAATGAGGTACTACCGAACTTACCATATGGCACTTAGTGCTTGTCTTTTAAGCACTTACGTGCGAATGTAGTTGTCTGACCACTTGGCGAGGTTCTTTCGAGCCTATCCGTACGGAGCCTCTTCTTGCTCACACATTGTGTATATTGTACCGAATATTTCTATATTTTGCAACAGATATGTTAAAATTATACAAATCATTTGTATGTTTCCTACAACCCGAAAAGGGTGGCCGCCCCGATGACAAAATCGCCTTGTCAGGCGGGAAATACTATTAGATCGCATTTCGAAATCCAATTGCCCACATCTTCGTGCTTTAAGCCAGATATAAGATGATGTCCAAAGAGTATCGGAAACAGCATTAAAAATAATTACGCTTCACCCTCATAGTGTCAAAGAGTGAAGCGTAATGAGCATCATCAACGCTTTTCGTTGTCAATTGCCATCTTCAAGCATTAATTGAAAAATATCCTTCAGTTTTTTCAATTCCTCATTATCTGGCGATTTCTCCACCGCCTTGTCAATTAATTCTAATGAAAGACTGATAAAGCCCTGAAACTGTTTGTCCGTCATTCCCATGTCTTTCCACTTTCCTTTCACCGGCTATAATGAAAACCCCATTGCAACTGTATCTATATATAACGGGTTCTGCAAAAGGTGTAAAATTTTTATCTAATTATCGCAATTCTGTGACGAAAAGTAAATTACTATTCACGGCCTGCGGCCGCGATAGTAACGGCATTCGGCCATTTAAAATCGCCTACGGCGATGGCCGAAATGCCCAATCGGCACCATCACTTTATCGGACGGAGGCCGTGCGGCGGAGCGCACAGCCCCGTGAATAGTAACAAAAGTAACTACTTTATGCCAATTTCGCCGCAAAGTCCGCCATCGCCTCCGATATTTTTATCTGCTGCGGACAGACTTTCTCACAACTTCCGCACCCCACGCAGGCGGTCGGATGCTTTTCCTGCGGCTGCGCCATCAAGGCCATCGGCGCGATAAAGCCGCCCCCGGTAAATGCGTGCTCGTTGTAAAGCCCAAGCAGCATGGGGATGTCAAGCCCCCTTGGACAATGGCTCACACAATAACGACAAGCCGTGCACGGAAGGGACGCGCCCAACATGCCTTTTGCCACGGACAACAGTGCGTCCATTTCCTCCGCAGAAAGCGGGCGTTCCGTCTCATATGTATGGACGTTCTCCTTTAACTGCTCAAAATTGGACATTCCCGAAAGCGTGACGGTCACGCCAGGCAGGCTCTGCAGGAAGCGAAATGCCCATGCGGGAACCTTTTCGTCCGGCCGAAGTGCGAGCAATTTTTCCTCCCCTTCCTCCGATAATTTCGCAAGCCGCCCGCCCCGCAATGGTTCCATCACCCAGACCGGAATGTGGAATTCCTCCAAAAGCTCCATCTTCGCCTTGGCATCCTGAAATGACCAATCCACGTAATTCAACTGAATCTGGCAAAATTCCATGTGCGCGCCATAGGCATCCAAAAAACGCTTCATCACGTCACGACTGCCATGCGCGGAAAATCCCAGATGCCGAATACGCCCGTTTTTCTTCTGCTCCAAAAGATAGGAAATAATCCCATACTTCTCGTCATCCAGATACGCGTCAATGTTCATCTCGCAGACATTGTGGAACAAATAAAAGTCAAAATACTCCACGCCACATTTTTTTAACTGCTCCTCGAAAATCGCCTTTACCTTCGGCATGTTCGAAAGGTCATATCCTGGGAATTTGTCCGCCAAATAAAAGCTCTCTCTCGGATACCCGGCCAACGCCTCGCCCAATACGGTTTCCGAATTCCCGCCATGATACCCCCACGCCGTGTCGTAATAATTGATGCCATGCTCCATCGCGTAGGCCACCATCTCCTTCGTCGCCGCCACGTCGATTTTCGCGTCAACCTTGTCCATTACCGGCAGACGCATGGCACCCATCCCCAGAGCGGACAATTTTTTATCCTGAAATTGTTTCATAATCATGGCCTTCTACCTTCCTTTCTCATGTTCCCTTACTTTTTTTCATGTGGCCTTCTTTGCCATTTCCTCTTTTCAAGCTTTCCAAGGCTTGTATGGTATTATATCGGCAATGACAAAGAATAGCAAATACTTCTTTTCTATCATGTCCCATACTTATAAGCTATAGTTGATTCTTTTCGCGCTCGTGCGCATCCATCCAGAGGACATACTTTGACGGACACATGAGCGTCCGCTGGCGCGAAGCGTGTCAGATGCGAGAGGCCCGGATGGATATAAAACAGAAAGCGCCATGCAATCGACAAACCTCTTGCATGACGCTCTTCTCGTGATTCATTCCATTATGACGTGCGGCCTTTGGCCGCGTACCCTAATTACTTTCTCAGACCCAATCTCTCAATCAAGCTACGATATCTCTCGATGTCAACCTTCTTCAAGTATGCCAAGAGTCCGCGCCTCTGACCCACCATCTTCAAAAGTCCCCTTCTGGAATGATGATCCTTCGGGTTTACCTTGAAGTGCTCGGTCAGCTCGTTAATCCTGGCCGTCAAAATCGCAATCTGCACCTCCGGCGATCCCGTGTCGCCCTCGCTTCTTCCATACTCCGCAATAATCGCTTGTTTCTTCTCTTTGGAAATCATGTCTTACATCCTCCTTCAAACTTTTCTGGTAACCGCCTGACATTAAGCGATGGTGGAGTCCTCCAGTCACCGAACGCCGGCTGATTTCACACTGATAGAGTATAGCACGTATCTCGCGCCTTGTAAAGTGCGAAAATTAACTTTTTTACCGCGTCAAGCCGACTCGATTTGTTCCAACAATTCCGCACAATTCTTTTCGTCATAGTCTGGCGCGTACTTCTTGGCGGCATCACAAATCTGCCGAATGACATGCTCGTCTTCCTCCAACATGTCCGCAATTTCGCACACGTCATAGTTCTTTCGCAACTTCTTAAACACCTGTGATACCAATTTTTCTAATCGACCTTCTTCTCTTCCCTCTTCTTTGCCATCATCATATAACATTTTTTCACGCTCAAATATTTTCATATACTCCAATGTCACCTCGCTATCCTGCTTGATTTTCATCACCATTTCGTGAATGCTCTCAAGCGTCTTGTTACAAGCATTGTCCCTGGTGGTTTCTTCCATGTAATGCAATAGCTCTTGAAGTTCCTTGGAAGGATTGCCGTCCTTGCCCTTGGTATACAAAAACAATGTTTTGGCACCGTCATCGTATGGCATATCCGGCAGTTCCACACAATGGTTCTTTATCGTATACACCATGCGGTCATAACCAAACGGGTCATACGGTGTCATCATAATGACGATGACTTGTTTAAGGACAGCGTATCCCTGACCGGATTTAAGACATTCCTGGTCAATCATTGCATGATAAAAGCGAACCCTTTGCGGCAATGCTTTCTTCAAGGACTCTTTGTCATTTTTATCCGGCTCTACATCAAACAACGTGCCATTCAGTTGATTATCCTCTTCCTCGATATAGACATCCAACCTTGCACCGTGCAGATTCGTTTCCGCTCCCAAGTACACTTTTTGCGGAACAATTCTTATATAATTTTTATCTGTTTTTTACCGTGTCAAGCCGACTTGATTTGTTCCAACAATTCCGCACAATTCTTTTCGTCGTAGTCTGGCGCGTACTTCTTGGCGGCATCACAAATCTGCCGAATGACATGCTCGTCTTCCTCCAACATGTCCGCAATTTCGCACACGTCATAGTTCTTTCGCAACTTCTTAAACACCTGTGATACCAGCTTTTCTAATCGACCTTCTTCTCTTCCCTCTTTTCTGCCCTCTTCTTTGCCCTCTTTTCTACCCTCTTTTCTACCTTCTTCTTTGCCCTCTTTTCTACCAACTTCTTTGCCATCATCATATAGCATTTTTTCACGCTCAAATATTTTCATATACTCCAATGTCACCTCGCTATCCTGCTTGATTTTCATCACCATTTCGTGAATGCTCTCAAGCGTCTTGTTACAAGCATTGTCCCTGGTGGTTTCTTCCATGTAATGCAATAGCTCTTGAAGTTCCTTGGAAGGATTGCCGTCCTTGCCCTTGGTATACAAAAACAATGTTTTGGCACCGTCATCGTATGGCATATCCGGCAGTTCCACACAATGGTTCTTTATCGTATACACCATGCGGTCATAACCAAACGGGTCATACGGTGTCATCATAATGACGATGACTTGTTTAAGGACAGCGTATCCCTGACCGGATTTAAGACATTCCTGGTCAATCATTGCATGATAAAAGCGAACCCTTTGCGGCAATGCTTTCTTCAAGGACTCTTTGTCATTTTTATCCGGCTCTACATCAAACAACGTGCCATTCAGTTGATTATCCTCTTCCTCGATATAGACATCCAACCTTGCACCGTGCAGATTCGTTTCCGCTCCCAAGTACACTTTTTGCGGAACAATTCTTATCTTGTTTAATTCCACGCCCAGAATGATTCCAAGAAGTTGTTTGCAAAACCGCTCCCCGATTTCCGGGTAGGTGACCATCTTTCCAAAGAGGAAGTCATCCAACAAGTTCAATTCCTGCAACGTTCGTTTCTCCATAAATCTTCTCCTTTCATTGTAGGGCATTGCCGGAAAATTTCAAGTGGATTCTTGCAGAAAATGAAAAATATTTTCAGAAAAGGTTATTCGACAATCCCTCTTTCGCTGCTAATTATGTAGTTACTAATAACATTTACATGCATCTCATACTGGGATTATTTAGAAATATCTGGAAATTATCTGCCAACCGTCCCTCTTTGGAAGATGAATTCAGAATCTTTATACGAAGCCTGACAGACCTCGCCTCCCGGATATGTGCCTGAATTTTAGCACGTTTCGGGAGGCGTGTCAATTGGGAACATTTGTTTTTCAAGAGCCGTCATCAAGTTAATATTTCGCAAATAACCATTGTGGAATCTATAGGGCTTCTCATAAAGATCCCCTTTTTCCGTGTACGCTCCGACCGGTCGGAACGTACACTCTTATATCATTTCAGAATAAGCAGTCAAAAAAGCATCCGATATCGAAAAGAGCATCAGATATCGCATCTCCAATTTCTTCAACATGTGTCTCCAATTCCATCAATTGCATCTTCAATCCCATCTCCGATTCTATCAACGAAATCTTCGACTCCGTACCCGATGTCATCAAATAAACCATCGGTTATCTCGCCAACAACGGCACCGGTGCCTAATGCAACCACACTGGTTGCAACCAATGGGCCGACTACTGGTATCGTGCTTGTCGCTAACAAGGTGCCTGCCGTACCAAGGGTAAATTCTGCCACCGCTGTTGAAGCTACTGCAGTTATTGCACTTTCTGCCGTTTTAGAAACAACATGACTCGTGCATTCCCCCAACACTGTCACCATTGGCGATAGACTTAACAATCTCGACTCCGGCAGTTAAATCTGCTACCATTGCCGCCGAGGACTTCGCCGCATTTCCGACACCTGACAGAGTGGGTGCGTTCCCGGTAAACATGTTGCCAATATGCTGGGGCGTGTCGCTTGAAATTCCCGTGGACTGCATCCGTTTTGGAATTCCCATCTTTTCGGCCATCTGGTTGAACTTGGTTGCGGTTTCTTTCGTCCCCTTAAGTTGCGCCTAACGATACTTCCCGCTTGCGACCTGCTTCACGGTTTTTTGAACCCCAGACGGGCTCGTGGTGTCCTTATACTGTATCCTTTCCAATACCTTCCCCCCTTTCATTGTCACGGCATCGACCTGCGGTGCGTTTGATGACTTCGTGAGCCACGTCACGGTATCAGGTTTCAGCAAATTGTTCAAATTCGCCCAATCATTGGCCATGATTTCATGAGCGATTCCCTTGGAACCACTGGGCGTATAGGCACCGGAACGCCCATGCATCCGCTTCATTACCGAAGCCTCGCAGCCCAACCTTCCCACTTCACCTACTACTGCCATGTTCTTTCCTTCGTTTTGATTATTCCTCATGTTATTTCCTTCCATAATCGAAATATGCTTCACCAATATTCCCATTACCGTACTAAAACCACAGTTCCAAGTGTTGAAAGGGGATGAAAGCAAGAACTATTCAACACGTTTTACAAAGTAAGAATTAAATCACCTCCCTTTGTCGTGCACTGACGCAATGGATTCATCCACTGCATCAGCGGCGTGCATGGTATCCATTGATTCATTGGAACGATTTAAAAGAAGATGCTGGGGTCAGAAGTCCGATTTGGATTGCCCCATTATCTATAGCACCTTGAA